>CAWHDZ010000010.1:0-69445 GCA_963828255.1 uncultured delta proteobacterium | reverse complement strand
CCCCCCGGCCCCCCCCGAGCTCTCCAGGCGCACCAGCCCCGCGGAGAGCGCGTCGAGGTGGTCGCGCGACTCGGAGACGAAGAGCGCCAGGTATTTCGAGAGGTCCCAGTTCACCGTGGGTGCCTCGCGCGACCGCTCAGGCCTCGCCCAGGACCTTCTTCACCACCGCGATCACGTCCTCGGCCTTGAACGGCTTGACGATGAAGTCGCTGGCGCCGGCCTCGATGGCCTCCATCACCAGCGCCTCCTGCCCCAGCGCGCTGCACATGATCACCACCGCCCGGGGATCGACCTTGACGATCTCGCGGGTGGCCTCGATGCCGCTCTTGAACGGCATGACGATGTCCATGGTGGTGAGATCGGGGCGCAGGTCCCGGAACTTCTCCACCGCCTCGAGCCCGTTGGCGGCCTCCCCCACCACCTGGAAGCCGCCGCTCGCGAAGATGTCGCGGATCATGTTCCGCATGAAGACCGCGTCGTCGACGATGAGGACTTTCTTCGGCATGAACGGACCCGGCTCCCGCGGGGGGAGCGTCGAGGAAGGTGGATCAAACGCTACCACATCCGGGGGCGGGCTACCCCTTTCCGCCCGGGCCCCGGAAGAGCCGTGCCGCGGCCGCCGCCAGGGCCTCCGGATCGAGGATGGCGACCGGGGCGCCGCGCACCGAGGAGAGCCCCTTCACCGGAAGTCCGTCTCCGGGGGTGGCGGGAGGATCGACCGGCTCGACCCCGATCACCCCGTCGACGAGGAACCCGAGCGCGCGCCGCTCCTGCTCGAGCACCAGCACCTGGCCGGCCCCCGCGGGGAGCCTGCCGCCGGGGAGCCCCAGGAGCGGCGCCATCTCCACCACCGCCACCACCCGGCCCCGCAGCCCCATGGCGCCGAGAACCGGCGGCACGGTGCGCGGCACGTGCGCGAAGGGAGGGTCGGGCGGGACCACCACGCTCACCGACGCGAGCGGAAGGGCGAAGCGTTCGCCGCCGGCGCGGAAGAGCACGTGGCGGGGATCCCTCTCCACCTGGGCGTCTACCGGTCGAGCCGGAAGCGCGAGACCACGCTCTGCAGCTCGAGGGACAGGTTGAGGAGTTCCTGCGCGGCGCTCGCCATCTGCGAGACCGAGGCGGTCTGCTCCACGATCACCTTGCGAACCTGCTCGGTGGCGGTGGCGTTCCCGGTGGCCACGTCGGAGATGTCGTCCATGGCGCGGACCATGTCGGCCGATCCCTGCAGCTGGTCGCGGGCCGCCTCGGAGATGACCCGCACCTTGTCGGCTCCCGCCGCGGCCACCACCGCGATGCCGTCGAGGGAGCGCATGATGGCGTTCAGATCCTCGCGCCCCTCGCCCAGCTCGGCCACCGAGGCCCGCATGGCCTGGACCACCCCGGAGGCGCGCGCCGACACGTCGGCGGCCACCGCGGAGATCTGCTCGGCGGAGCGCCCCGAGCTCTCGGCCAGCTTGCGCACCTCCTCGGCGACCACCGCGAAGCCGCGCCCGTACTCGCCGGCCCGGGCGGCCTCGATGGTGGCGTTCAGCGCGAGCAGGTTCGTCTGCTGGGAGATGCTGGTGATGACCTCGACGATCTGCGTGATCTCGCGGGTGCGCTCGCCGAAGGCGAAGACCTGCTCGCTCGCCACCTCGATGCGGGCGAAGACCTTCTTCACCTTCTCGGCCGCGAGCCGGGCCGCCTCTCCGGACTGGGTGGCGCCCGACGAGGTGTCGGCGCTGGCCTTGGCCGCCTCCTCGGCGCTGCGGGCGGTGCGCTCGATCGAGGCGGCGATGTCGCCGATGACCTTCGAGGTCCGCTCCACCAGCCCCGACTGCTCCTCGGCGCCCTGGGCGATCTTGGCCATGGAGCTCGCCACCTCGTCGGTGGACGCGTTGACCTCCTCGGCGGAGGTCTGCAATTCGTTCGCGCTCTCGGCCACCGACTGCGCGGTGCGCTGGATGCGCGACACGAGATCGCGCAGGTTCTCCTGCATGGTCCGGATCGACTCGGTGAGGCCGTCCACCTCGTCGTGGAATCCGCGGCGCTCCTCCGAGACCACCACCTTGGAGAGATCGCCACCGCTGATCTCGACGGCCGAGTACTTGAGCCGCGCCAGCCGGTTCACCCGCAGCGCCGCGGTGGACAGCGCGTACCCGGCCACCAGCGTGAGCGCCAGGATCACCGCATCGGCGACGAGGACCCGGCCGGGCAGGAGCTGGTCCTGCACCACGGGGATGGCGAAGAGCAGGAAGGCGCCCAGGATCACGTAGGAGACGAGGAGCTTGGTCTGCAGGGACACGCTGCGCCCCGGCGGCTGGGACGGGGTGCGCAGGTCGCGATCCGGCGAGCGGCCGCGAAGGGCCACGAGGTGCGGCGGAGTGTCCTGGCCGTGGGCCGTGGGGCGGCTCGACGGACGGTCCTGGCGCATGCTTCTCGACACGGGGGGAATCCTACGCCCGGCCGCGCTCCGGACCAAGAATGCGCCCGGGGCGGAGGTGATCGTGCCCGGCGCGCCCCGGACGGAGGAGTCGTCCACCTTTGACCACCCGGATGCCCGCCCGGGCCTCGAGCACGCCGACGACGGTGACCGGGGTCCGGCTCCGGCGCGCCACGCCCCGCAGGGCCTCGAGCCGGGCGGGGGGCACCGCGAGCAGGAGCTCGTAGTCCTCGCCTCCGGAAAGGGCAGCAACGGCGGGCTCCCCGCTCCGGCGGGTGGCGGCCCGGTACGCCGCGGAGAGGGGGAGCCGCTCGACCTCCACCCGGGCGCCCACGCCGGAGTCCGCGCACAGGTGTCCCAGATCCTGGAGCAGCCCGTCGGAGAGGTCGATGGCCGCGCGGGCGATTCCCACGGCGCCGCGCCCGAGCGCGAGGCGCGGGACGGGGCGCCGCTGGCGGGCCCGGAGGGGGGGCGCCGCCCGGGGCCGGATCCCCAGCGCCGCGTCCCCGAGGGTCCCGCTCACCACCAGCAGGTCGCCGGGCCGGCCACCCGACCGGAGGAGCGCCCTGCCCCGGCCGACCGACCCCAGCACCGTCACCGAGAGCGACAGCTGGCGGGCCGCGGTCACGTTGCCTCCCACCACCGAGAGCCCGTGCCGCCGCGCGCAGGCGGCGATGCCCCGTCCGATCCGCGTCAGCCAGGCCGGGTCGGCGCCGGGAGGGGTGGCGAGGGCGACGAGCGCCCAGAGCGGCCTCGCTCCCATGGCCGCGAGATCGGACAGGTTCACGGCGAGCGCCTTCCAGCCGATCTCCTCCGGGAGGAACCGGCGCGTGAAGTGGACCCCCTCGACCACCGCGTCGACGGTGGCCACGAGATCCTCTCCCGGGGGCGGCCGCAGGACCGCCGCGTCGTCCCCGATCCCGACCCGGACCCCTTCGCCCCGGGTGAACGCACGGGTGAAGCGCTCGATGAGCTCGAACTCGCCGGGGCGCGGCGCCACGGAGCGCTCCCTCAGCCCGCCGCGGCCGTCGGGGAGGCCCGGACCGCCAGCGCGGCCGGGCCCGAGGCCACCACCGGGAGCGAGACCACGAAGGTGGCCCCGGCGCCCGGCGCGGAGAGGACCTTCACCGTTCCGGCATGGGCCTCCACGTAGCTCTTCACGATGGCGAGGCCGAGCCCGGCCCCGCCGAACTCGCGGGTGGTCGAGCCGTCCACCTGGAAGAAGACGTCGAACACCCGCCCCAGGTTCTGGGGCTCGATGCCGATGCCGGTGTCGGTCACCAGGATGGCCACCCGGTCGTCGCCGTCGGTGCGCGCCTCGACGCTGACCGAGCCGCCCGAGGGGGTGAACTTGACCGCGTTCGACGCCAGGTTGATGAGGGCCTGGCGGATCTTCTCCCGGTCGCACTGCACGGCGGGGAGCTTGGTCGGCTGCCAGGCCACCCGCAGCCCCTTCTTCCGGGCGTGCGGCGTCACGGTGGCGACCGCGTCGCGCATCAGCGCGTTCACGTCGACGTCGGAGACCACCAGCTTCACCCGCCCGGCCTCGATCTTGGAGATGTCGAGGATGGAGGTGATGAGCCCGAGCAGGCTCTCCCCCTTGTCCATGATGATCTGGAGGTACTCCCGCTGCTCGGCGGTGAGCGGCCCGCCCAGCCCCTCGAGCATCATCTCGGAGTAGCCGATGACGCTCGTGAGCGGCGTGCGCAGCTCGTGGCTCATGGTGGCGAGGAAGTTCGACTTGAGCCGGTCGAGCTCGCGGAGCGCCTGGTAGGCCCCCTCGAGCTGGCGGTTCTTGTCCTGGACCTCCCGGTAGGACTCCTGGACGGCCTCGATGTGGAGCCGGGCGGTCAATAGATTCTTGTGCCCGGTGAAGACGAGGACGTCGAGGATCTCGGCGAAGTGCTTGAGCACCTTCTCGGCGGTGGCCTGGGGCACCCGCCGGATCTTGTTCATGTAGGAGGCGGCCAGCTTCTCGTCGAACCCGGGGGCGAGCCGGGACGAGCGCCTCCGGGAGCGCGACCAGGTCGTCGGGAACGAAGGGCCCGAAGACGATCCGGCCGATCACGTCCCCCTCGTAGAGCACCGGCTGGATCGCGTAGCGGCACCCGGCGAAGCAGTGGACCGTGCTGGGGATCGGCTCCTCGGGCAGCGGGTCGGTCTTCACCCGCTGCACGGTGGCCATGCACTGGCTGCGCCCGTCCGGCGTCTGCCAGAGGTAGCCGCAGAAGTCGGCGTTGCCGATCTTCACGTCCACCAGCTTGTTGCCGCCCTCGTCGAAGACCTTCACGCCGATCCGGTAGAGCTCGGCGAACGAATGGCACACCTCCGTGAACGACCGGAGGTCGAGGAGATCGCCGAGCGGGGTCGGCTGCAGGAGTACCGACTGCTGGACCTTCATCTGGATTCCACGCGGCTCAGGACCGAGCCGAGAAACTCCTTCTCCGAGAGGGCGAAGCGCCTGGCCAGGCCGAGGCTGCGGTCGAGGTCGCGATAGCAGAGCGTGAGCAGGGCGTCGAGGGTCTCGAGCACGCCCTCGCCGGCGATGGCCTGGGCCGGGATCACCGGCACCTTGGGCGATCGCGCCAGGTCGGAGAACTCGTCCTCGCGGATCCCCTCGAGGTCCATCTTGTTCTTCTGGATGACGATGGGCAGGGCGCGCGGGTCGAGCCCGTTGGCCTCGAGGTTGCGCACCATGTCCTTCCAGTAGGCGAGGGTGGGGGCGATCTCCGACTTCCGGCTGTCGGCGACGAAGACCACCGCGTCGCTCCCCTGCAGGACGATGCGCCGGGTCGACTCGTGCATCACCTGGCCGGGCACGGTGTAGAGCTTGATCTTCACCTTCACGCCGCCCGGGGTCTTGAAGAAGACCGGCATCATGTCGAAGAACAGGGTGCGGTCGTCCTTGGTGTCGAGCGTCATGAGGCGCCCGCGAACCTTGGGGTCCATCTTCTGGTAGAGCGCCTGGAGATTGGTGGTCTTCCCGGACAAGGCTGGACCGTAGTAAACGACCTTCACCGCGAGTTCGCGGCTCTGCTCGTTGAATTGGGCCATCGGCCTTTCGGTACCTCGCACCCTCCCCCGCAGGTCGAAGCTAGCGCAATCCCGCCGCCCGTTCCACCAACCGGAGACCTTTCCGGGGCGTTCGTCACGCTTCGCGGCCGTTCCACCAGCGCCGCGCCTCGTCGATCGAGCGCAGGAGGGGGCTGGGCGGAAGCGAGGCCAGGAAGGCGCGGCCGTAGCCCCGGGTGGTGAGACGCGGGTCGAGGACGGCGACGAGCCCGCGGTCGGCGCGGGACCGGACCAGGCGCCCGAACCCCTGCCGGAGCTGCAGCGCCGCGGCCGGAACCTGAAGTTCCGAGAAGGCGTCGTGGCCGCCCTCGGCGAGCGCCTTCACGCGGGCCGCCACCACCGGGTCGCCGGGGGGGGCGAAGGGCAGCCGGTCGATCACCACGAGCGACAGGGCCGCGCCCGGGACGTCGACGCCCTCCCAGAAGCTCTGGGTCGCGAAGAGCACCGAGGGGCGCTCCCGGAACGACTCCAGCAGCCGGTGCTTGGGGCGCTCCCCCTGGACGAGCAGCTGCCAGGGCAGGTCGGAGAGGGCCTCCCGGAAGGCCAGCATGTTGCGCACCGAGGTGCAGAGCACGAAGGCGCGCCCGCCGGTGATCTCGGCGAGCTCGCGCACCGTACGTGCCGCCGCGGCCACGAACCCGGGCTGGTTCGGGTCGGGAAGCCCCGCCGGCGCCACCAGGGCGGCCTGGGTGGCGTAGTCGAACGGGCCGGGAAAGACCCGCTCGTCCACGTCCAGGTCGGGGTACAGGCCGACCTGCCGCCGGAAGTAGTCGAAGCGCCCCTGGGTCGCCAGGGTGGCGCTGGTGAAGATCGCGGTGTCGACGTTCCGGTAGAGGCGGGTCGCGAGCTCCTCGGCGACGTCGATCGGCGCGGCGCGCAGGAAGACCCCGCGGCCGCGGACCTCGGCGAAGAAGACCCGCGACGGCTCCTTCATCGCGGTGACCGCGGCCAGCTCCACCCGCAGCTCGGCGGCCCGCCGGGCGATCTGTACCAGCGCCGGCGCGTCTGCGTCGGCGAGCTCGCCCCGCAGCTCCTCGAGCGCGTGATCGAGCCGGTCCTGCTCGCCGGCCAGCGGCGCGAGCATGGCCGGGAGGAGCGTGCCGCGCAGCGTCTCCTCCTCGGATCGCCGGCCGCCCCGGGGCGGCTCGGAACGGCCGGCGCCGGCCGCCATCGCGCGGGCCACCGAGGCGAAGAAGCGTTCCCCGGACTTCGCGAGCTCGCCGGTGGTCCGCTTCAGCATGGAGGCGAGGTCCGGTCGATCGCCCACGGCGCGCTGCGCGTCCCGGGCCAGCTCCTCCACCCGGTACGAGGAAACTTGAAGCCCGAAGTACTCGGTGGCCACGTCCTCGATGGCGTGGGCCTCGTCGAAGATCACCGCCTCGTAGGGCGGGAGCACCTCGACCCCGGCCCGCGAGGTGCGCATGGCGAGGTCCGCGAAGAACAGGTGGTGGTTCACGAGCACGACGTCGGACTGGGCGGCCCGCGCACGCGCCTGCTGCACGAAGCAATCCTCCCAGGCAGCGCACTCCTTCCCGACGCAGGTCTCGCCGGTGGCGGACAGGTCCCTCCAGGCCAGGTAGGAGTCGGGCAGGTCGATCTCGGCGCGGTCGCCGGTCTCGGTGGTGCGCGCCCACTCCCGGATGCGCGGCCAGAGCGCCGCCTCCTCCCGGGTGGGGAAGGTGGGATGGCGCTCGAACTCCTCGCCCCGCGCCAGGCAGTAGTAGTTGGCCCGCCCCTTGAGGTAGGCCGCGGAGATCTCGACCCCGCAGCGATCCCGCAGCAGCGGGATGTCGCGGAACCAGATCTGCTCCTGGAGGGTGCGGGTGGCGGTGGAGATGACCACCCTCCGCCCCGACTGCACGGCCGGGAGCAGGTAGGCGAGGGTCTTCCCGGTCCCGGTGCCGGCCTCGGCCACGAGGTAGCGGCGGCGGGCCAGTGCGTCGGCCACCGCGGCGGCCATGCGCAGCTGGTCGGGCCGGGGCTCGTAGCCGGGCAGGGCCACCTCCAGGCGCCCCCCGGGGGCGAGCACGGCCTCCAGGGCGCTCGGGGCGGAGACCGGCATCAACGCACCGCGCCGGAGCGGAGGAGCGCGAGCACCGCCCAGGCGGCGATCCCCATCCCCAGCACGACCAGGGTCGCGACCAGGGCACGCTTCACCCAGGGTGACACGGGCGCGGGCGGGACGGTGCGCGGCACGGCGGCGAGCCCCAGGACGGTGGCCTTGCGCAGCACCTCGTCGCGGCCGGCGGCGGCCATGGCGTCGTCGGGCCTGGCCTGGAGCACCGCCCGGTAGCGGGCGCCCGCCCGCGCCAGGGCCTCGAGGTCGCCGAAGCGGAGGAGGAACTCCCGGTGGGCCCGGGGATCGTCCCAGCGCCCGCGCAGCGCGGTCCAGGCCTCCTCCTCTCCGGGATCGGCCGGGCGGGCGTCGATGGGCGGGATCGGCGGTCACAGGCGGAAGGGCACGGGGACGAAGGTGGCGACGAAGAGCAGGAGCGACAGCACGGCGACGGCCCGACGGCCGGGGCCGATGGGCGCATCGTACACGGCCGGTGGATGGCGAAGCCCGATGACCACCCGGGTGAGGATCCACCAGACGAGCCAGTTGAGGGAGACGAAGACCCCGGCCAGGAACAGCGCCGCCGACACGCCGCGGGAGAGCCACAGGGCGCGCCGCTCCCCCAGCCAGGCGTAGGTCACGTGCCCGCCGTCGAGCTGCCCGAGCGGGATGAGGTTCAGGGTGGTGACGAAGAGGCCGAGCCAGGCCGCCAGCGCCACCGGGTGCACGATCACGTCGTGTCCGGGCGGGAGCGTCCCGAGGACCAGCCACTGCACCCCCGCGGTGACCAGGCTGTCGCCGAAGACCACGGCGCTCCCGCCGCCGGCGAGCGGCTCCCCCTGGATCCAGGCCTGGAGGATTCCCCAGAGCGAGTCGGTGCCCGAGGAGGCGAGCGCCCCCACCGCCTGGACCTTCGAATGGGCGAGTCCCCAGGCGTAGAGCGGCACGGCCACCAGCGCCCCGGCCAGCGGACCGGCGGCGCCGATGTCGAGCACGGCGTCGCGCGACGGGATGGGGGAGCGCAGCCGGATGAGGGCGCCCAGGGTCCCGAAGTTCATCGATCCCGGGATGTAGATGGGGAGGAAGTACGGCAGGGTCGTGTCGACCCGCCAGGCCCGGGCGAGCAGGTAGTGCCCCATCTCGTGGGCGAAGAGGATGGCCAGGATGGCCGTGGCGTAGGAGAGCCCGGCCAGCACCAGGCTGCCCATCCCTCCGCCCGACCAGCCGGCGAAGGCCGCCCCGGAGAGCACGGTGGTCGCCACCGTCGCCAGGAACAGGGAGACGTTCCACCAGGGCAGGCGGCGCCGGGCCGGCGCGATGTCGGTGTCGGCTTCCACGTTTCTGGTTCAAGGCGCCGTGCGGGGAGCGCCGGAGAGCTCCTCGGGCCGCATCTCCCGGATGGCGCCCTTGTCCACGGTGAGGAAGAAGAGCTCCCGGACCGGCTCGCCGCGGGCGTCGAACGACACCTCGCCGGTGGCCCCGGGGAAGGGCTTCTGCGAGGCGAGGGCGTCGCGCATCTCCTTGCGGCCCGACGCGCCCTGCGCCATGGCCGCGCCGATCATGGCGGCGGCGTCGTGCGCCGAGGCCTCCAGGATGGAGGGGGCCCGTGCGTGGACCGTCTGGAAGGCCTCCACGAACCGCTTCGTGGCCGGGCGCTCCGAGGCGGGGAAGAAGCCGTCCACGAAGATGGCGCACTCGACGTAGCGGCCGGCCTTCTCGACGATGGCCGGATCGTCCCAGCCGTTCCCGCCGAGCAGCAGCACCGGCCTCACCACCCAGGGGCTGACCTTCTGGATCCGGGCCACCTCGGCCGGGTCGCAGGCGGTGACCACGTCCTCGGCCGCCAGCGCCGGCGCGAGCAGCGTGACCGAGCGGGCGAAGTCGGGGACGAAGATCAGGTCGAACTCGACGATGGGGGCGAGCTCCTTGCGCGCCTTCTCGAGCGCCTTGGCGCGCCGGTAGGGATCCTGGATCTCCTTCGCGACGTTCCGCTGGATCTCCCGCCAGTCGGCCCGGCGCTCCACCTGCGCGCGCCCGACCAGCTCCTTCACCAAGGGTGCAAAGTTGGTCCGGTCGGCCTCGTAGCCGACGGTGCGCGTCACCGCCCCCCCGCGGCTCTCGACCTCGGCTCCGAAGGCCGCCTTGAGCTCGGTGCCGTAGGGGATCTCGGGGAAGAGGATCACCGCCTGCCGGAGCCCGCGCCGTTGCACCGCCAGGTCGGCCAGCGCCTGGGCCTGCGCCCGGGCGGTGAGCATGAGCCGGAACACGTAGGGGCGCCCCTCGGTGATCCCCTCGACCTTGGAGAGGGAGAGGAGCGGGACCCCTTCCTGCTGGGCGGCGGCGGCGGCGCGCTGCGCCTCGGCGTTCGTGACTCCGCCCACGATGGCCACCGCGCCCTCCGCGGCGAGCTGGGACACCGCCTCGGCGGCGCCGTCGGGCTCCCCGCGGGTGTCCTTGGCGACCACCTGGATCGGGCCGCCCTCCGGGATGGCGAGCGCCACGCCCTGGAGGATGGCCTCCCCCCAGGCCTTGAACTTGCCGGTCAGCGGGACCGCCACGCCCACCTTGCCCGCCACCGCCTTCGTCCGGCTCGCGGACCGGGCGGCGAGCGCCGCGCCGATGACGCCGTCCCTGGGAAGCTCGGCGGCGAGCACCTCGACCTCCTGGGGGGAGAGCCGGGTGTTGACGATCTCCAGGACCCGGGCCGTCTCCCGCGGCTGCTCGGCCCGGGGGAGGTCGGGGATGGCGTCGGTCCGCCAGCGGGCCGCGAGCGGCCAGTTCCCGGCGGCCTCGGCGGCGTCGGCGACCCGGAGCGCCAGGTTGCCCCGCTTGTCCGGCGGGGCCTGCTGCCAGAGCGAGCGCAGGGTGGGGATCCCCTGGCCGGGGCGGCCCGCCTCGACCTCGGCGAGCCCGTAGCGGATGCGCGCCTCGCCGGCGCGCGGCGAGAGCGGGTAGCGGGAGAGCAACTCGGCCCAGGTGGCGGCGGCGCGGGACGGCTGCTTCGCGCGCAGCCAGGCGCGGGCCGCCTCGTCGAGCGCCTCGGGGGCCTCGGCGGCGGTGGGCCAGGTCCTTGCCAGCTTCTCGAAGGCCTCGGCGCTCTTCGCCGGGGGAGTGGAAGGCGGCGCGGCGCGCAGCCGCGAGAGCTCCGAGGCGGCGGCCGCCGACGGCATGGTGGCGACCGGGGCCGGGGCCAGCCCACCGGGCAGCGGCGGGGGCGGCGGGGGACGCGACGTCGCGCAGGCCGTCGCGAGGAGCACGGCGAGTGCGGACGGAAGGGAAAGGCGCATGGATACCGGTGTTCTACTACTTGCCGAGGATCTCGGACACCTTGCTCCAGAAGCGGCTCTGGGCCGGGTTGGTCTCCTCCCCGGACAGGGCGGCGAACCTCTCGAGCAGTTCCCGCTGCTCCTTCGTGAGCTTGGTGGGGATCTCCACCTGGACGCGCACGTGCTGGTCCCCGCGCGAGCCGCCCCCGAGGGGTGCAATGCCCCGCCCCTTCAGCCGGAACGTCTTGCCGGGCTGGGTTCCGGCCGGGATCTTGAGCTTGTGGGGGCCGTCGAGCGTGGGCACGTCGACCGACGTCCCGAGCGCGGCCTGGGCGATCGAGACGGGGAGCTCGCAGACCACCTCGGTGTCCTGGCGCTGGAAGATGGGGTGGTCGCGCACCTGGATCACGACGTAGAGGTCGCCCGGCTCCCCCGAGGGAGACGGAGCGGGCTCTCCCTCGCCCCGGAGCTTGAGGCGCGTGCCGGTGTCCACGCCGGGCGGGACCCGCACGTCGACGGCCGACTTCTCGGCCACGCCCCCGGCGCCGCCGCAGGTGACGCAGCGGTCGGTGATGACCTTGCCCTCGCCGCGGCACTGGCCGCAGGTGCGGGAGATGGCGAAGAACCCCTGCTGGAGCCGGATCTCGCCCGTTCCGCCGCAGGTGGCGCACTGGCGCGGATGGGTCCCGGGCTTGGCCCCGCTGCCGTGGCAGGTCTCGCAGCGCTTGGGGCGCTGGATCTCGATGCGCGAGGTGGCGCCGAAGGCCGCCTGCTCGAGGTCGAGCTCCAGGTTGTAGCGGAGGTCGGCCCCGCGGGCGCGGCGCTGGCCGCGGCGGTGGGCGCCGAAGACCTCGCCGAAGATCTCCCCGAAGATGTCGTTGATGGTGGCCGCGCCGCCGAAGCCGGTGAACGGGTCGAAGCCCTGCTGCCCGTGACCGAAGTGGTCGTAGCGGGTCCGCTTCTCGGGGTCGCAGAGGACGTCGTAGGCCTCGGCGACCTCCTTGAACCGCTCCTCGGCCGCGTGGTTCCCGGGGTTGCGGTCGGGGTGGAACTCCATCGCGAGCCGCTTGAACGCGGTCCGGATCTCCTCCCCGGAGGCGGTCCGGGACACGCCCAGGACCTCGTAGAAGTCTCTCTTCTCGGAACTCATCGGTGCGGGGCGAACCTAATGCCGCGAAACGCGGGGGCAAGGGAAGGGCGCGGGATCCGTCCTCTCCGTCCCTAGGCGCCCCCGTCCTGTCCCTGCGACGAGTAGATGGCGTCGGCGATGCGGTAGGCGGAGCCCTCGAGCCGCTGCAGCGACTCCTTGATGCGGGCCGGCTCCGGCGACTGGAGGACCGCCTTCAGCTCGACGAGGTCGGCGCGGATCTCGGCCAGGTCGTCGGCCTTGAGGGCGCTCGCGTACTCCTCCAGGCTCTTCTCGGTGGTGTAGATGAGCCCCTCGGCGTTGTTGCGCAGCTCGGCCAGCTCCCGCTTCTGCTGGTCCTCGGCGAGGTTCTGCTCCGCCTCGCGGATGGCGCGCTGGATGTCCTCCTCGGACAGGCCGGAGCGGGCGGCGATGCGGATCTGCTGCTTCTTCCCGGTGCCCAGGTCCTCGGCCTCGACGTGGACGATGCCGTTCGGGTCGATCTCGAACCGGACCTCGATCTGGGGGACGCCGCGGGGGGCCGGGGGGATGCCCACCAGCTCGAAACGGGCCAGGGTCTTGTTGTCGGCGGCCATGTCGCGCTCGCCCTGGAGCACGTGGACCGAGACCAGCGGCTGGTTGTCGACCGCGGTGGAGAAGACCTGTCCCTTGCGCACCGGCACCGTGGTGTTCTTGGGGATGATGCGGGTGAACACGCCGCCGGCCGTCTCGACGCCCAGCGAGAGGGGGGTGACGTCGAGGAGCAGGACGTCCTTCACCTCGCCCTTCAGGACGCCGCCCTGGATGGCCGCGCCCACCGCCACCACCTCGTCGGGATTCACGCCCTTGTGGGGCTCCTTCCCGAAGAACTTCTTCACCGTCTCCTGCACCTTGGGCATGCGGGTCATGCCCCCCACGAGGATCACGGTGTCGAGCTGCGCGGCGGTGATGCCGGCGTCCTTCAGGGCGATCTTGCAGGGATCGATGGTCTTCTCGACCAGGTCGCCGACCAGGCTCTCGAGCGTGGCCCGGTCGATGGTCTCGGCGAGGTGCTTGGGGCCGGTCGCGTCGGCGGTGATGAAGGGGAGGTTGACCTCGGTCTCGGTGGCCGACGACAGCTCGTGCTTGGCCCGCTCGGCGGCCTCCTTGAGCCGCTGCAGCGCCATCCGGTCCTTGCGGAGGTCGATCCCGGTCTGGTCCTGGAAGCGCTTCCCCAGCCAGTCGATGAGCCGCTGGTCGAAGTCCTCTCCGCCGAGGAAGGTGTCGCCGTTGGTGGCCTTGACCTCGAAGACCCCCTGGTTCAGCTCGAGGATGGTGATGTCGAAGGTCCCGCCGCCGAGGTCGTAGACCGCGACCATCTCGCCCTTGGCGGTCTGCTGCCGGTCGATGCCGTAGGCGAGCGCCGCGGCCGTGGGCTCGTTGATGATGCGGAGGACCTCGAGCCCGGCGATGCGCCCCGCGTCCTTGGTGGCCTGGCGCTGGGCGTCGTTGAAGTAGGCCGGGCAGGTGATGATGGCCTCGGTCACCGGCTCGCCGAGGTAGTCCTCGGCGGTCTGCTTCATCTTGGCGAGAACCATCGCCGAGACCTCGGCCGGCGAGAGCTGCTTGCCGCCCACCTCGACCCAGGCGTCGCCGTTCTCGGCCGGAACGATGCGGAAGGGGGCCGAGCCGGCGGTGCGGACCACCTCGCGGTCCTTGAACTTGCGGCCGATGAGCCGCTTCGTGGAGTAGATGGTCGACTCGGGGTTGGTGACCGCCTGGCGCTTGGCGATCTGCCCCACCAGCCGGCTGCCGCCGTCGGCGAAGGCCACCATGGAGGGCGTGGTGCGGGATCCCTCGCTGTTCGGGATCACCACCGCCTCGCCCTGCTCCATCACGGCCACGCAGCTGTTCGTGGTCCCGAGGTCGATTCCGATGACCTTTCCCACTCCCCTACCCTCCCGATCCCTCGGCCGGCGGCTCGGGAGCCGCCACCGCCACCATGGCCGGGCGCAGCAGCCGGCCGGCGTGCATCCAGGCGCGACCGTGCTGGGCCACCACCGTTCCCGCGATCGACCCGGGCGACGGCACCGTGGCGAGGGCCTCGTGCATCGCCGGATCGAAGACCTCGCCGAGCGCGCTCCGCGGCTCGACACCGTGCCGGGCGAGCGCCTCCTCCACCTGCCGCAGCACCATCCGCACGCCATCGGCGAGCGGATCTCCCGGAGGAGCGGCGGCAAGCGCCCGCTCCAGGTTGTCGACGGCCGGAAGCAGGTCCTTCACGACGGGGCCGGCCGCGTAACGGGCCGCCTCCTCGCGCTCCCGCGCCACGCGCTTCCGGAAGTTCTCGAGGTCGGCCGCGGTGCGGAGCAGCCGGTCGTGCTCGGCGGCGAGTTCGCCCTCGAGCCGCGTCACCTCGGCGGCCGCGTCGGGGCCGGGGGCGTCGACCACCACGGCCGGGATCTTCGCCGGGTGCAGCCGGGGGATCCCCCTCGTGACGGGCGACGCTCTTCAGCGCCTCCTCGAGCACCGAGGCGGGGATATCCGCGGCAAAGCTCCCTTTTTCTCCGGTTCCGGGCATGGTCGGGTTCGCGGCCCCTGGCAGGGGACCGAGCGTCCGAATATGGCACACGGATCCGGCCCGCGGCAAGAAAGACCCCTCCCAAGTCCTCGGGACGCCTGGGGAAAGGTAGTACCTGGGATCAGTGCCGGTCGGAGTCGGACAGCGCCCGCGAGATCTCCCGGGCGGTGAGATCGACGAGCGGGATGACCCGGCCGTAGTCCATGCGGGTCGGGCCGATGACCGCGAGGGCGCCCAGGACCCGCCCGTCGCGGACGTAGGGCGCCGCGACCACCGAGACGTCGGAGGTGGCGGCGAGGTCGCTCTCCGCACCGATGAAGATCTGCATCTCGCGGGCCTGGAGCACCCGATCGAGCACCTTCAGGATGCGGTCCTTCTCGGCGAAGGTGCGCAGGAGCGCCCGGGCCTTCCCCATGTCGGCGAACTCGGGGGCGTCGAGGAAGGTGGCCTCGCCGTCGACGAGCACCCGCTCGCTGCCGGGGACCGGGAGGGCCTGCTCCGCCAGGCGGAGCGCCATCTCCATCAGGTCGCGGAGCGCGGTCTCGTCGGCCCGCATCTCCTCCACGATGGCCTCGCGCAGCCCCTCGATGCCGGTGGTCTGGAGCTTTCCGGACAGGTAGGCGGCGGCCCGCTCCAGCTCGGAGGAGGTGTACGGGGCGTCGAGCTGCACCAGCTTGTTGGTGACGAGCCCGGCCTGCGAGACGAACACCACCAGCACCCGGTTCTCGCGCAGGCGCACGAACTCGACGTGGCGGGTGGGGTCGGACCGCGGCGGCGGGGTCGAGACCACCCCCACGTGCTGTGACAACGAGTGAAGCAGCTCGGCGGTGCGGCCCGAGCAGGCTCTCCACCGCGGGCGTCCCCAGCGTCACCTGCTCGATCCGCTCCCGGTCGGCGGGCGAGGGCGGGCGAACCTTGACGAGCAGGTCGACGAAGAGCCGGTACCCGGCCGAGGTGGGGACCCGGCCGGCCGAGGTGTGCGGCTTCTCGAGCAGGCCGAGCTCCTCGAGGTCGGCCATCACGCTGCGGACGGTGGCGGGCGAGACCTCGAGGTCGTGGCGGGTGCGCAGCAGCGTCTGGCTCGCCACCGGCTCGCCGGTGTGGATGTGCTCCTGGATGATGGCGCGGAGGATCTCCCGCTCCCGCCGGGACAGCTCGTGCTCGGGGGCGGCCACTATTCCCCGAGGTGGCGCTGGGCCAGCTGGACGAGGGACGGGACGCGTCCGGCCCGGAGCTCGCGCCATCGTCCCTGGGCGACCGCGCGATCGCCGTTCGCCTCGGCGGCGAGCGCCTCGAAATGGGCTCGCCCCTCGGGGGAGTCGAAGACCAGGAAGCGGCGCGCGCTCCCGTCGGCGTCGAGCCGCAGGGCCTCGGCCGCCAGCCGCGGCGCGTCCACGTCGCCGCGCGCGTCGGCGAGAAGCGCCAGCGCCCAGGCCGGCTCGGCGCGCCCCGTGTCGATCTCGTGGGCGGCGTCGAGGTGGGCCTGCGCCGCCTGCAGGAACCCCTCGCCGGAGTAGATGTCGGCCAGGTTCACGAGCGCCGCCTGCTGCTCCCGCGGCGTGCCGCGCGCCACCACCTCGTCGAGCAGCTGCCGCGCCGCCTCGGAGTGCCCCTCCAGGTGGTAGGCGACCGCGAGGTCGTTCAGCGCGTCCATCCGTTCCGGGTTGCCGCGCACCACCGACTCGAACCCGCCCCGCGCCGCGACGAGCTGGCCCGCGCGGATCTCGGCGGTGCCCGGGCCGGAGGAGAGGACGAGCAGGCCGACCACCGGGACCCCACCGGTCCGCACGGACGCGTCCTGGCCGCCGCAGGCCGCGACGAGGGCCAGCGCCGGAAGCAGGAGGAACCGGACGGAACGGGAGCTGTGCATGGACCTCGACACCTCGGGGGACGGGGGGAGTGTAGCCACCCCCCCTCCAGGGATCAACCGACGGAGTCGGAGGGGCACTCCCGCGGCGATCCCGTGTTAAGGACCGGACCGCCGTGTCCGAGAACGCACCCGCTCCCTGGCGCGCCGTCGCCGACGCCGTGGCCGCCGGCGGCGCCGACGTGGTCGGCCTCTCCGGCGCGGCCCGTGGCCTCGCGGCGCTGCGGCTCCTCGGACCCGGTGGGGGGCAGCGCGTGCTCCTCGCCGTCGCCGTCGACGAGGAGGAGGCCGATCTGCTCGCCCGGGATCTCGCCTTCTTCCTCGGCGGGGAGGGAGCGGGCGCCCCGGCGGTGGTGCGGGTCCCGGCCGATCCCGTGCTCCCCTACGACGACCTCTCCCCCGATCGCGGCCTGGAGATGGACCGGCTGGCGGCGCTCTCCCGGCTCCACCTCTCCGGCCCGGACGTCCGGGCGGTGGTGGTGTCGGCGCGCGCGCTGGCGCGACGCCACGTCCCCCGCGCCGAGCTGGGGGGGAGCCTGGAGCTCCTCGGCAAGGGGCTCACGGTGGACCGGGACCTGCTCGCCCGGCGCCTCGTCGAGCTCGGGTACGCGCGGGTGCCGCTGGTCGAGGATCCCGGGACGTTCGCGGTGCGGGGCGCGGTGGTCGACGTCTGGAGCCCGTTCCACGACCGGCCGGTCCGGCTCGAGCTCTTCGGCGACGAGGTGGAGAGCGCGCGGGCCTTCGAGCCCGGGACCCAGCGATCGCTCGGCGACGTCGAGGAGCTGGTGGTGGTGCCGGCCCGGGAGGCTCCGTTCACTGTAAGTGGAAAGGCGGCCGCCGTGCGGGCGGTGCGCGCGCTGGCCGAGCAGGTGGCCCGCCCCACCTCCAAGGTGCGCGAGGTCATCGACGCCATCGAGTCGGGCACCCCCTTCTTCGGCATGGAGGCGCTCCTCCCCGGCTTCCACGACGGGGGGCTCACCTCCCTGCTCCCCTACCTGCCCGGAAAGGTCGCGCTCCTCGTCGACGATCCGGACGGCGTGGACCGGGCCCTTTCCGACCTCGACGCCGAGCTGGAACGGGAGCACGCCGCCGCGCTGCGCCGGGACGAGCTGGCGCTGCCGCCGGCGGCCCACTTCCTCCGCGCCGGCGAGGTGGCGGACCTCCTGCGTCCGCTGCCGGCCCTGCGCAGCCACCGGGTCTTCCTGGGGATGGCCCAGCCCATCCGCTTCGCGCTCGGGGACACCGCCGCCATCCGCGGGGAGATCGAGGCCGCGCACGGCGACGAGGGCGCGCTCGCGCCGCTGGTGCGCCGGCTCCAGGAATGGCGCGCCCGCGGGGTGGCCGCGGTGGTCGCCACCCACTCCCCCTCCTCGGCGGACCGGCTGCGGCGCCTGCTCGAGGATCGCCGGCTGTCGGTGCGGATCCACGCCGCCCCTCCGGGCGACCTGCGCGGACTGTGGGACCCGGCCATCCACGTCCATCTCGTGCCCGGCGACCTCTCCCGCGGCTTCGTGGACCTCGAGGGCGGGGTGGCGCTGGTCGCCGACGAGGAGATCCTGGGAAGGCGCGTGCGCAAGCGCGCGCGCACCGCCCGGATCGAGAACGCCATGGTGGCCGGCTTCCGGGACCTGAACGAGGGCGACCTCGTGGTCCACGTGGAGCACGGCATCGCCCGCTACGGCGGGCTCACCAAGATGCAGATCCGCGGGGTCGAGGGCGACTTCCTCGTGCTCCACTACGAGGGGGCCGACCGGCTCTACCTCCCGGTCGCGAAGCTCCGCCAGGTGCAGAAGTTCACCGGGGCCTCCCCCGACGCCATCCGGCTCGACCGGCTGGGCGGCAGCTCCTTCGCGCTGCGCAAGGCGCGGGTGAAGGAGCAGCTGCTCAAGATGGCCGCCGAGCTGCTCGACATCTACGCCGCGCGCGCCGCCCACCACGGCTTCGCCTTCGCCGCCCCCGACGAGATCTTCCGGGAGTTCGAGGCCGAGTTCCCCTACGAGGAGACGCCCGACCAGGCGAAGGCCATCACCGACGTCATCGCCGACATGACGAAGGGGCGCGCCGAGGGGCAGGGCGGCACGCCGGAGCCGCGGGCGCCCATGGATCGCCTGGTCTGCGGGGACGTGGGCTACGGCAAGACCGAGGTGGCGCTGCGGGCGGCCATGCTGGCCGTGCTCTCCCGCAAGCAGGTGGCGGTGCTCGTGCCCACCACCGTGCTCGCCTCCCAGCACGAGCGCACCTTCCGCGAGCGCTTCTCCGGCTATCCGGTCCGCGTCGAGGCCATCTCGCGGATGCGGACGGCGGAGGAGGTGCGCAAGGTCCTCGCCGAGACCGCGGCGGGGAAGGTCGACGTGCTCGTGGGAACCCACCGGCTGCTCGCCACCGACGTCTCCTTCCGCGACCTGGGGCTCGTGGTGGTCGACGAGGAGCAGCGCTTCGGCGTGGCCCACAAGGAGCGGCTCAAGAAGCTCCGCAAGCTGGTGGACGTCCTCACGCTGACCGCCACGCCCATCCCGCGCACCCTGCACATGAGCCTGGCCGGCGTGCGGGACATGTCGATCATCGCCACCCCGCCGGAGGACCGGCGCTCCATCCGCACCTTCGTCGCCAAGTTCGATCCGGTCCAGATCAAGGAAGCCATCGAGCAGGAGCTGAAGCGCGGCGGGCAGGTCTACTTCGTCCACAACCGCGTGCGCTCCATCCACTCGATGGAGAAGTTCCTGCGCGAGCTCGTGCCCGGGGCCCGCATCGCGCGTCGCCCACGGCCAGATGGGCGAGGGGAAGCTCGAGGAGGTGATGAGCCGCTTCGTGTCCCGGGAGTTCGACGTGCTGCTCGCCACCTCGATCATCGAGAGCGGCCTCGACATCCCCACCGCGAACACCATCATCGTGAACCGCGCCGATCACTTCGGCCTGGCGCAGCTCTACCAGATCCGGGGCCGCGTCGGCCGCAGCCGGGAGCGGGCCTACGCCTACCTCTTCGTGCCGGCGCGCCGCCCGGTGACGAAGGACGCGCGCCTCCGGCTCGAGGCGCTCCAGCGCTTCACCGACCTCGGCAGCGGGTTCGCCATCGCCAGCCACGACCTCGAGATCCGCGGCGCCGGGAACCTGCTCGGCAAGGACCAGTCCGGGCAGATCGAGGCGGTCGGGTTCGACCTCTACTCCGAGCTCATGGCCGAGGCGGTGCGGGAGCTTCGCGGCGAGGCGCCGCGCCCGGACATGGACCCCGACGTCCAGCTCCCGGTGCCGGCCTTCATCCCCGACGGCTACATGCCCGACGTGCACCAGCGGCTCTACTTCTACAAGCGGCTCGCCCAGGCCTCCTCCGACGAGGAGCTCGAGGAGGCGCGCGCCGAGATCGTCGACCGCTACGGCGACACCCCCGACGAGCTCGACGCCCTCTTCGAGCTCATGGCGGTGAAGGTACGGCTCCGCGCCCTGCGGATCCGCGGCCTCGACGCCGGGCCGGGGCGGCTGGTCTTCGCGCTCGGGCCCGACGCGTTGCTCGATCCCTTCGCGCTCGCGAAGCACGTCCAGAAGAGCGGGGGCATGCTCCGCCTGACGCCGGACATGAAGCTCGTCGCCACCGTCGGCCCCAGGCCCGCGTCGGCGACGCCGGTCCGGTCCCCGTCGAAATCGCGCGTGAAAACGCCATCTTCGTCCCCTCCTGCCCCGCCCCCCCCGGCCTCCCCCGCGGCGGAGGCGACCCGCGGGCGCGAACTCCTCGCCGAGGCCCGCCGCGTCCTCGCCGGACTTTCCGCCTGCGCGCAGCCGGGATGACCGCAACCTCTTGATCCCCGGCCGGTTTCGTGGTTTTTTCCCGCGGCTGTCCGGGAAGGTCCGCGCCTCATCGGGCGTTCACCGGAAGCGGCAGTTCTATCCCAACGCAAACAGGAGCTTCCCTCGATGACGCGTGTACTCGTCGCGACCGGATTCGCGGTTGCCCTCGCCATTTCCGGCTGCAAGCCCACCCCTCCCGCCGGCCAGCAGAAGAGCGGTCCCGCCGTCGCCCAGGGCGAGGGCGTCGTCGTCACCGTCGCCGAGTTCGAGGCCCGCCTGAACGAGCAGTCCCCGTTCCTCCGCCAGCGGTACCAGAACCTGGAGCGCAAGAAGGAGTTCCTCGACAGCCTCGTCAAGTTCGAGATCCTGGCCAACGCCGCCCAGAAGGAGGGGTACGCCAACGACCCCGACGTCCAGCTGACCCTGAAGAAGGCCATGGTCCAGAAGCTGGTCCAGAAGCGGTTCGGCGACGGCGACCCCAAGGACATCTCCGACGCCGACGTCCAGAAGTTCTTCGACGAGCACAAGGACGACTTCGTGAAGCCGGCCCGCGTGCGCACGACGGCGGTGCTCGTGGCCGCCACCGACAAGGACCGGGCCCAGAAGAGCGCCCAGGCGAAGAAGCTGCTCGCCCAGCTGAATGCGGCCAGCAAGAAGGATCCGCAGGCCCTCGCGAACCTGGCCCGCGCCTCGTCCGACGACGCGGCCACCAAGGGCAACGGGGGCGACCTCGGCTTCCGCTCGCAGGAGGAGTACTCGAAGCAGTTCGGCGCTCCCTTCGCGGCCGTCGCCTTCGGCAACAAGGACGGCGAGGACGTGCTGGTCGAGACGCAGCAGGGCTTCTGGATCGTGCGGGTCACCGGCCGGCAGGAGGGGGTCTCCCGCACCGTCGAGCAGGTGAGGCCGCAGATCGCCTCGCGTCTCCAGCGCGAGAAGCGCACCAAGGAGTTCGACGAGTACGTGAAGAAGCTCCGCGAGGAGGCCAAGGTCACCGTGAACGACGCCGAGCTCGAGAAGATCGTGGTCTCGGCGGCGCCTCCTCCTCCCGGCCAGGGCGGGATGCCTCCCGGCGGGGAATGCCCCCGGGCGCGATGCCCCGCCCGGCCCTTCCGATGCCCCCGCCCGCAGCCGCGCCCGCTCCGGCGCCGGCACAGAAGTAGATTGCGGACGACCGCTGCCATCGCCGCGGGTCTCGCCGCCCTCCTCGTCGCCGGCTGCCGTCCGGGCTCCGGCGGCGGGGAGAGCACCGGGCCCGCCCCGGTGGCGGTCGTGAACGGCGAGCCCATCTCCCGGGCCGCCTTCGATCGGGAGCTGCAGCAGCTCCGGGTCGGCGGCGAGGGGGGTGGACAGGTCGACGTGCTGCGCACGAGCGTCGTCGACGGCCTCGTGGCCCGCGCACTCCTCCTCCAGCAGGCCCGGGCGCGGGGCATCGCGATCGCCCCGGAGCAGGTCGACCGCGCCTTCCTGGCGCTCCGGTCGGAGTATCCGGGAACCGCCTTCGACGACATGCTGGCCCAGGAACGGCTCTCGGTCGCCGAGCTTCGGTCCCGTCTCGGCGATCAGCTCGCCATCGAGAAGCTGTTCCAGGACGAGGTCTTCTCCCGCGTCCAGGTGGCGGACGCCGACGTCCTGGCCTGGTACGCCGCCCACCCGGCCGAGTTCGACGAGCCGGAGCGGGTCCACGCCCGCCAGGTCGTGCTGCACACCCGCGAGGAGGCCGTCCGCGTGCGGGACGAGCTCCGTCGAAAGCCGGCCGCCTTCGCCGCCGTGGCCAGCCGCGCCTCCATCGCCCCCGAGGGCAAGAGGGGCGGCGACCTGGGCTGGTTCGGCCGGGGACAGGGGATGCCCGAGGTCTTCGACGTCTGCTTCCGCATGCAACCGAACGCCATCTCCGATGTCGTCCCGTCTCCGTACGGCTTTCACGTCTTCCAGGTGATCGAGAAGAAGCCCCCGGACCGCCGAACGCTCGAACAGGCGCGTCCGTCCATCATCGCCCGTCTGCTCCGGGACCGGCGGGCCAGGGCCCAGGAGGAGTACGTGGCCGCCCTCCGGTCCCAGGCGAAGATCCACGTCGACCCCACGGCCGTCGCCTCGGTGAAGCCTTGAAGACCCTGAACCTCCTCCTCCTCGCCGCGCTCCTCGCCGCGCCGGCGGCCCGCGCCGACGACCGGCGTCCGGTCGACCGGGTCGCCGCCGTCGTCAACGGCGACGTGATCACCCTCTCCGAGCTGACCCAGCGCGCCGGCGCCGAGTACCGGCGTGCCATGGACATGCCTCCGGGTCCGGCCCACGACCAGGCGCGATCCAGGGCCCTGCGCAGCGCCTACGAGTCGGTGCTGGCCGAGCGGCTCGTGGAGAACGAGGTCAAGACGCTCGGCATCGAGGTGACGGAGGCCCAGATCGACGGCGCCATCGAGGACGTGAAGAAGCGCAACAACCTCTCCGACGAGGTGCTCAAGCAGGCGCTGGCCGCGGAGGGAATGACCATCACCGCCTACCGGGCCCGGCTTCGCAAGGACTTCGAGAACCACCTGCTCATCGCCGCCAAGGTGCAGAACCGGGTGAAGGTCACCGACGACGACGTCAAGGGCTACTACCAGAGCCACCTCTCCGAGTTCACCGGCGAGGCGCAGTCCAAGCTGCGCCTCATCCTCCTCCAGGTTCCCGCCGGCGCGCCCCCGGCCAGACGACGCCCGGGTCAAGGCGGCGGGCGAGGCGCTCCTCGCGCGCCTGGCCGCCGGCGAGGACTTCGCCGATCTCGCCCGGCAGGTTTCGCAGGGTCCGGGTGCGGCCTCCGGCGGCGACCTGGGCTGGGTGAAGAAGGGGACCATGCCCGTCGACCTGGAACGGGTGGCCTTCGCGCTCGCGCCTGGCCAGAACTCGGGGCTCGTCCGGGCCAAGACCGGCTGGATCATCCTCAAGTCGGACGACCGCCGCACCGCGAGTGCCCCTCCGCTCGAGGAGGTGCGGGACCGCATCCGCGAGAGGATCGGCAGCCAGCAGGGCGAGATCTACCGCAAGCAGTACATCGAGGAGCTGAAGAGAGAGGCCATCATCGAGCTCAAGATCCCGGAGCTCGAGGCCCCGCCGGCGGGCTGTGCCCGCCCCGAGTGACGTGCGAGCGAGCCGGTTCGCATCGCGGTCAGCCTGGGCGACCCGTCCGGCATCGGGCCGGAGGTGACGGCGGCCGTGCTCGCCGGCTGCGCGGCGCGGAGCGCCGATCCTCTTCGGCGACGCCTCCTTCGCCCGGGTGGCCGGCAAGGCCGGGCTGGCGCTGCCGGTCTGGAGCCCGGCGAGCCCCTCCCCCGCGGTGGGGTGCTGGTGCGGGTGACCCGGCTCGCGGCGGCCGACCGCCGACCGGGGGCCCTCCCCGGCGGGCGGTGCGGCGTCGCTCGCCTACCTCGAGGCCGCCTTCGCCGCGCTCTCGGAGGGGCTGGCCGGCGCCCTCTGCACCGCTCCGCTCGCCAAGGCCCAGGTGGCGCTCTCGCTCCCGGGCTTCGTCGGGCACACCGAGTGGCTGGAGGCCCGCGGCGGAGGTTCACGATCCGTGATGATGCTGGCCGGGCGCCGTCTTCGCGTGACGCTGGTGACGAACCACGTCTCGCTGCGGGAGGCGATCCGGCGCCTCACCCCGGCCCGCATCGTCTCGGTGGCCACCATCACCGCCGAGGGGCTGCGCCGCGACCTGGGCATCGCCCGGCCGCGCATCGCCATCGCCGGCCTCAATCCCCACTCCGGGGAGGGCGGGGCCTTCGGCGACGAGGAGGGTCGCATCGTGGTCCCGGCGGTGGCAGGCGCCCGCAGGCCGGCGTGGATGCCCACGGCCCCTTCCCTCCCGACAGCGTCTTCTTCCGTGCCGCGGCCGGGGAGTTCGACGCCGTGGTGGCGCTCTACCACGACCAGGGGCTCATCCCGGTGAAGCTGCTCGACGCGGTGCTCGGCGACTCCGCGGTGAACGTCACGCTGGGCCTGCCCTTCGTGCGCACCAGCCCCGACCATGGCGTGGCCTGGGACCTGGCCGGCACCGGCCGGGCCAGCGACCGGAGCATGCGGGCGGCGCTGCGTCTCGCCGCCGCGATCGCGCGCCGCCGGGAGGGCGAAGCGCCCCGATGACGCGCGCCCCTTCGCCTCCGGGTCGTGGCCGGACATTCCGGCGCATCCGGATCGGCCTCCTGCTCGGCGTCCTGCTCTTCACCGTCGCCTGGGGAGCGACCCGATCCTGGCATCGATGGTCACGAGGAAGCTGGCAGCGTCCGCTCGAGGTGGGGCTCGTGCTCCTCTCCCCCGGGGGCGAGATCGACGACGAGACCTGGCGACGGGGCGCCGACGGCCTGGCCGCGCGCATCGACGCGGAGATGGTCCGCTGGCGAGGCCCGGGCGGCGGCGCTTCCGGATCTCGGTGGTCGGGCCGGTCGGCTGGAGCGGGGCCCTCCCCTTCTCGCCTCCCGCGGCCTCCCCGCTCGAGCGTGCCAGGCACGCGGTGAAGGTCTGGAGGACCATCCGCGACATCGACCGGGCCGCCGGGGGCGCGGTGGGCGGCTTCGACCTGCGGGTGTTCTTCCTGTGCGCGCCCCTGTCCGACGGCCAGCTGGGATTCGCCGAGGGCTCCGGCGCCGTGAACGGCGAGGTGGCCTTCGTGCGCGGCTCCTGCGACGGGGATCTCTCCCTCTCCCTGCAGACCATCGGGCACGAGCTGTTCCATACCGTGGGCGCCACCGACCGGTACGACTCCGGGGGCCACGCTCGCGTGCCGGACGGCCTTGCCGATCCGGCCCGGGTACCCCTTACCCCCAGCTTCATGCCGAGTGGATGGTGGGAGAGGTGCCGCTCGCCCCGGGGCGCGGGCGGCTGCCGGAGTCGCTCGAGGAACTCCGGGTCGGCGAGGCGACGGCCCGCGAGATTGGGTGGATCGAGTAGGACGAGCGGGGACCTCGGGCGCGATGCCCTTCCGTGATGCCGGCGCCCCGGGTGGTCCTCGTCGCCGGGCGCTGGTCCTCGCGGCAGGAGGGATTCGCGCTGGGTGAACGTCGTCGAGGCCGCTGCGGAGGCGCCGCCGCGCCGAGGCCACCCCGGGCGCCTGGACAGGGAGGGCGTCGTCCGGTCGGCCCGCGCACGGCGCTCGGGCTCATCCGTCTCGCGCGCCGTCGGCTCGTTGAGGGATGGACGGCGAGCACTCGCCGGTTCCCCAGGCGAGAACGTCCGAGAGCCCTTCGGCCCCGGCGATTCAGCCGGCGGGGGGCGCGTTGCGACGAGCTGCCCGCAGCGGGCGTCGGACCCGGGCCGTCAGGCCCGGGGAGCTCCGACGCCATCCCGGCAGTCCACCGCGCCGCGAGGACTGCGGCGCGGAGCGAGCGCGTCCCACCCGCCGGCGGCACTCACCCGCCGTCGAAGGCCCCCCGGACGCCGCTCAGAAGAAGACCGTCACCGCGACCCGGCCGATCTCCGCACCGCCTCGCGCCACGGCGAACGTGGTTTCCCAGTCCCCGGCCATCGAGAAGAAGAGCGATCCGGAATAGACGCCGGGGGTTCCGGTGGGTACCGGGTCGACGGTCCCGGTCGAGCCGTGCCCCATCGATGGCATGTACGGCACCGCATGCAGGGTCGCGTCTCCCAGCGGCTGGGCGTCCCCGGTACCCGACCCGAACTCGTGCAGCGCCACCGTGATCGGGTTCCCGCCCATCCGCAGGCCGGACTCGAAGCGGACCGCGAGGACGATGGTGCCGTCCGCCGCTGGCGAACGTGCCGGCGAGGTTCCGTTCGACGACGGGGACGCCGGAGAGCGTGACGGAGGCGGTCTCGCCGGACCGCGTGACCTCGATGCGGAAGACCCATCCTTCGGCGGCGGAGGCGGCCTCGGCGAAGGAGACGTCCATGTGGTAGCTGCCGTCGGCGTCCGACCCGGGGCCCGTTCGACACCGGCGCGACGAGGCCGCTCGTCGGCCGGCGCGCCTCGAAGGAGATCACCGCGTCGGTGATCGGGATCCCTTCCGGCCCGGTCACGCGGATGGCGAGCGCGACGAGGCCGGTTCCCAGGGAGCGGTCCGACTGGACCCGGACGGTCCAGGGCCCGGCCCTCCCCTCCGCGACGACGACGAGGGAGCGGGCCGTGGCCGGTCGGACCGGATGGCCCGGTCGGCCCCCCGGTGCCGGCCGGATCGGTCGTCGTGCCGGCCCCGCAGCCGGACAGGGCCAGTGCGAGGACCAGTGCGGCCGCACGACGCGCCATCAGTTGTCCAGCGCGCCCTCGCCGATCCACTGGCGAAGGGCGCGGTAGTCGGCGGAGCTCTCGTCCCAGAAGGCGCCGCCGCCGTGCGTTCCTCCGGCGATGGTCTTCGCGAAGAGCAGGCTCTCCGAGGGACGCGCCGTGTTGACGACGGTGGCGATTCCCCTCTTCGCGTAGGTCGTCACCCCTCCGGTGGAGTCGTGCACCTCCACCGTCGATCCACCGTAGGTGAGAAGGTCGAGCCCGGCTCCGTAGTCGAAGGTCTCCCCTGCCTGCGCCGCCTCGGTCGGTCCGGGGATGTGGCACGGGGCGCACTTGCTCCGGAGGATGGGGAAGACGTGCTTGCGGTAGGAGAGGCCCGCGGCCGGATAGCTGCGCAGGGTTCCGCGGGGAGCAGCCCAGGCTCCCCCCAGCGTACCGGTGGTGACGTGGTGCATGTTGCAGCTCATGCGCGGCACGGTCATCCCGCCGACGGACGGCATCGTCATCATCGGCCGGACCCCGCCCTCGGCCTTCACCCAGGCCTTGTACCGCCAGGAGTCGGAGGTGGCCGGATCCGCCGCGGCCGGATCCCCGGTCATGGCCTGCTCGGTCCAGAAGTTCCCGAGGTCGTTGGCGAGCGACGCTGATGACGTTGCCGCCGTAGTCCTGCACGACCAGCTCGGCGCCCGGAACCGGCGCCCGCGCCGCGCGGCTGTCGTAGATCGTGCCCGTCAGGCTGAAGACCCGGGCGCGCGCGATGGGCTTGTAGATCGCGGTCTCGGAGGCCGCCGGAGCGTGGCAGATCCCGCAGTCGTCCCCGGGGTGGTGGCTGCCGTCCATCGCGGTGACCGGGTTGTCCTTTCCCGGAACGTGCCCCGTCGGGGCCGGCTGCCACTTCCGCCCTTCCATCGTGAAGTTGGACGAGTCCCAGACGGCCCCGGCGGCTGCCGCCACTCCTCCGACGAGCAACGCCGTCGCGGCGATCCTTGCGATCATGTTCCCTCCCCCGCTCACGGCAGCACCGCCGCGAGTTCCTCGACGAAGACCGTCCCGTCCTGCCGGTTGGCGGTGGGTGCTCCCACGAGGAGGCGCGCTCCGGATCTCGCGAACGGCGTCAGGAATGACCCGTAGTGGAGGGTCTTCCCGGGGCGGCTCAGCAGGGTGGCCCGGGTCGCGGGCGTGGCCGCTCCGGTCGTGGCCACGTCCTTCCCGAGGAAGAGGTACACCCGCCCGCTCACCCACCCGGTGTCGAGGCTGGTGGCGCCCGCGGCGTGACCGTGCGGCGCTCCCACCGCGAAGTCCGGCTTGCCGTCCCCGTCGAGGTCCCCGAGCGAGGCGAACGTCGATGCCGAACCGCTCCAGGTAGTCGGTCCCGGTCAGGGTGGTCAGGAGCGCGGGGATCGGGGTTCCCGGGGGAGCCGACAGGTTGACGGTGCGCGTCCCCGCGCCGCCCTTCACGAGAAAGACGCGACCCTTGAGGCTGGTCATGGGGTTCGTGGTCGTCGGGAGCCGGGATGGCGTAGAAGGACGGCACCCCGATCGCGATCTCGCGGAATCCGTCGCCGTCCAGGTCGCCGAGGACGCCGAGCGCGTCGCCGAAGTGGGACGCCGTCGAGTTCACGGTGACGTCGGCGGCGTCGGGGTTGGCCGTGAAACCGGACTTTCCGTAGAAGACCAGAACCTTGGACGCATGCCAGATCACGCCGTGGGTCCAGATGGCGGACACCACGAGGTCGTCGACCGCGTCGCCGTTCACGTCGCCGCAGGCCGACGCGAAGCCGAGGATCCCGGTGGAGACCGTCGCCGGGATCTTGACCCGGCGTGCCTCGGACAGGTCCGGCCCGAAGTAGACGTAGTACGCGCCTCCCAGGTAGCGGTCCGGCCCCGGCGAGTGCCCGGTCGCGCCCACGACCAGGTCGGGCCGCCCGTCGCCGTCGAGGTCGCAGCCTCCCGTGACCGAGGCGCCGAACTTGTCGAGCGCCTGCTCCCCGCCCAGCCGGGCGAGCACCTGTCCGGTCGACCCGCCCCGGTAGACGGTGACGCTCCCGGAGAGCGAGGCCTCGGGGCCGTTTCCGTTGAGGGCCGCCACCGCGAAGTCGATCGCGCCGTCGCCGTCGACGTCCCCCACCGCGGTGACCTGCGACCCGAAGTTGTCGTCCCCGATCAGGGTCCAGGCCGGCTCCGGCTCGAATCCGGTGGCGGTGCCGCGGTAGACGAGCACCGCGCCCAGGCCGTCGCCGCCGACGGCGAACGGCGCTCCCACGAGGAGATCGCCCACCCCGTCCCCGTCGTAGTCGACGACGGCGCCCGCGGTCCCCTGCTGGCTCGCCACCGTGGACGGCGGCGTTGGGCTGGCCTTCTGCTGGCAGCCGGCGGCGCGAGTCCGAGCGCGAGACAAACCAATCCCTGCCTGCTCCGGGCGTGCATGCTCCCCTCCCCTGTCGCGATCCCGCGGCGTGTCCCTCCCCGCCTCGCGGAGGATCGCGCCGACCACGCTACCCGGCATCCGGAGCGTGACGGCGCGTCACGTTGTCGCAGCCTCGATCGGGGCGAGTGACGCGGGCCGGGCGGGCGAGGCCCTTCCGTGGTGCCGGCGCCCGTGGTGGTCCTCGTCGCTGGAGGCGCTGGTCCTCGCGGCGGGGATCCGCGTGCGGCGCGCCGTCGTCCGCTGCGGAGGCGCCCCGGCCGAGGCCACCCCGGGCGCCTGCGATCGGCGCGTCGGCGCCGCGACGGCGGGATTCGCGAGCGTCGCTGTCGGTCACCCCGGCGGACGTCCGAGCGGCCTCGACCCGTGCGCCCGACGCGGAGCGCCGACGCCTCGCGGCGAGTGCGCCCGCGTCGCCTTCGGGCCCGCCTGTCGCCAGCCGGCGGCGGTGCGCCGCGACGAGCTGCCCGCAGCGGGCGTCGAGACCCGGGCCGTGCGGCCCGGGGAGCCCCGACGCCATTCGTCCGAACACCAGCGCCGCGAGGACTGCTGCGCGGAGCGGCGCCCAGCGTCGGCGGCCACCCGCCGGCGGCACCCGAAGCGCGATCCGCTGGCCCGAAGGCCCCTCAGACGTTGAAGCGGAAATGCATCACGTCGCCGTCCTTCACCCGGTACTCCTTGCCCTCGATGCGGAGCAGCCCCTTCTCCTTCACGGCCGCCTCGGTCCGCAGCTGGACGAGGTCCTCCCACCGCTGCACGTCGGCCTTGATGAAGCCGCGCTCGAAGTCGGTGTGGATGGTGCCGGCCGCCTGGGGCGCGGTCATGCCGTCGTGGATGGTCCAGGCCCGGCACTCGTCCACGCCCACCGTGAAGAAGGTGGAGAGGCCGAGCAGCTCGTAGCCGGCGCGGACGAGCCGGTTCAGGCCGGGCTGGTCGAGCCCCAGGCTGTGGAGGAAGTCGAGCCGCTCCGCCGCGGGCAACTCGGAGAGCTCGGCCTCGACCTTGCCGCTGATGACGACGCAGCGTGCCCCCTCCTCGTCGGCGAGCGCCTTCACCTGGGCGACCGTCGGGTCGCCGGCGCGCGTGAGCTGGTCCTCGTCCACGTTGGCGATGTAGAGCACGGGCTTCCCGGTGAGCAGGAAGAGGTCGGAGAGGAGGGCGAGCGGCTCCGGCGCGAGCTTCTGCATCCGCACCGGGGTCCCCCTCTCGAGACCTTCCTTCACCTGGTCGAGCACGGCGATCTCGGCCTTGGCCAGCTCGCCCGGCTTGCCCGGCGCCTTGGCCTCCTTGGCCTTCCGCTCGCGCCGCCGCTCGATCTGTTCGAGGTCCTTCAGCATGAGCTCGGTCTCGACCACGTCCCGGTCTCCGCGTGGGTCCACCTTCCCCCCCACGTGGACCACGTCCGGATCGGCGAAGCAGCGCAGGACGTGGGCGATGGCGTCCACCTGGCGGATGTGGGAGAGAAACTGGTTTCCGAGACCCTCCCCCTTCGACGCGCCGGCCACGAGGCCGGCGATGTCGACGAACTCGAGGGTGGTCGGGACGGTCTTCATCGGGTGGAAGAGGGCGGAGAGCCGGAACAGCCGCTCGTCCGGTACCGGCACGACGCCGACGTTGGGGTCGATGGTGCAGAACGGGTAGTTGGCGGCCTGGGCCTGTGCCTGGCCCAGCAGCGCGTTGAAGAGGGTCGACTTGCCGACGTTCGGCAGCCCGACGATTCCGATGGCGAGACCCATGACGTTCGATTCGCTCCTGGAAAATGCGAAGCTCCGGCGGACGCTGGTCCGCCGGAGCCGCGCGAGGACTGCCGACCGGGTCTAGGCCCGTCCGGCCGGAAGGTCCTTGATGTACTCGTCGACGAGCTGGCGCTGGGTCTTCTCGTCCAGGCTCGACTTCACGATGCGGCTGGCGGCGGCCACGGCCAGGTCGGCCACCTCGGAACGCAGCTGGGCGACGGCGATCTTCCGCTCCTCCTGGATGGCCTTCCGGGCGGAGGCCACCATGTCGTCCGCCTCCTTGCGGGCCTGGGCGGTGAGCTGGACGCGGAAGGCCTCCATCTCCTGCTGGTTCCGCTTGGCGAGCTCGGCCGCGTCGCGCTGGGCCTTGACGAGCGCCTCCTTCTGCTGCGCCAGCAGCTTCTCGGCCTCCTCCCGCTCGGTGCGGGCCGAATCGATGGCGTCGCGGATGGTGGTCTCCCGCTCCGCCAGCATCCTCGTGATGGGCCCGAAGGCGAACTTCCAGAGCACGAAGATGAGGACGAGGAAGGTGATCGCCGTCCACAGCGACAGGCCGGGGTTCAGATCCATGATCCCGGCAGCGATCACGGGGGATGCGAGGGCGTTCATCGGACTTCTCCCGGGGCGCGAGGCACCAAGGCTACTTGATGGCGAGGAGCAGGCAGACCACGACGGCGAACAGCGTGGCGCCTTCGATGAGGGCGGCGGCGATGATCATCGAGGTGCGGATGTCGCCGGTGGCGGTGGGCTGGCGCGCCGTGCCGTCCATGGCGGCGGCTGCGAGCTTGCCGATGCCGATTCCGGCGCCGATGACGGCCATCCCGGCGCCCAGGCCGGCTGCGAGGTATCCGAGGGAGAACTGGTTCATGGTCTGGTTCCGTTCCGTTCGTCTTGGGGCGGGTTCTACGGGCCGCCCGTGGCCCCGTGGCGCGTGCTGCGCTCGACTACCCGTGGCCGGGAGACTTCCCGGCCGCGTGAGAAGCGTGGGCGACCTCGCCGGCTGTCCGGCGTGGCCGTGATCGTCGTCGTGCTCTTCGTGTCCGTGGTGCACCAGTCCGGCCCCGATGAAGAGCGCCGAGAGCATGGTGAAGATGTAGGCCTGCACGAAGGCCACGAAGAGCTCGAGCAGGAAGATCCCGAGCGCCAGGGCCACCGAGACCGGGAACACCCAGAACGAGACCGCGAAGATGAGGCCGAGGAGGGCCAGGATGACGAAGTGGCCCGCCACCATGTTCGCGAAGAGACGGATGGTGAGCGCGAAGGGCTTGGTGAAGAGCCCCAGGAACTCGACCGGGATCATGATGGGCCACAGCCACCACAGCGAGGGCGGCACGCCGCCGGTCATGTGGCCGAGATACCCCTTCACCCCCATCGACTTGATGGCGGCGTACTGGGTGACGAAGAAGGTGAAGATCGCCAGCGCGGCGGTGACCGAGATGTTGGCGGTGGCGGTGGCCATGAAGGGCACGAGCCCGAGCAGGTTCATGGTCAGGACGAAGAAGAAGGCCGTGCACAGGTAGGGGACGAACCGGTCGGCGTCCCTCTTGCCGATGTTGGAGATGGCGATTCCGCGGACGAACTCCACCAGGAGCTCGACGAAGTTGTACAGGCCGTGCGGGACGATGCTCCGCTTGCGGGCCGCCGCCACGAGCAGCACCGTCAGGATGAGCGCCGAGAGGAGCATCATGACCACGTGCTTCGACGGGGTCATGTCGATGGTGGTGTTTCCTGCGTGGATCTTCCAGCCACCGCCGGTGGCCTTCACGAGGTCGACCTCGCAGTTCCACTTGAACCCGCCGTCGCAGAAGCCGGGGAGCTCCATCACGCTGCCGTTGGCAACGTGGTGCATCATGGTCTCGGGGAGGGTCGCGGAGTGTCCTCCCCCGTGGCCGCCCGTGGCGGCCTCGCCGTGGGCGGCAGGCTCCCCGTGCCCGGCCGGGGCGGCGTGCGGGTCGGCGGCGGGGGCGTGCTGGCCGAGGGCCAGGCCGAGGACGAGGGCGGCGGAGACGAGCGTCATGCGGGCTTCCCCATGCGGCGGCCGAGGGCGGCGACCAGGCTCCCCTCGATCGCGGTGAAAGCGAAGTACGGTACGAAGAAGGCGATCACGAAGGCCACCACGCTCCCGCCGGTACGGGAAACGGCGGCGACGCCGGCCCCCACGAGGAGGAGCCGCGCGAAGAACATGGCGGTGAAGACGATGAGGGCGCGCTGGACGGGCTTCACGGCGCTCCCCGCGAAGTGGCCGAAGGCCACGAGGGAGACGAGGGCGGTCCCGCTGGCGATGCCCGCGCCGATGAGCGCCGGGTGGCGCGCCTCGCCGGAGAGGAGCGCGAGGCCGAGCGACAGGGCGGCGACGAAAGCGGCGGCGAGGAGGTGGCTCTTCACTTCTTCTTTTTCCCCAGGACCTGCCGAAAGAAGCCGATGAAACCGCCCACCATCCCGAGAGCCGCACCTCCGAGGAGGAACCAGGGCTTCTCGGTGCCCACCTTCCCGTCGATCCACCAGCCGGCCGCCGCGAAGAGTCCCACCGAGGCCACCAGCGTCGTCGATGCTGCCAGGTACGGACCTGCCTGCTGATACGCCGAGGCAAGGTTCGAGAGCCCTTCCTCGTCCTTCCCGCGACGCTCTCGATCGTCCGGGGTCATGGAGATTCCTCTTCGCCCTTCCCGCCGGATTCTCCTGTGAATACCGGAAGGAAGGGCGGAACCGTATAGCAGCCCCGGCCGGTCCAGTCAATGCTCGGGGACCATCCCGTGGACTAGGCCAGGACAGCCTCGGCGAAGGCCTTCCGGGCAGCGGCGATGGTGGCCTCGACGTCCTCGTCGGTGTGGGCAGCGGAGAGGAAGGCGGCCTCGAACTGCGAAGGCGGCAGGTAGATCCCGTTCTCGAGCATGACCTTGAAATACTTGGCGAATTTCTTCGTGTCGGCCTTTCGTGCGCTGGCCGCGTCGAAGACCGGGTCGGGCGTGAAGAAGACCGTGATCATGGAGCCCACCCGGTTCACCTGGACCTTCGCGCCTGCAGACCGGGCCGCCTCGACGAGCCCGGTCTCGAGCCTGCTCCCGAGCTGCTCGAGCCGGTCGTATTGCGCCTTGCCGAGCTGCCGGAGGGTGGCGAGCCCCGCCGCCATGGCGAGCGGGTTTCCGGAGAGCGTGCCGGCCTGGTAGACCGGGCCGGCCGGGGCGATGCGGTCCATCACGTCGGGTCGCCCGCCGAAGGCGCCCACCGGAAGACCGCCGCCGATCACCTTGCCGAAGGTGACCAGGTCGGGGCGGATTCCGTAGACCTCGCAGGCCCCGCCCGGCGCGAGCCGGAAGCCGGTCATCACCTCGTCGATGATGAGCAGCGTGCCGTGCTTGCGGCAGGCCGCGAGCAGTCCCGCGAGATACCCGGGCTTCGGGATGAGCACGCCCATGTTCCCCACCACCGGCTCGACGATGACCGCCGCCAGGGAAGGGCCGCGCTCGGCGAGCAGCTTCTCGACCGCGGGCAGGTCGTTGTAGGGCAGCGTCAGGGTGTGGCGCGCCACGTCGGCCGGAACGCCGGGCGAGTCGGGGAGGCCGAGGGTCTCCACGCCCGAGCCCGCCTTCACGAGCAGCGGGTCGCCGGCGCCGTGGTAGCAGCCGTCGAACTTGAGGATGTCGTCGCGGCCGGTGAAGCCGCGGGCCAGCCGGATGGCGGCGGTGGTGGCCTCCGTGCCGGAGGAGACGAAGCGCATCTTCTCGATCCAGGGGGCCCGCTCCCGCACCAGCTCGGCAAGCTGGATCTCCCGGGGGGACGGGGCACCGAAGCTGGAGCCGTTCCGGAGCTGCTCGTCCACCTCCCGGATCACCTCCGCGTTGGCGTGCCCCAGGATGGCCGGTCCCCAGCTGCCCACGAAGTCGACGAAGACGTTGCCGTCGACGTCGAAGATCTTCGCCCCCTTGGCCCGGGAGATGAAGAGCGGCGTCATGCCCACGCTGCGGAAGGCGCGCACCGGGCTGTTGACCCCGCCCGGGAAGAGGGTGAGCGCCTTCTGGAAGAGCTTCTGCGAGAGGTCGGTCTTCACGGCTTCTCCTTGGTGCGGTTGGCGGCGTCGTGATCGAACGCGGCCTCCCGGTCTCCGGGGGTGACGGTCTTCGCGGCCTCGCGCCGCTCCCGGACCATCTCGATGCTGGTCCGGAGTGCGTCCGGGTTGGGGTGGCCGCTCATGGCCTGGGTGTAGAGCTCGATGGCCCGGTCGAGCCGGCCCTGGCGGGCGTGGATCTGGGCCGCGCCCTCCAGCGCCAGCGCGGCGATCTCGGGGCGGGGGCGGCGGTCGACCGCGGCCCGGAAGGCGCCCAGTGCCTCCTCGTTCCGGTCCTCGAGCGCCCACGCCTGGGCGGTGAGCAGCTGGGCCTCGTCGGCCTCGGGGCACTGCGGCCACCTCTCCTGGAGCAGGCGAGCCTCGGTGCGCGCCTGCTCGTGGTTCTTGAGCTCGAGGTACTGGCGGGCCACCAGCAGCTGGAAACGAGGCGCCTCCTTCGCGTCCCCTCCCGCCACCGCGGCGTACTGCGCGATGGCCGCCTGCCGGTCGCCCAGCCGCTGCGCGTAGATGTCGCCGATCGCCGCCCGCGCCTGCCAGGCGTCCTCGGTACCGGGGTGGAGCGAGACGATGCGTCGGTAGTAGCCGATGGCCCCGGCGTAGTCGCCGAGGTCGAGGTAGGAGACGTCGGCGGCGTAGCGCAGCGCCTTCAAGCGCACCCCGGTCTCCCACCTGGGGATGGTGCCGTCGCCGAGCCCACCCAGGATCTCCCGGTAGGCGGCGAGCGCCTCGGCGGCCCGGCCCTGGTGCCGGAGCGCGTTGGCCGCCTCGAGCTTGGCGTCGGGGGAAGTGCACCCCATCGCGAGGAGCCCGATCGCTGCCGCCGTCACGGCGAGCGCCGATCCGTTCAAGCCGGCTCGCCCCCGGGCTGCCCTCGCCGCCCTCCGGCGCCTCTCCCGCCCCGTCGCCCGCATCCTCGACTCCGGCGTCGCCGGCAGCGGCGTCGCCCGGCGTGGCCTCCCCGCCCTCCCCGTTCACGGCCACGTTCTCGGCCACGCGGGCCACGCCGGCCACCTGCTCCTCGCGCGACTCCACGGAGATGAGCCGGACGCCCTGCGTGTTGCGCCCGATGACCGAGATCTGGGCGGCCGGCATGCGGATGAGCATGCCGCGGTTGGTGATGAGCATGACCTCGTCGGCGTCGACCACCGGCATGGCGGCAACCACCGGCCCGTTCCGCTCGGTGGCCTTGATGGTGATGATGCCCTTGCCGCCTCGACTCTGGATCCGGTACTCGGAGAGGTCGGAGCGCTTGCCGTATCCGTTGGCGGTGACCGAGAGGATGGTGGGGGCGGCCTCGCCCTCCGCCGCCGCGGGGAGCGCCTCGGCGCTCACCACCTCGTCGCCCTCGTCGAGGGCGATGCCCTTCACGCCGTAGGCGGCGCGCCCCATGGAGCGGACCTCCGACTCCTCGAAGCGGATGGCCATCCCCTGCGCGGTGGAGAGCAGGATGTGGCTCTGGCCGTCGGTGATGCGGGCGGCGATGAGGCTGTCCCCCTCCTCGATCGAGAGCGCGATGATCCCGGAGGCGCGCGGCCGGGCGTAGGCCTCGAGCGGCGTCTTCTTCACGAGGCCGCGCCGGGTGGCGGCGAACACGAAGGTTCCACTCCCGGTCGGGGCAGCGTCCTCCCCCTCCCCCTCCGCCTCGTCGGCGCCGCTCGCGCCCGGCGGCGCCGGAAGCTCGCGCACGGGGAGGATGGCGGCGACCTTCTCGCCCTGCGCCAGCTGGACCAGGTTCACGATGGGCTTCCCCCGCGCGGCCGGCCCGGCCTGGGGGATCTCGTGGACCTTGAGCCAGTAGACCTTGCCCTTGTCGGAGAAGACGAGGAGGTAGCTGTGGGTGGAGGCGACGAAGAGGCTTTCCAGGAAGTCCTCGTCGCGGGTGCCCGCCCCGGTCCTCCCCTTCCCTCCCCGGCGCTGTGCCCGGTAGAGCGAGATGGGATTCCGCTTCACGTACCCGGCGTGGGAGACGGTGACCACCATCTCCTCTTCCTTGATGAGGTCCTCCACGTCGAGGTCGGCGGCCGCTCCCAGGATCTCGGTGCGCCGCTCGTCGGCGAAGAGCTGCTTCACCTCCTCCAGCTCGGACACGATGACGTCGAGCAGCACCTTCTCCGAGGCCAGGATCTCCCGGAGCCGGGCGATGGTCTTCTGCACCTCGGAGAGCTCGTCGAGGATCTTCTGGCGCTCGAGGCCGGTGAGGCGCTGCAGCTGCATCTCGAGGATGGCCCTGGCCTGCAGCTCGGAGAGGCCGAACCGGGCGATGAGCCCGTCCCGGGCGGTGTCGCGGTCGGGCGCCTTGCGGATGAGCTCGATGATCTCGTCGATGTGGTCGAGGGCGATCTGCAGCCCGAGCAGGATGTGCTCGCGGGCCCGGGCCTGCTTGAGCTCGAAGCGGGTGCGCCGGGTCACCACGTCGCGCCGGTGGGCGAGGAAGCGCTCCAGCATCTGCTTCAGCGTGAGGACGCGAGGCTGCCCGCCGTCGATGGCGAGCAGGATCACCCCGAAGCCGGTCTGCAGCGTGGTGTGCTGGTAGAGGTTGTTCAGCACCACCTGCGCCATCGCGTCGCGCTTGAGCTCGATGACGACGCGCATGCCCTCGCGGGAGGACTCGTCGCGCAGGTCGGAGATGCCCTCGATGCGCTTCTCCCGAACCAGGTCGGCGATGCTCTCGACCAGCTTGGCCTTGTTCACCTGGTAGGGGATCTCGGTGACGACGATGCTCTCCCGCTCGGTCTTCGGGTGCACCTCCACCGAGACCCGAGCGCGCACGGGGATGCTGCCGCGGCCGGTCTCGTAGGCCTGGCGGATGCCGTCGCGCCCCAGGATCATCCCGGCGGTGGGGAAGTCGGGGCCGGGGATGAAGCGCATCAGCTCGGCCACGGTGGCCTTGGGGTTCCGGAGCAGGTGCACCGCCGCCGCGACGACCTCGCCCATGTTGTGGGGCGGGATGTTGGTGGCCATGCCCACCGCGATGCCGGCCGAGCCGTTGACGAGCAGGTTGGGGAACCTGGCCGGCAGGACCACCGGCTCCACCGTGGAGTCGTCGAAGTTGGGCGCCCACTCGACGGTCTCCTTGTCGATGTCGGCGAGCAGGTAGTCGGCGATCTTCTCGAGGCGCGACTCGGTGTAGCGGTAGGCCGCGGCCGGGTCGCCGTCGACGGAGCCGAAGTTGCCCTGTCCGTCGATGAGCGGGTAGCGGAGGTTCCAGGGTTGCGCGAGCCGCACCAGCGCGTCGTAGACCGAGGAGTCGCCGTGAGGGTGGTACTTCTTCAGCACCTCGCCGACCACGCCGGCGCACTTGGAGTAGCGCTTGTTGTGGTGCAGTCCCTCCGAGTGCATGGCGTAGAGGACGCGCCGGTGCACGGGCTTCAGGCCGTCACGCACGTCGGGCAGCGCGCGCCCGACGATGACCGACATCGAGTAGGCGAGATACGACCGCCGCATGTCGTCCTCGATGGCGATCTGCGGCTGGCGCGGGGCCTCGGGGGGCGGTGCCTGAGGCGGTGCCTCGGGCGGTTCGGGCGGGAGGATGTCTTCGGCCATTGGGGGGTCGCCGGGGGGTGCTCCGCGGGTGCGGACCAGCCTTCGTTCGGGACCCTCTTTCATAGCCGAATCTCGCTGGAATTTCAACGAGAAAGCCCCGCCGGCCGGACGCCAGCGGGGCCGCGATTCCTGGGGGGTTCCGCTCTAGCGGCCGGCGACCTCGAGCCGGGCCGTGGCCCGGCGCACGCGCGCCGCCTCGGTGGGGTAGTTCTCGTCCTGCTCGGTCAGGCTTCGGAGCCGCTCGGAGGACTCGGCGAAGGCGCGCCGGGCGCGCTCCACGTCGATCTCCTCGCGCTCCTCGGCGCTGTCCGCCAGCACGAGGACCTTGTTGTCTGCCACCTGCAGGAAGCCCCCGCCGATGGCGTAATGCACCTCGCTCCCGCCGTCGACGACCGTGAGCCGCCCGGACGCGAGCTGCGACATGAAGGGCGTGTGGTCCTTGCGGATGCCGAAGCCGCCCAGGACGCCGGGTGCGCGCACCTCGTCGGCCTGCAGCGTGGCGACGCGCCGCTCCGGGGTGACGATCTCGAGGGTCAGTGCAGCCATGTCGGTTCCCGTGCGCCGCTAGCCGGCGGCGAGCTTCTTGGCCTTCTCGACCGCCTGCTCGATGGTGCCCACCATGTAGAAGGCCTGCTCGGGCAGGTCGTCGTACTTGCCCTCGACGATGCCCTTGAAGCCGCGGATGGTGTCGGCAAGCTTCACGTAGATGCCGGGGTTGCCGGTGAACTGCTCGGCGACGTGGAACGGCTGGGAGAGGAAGCGCTGGATCTTGCGGGCGCGCGCCACGACCACCTTGTCGTCCTCGGAGAGCTCGTCCATGCCGAGGATGGCGATGATGTCCTGGAGATCCTTGTAGGTCTGGAGCGTCTCCTGGACCTGGCGGGCCACCTCGTAGTGCTCCTGCCCCACGACCAATGGATCGAGGATGCGGGAGGTCGAGTCGAGCGGGTCCACCGCGGGGTAGATGCCGATCTCCGTCAGCTTGCGGCTGAGCACGGTGGTGGCGTCGAGGTGTGCGAAGGCGGTGGCCGGCGCCGGGTCGGTGAGGTCGTCGGCGGGCACGTAGATGGCCTGCACCGAGGTGATGGCGCCCTTGTTGGTGGAGGTGATGCGCTCCTGCAGCTCGCCCATCTCGGTGGAGAGCGTGGGCTGGTAGCCCACCGCCGAGGGGATGCGGCCGAGGAGGGCCGACACTTCCGAGCCCGCCTGGGTGAAGCGGAAGATGTTGTCGATGAAGAGCAGCACGTCGCGCCCCTCGTCGTCGCGGAAGTACTCGGCGACGGCGAGCGCCGAGAGGGCCACGCGCGCGCGCGCGCCGGGCGGCTCGTTCATCTGGCCGTACACCAGCACGCACTGGCTCTTCTGCGGGTCGTCGAGGTTGATGACGCCCGACTCGATCATCTCGTGGTAGAGGTCGTTTCCCTCGCGGGTGCGCTCTCCGACGCCGGCAAACACCGAGAAGCCGCCGCGCTCCTTGGCCACGTTGTTCACGAGCTCCATGAGGAGCACGGTCTTGCCCACGCCGGCGCCGCCGAAGAGGCCGATCTTGCCGCCGCGCAGGTAGGGGGCGAGGAGATCGAGGACCTTGATCCCGGTCTCGAAGGCCTCGACCTTGACGTTGAGGTCGGTGAGGGCCGGCGGGGCGCGGTGGATGGGCTTGAAGCCCTTGGCGCCGATGGGGCCGCGCTCGTCGACCGGCTCGCCGACCACGTTCATGATGCGGCCGAGCACCTCCTTGCCGACGGGCATCATGATGCCCTTGCCGCGGCTCGTCACCGACATGCCGCGGATGAGCCCCTCGGTGGAGTCCATGGCGATGGTGCGGGCGGTGTTCTCGCCCAGGTGCTGCGCCACCTCGAGGACCAGGTTCTCCTTGAGGTCGTCGATGCCCGGGTTGGTCACGGTGAGCGCCGTGTAGATCTCCGGCAGCGAGCCGGGCGGGAACTCCACGTCGACGACGGGGCCGATGACCTGGGTGATCTTGCCGCTCTGGGTCTGGATCTCTGACATGTCGGTTTTCCCTGGGATCTACTTGAGCGACTCGGCGCCGCTCACGATCTCACTCAGCTCCTTCGTGATGTAGGCCTGCCGCGCCCGGTTGTACTGGAGGGAGAGCGCGCCGATCATCTCGGCCGCGTTCTTGGTGGCGGCCTCCATGGCGGTCATGCGCGCCCCGTGCTCGCTGGCGGCCGAATCGAGCAGCGCCCGCCACACCTGCACGTCGAGGTGGCGCGGGACGATGTCGGCGAGCAGCACCGGCCGGCTGGGCTCGTAGAGGAAGTCCACCGACGCCGTCGCCTCGGCCGGGCCGGTCTCCACGGGCAGGAACTGCTTGATGCGCACGATCTGGGCGATGGCGCTCTTGAACTCGTTGAAGAGGAGGAAGACCGCGTCGACCTCGCCGGAGAGGAAGCGCTCGGAGAGCTCACCCGCGATCTCGTGGGCCTTCTCGAAGGAGAGCTTGGCGTGGACGCCGGTGAAGTCCTTGCGGAGCGCCACCTTGCGGGCCCGGAGGCTGTCGCGCCCCTTCTTGCCGATGGTGGAGACGAAGATCTCCTCGTACTTGTCGGCGTTCTCCACCAGGAAGCGCTGGGCGCGCCGCACCACGTTGGAGTTGAACCCACCGGCCAGGCCGCGGTCGGAGGTGATCACCACCAGCTCCACCCGCTTCACCGGCCGTGAAGCGAGCAGCGGGTGCGCGGCGGTCTCGTCGGTCCCGGCGCGCGAGGCGATGCGGTTGAGGGACTGCTCGAGCAGCAGCGCGTAGGGCCGGGCCTTGGTGATGGCCTCCTGGGCGCGCCGCAGCTTCGCCGCGGCCACCATCTTCATGGCCTTGGTGATCTGCTGGGTGCTCTTGACGGAGCCGATGCGGCGCCGGATGTCGCGAAGAGAGGGCACGGTTCGCCTCGGGGGCCTTCCTTACGCCTTCTGCTCGAACTGGAAGACGCCCTTGAACTCCTCGAGCGCGGCGTCGAGATCCTTGCGGATCCCGTCGTCGAGCGCCTTCTTCTCCTGCAGCTTCTTCCCCACCTCGGGGTGGCGCGCGGAGAGGAACTCGATCAGCTCCTTCATGTAGCGGCCGACCTCCTCGACCGGGACCGACCGGATCCAGTTCTGCCCCGTCCCGTCCTTCTGGGTGGCGGCGTAGATCTGGATGACCTGCCTGTCGACCGACAGCGGCTGGTACTGCCCCTGCTTCAGCACCTCGACGAGCCGCTCGCCGCGGGCCAGCGTCTCCTGGGTGGACTTGTCGAGGTCGGAGCCGAACTTGGAGAAGGCGGCCAGCTCGCGGTACTGCGCGAGGTCGAGCTTGAGCGTGCCGGCCACCTGCTTCATGGCCTTGATCTGCGCCGAGCCACCGACGCGGGACACCGAGATGCCCACGTTGATGGCCGGACGGACGCCCTGGTAGAAGAGGTCGCTTTCCAGGAAGATCTGGCCGTCGGTGATGGAGATGACGTTGGTCGGGATGTACGCCGACACGTCGCCGGCCTGGGTCTCGATGATGGGGAGCGCGGTGAGGCTTCCCCCACCCTCCTTGTCGGAGAGCTTGGCGGCGCGCTCGAGCAGGCGGCTGTGGAGGTAGAAGACGTCGCCCGGGTACGCCTCGCGACCGGGCGGGCGGCGGAGCAGCAGCGAGAGCTGCCGGTACGCCACCGCCTGCTTGGAGAGGTCGTCGTAGACGATGAGGGCGTGGCGGCCCGAGTCGCGGAAGTACTCGGCCATGGTGACGCCGGTGTAGGGCGCCAGGTACTGCATGGGGGCCGGGTCGGAGGCGCTGGCGGAGACGACCGTCGTGTACTCCATGGCGCCGTACTTCTGGAGCGTGTCGACGACGCGGGCCACCGTCGACTGCTTCTGGCCGATGGCCACGTAGAAGCAGTAGAGGTTGTTCCCCTTGTTGTTGATGATGGCGTCGATGGCGACCGCGGTCTTGCCGGTGCCGCGGTCTCCCAGGATGAGCTCGCGCTGGCCGCGGCCCACGGGAACGAGGGCGTCGATGGCCTTGAGTCCGGTCTGCATGGGCTCGTGCACGCTCTTGCGCTTCACGATGCCGGGCGCCTTGATCTCCACCTTGCGGGTGTGCTTCGAGTCGATGGGGCCGCGGCCGTCGATGGGGTTTCCGAGTCCGTCGACCACGCGGCCGAGCAGCGCCTCGCCCACCGGAACCTCGGCGATGCGGCCGGTGCGCTTCACGGAGTCGCCCTCGCGGATCTCCTCGGCGTGACCCATCACCGCCACGCCCACGTTGTCGTCCTCGAGGTTCAGCACCAGGCCGCGGGCGCCGGTCTGGAACTCGACCAGCTCGCCGGCGGCCACGCCGGAGAGGCCGTAGACGCGGGCCACGCCATCGGCCTGCGAGAGCACGGTACCGGTCTCGGAGACGTCGACCTTCTTCCCGTAGTCCTTGATCTGATCGCGGAGGATGCGACTGATCTCGTCGGCGCGGATGTCCATGTTCTTCGTCTCCAGCCTGTGGCTATTGCTTCATTGCGCGGCGCAGCTCCTCGAGCTGCGACCGGACGGAGCCGTCGTAGACGAGGCTTCCCACCTGGGCGACCACGCCTCCCAGCAGGGCTGCGTCCACTGTCTGCTCCACGATGACCTGGGTCTTCTGGCCCTGGGCGAGCCTCTCGGCGATGCGCCTCGCCTCGTCGGGCGATAGCGGCACGGCGCTCGTGACCTTGGCGCGCACCCGCCCGAGGCGGGCATCGGCGAGGTCGCGGAAGTCCTGGATGATCGCCGGCAGGTAGGCGAGCCGGGTCCGGTCGGCGAGGAGGAGCAGGAAGGACGACGGCGTCTCGGCGAGTCCGATGCTCTTTCCGAGGGCGGCGACCACGTTGCGGCGCTGCTCCTTCTCGAAGAGGGGGCTCTCGAGGGTCTCGCGGAGCTCGGGGGAGGAGGCGAGCGCCCTCCCGAGCGCGTCGAGGGCGGTCGACCACTGCTCGACTTGGCCCTGCTCGTCTGCCAAGGAGAACAGTGCCTTGGCGTAGCGGCGGGCGATGGAACCGACGATCATAAGGGGGCCGCTAACTAGCATTCCGGGAGGTCGCCGGTCAAGGGACTGGGTTCGACGCCGCCCCTGTCCGGGCGACCCCCGCGGGGGCCATTTGACAGGGCAGGGGACGTGCTTACTTTCCGCCTGTTGAAGGAAACCCCTTCCAGGAGGCCAACCATGGCAATTATCACGCGATTCGATCCATTCAGGGACCTCGCCCGCATCCAGGAGGAGATGGGGCGCATGCTCGACGAGCGCACCGCCCAGCAGCCCGCCGAGTCGATCGGCTGGACCCCGGCCTGCGACATCTTCGAGGACACCGACGAGGTCGTCATCCGGGCGGCGCTGGCCGGCGTCGACCCGAAGGACGTCGAGATCCGGGTCGAGAACGGCGTGCTCACCCTGAAGGGCGAGCGAAAGGTCGAGAAGGAGGAGCAGAAGGAGAACTACCACCGCGTGGAGATGGCCTACGGCTACTTCACCCGCACCTTCGCGCTCCCCACCTCGGTGGACCCCGAGAAAGTTCACGCCGAGTCAAAGCACGGGGTCCTGGCCGTGCACCTGCCCAAGCGGTCCGAGGCCAAGCCGCGCGCCATCCAGGTGAAGGTGCAGTAGCCGATCGCCTCCCGCGGCACCCGGCGGGGTCCGTCACTTCACGGGGACGGGCCCCGTCGCGGCCCTGGCGGGCGGCTCCATCTTGCACTGCCCGTTGAAGGCCACGCCCTTCGCCACCATGAGGGCCGTGGTCTCGATGTTGCCGGTCATGCGCGCCGGGGGGTGGAGCTCCACCGACACCGACGCCTTCACGTTCCCGGTCACCGCGCCGTGGACGATGAGGGTTCCGCAGGTGATCTCGGCGCTGACCTGCGCTCCCTCGCCGACCACCAGCGTGTCACTCGTGACGATGCTGCCAGTGAACCGGCCGTCGATCCGGACGGTGCCCTCGAAGGTGAGCTTCCCGTCGAACTCCGAGCCGCGCCCCAGGAGGGCGTTGAGGTCGCTGCCCACGACGGCGACCGGGGTCTCTTCGCGCTTGAGCATGGCCATGGAGGGGAGGGTTACACCGGGGCGGGCGGGCGGGCAACCATGCGCCGTCCTTTTCGGGACAAGAATATGGCCCTTAGGGGGTAACCCGATTGGGCGCGCTGTCACGCCCCGATCTTCTCGAGGACCCCATCCAGCTCGGCCAGCGATCCGTAGTCGATCTCCAGCCGTCCCGACCTGGCGTTCCTCTGCACCACCCGGCAACGTGTGCCGAGCCGCCGCTCGAGCCGGGTCACGAGAGCCTTCACGTTGGCCGAGTCACTCTTTGACTCTTTTGGGTTAACCTTCGCGGGGCTCAACATCCGGCGCACCAGCGCCTCGGTGGCCCGGACCGAGAGCTGTTCCCGGATCACCTGGTGGGCGGCCTGCCGGATGGCCTCGGCCTTCTCGAGCGCGAGCAGCGCCCGGGCGTGCCCCATCTCCATGGCGCCGGCTCGGACCTGGTCGCGGACGTCGGCCGGGAGCTTGAGGAGCCGCAGGGCGTTCGCGACGGTGGAGCGTTCCTTGCCGACCCGCTCGGCCACCTGCTCCTGCGTGAGGCCGTGCTCGCGGGTGAGCGCGTCGAAGGCCTCGGCCTCCTCCATGGCGTTCAGGTCGGCGCGCTGGAGGTTCTCGACAAGCGCAAGCTCGAAGGACTCGCGGTCGTTGGCCTCCCGCAGGAGCGCCGGGATCTCGCGCAGGCCGGCCCGCTGGGCCGCACGCCAGCGCCGCTCGCCGGCCACGATGGCGTAGCCCGCGCCGGCGCGGCGCACCAGGATGGGCTCGAGGACGCCGTGCTCGCGGATGGAGGCGGCCAGCTCCTCCAGGCGGCGATCGTCGAAGCTCTTGCGAGGCTGGCCGGCGCTCCGCTGCACCGACTCGATGGGGAGCTGCAGGACGCTGCGCCCCGAGGGCGCGGGGGGGGCGGCGTTCTGGAGCAGGGCCGCCATGCCGCGGCCCAGGGCCGGGCGTCGGTTTCCGGAGGTGCTCATGGACCCTTCCTGTCGCGGCCGGCCTCGCGCCGGGCCACTTCCCGGGCGAAGGCCAGGTAGCTCTGGCAGCCCTTGCTCGCGACGTCGTAGAGCAAGATGGGCTTTCCGTGGGACTGGCTCTCGGAGAGCCGGACGTTGCGGGGGATGACGGTGTCGAATACCCGCCCGGTGAAGTGCTGGCGGATGTCCTCGGCCACCTGCGACGCCAGGTTGTTCTGCCCGAACATCGTGAGGAGGATCCCGTCCACCTCGAGCGTGGGGTTCATCCCGCCCTTCACGAGCTCGACGGTGCGCAGGATGTCGGCAAGCCCCTCGAGCGCGAAGTACTCGCACTGCAGCGGGACGATGACCCCGTCGGCGGCCACCAGCCCGTTCAACGTGAGGAGCCCGAGGGAGGGAGGGCAGTCGATGATGACGTGCTCGTAGACTCCGGCCACGGTCGCGAGCGCGTCGCGCAGCCGCGCCTCGCGCCGCTCCGTCCCGGCCAGCTCGAGCTCCGCGCCCACCAGGTGGCGGCTGGACGGCAGGAGGTCCAGGAAGCGCAGCTCGGTCTTGCGGGCCACCTCCTGCACGGCGCGACCGTCGAGCAAGACCTCGTAGACGGAGCCCTCCACCTCGTCGCGGGCCACCCCGAGCGCCGACCCCGCGTTTCCCTGCGGGTCGAGATCCACGAGAAGCGTGCGGTGCTCGCCCGCGGCGAGCGACGCCGCGAGGTTCACGGCGGTCGTGGTCTTGCCGACGCCGCCCTTCTGATTGGCGATGGTGACGGTCCTTCCCATGTCTCCTCGGGGTGCGGGGTGCGGGACGGGTTCTACCTCGACCCGGGGCGAGCATGCTCCCGGGATCTGACAGGGCAGGGGGCCCGGAAGGCGGAGGACCTGGATGTTCCACGTGGAACGTCGGGGAGGGGAGGGGAGCGGTGTTCCACGTGGAACACCGCCCCCGCCGGGGGGAACGGCGGCCGGCTCAGCCTGCCCGGAACGTCGCGACTGCGCGCTGGGAGCGGGACCTGGGCAGCTCGAAGCGGCGCAGCGTTGCGAGCGCGAGCCCCGCAACCTCCCCGGACCGCCTCAGCGCCTCCTCGTCCACGTCGCGCCCCAGCGTCGCAAGCACCCGCCCCCCCGGCGCGAGGTACCGGACCGCGAGCGGCAACCACTTCCCGGGCTCGGCGAGGGCGCGGCTCACCACCACCTCGGCAAGAGGGAGCCCCTCCCGCGCCGGCTCGCCGGCCGCCCGGGCCGCCACGCCCCGCACGTCGAGGTCGAGCTCGGCCGCGACCGCCTTCAGGAAGGCCACCTTCTTCGCCACGGTGTCGCAGCAGGTGACGGTGAGGGAGGGGAGGGCCACCGCGAGGGGGATGCCGGGGAGCCCGGCGCCGCTCCCGATATCGAGGAGCGTCGCCGCCCCGCGCACCTCCGGGACGAGCGCCAGGCTGTCGACCAGGTGCTTCTCGGCCAGCTCCCCGGGGTCGGTGATGGCGGTGAGGTTCACCTTGCGGTTCCAGGCCAGCAGCCGTTCGGCGTACCGTTCGAGCTTCGAGAGCGCCGCTCCGTCGAGGACGATCCCGAGTGCTGCTGCCCCCTCCGCGAGGGTCTCGGCGAACGGTGCGTCCAGGGGAACCTCGACCCCGCTACCCGTGCCGGCGCCCGATGGCGGCGTCGACCTCGAGCATGTGCCCCTTCAGGAAGGCGACCACGTCCTCGTCGGCGAGGCCGAGGTCGCGCAGCACGCCGTCGTAGACGAACTGGAATCCCTGCCGCTGCTCGTCCCCGGAGAGCTCGAACGATCGGCGCAGCACGGCCGCCGCGAAGAGCTTCTCGTCCTGTGTCTTCTCGCGCGCCATGGCGGCCTAGCGCTCCGGACCGGGCGACTTCGGCTTCGGCCCGGGGATGACGAGCAGCTGGCGGAAGATCCCCTCGCCCTCGCTGCGGGTGGCGACCCCGTCCTCCTCGACCAGCGCGAGGTGCACCGCGCGCCGGTCGCGCGGGCTCATGGGCGAGACGGCGAGCACCTTCCTGGTCCTCCGGGCCGCCTCGGCGAGCCGCAGCGCCATGGCGCGCACGGCCGGGTCGCCCCCCTCGGGGAACCCGCCCACCTCCAGGTTCACCCACTTTCGCCCCTCGGCCCTCGGGTTCACGACGCGGTTCGCCAGGTACTGAACCGCCTCCACGAGCGTGCCGGAGAGCTCGACCCCGTTGCCCTCGCGTGGGGAGAGCGAGACGCCGATGGCCTCCGGGGTCTCCCGGACGGTCACGTCCACCGCGGCGCCGACCCGCGAGAGCAGCTCGGTGCAGAAGGCCCGGGCCCGCTCCACCTTCTCCGGGGCCTCGCGCGGCGGCGGCGCGCTCTCCCGCTCCCGATCGTGCATGGGCGTCCCCTCCGGCTCAGGATGCCGCGGTGGCGGTGGCCTTGCGGTCCTTGCGCATGATCCACTGCTGCTGCGCGATGGAGAGAAGGTTGTTCACGAAGATGTAGAGGGTGAGCCCGGCCGGCAGCTTCAGCATGATGAAGGTGAAGAAGACCGGCATGAAGTAGAGCAGCATCTTCGCCTGGGCGTTGTCGGCCGGCTGGGGCGAGATCTTCTGCATGATGAAGCTGGAGGCGCCCATGGCGAGCGGCAGGATGTAGAGGGGGTCGAAGGCCGTCAGGTCCTTCACCCACAGGAAAGGCTGGCGGTAGAGCTCGACGGAGGTCTGCAGGGTGGCGTAGAGGGCCAGCCACACCGGCATCTGGAGGAGCAGGGGCAGGCACCCGCCCAGCGGGTTCACCTTGTGCTCCTGGTAGAGCTTCATGACCTCCTGGTTCATCTTCTCCTTCTCGCCGCCGTACTTGGCCTTGAGCGCGTCCACCTTGGGCTGGAGCTTCTTCATCTCCTGCATGGACTGCATCGACTTGGCGGTGAGCGGGTAGAGGAGGGCCTTCACTACGAGTGTAAGAAGGATGATGGCCGCGCCCCAGTTGTGGGTCACGGAGTGGAACTTCTGCATCACCCACAGGAGGATGCGGGCGAAGAAGGACAGGTAGTTGGAGACCGGGCCGTAGTCGATGGCGGTCTCGAGGTCGCGTCCGTAGGCGCGGAGCAGGTCGATCTGCTTCGGCCCCACGTAGAGCTGGAAGGTGGAGCGGGCGGCCCGGTCCACCGGGATGCGCAGCCCCGCCAGGCTCTCGCCGGCCGTGGGCAGCTTCTCGAAGTAGCAGCTCCCGTCCGCCGTCTGCGGCATGAGCGCGGAGACGAAGTAGGCCTGGTCGAGTCCCAGGAAGCGCGGCGGACCGGGCAGGGTCTGGAGGGACTCCTTCCCGTCGAAGCGCTGGGTCTTGTCCCCGGCCCGGCAGAACGGGACCACCGACTCGAAAACCTCTCCACCGGAGAAGAACCCGGCCTGGGGCGCGTCCGGGGCCTGGAACGCCGGGTAGAGGAGGGCCACGGTCCCGGCCTTCTCGCCTCCGCCCACGCCGAGCTCGAGGTCGATCTGGTAGGGGCGTTCGCCCACCTTGAAGGTCTTGCGGACGTCGACCGCTCCCTGCCTCCCCTCGAAGGTGACGCTCTTCTCGTCCCGGGCCACGATGCGCATGGGGGCCCGCACGAGCGGGTCCGTGCCCGGGCTCGAGCTGCCGCCCAGCTCGGCCGAGGGGAGCAAGGAGAGCGGCCAGGGCTCGCCCTCGCGGACGCGCACGAGGTCGATGGGCAGGTCGGGCGACCCGGCCTTGCCCCGCTTGCGGTAGGTCTCCTCCTTGAGGACGAGGCTCTTCAGCGCCCCGCCCCAGCTCGTGAAGGTGGCGCTGAACTCGGGAGTCTCGAGGACCACCGTCTCCTCGGGGGTCGACGGCGCGACGGCCACGACCGCGGGGGGCGGAGCGGCCTGGCCGGCCACGGCTTGCGGGCCGGAGGGCGCCGGGGGGCCCGGCGCGACCTTCGCCGCGTCCGGCGCTGGCTTCTCCGGCTTCGGCATGAAGAACTCGTTCCACGCGAAGAGGATCAGCACCGCGCCGAGGGCCGCGACCATGATGCGCTTGCTTTCGTTCAAGACGTACCTGCCTTCTTCTTCGAGATGGTCGCTACGGAACCGGGTCGATGCCGCCCGGGTGGAACGGATGGCACCGTGCCACCCGCCGCGCCGCAAGCCAGCTTCCCTTCACGGCCCCATGACGCTGGAGCGCCGTCACCGCGTACGACGAGCAGGACGGGTAGAACCGGCACGACGGCGGAACCAGCGGCGAGACGATCCACTGGTAGGCGCGCACGATGCCCACGAGCGGCAGCGCAGCCGGGCTCGTTCCGCTCATCGCGCATCCCTCCGTGCCAGCCGATCACGAGCGGCCGTCAGGGCCGCGCGTGCGCCGTCCTGCCCGATCTCCGCCGCACCCGACCGCGCGATCACCACCAGGTCGACCGGAGGGAGGTCGGCTGCCACGGCCCGGAAGGCCTCGCGCACCCAGCGCTTGATTCGGTTCCGGATCACCGCGTTTGCCACCTTGCCCGACACCGTTATGCCGATGCGGGGTCCCTTTCCCCCGCGGGGAGGGCGAGGATCACGAGCTTTCCGGCGAACAGGCGCTCTCCGCGCTGCTGCACCGCCAGGAACTCGCGGCGGCGCAGGATGCGCGCCGCCTTGCCGAAGCGCACGGGATCCCGCCTCGGCGTCCTACTTGGACGGGGCCTTCGCCGCCAGCCTCTTGCGCCCCTTGGCCCGGCGGCGCTTGATCACGTTCTGCCCGCCCACGGAGCTCATGCGCTTCCGGAATCCATGGGTTCGGTTCCGCTTCACCTTCTTGGGTTGGTAGGTCCTCTTCATGGCGCGGGAACCTCCCCGATCGGACGCGCCGTGTCAAGGTTGCCTGACCCCCAACGGGCCGCTCCCCCATCCCCGAGGAAATTCCGGGCCCTGTGTCATCCCGCGAACGAGCACTTGATCCGCGGCCACGACCTTCGCTAGAGAGTGTGTCGTCGCACGGTCGTCACGCAGTCCACGTCGTTCGAGCATTCCATACAGACAGTGAACATCGCCTCCGCCACCCGGCGGAGGCCGTGCGACCTTTTTCTCGCCGGGAGGGCCGAGGGGATGGCAACCGTGGGGCATGCTGTTTTGCCGGTGGGTTCCCCGATCGACGGTCCCGCGCCCGAGCACTGGCGCCGCATCGACGAGTACCTGCGGGGCAGGCTGCGCGAGGACCTGTACCGTCGCTGGTTCTCGCCCCTGCGGGTGATCGGGCTCGACGGCGACCGGCTCCAGGTCGGCGCACCCGACCCCTTCCACCGCGACTTCGTGGACGACAACTACCGGGACTGGTTCGATGAGTTCGTGCCCGGCCTGGTGGGGGTCCCGCTGCGCACCCAGTTCGTCGTGGACACCGCTCCGCGCCCGGTTGGCAAGGCCCCGGCGGCGGAACCGGCCACCGTCCTGGCAGCGGCCCCCGGCCCCGGAGAGACCCGGCCCAACCCCCGCTACCTCTTCGACACCTTCGTGGTCGGCGAGTCGAACCGGTTCGCGGTGGCCGCTGCGGAGGCCGTCGCCAAGACGCCGGGCAGGTCCTGGAACCCCCTCTTCCTGCACGGCGACTCCGGCCTCGGAAAGACCCACCTGCTGCACGCCATCGCCAACGCCATCCACCAGAACACGCCGGGCGCGCGGGTCGCCATCGTCACCTCGGAGCGCTACACCAACGATTTCGTCGACGCCCTGTCCCGCAACACCATGGCCGACTTCCGGCGCAAGTACCGGGAATGCGGCGCGCTGCTCGTGGACGACGTGCAGTTCTTCGCGGGTCGCGACAAGACCGCCGAGGAGTTCTTCCACACCTTCAACACCCTGTACGAGCAGAACGTGCAGATCGTCCTCTCCAGCGACCGCAGCCCGAAGGAGCTGAAGGGGCTCGAGGAGCGCCTCTGCTCCCGCTTCGAGTGGGGGATGAGGGTGCACATCGACACCCCCGAGTTCGAGACCCGCGCCGCGATCCTGAAGAAGAAGGCGCTGGCCGAGCGCATCGACCTCGCGGACGACGTCACCTCCCTGCTCGCCACCCACATCAAGTCGAACGTGCGCGAGCTGGAGGGGGCGCTGATGCGCCTCGCCGCCTTCGCCTCGCTGAAGGGGGAGCCCATCTCGATCGCGCTCGCCCGCGACGTCCTCTCCGACGTCATCCCCCCTCCCGGCTACCGCCCCTCGATCGAGCGCATCCAGGAGGCCGTGGCGGCCCACTACGGCATCACCGTGGCCCGCCTGACCAGCTCCTCGCGCGAGCAGAAGATCGCCCTGCCTCGCCAGGTGGCCATGTTCCTCTGCCGCGAGCTGGCCAAGGAGACGCTCCAGACCATCGCCGAGAAGTTCAACAAGAAGGATCACACCACGGTCATCTCGGCCATCGAGCGGGTGAACGATCTCTCCCTCTCCGACCTGGAGGTCCGCCAGGCGGTGGACACCCTCCGGGCGAGCGTCGTCTCCTAGGGAGAGGGCGCGTGGATCTGCCGTGGATCACCCCTGGATCGGCCGGGTTCCTGGCGTGGATGGAACGACCCTCCCGATCGGCCCGCCTCCTCCACATCCGGGCGGCCCGTTGATCCAGGGGGTTCTCCAGATCGGTTTTCCGAGTCCTTCCGCCGGCGCGAGTCGCTTCTCCACATCGATCGCCTCTCTACGATCGCGACGGATCTGAAAGAAAGATAGGATTCCCATCCCATGGAACTGAAGATAGGCGTCCCGGAGTTGACCCGCGCACTGGCCCGGTCCCAGGGCATCGTCGAGAAGAAGAGCACGATGCCCATCCTCTCCCACGTGCTCCTCGAGGCACGGAAGGACGGGGAACTCTCCGTCTCCGCCACCGACCTCGACGTCTCCGTCACGGGAACGCACCTGGCCGAGGTGACGAAGGAGGGCGGCCTCGCCGTCTCGGCGCGACACCTCTTCGACATCGTGAAGTCGCTCTCCGGGGAGAAGACCGTCTCGCTGAAGAGGACCGCCAACAACCATCTGGAGGTGAAGGCCGGCCAGGCGGAGTTCCGGCTCGTGGGCCTTCCCGCCGAGGACTTCCCGGCGTTGCCGAAGTTCGAGAAGGTTCCCTTCGTGTCCGTCGACCCCGACACCGTGCTGGGGCTCGTCGAGCGCACCGCATTCGCCGCCTCCACCGACGAGACCCGCTACAACCTGAACGGCGTCTACTTCGAGCCGGTCGCCGGAGCGATGCGGTTCGTGGCCACCGACGGTCACCGGCTCTCCATGGCGGACGCCGCGGTCGAGGGGGACTTCAAGCTGAAGAAGGGGGTCATCCTCCCCCGCAAGGGCATCTCCGAGCTCCGGAAGCTGCTCTCCGAGGCCGTGGAGGGGTCGGAGGAGAAGCCCAAGGGAGAGCTGGGGTTCGCGGACAACTCGGCGGTCTTCCGCCGGCCCGGCGTGGTTCTCGTGATGAGGCTCATCGAGGGCTCCTTCCCGGACTACCGCCAGGTCATCCCCAAGGCCGGAGAGAAGGTCGCCTCCCTCGGGCGCGAGCGGCTGCTCCAGACCCTTCGCCGCGTCTCGCTCCTCTCGTCCGAGAAGTCGAACGCGGTGAAGCTCGAGCTCGAGAAGGGGAACCTGCGCATCGGCGCACAGAACCCCGACCTGGGAGAGGCCCGCGAGGACGTCCCGGTCGACTACACGGGCGAACCGCTCAAGATCGGCTTCAACGCCAAGTACCTCATCGACGTCCTCACCGTCCTCCACGACGCCGACGTGCGGCTCGAGCTGGCGGACGATCTCTCCCCGGGCGTGGTCCGCCCGACCGGCGAGGCGGCGGAGCACTTCACGGCCGTCATCATGCCCATGCGGATCTGAGGCGGGGGCCGCCTCCGGGCGGCCGACCCGACGACGTGCGGCTCCTCTCCCTCTCGTTGCGCGACTTCCGGAACGTGCGTGAGGCGCGGCTCGAGCCCTCTCCGCGGTCGACCGTCCTGGTGGGTCCGAACGGGCAGGGGAAGACGAACCTCCTCGAGGCCCTCTTCCTCCTCTGCACGCTGAGGCCACTCCGGGCCGCCCGGCTCGCCGAGCTCGTCCGCTTCGGTGCCGAGCGGGCGCGCGTCCAGGGCGAGTTCGAGGGGCCCGGCGGCGCGCGCAGCGTGGCGGTGGAGATCGGGCCGGAGGGGCGCACCGCCTTCCTCGACGGCAAGACCCTCGCCTCCTCGGACCGGCTGGACGCCTTCTTCGAGGGGAGGGCAGCGGTCTGCTTCTCCCCCGACGACCTCCTGCTCGTGAAGGGAGGCCCCGATCAGCGTCGCCGCTTCCTCGACCGGGCAGCGTTCAACCGCTGGCCGGCGGTGCTCTCCGAGGCCCGCGACTACCTTCGGGCCCTGCGCGAACGGAACGCGGCCCTGCGCCACTCCGCTCCCGAGGTGGAGGAGAGCTTCCGCGAGCCGCTCGTGCGGGCCGGTGCCCGTCTCGTGTCGAGGCGTCTCGCGCTCGTCGCGGAGCTCGCCCCCCGGGTCGAGCAGGCCTTTTTCGAGATCTCCGGACCGGAGGCGGTCGGTGCCCGGATCGCCTACCGGCCGGCGGCCGGGATCCCCGTTTCGGGCACCGAGGAGGAGATCGCGGCGCGGCTCGCCGACGCGCTCGCTCACCGCGTCGTCCGCGATCGGGACCGGGGCTACACCTCGGCCGGCCCGCACATGGACGATCTCACCCTTGCACTGGGAGGAAAGGGCGCGCGACCCTACGGCTCCCAGGGGCAGCAACGCGCCATCGTGCTCGCCCTCAAGATCGCCGAGATCGAGAACCTGCGGGACAAGCAGGGGCGCCCCCCGTTGCTCCTCCTCGACGACGTGTCCTCCGAGCTCGACCCGGAGAAGAACGGCCACCTCCTGCGCCACCTCGCGGCGCTTCCCGGACAGGCGTTCCTCACCACCACCGACCGCCGTCTCCTCGATCCCGCCGCCGGCGCCGGCGCCGCCTTCTACCGGGTTCGCGAGGGGACCTTCGAGCGGGATTTTTCGTCAGTGATTCCGGAAGCTTGATTGCCTCTTTCGGGGTTGCCCGGGCCGGTGGGCTCTGTTATACCCACTCGCGCACAAGCCTTCGAAAATCCTCGACAAAAGCCTCGCGAGATCCCACCTGGAAAACACCGAATCCTCACCGACGCCGGCGTCCGACATCGGCAACGCGACGGGCTACGGCACCGAGGCCATCAAGGTCCTCGAGGGGCTGGAGGCCGTGCGCAAGCGGCCCAACATGTACATCGGCGACGTGGGGGAGCGTGGGCTCCACCACCTGGTCTTCGAGGTCGTGGACAACTCGGTGGACGAGGCCATGGCCGGGCGCGCGGACCAGATCGAGGTCACCATCCACACCGACAACTCGGTGACCGTGCTCGACAACGGCTCGGGCATCCCGGTCGGTCCGCACTCCACCGTGATCGGGATGGACACGCTCGACGTGGTGATGACGAAGCTCCACGCCGGCGGCAAGTTCGAGTCGAGCGCCTACAAGGTCTCGGGCGGCCTCCACGGCGTCGGCGTCACCTGCGTGAACGCGCTCTCCGAGTGGCTCAAGGTCGAGGTCTACCGGGAGGGCAAGGTCTTCGCGCAGCGCTACGAGCGCGGCCACCCGGCCGGCAAGGTCACCGTCATCGGCGAGACCCAGCGGCGCGGGACGCGCGTCACCTTCCGCCCCGACTTCCCGCTCTTCGAGGCGAAGGAGTTCAGCTTCGAGACCCTCTCCGGCAGGCTGCGCGAGCTCGCCTTCCTGAATCCCGGCCTCCGGATCACGGTGGAGGACGAGCGCAGCGGGAAGAAGCACGAGTTCCTCTTCAAGGACGGCATCCGCGAGTTCGTCGCCTACCTGAACAAGAGCCGACAGACCCTCTTCGACCCGCCCATCAAGCTGCACCAGGAGATGCAGACCGAGAACGGCGAGGCCTCGGTCGACATCGCGCTCCAGTGGAACGACGGATACGACGAGAAGGTCTTCGCCTTCGCCAACAACATCCACAACCACGAGGGCGGCACGCACCTGGTCGGGTTCAAGGCGGCGCTCACCCGCACCCTGAACGCCTACGGCACGAAGAACAATCTCTTCAAGGAGCTGAAGGACGAGATGCCGTCGGGCGACGACATGCGCGAGGGGCTCGCCGCCGTCATCTCCATCCGGCTCCCGGGCGCGGCCTTCGAGGGGCAGACCAAGACCCGGCTCTCCAACACCGAAGCCAAGTCGATCGTCGAGACCATGGTGAACGACCGGCTCGGCGCCTGGCTGGAGGAGAACCCCCCGCTCGCCAAGCGGGTCATGGCCAAGGTGGCCGAGGCGGCCCGGGCCCGCATCGCCGCCCGGAAGGCGCGCGAGACGGTGCGGCGCAAGGGCGCGCTCGACGGGGCTTCACTCCCCGGAAAGCTCGCGGACTGCCAGTCGAAGGATCCCGCCGAGAGCGAGATCTACATCGTCGAGGGAGACAGCGCCGGCGGCTCGGCCAAGCAGGGGCGCGACCGGCGCACCCAGGCCATCCTCCCGCTCCGGGGCAAGATCCTGAACGTCGAGCGCGCCCGCTTCGACCGGATGCTCTCCTCGGTCGAGATCGCCACCATCATCACGGCGCTCGGCACCGGGATCGGTCCGGGCGAGTTCGACGCCGACAAGGCCCGCTACCACCGCATCGTCATCATGACCGACGCGGACGTGGACGGCAGCCACATCCGCACGCTGCTGCTCACCTTCTTCTTCCGGCAGATGCCGGCCCTGGTGGAGAAGGGCTACCTGTACATCGCCCAGCCGCCGCTCTACCGCATCCAGAAGGGAAAGAAGGAGAACTACCTCAAGGACGAGGCGGCCCTCGACGAGTACCTGCTCTCCGTCGGGACCGAGAAGGCGAAGCTCGTCTCCGGCGATCAGGAGATCGGGGGCAACGACCTGAAGCGGGTGGCCGAGGAGGTCCGGGCCTACCGCTCGCTGCTCGTCACCGCCGATCGGCGCCGGGACTCCCGCATCGTCGACGCCGCCATCCAGCAGGGGGACCTCGACCCCGAGACCCTGCGCGACCATGCCGCCGTGAAGACGCTCGCCGAGGCCATCCCCTACAAGGCGCAGAAGCTCTACCCGGAGATCGAGGTGCGCGACGCCAAGATCGAGCGGGACGAGGAGCACGGGCGCGACAAGCTCGTCTTCCACACCACCGTGGCCGGCGCGCCGCGCGAGACCCGGCTCGACTTCGACTACCTCTCCGCCGCCGAGTGGACCGAGCTCTCGGCGCTCCACGGCGCGCTCGCCGAGATCGGTCCGGGGCCGTTCACGCTCCACGCCGGGGACGGATCCGAGGAGGTCCCCGACGTCTTCGCCGCGGTGGGGGCGCTCAAGAGGGTGGCGGCCCAGGGACAGACCATCCAGCGCTACAAGGGGCTCGGCGAGATGAACCCCGAGCAGCTCTGGGAGACCACCATGGACCCGGCACGGCGCACCATGCTCCAGGTCCGGGTCGACGACACCGTCGAGGCCAACGACGTGTTCAGCGTGCTGATGGGCGACGCGGTCGAGCCGCGCCGCGAGTTCATCGAGAAGCACGCCCTCGACGTGCAGAACCTCGACATCTGACCGGGGCCCCGACGCGGGAGTGGAGGACGTGGGGATGGACTGGTTCTTCCGGCAGCCGATCCCGTTGCTCTTCGTCGAGATCGTCGGCGCCTGGTCGGAGTACCAGTCGGCGAGCGAGAAGGTCTCCCGGGAGGTGGCGTCGCTGGAGGTGCTCCAGCGCGGCGCGCTCCTCTATCCGGAGCCGGTGCGCGACTACGCCCGGACGGTCGCCGACCGGGAGTGGGCCGAGCAGCGGGTGGGCGTGCACCCCTCCGCGGCCAAGAACAAGTTCGCCGGCATCGTGCGGCTCCTCGGGGACTTCGAGCCGAAGAACCTCCCCGACCAGATGCTCCACGCCACCGGGAACTCGCTGCCCGGCGTTGTCTGGATCGTGCTGCTCGCGGGGGCGGCCATCGCCCTCACCGGGGCCACCCTGTTCGTCACCGTGGACGACACCGCCCTGCACCTCGTCCTGGTGGGCTGCATGGCTGCCTTCGTGGGGCTCGTGGTATTCGTCACCGTCGCCCTGGATCACCCGTTCCAGGGGGCCGTGACCCCGTCCGAGGAAGGCTTCCGCCTCATCGCCGATCGCCCCTTCGGCGGGCTGTCCCAAACCCGAGGAGACTGACCGATGCCCCGCGCCGCATTCGTCACCATCGGCACCTACGTCCCGGACCGCGTCGTCACCAACGCGGAGCTGACGAAGCACATGGACACCACCGACGAGTGGATCGTCCAGCGCACCGGGATCCAGGAGCGTCGCTGGGTGGAGCCCGGGCTCGGCAGCGCCGAGATGGCCCACCGGGCCACGCGCAGGGCCCTCGACCAGGCCGGCTGGAAGCCCGAGGACATCGAGGCCATCATCTTCGCGAGCCTCTCGCCCGATCACATGTTCCCCGGGGACGGCTGCTTCCTGAACGCCAAGCTGGGAATCCCCGGCGTCCCCGCGCTCGACGTCCGCAACCAGTGCTCCGGGTTCCTCTACGGGCTCTCGGTGGCCGACGCCTGGATCCGCACCGGGACCTACAAGCGGATCCTGCTCGTCGGGTCGGAGACGCACTCCACCGGCCTCGACGTCTCCACCCGGGGGCGCGACGTGAGCGTGATCTTCGGCGACGGCGCAGGGGCCGTCCTCATCGAGGCCACGGACGATCCGGGGCGGGGGGTGCTCGGCATCGAGCTGCACGCCGACGGGCGCTTCGCCACCGACCTCTGGACCGACGCGCCCGGCTCGATCTACAGCCCGCGAAACAACCATGCCATGGTCGACGACGGGAGCGGGTTCCCGAAGATGGAGGGGCAGAAGGTCTTCAAGCACGCCATCGTCAAGATGCCCGAGACGGTCCGCAACGTGCTCGGGAAGGCCGGTCTCACGACGGGCGACATCAAGGTCTTCGTGCCCCACCAGGCCAACCTGCGCATCGCCGAGACGGTGCAGAAGTCGCTCGGCCTGCGCGACGACCAGGTCTTCAACAACATCCAGAAGTACGGCAACACCACCGCGGCGAGCATCCCGCTCTGCCTCTCCGAGGCAATCCCGGCGCGGGGCGTGAAGCGCGGCGACCTGGTGGCCCTGGCCGCCTTCGGCGCGGGTTTCACCTGGGGTGCAGCGCTCGCGAGGTGGTGATGTCGCGAAAGGCCATTGAGGCGTCGTCCAACGGCAGGACTGCGGACTTTGGATCCGCGTATGAAGGTTCGAATCCTTCCGCCTCAGCATCCGACGCGGCCCGGCCTGCGGCGCGGGCGCCCAACCAGCGCGCCGAGGTCAAGACGCTGCCCCTCCCGGAGCGCCTCCTGCTCGCGCCCGTCGGGCAGCTGCCCCGCGGAGTCCTGGCGGAGGTCTCGGCTGCGCTGCGAGAGGTCTTCGGCCCGGCCACCGAGCTCGCCCCACCCCTGGCGAAGCCCGAGTTCGCCTTCAACAAGGACCGGCAGCAGTACCACTCCACCGCCGTGCTGCGGCGGCTCGAGGTCCTGCGCCCCCGCGGGCGGGACGCGCCGGTGCTGGGGGTGGCGGACGTGGACCTCTTCGTGCCCGACCAGCCCTTCGTCTTCGGCGAGGCCGACCGGGAGGCCCGCAGCGCGCTGGTCAGCGTCTACCGGCTCAAGGGGAACGAGGTGCACCCGGTCTCTCCGGAGCGTCTGGCGCACCGTGCCCGGGTCGAGGCGGCCCACGCGGTGGGGCACCTGCTCGGGCTCTCCCACTGCAACGACTTTCGCTGCGCCATGTACCTGTCGCACACGCCGGCCGACTCCGACCGCAAGGGCGACGGACTGTGCAGCAGCTGCCGCTCCGCCATCGGCCGGTGAATCCCCTCTGCCAGCGGCCCGCGTCGAGCTGCGGCGCCTGCTGCGGGATGTACAACCGCGACGGGCACGGCGAGGAGGCGATCCGGGATCGGCTCGATGCCCGGACCACGGCGCTCTCCGGCGTGCCCCGAACCCCCGGGGCCTTCCGGGACGCCGCCCGGCGCATCGCCGCGTCCGAGCCGGCACCGCTCTTCCCCTCGGTGCGGGTCTGCCCGCTGCTCGGCTGGCTCGACCCAGGCCGGACGCGGGTGGGGTGCCTGGCCCACCCGGCTGCCACCGGTGGTCCCGACCTGCGCGACCAGGGCGTCTACGACGCCTCCATCTGCGAGACCTTCCTCTGCCCCAGCCACTCCTGGTTCACCGAGGAGGAGGCGGAGATGGTCGACGCCACCTGCGCCGACGCCCACCTCTACGGACTGGTGGTGACCGACGTTCCCTTCGTGCGGGCGGTGCTCGAGGCGGTTGGACGGCTCACCGGGGCGCGCCTGGAACGTCGGCAACTCGAGCGGCCCGCGGTCCGGGAGGCCCTCCGGCGGCTCCTCGCGCTCAAGGAGGAGCTCGAGCCGGGATCGGAGGGGCTCTTCGGGGCCTTTCGTCCGGGCCAGGACGGGGAGCCGGTGCCACGCAGGATCGACTACGAAGGGATCGAGCGCGAGGCCTCCCCCTGGGACGCCATCCTGCTCTGCGTCGGGGCCGACCCGAGATCGGGAAACGACCTCGACCGGCTGGAGGGGGAGGTGCGGGAGCGGCTCGAGGACTGTGCGCGGGCGCTGGGCCCGGGGAACTGAGGAACGATCGTCTTCGTGGTCCCGCTCCTGCGGCAGCTGAAGCTGCCGCTGCTAGAGGCCCGCGGCCACGATCTCGGCCAGGTCGACCACCTTCAGCGTCTCCTCCTTGCCCAGCTCGGCCACGCCGTCCTTCAGCATGGTGAGGCAGAAGGGGCAGCCCACCGCCACCACGCCGCCCTTCTCGCCGAGCGTGCGGGACGCCTCCTCGACCCGGTTCTGGTTGATGCGGGTTCCGAGCTTCTCCTCGAGCCACATGCGCCCGCCGCCGGCGCCGCAGCAGAAGCCCTGCTCGCGGTTGCGCTCCATCTCGAGGACGCGCAGCCCGGGAACCGATCCGAGCGCCGCCCGGGGCGCGTCGGTGACCCCGTTCCAGCGGGCCAGGTAGCACGGGTCGTGGAAGGTGACGAGTTGCCCCTGGTAGGCCTGGCCCGCCGACGGGGAGAGCTTCCCCTCGGAGACGAGGCGCGCGATGAGCTCGGAGTGGTGCACCACCTCGAAGTTCCCCCCGAACTGGGGGAACTCGTTCTTGATGGTGTTCAGGCAGTGCGGGCACTGGGCGACGACCTTCTTCACCCCGTAACCCTTCATGAGCTCGACGTTGGCCGTGGCCTGCATCTGGAACAGGTACTCGTTGCCGAGCCGCCGCGCGGACTCGCCGTTGCAGGTCTCCTCCTCGCCCAGGATGGCGAACTTCACCCCGGCCGCACGCAGGATCTTCACGATGGCGCGGGACACCTTCTTCTGCCGGTCGTCGAAGGCGCCGGCACAACCCACGAAGAAGAGCCACTCGAAGTCGCCCTCGCTTGCGCGGGGAACGGCCAGGTCGTCGCACCACTCGGCGCGCCGGTTGGAGCCGATGCCCCAGGGATTCCCCTGGGTCTCGATGTTCTTGAAGACGCGGGCCGCCTCCTCCGGGAAGGCCGACTCGACGAGCACCTGGTGGCGCCGGAGGTCCACGATGCGGGGCACCTGCTCGATGAGCACCGGGCAGGCGGTCTCGCACCAGCCGCAGGTGGTGCAGGCCCAGACGGTGGCCTCGGGGAGCACGTTCCCCACCACCGCCGGGAGCACGGCCACGGCCGCCTCGCGGGCCGCGGCGTCGGGCGCGCGCGCCAGGGCGACGAGCTCTGGAGCCCGGTCCTGGAGGTGGTGGCGCAGCGTCCGGTTCACCTCCTTGTGGCTGAGCGGCTTTCCGGTCACGTACGTGGGGCAGTGGGTCTGGCAGCGGCCGCACTCGGTGCAGGAGTAGGTGTCGAGCGCCTCCTTCCAGGAGAGGTCGTTCACCGTGCGTGCACCGTAGTCGGGGGTCTCGCTCTCGAGGTCGAGCTTGCGGAGCGCCCCGGGCGGAGGGAGGCGCTGCAGGTACACGTCGGGGAGCGCCGTGATCACGTGGAAGTGCTTCCCGAAGGGCAGGAAGTTCAGGAACACCAGCACGATGACGAGGTGGATCCAGAACGACGCGACGCCGATGGCCGAGGCGACGCCCGGGTCGAGCCCGGAGAGGAGCGCCGCGCCGAGCGAACCGGCAGGAGCGCTCCAGGCGAGGGAGGAGTCCATGCCGGCGGTGAGCCGCTCCGCCCCCTCGTAGAGCACGTCGGTGACCATCAGGCCGGCGATGAACCCGAGGATGAGCACCCCTTCCCAGCTTCGGGTCACCCGGTCGGGCTTCGTGACCACGCGCCGCCAGATGAAGGCCAGCGCCGCGAAGAGGGCGAGGAGGACCGCCACGTCCTTCACGAAGGCGTAGGCGTCTCCGGGGACCGTCCCCGGGCCGAGCAGCGGCAGGTGGAAGTCGGGCGAGAAGCCCACCCCGAAGAGCGTGATGGTCCGCGCACCCAGGATGAGGAAGGCGGCGAAGATGAGGACGTGCAGGAACCCGGGCCACACCTCCCCGCGGGAGGGCAACCGCGACTGGCCGATGCCGAAGCGGAGCAGCGCACGGACCCGTTCTCCGGGCCGGTCGAGCCGGTCGTCCTTCCGGAAGGCCCACAGAGGGGCCAGCCGGCGGAGCATGGTGAAGGCGAAGAATCCGCCGGCCGACAGGAGCAGCAGCGCGGTGATCCAGGGGTTCATGGGACCAGCAGTGTAGCCCTTGATTCTGGAATCAGTCCACCTGCTTCGGCGGCGGGTCGTTCGGGCGCTTCTCGCGGGACCTGGGAGGAGGAGCGTCCTTGTCCTTCTTGTCGTCCTTCTTCCCTTCCTTCTTCGGCTCGGAGGCCTTCCCGGACTGGGCAGGCGGCGGCGGACGCGTCGCCGGGGGTTTGGGGGCAGGACCGGGAGGCTGGGCCTGCTGCGAGGTTCCGGCAGGTTGCCTCGCCGCCGGGGGGGGCGGTGGTCGCTGCGCGGGCGGCTGACCGGGAGGCGGGGCCGGGGGAGGAGCCGATGGCTGCTTCGGACCCCCGCCCCCGTTTCCGCGGCCTTGACCCTGTCCGTGATCGTCGTCATGGGGGCGCGGCGGCGGGACGGCCTTGCGCATGGGCGGCGGGGGCGGCCGGTACTGGCCCCAGGCGGGCGGCTTCACGGCGGACGGCGGCGGCGGGCGGGGCGGGGCGTAATTCCACCAGCCCCGCGGCGGCGGCCGGGACGGCCCCCACGAGCCTCCATAATACCAGCCCCCTCCACGCCAGGCGAAGCCGGCGCCGTAGGGTGGGTAGAAGTCGTGCCGGTGCGGCACGTCCACGAAGCACCAGCCGCCGCCCGGGAGGGGATGGCCGCCGAAGTAGGTGAAGACGACCGGTCCCCGCCAGAAGAGGAAGCCGTCGGCCACGACGTACCAGTCGGCGCGGTCGGGGAAGTAATCGTGGGCGTGGGGTCCGTCGTACCAGCACCACCCGCCGCCCACGGCGGGCGGAACCGCGTGCTGGCCGCCGTACCAGACCTCGACCACCGGTGCAGGGGGAGGCGGACCCGGGGGGCCGTCGGGCACCACCGTCCCGGCGGTGACCACGCAGCCGGGCAGCAGGAGCGAGAAGAGGAGCAGCGGCAGCGCGGTTCGTCGCATGGTCGGGCCTCCGGACTTCTTGTCCTTGGACGGCCTGGGCCGCCCGGGAATTCAGCTCGAGACGCGTGCGCGCGGCGAGTCGCGCCCGGCCTGCCGGGAACGGGCCAGCTCGATCGCGTGCTCCACGAACATCCGGGCGATGTCCTTCTTCGTCGCCCGCTCCAGCCCCTCGAACCCCGGGGAGCTGTTCACCTCCATGATCTTCGGGCCGCCGCGCGACTCGAGCATGTCCACGCCCGCAACCTCGAGCCCGATGACCCGCGCCGCCTTCACCGCCGCCTCGGCGTACTCGCGCGGGAGCACCACCGCGCGGGCCTTGCCCCCCCGGTGGATGTTGGAGCGGAACTCGCCGGTTCGCGCCTGCCGCCGCATCGCCGCCACCACCCGGTCGCCGATGACCAGCGCACGCAGGTCCCGCCCCTTCGACTCGGCCACGAACTCCTGCAGGAGGATCTCCTGCCCCAGGTTCCAGAAGGTGTCGAGCATCCCCTGCACCTCCTCCATGGTGGACGCGATCATGACGCCCACGCCCTGGGTGCCCTGGATGAGCTTGATGATGCAGGGCAGACCGCCCACGTGCTCCACCACCTGGGCCACCTCGTCGCGGTAGCGGCACATCGCGGTTCGCGGGATGTCGAGGCCGAAGCGGGAGAGGAGCTGCAGCGCGCGCAGCTTGTCGCGCGAGCGGGCGATGGGGATGGCCTCGTTGAGGACCGGCACGCCCATCATGTCGAACTGGTTCACCACCGCGAGACCGTAGGAGGTGATGGAGGCGCCGATGCGCGGGACGACCACGTCGAGGGAGACGACCTCCTCGCCACGGTAGAACATCTTCGGCCGGTCGCGGGCCAGCACCATGGTGCAGTGGAGCGTGTCGAGCACCACGGCGCGGTGCCCGAGGGCGCGGGTCGTCTCGACGAGCCGCCGGGTCGAGTGGAGCCTGGCGTTGCGGGAGAGGATGGCCACCGTGATCCGGCCGCCCGCAGGCGCCGGCGCGCGGACGCGCCGTGGCGCCGACGAGGCGCGCCCGGTTCCGTTCCTGGCCATGGTCGCGGCGAGCCTACGACGCGCTCCCGGACGTCGCAAGCCGGCGTCGATCGGCTCGTTGATCGGGGGGGTCCGCGCTGGTAGAACCCACGATCCCCTCGCGAAAAGAGAAGAGACCGGACGTGGACTACAAGGACACCGTAAACCTCCCGAAGACCGACTTCCCGATGAAGGCAAACCTGCCGCAGCGGGAGCCGGAGATCCTGAAGGAGTGGGAGTCCGGGAAGACCTTCGAGAACCTGGTGGCGGGAAACCTGGCGAAGGGCGGCAAGCGCTTCGTCCTCCACGACGGGCCGCCCTACGCGAACGGCCACATCCACATCGGCCACGCGCTCAACAAGATCCTGAAGGACGTGATCGTCAAGTACCGCAACATGGCCGGCGACGTGGCCGACTACCAGCCCGGCTGGGACTGCCACGGCCTGCCCATCGAGCGGAAGGTGGACGAGGAGCTGGGCTCGAGGAAGCGGGACATGGACCGCCCGGCCGTGATCACGGCGGCACGCGCGTACGCCGGCAAGTGGATCGACCGGCAGCGCGAGGAGTTCAAGCGGCTCGGCGTCTTCGGACGCTGGGAGGACCCGTACGCCACCATGAACCGCGCCTACGAGGCCGACACGGTGCGCGCGCTGGCCCGGGTGGCGGAGAAGGGTTACCTCGTCCGAGGGAAGAAGCCGGTCTACTGGTGCACCACCGACCGCACGGCGCTCGCCGAGGCCGAGGTGGAGTACGAGAACCACGTCTCCCCGTCCATCCACGTGGCCTTCGACGTGGTGGGCGACCTCCCGGCACCGGGGCTCCTGGGGCGCAAGGCACGCCTCGTCATCTGGACCACCACGCCCTGGACGCTCCCCGCCAACCTGGCGGTGGCGGCCCACCCCGAGCTCCTCTACGTGGCCTACGACCTCTCCGGGACGCCGGTCGTGGTCGCGCAGGACCTGCTCCTCGCGTTCCTGGCGGCGGTGGCGCCCGGCGAGCTGGTGGACGGCGCGCTGCGAGACCCGGCCCGGGTGCTGGCCACGATGGAGGGCCGGACCCTCGAGGGCGTGAGGTACCTCCACCCGTTCATGGGGCGCACGTCGCCGGTGGTGCTGGGCGATCACGTGACCCTCGAGGCCGGTACCGGGCTCGTGCACACCGCACCCGGCCACGGCCAGGAGGACTACGAGATCGGCGTGAAGTACGGCCTCGAGATCCTGAACCCGGTCGACGGCGCGGGGCGCTTCACCGACGAGGCGGGGAAGTACGCCGGCCAGGAGATCTTCGCGGCCAACGCCGCGATCGTGGCCGACCTGCACGCCTCCGGGCACCTGCTCTCCGACCCGAAGGCCTCGCTCGAGCACAGCTACCCGCACTGCTGGCGATGCCACCGGCCGGTGGTCTTCCGGGCCACGGACCAGTGGTTCCTCTCCCTCGAGCACGACGGCCTGCGCGGCCGGACCCTCGCCGAGATCGACCGGGTCCAGTGGATCCCGCGCTGGGGCCGGGACCGCATCTACAACATGATCGAGCACCGCCCCGACTGGTGCCTCTCGCGTCAGCGCACCTGGGGCGTCCCCATCACGGTCTTCTACTGCGAGAAGTGCGGCGAGCCGCTCGTCTCCCCGGCGCTCATGCGGCGGGTGGCCGACGAGTTCGAGAAGGAGGGGATCGAGGCCTGGTACCGGCACGAGCCCTCCCACTTCACGAAAGGTGAGAAGTGCGGCGCCTGCGGCGGGGTCGCGTTCCGGCGCGAGCAGGACATCCTCGACGTCTGGTGGGACTCGGGAGTCTCCTGGGCGGCGGTGGCCGAGCACGGCCGGAACAGCGAGTTCCCGGTCAGCCTCTACCTGGAGGGCTCCGACCAGCACCGCGGCTGGTTCCACTCGTCGCTCCTCACGTCCATGGCCATCCGCGGCATCGCCCCGTACCGGGCGGTGCTCACCCACGGCTTCGTCCTCGACGGGCAGGGGCGGGCCATGTCGAAGAGCGTGGGCAACGTGGTGGCCCCGGAGGAGATCATCAAGAAGTACGGCGCCGACGTGCTTCGCCTCTGGGTGGCCGCCTCCGACTACCGGGACGACGTGCGGGTCTCCGGCCAGATCCTCGACGGGCTGGCCGAGGGCTACCGGAAGATCCGCAACACCGTCCGCTGGGCGCTCGGGAACCTGGCCGGCTTCGATCCGGAGCGGGACGCCGTTCCGGTGGCGGAGATGGAGCCCTTCGACCGCTGGGCCTACGCCCGGATGATCGAGTGGCAGGACACGGTCGCGAAGGCCTACGCGGACTACGAGTTCCACGTCGCCTACCACGCCACCATGGAGTTCGTGTCCGTGACCCTCTCCTCGGTCTACTTCGACGTGGTGAAGGACCGGCTCTACACCGCGCGCAAGGACGGCAAGCCCCGCCGCAGCGCCCAGACGCTGCTCCACATGGTGGCGCAGGACCTGCTCCGCATGCTGGCGCCGGTGCTCTCCTTCACCGCCCACGAGGCCTGGAAGTACCTGCCGGGTCGCCCCTCCGGCACGGTCTTCGAGGCCGGCTTCCCGGCCCGTCCGGCTCCCGCCGATGCGGCCGCGCTCACCGACCGCTACGGCAAGCTGCTCGCGGTGCGCGCCGAGGCCATGAAGGCGCTCGAGCTGGCGCGCAGGGACAAGCTCATCGGCTCGGGCCTCGAGGCCCAGGTGACCATCACCGCCGAGGGAGACACGCTCGCGCTGCTCCGCGACGCCGCGGCAGAGCTGCCCTTCCTCCTCATCGTCTCCCGGGTGCTCCTCGCGCCTGGTCCACTGAACGTGAAGGTGGAACGGGCCCCGGGCGAGAAGTGCGAGCGCTGCTGGGTCTTCGCAGGGGACCGCGGGCACGATCCGGCCCACCCCACCCTCTGCGGCAAGTGCACGGCGGCGCTGGCATGAAGGCCGGTTCCGCGAAATGGGTGCTCCTCGCCGCCATCGTCGCGGGGATGGTGGTCTCCGACCAGTGGTCCAAGTTCCTGGCGGTCGACCGCCTCACCTGGGCCTTCCAGCGGGCGGGGGCCACCAGCACCGCCGCCAGGGTGAAGGCCTTCTACGGGCTCACGCACCTCGAGGGCCTGGCCCGGCCGCCCCACGTGGTCTGGGATCCCATGTGGCGGATGACCTACGCCGAGAACCCGGGCGCCGCCTGGGGCATGCTCCGCAACCTTCCGGCCGGCTTTCGCCACGGCTTCTTCGTGGTCGTGACGTTCACGGCGCTCGGCTTCATCCTCTGGTACTACCGCAAGCTCCGGGAGGACCAGCGCTTCCTGCGGGTGGCGCTCGCCTTCGTCTTCTCCGGGGCCGTCGGGAACCTCCTCGACCGGCTGGCGCGCGGCTACGTGATCGACTTCGTGCAGTGGCACTGGTGGAGGCGGCCGGACCTCTACTGGCCCATCTTCAACCTGGCCGACTCGCTCATCGTGGTCGGCGTGGCCATGATCCTGCTTCACCCCCAGGAGAGGAAGGCGAAGGCATAGATGCTCCCGGTTCTCTTCCAGATCGTGGTCTCGCCCGGATGGACCTGGGCGGTGGCGGTGGGCATCGCGCTGGCCGTCGTGCTGGGCCGCGCCGCCTCCTTCCGGCGGCACGCCGGAAAGGAAGGCAAGGAAGCCCGGAAGCCCTCCTGGGGCGAGGCGCTCTGGGCCGACAAGGCGACGGTGGGCGCGCTCCTCGTCGCCTTCCTGGCAGCCTGGCGGTCCGGCGTCCTCGACGAGACCATCCGTCTCCCCCTCCACACCTACGGGGTCATGCTGGCGCTGGCCTTCGTGGCCGCCATCTGGCTGGCCCAGAAGGAGGCGGATCGGCAGGGGCAGGATCCCCAGCTGGTGGGCGACCTCTCCTTCTGGATCCTGGTCTCCTCGCTGGTGGGGGCGCGGGTCATGTTCATCCTGGTGAACCTGGGCGACTACTTCGGCGCCAACGCCATGGTGACCACCCGCTTCGGCCGCATCCCGCGCTTCTTCGCCCTCTGGGAGGGCGGGATGGTCTTCTACGGCGGGTTCATCGCGGCCGCCCTGGCCGCGGCCGTGTACCTGCGCGTGAAGAAGATGCCCTTCCTCCCCTGGGCCGACACGCTCATCCCCTCGGTGGCCTTCGGCCAGTTCATGGGCCGCATCGGTTGCTTCTCGGCCGGCTGCTGCTGGGGCCGGAGCTGCGACCCGGCGCTCCCCTGGGCGGCCCACTTTCCCCCGGAGTCGCTGGCCTTCCAGTCGATGGCCGCGCGGGCCAACCCGGCACGGTTCATCGATGCCGACCACCTGCACACGCTCCCCATCCACCCGGTGCAGCTCTACGAGTCGCTGGGGGAGCTCCTCCTCTTCGCCTTCCTGGCCATCTGGCTGCGCCCCCGCAAGCGCTTCGCCGGGCAGGTGATGGCGGCCTGGCTCATGCTCTACGCGGTCCTGCGAACCGTCACCGAGACCTTCCGCGGCGACGTCGAGCGCGGCGTCTACATGGGACTCGGTACCGGCCAGTGGACCTCCATCGGGATCTTCGCGACCGGCCTCGCCATCTGGGCGGTGGGGAGCCGGGCCACGAGGAAGGCCGTGGCGGCGCTTCCGAGCTAGTGCCCCGGCCGCCATCGATTTTGGCGGCCGCTCCCGGCGGGGGATAGACTCCGGGCGTGGCCTTGCCCCCCAAGAAGCCCGGAGCTCCCCGCATCGGCGGGCCGACGGTCCTTCCGGAGTTCGAGACCGGCAAGGAACGGCTCGCCAACGAGCAGCTCTCCGACCTGGCCGGCTCCCTCGAGGAGGAGCTCGAGGAGGTCAAGGTGAAGTACGAGATGTACTTCATCGGCGCCGAGCGGATGGAACCCTCCCGGCGGCGCGACGACCTGAAGCGGAACATCGCGCGCCTGAAGAACGCCTTCACCCGCAACTCCGGCATCCGCTTCCGCATCCAGGCCCTCCACGCGCGGTATCTCTCCTACGAGCGCCTCTGGCTGCGCTCGGCGCGGGAGAAGGAGGCGGGCACCTACCGGCGCGACGTGCTCAAGGCCCGGAAGAAGGCGGCCGAGCGCAAGGCGGCGCCGGAGGCCGCGGAGGTCCAGGAGGTGGGGGAGCAGGCCGTGACGCCGGTGGCGGCCCCGGTCCGTCCGCCGCCTCTCCCCGCGCAGAAGGCCCCCGTGGCCGAGGCCATGAGCGACGCCGAGATGCGCGTGCTCTACGAGTCGTTCGTGGCGGCGAAGCGGAGCTGCAACGAGGACGTCTCCAGGGTGAGCTTCGAGTCCCTTGCACGGACCGTGAACAAGCAGATCCCCGAGATCGCCGCGAAGTTCAAGGCCAGGCGGGTCGAGTTCAAGGTGGCGGTGCGGGACGGCCGCGCCGTGCTCACCGCGGTGCCCAGGCCGTGAGGGGTCTGGGGCGCGGCGCGATCAGGGCAGGTACATCTCGTTCCCGTCGCTGAACCGGACGCAGCGCGGCCCACCCTCGACGAGCACCGCGGAGCCCGGGGCCAGGGCGGCCGCGGCCTCCTCTGCCCGGGCGATCGCGAGGTCCGCCCACCGGTCCATGGCATCGAGGTGCTGCTCCGCCTCCGCCCGGTTGGCCACGACGTCGGGAAAGCTGCAGGCGATGGCGAGGTGCCGGTCGAGCTCGTCCTGCATGGTGGAGGTGGCGCACTCCGTGTCGACGTGCTCCGACGGGCCCC
>CAWHDZ010000009.1:0-69761 GCA_963828255.1 uncultured delta proteobacterium | reverse complement strand
GAGCCCGATGGCGGACACATTTCCGTCGGCGAAGCCAAATCCGGTGCCTCCTGCCTTGCCGTAGCCCGGGGCGCGGAAGAGCCGGGTGGCGAACTCGACCGCGATGCCGGGATAGGTGTGGCCGTCCTGCCAGAGGACTTGCCCGGAGGCGCCCGCGCGGAACTCGTGCCAGCCGCTGTAGGCCGGGTCCCTCCGCGGCTCGGCTTTGTCCATCCAGTCGTGGAACTTCTTCATCGGATTGAAGATCACCGCGAGCGCCTTCGACAGCTTGCTGCTGCCGTTGCGATCGAACCATCCCGAGAGCTGGGTGAAGGCCTCTCCGATGGCGAGCCCGGAGACCGGCGTGACGATCATGTCGTTGATCGACACCGGCTCCTTGAACTCGATCAACTCCCAGAGCGTGGAGGTTCCGAGCGTCCAGAGAAACGCCTCGGGGACGGAGACCCGGTTCGCGCGGGCGAACATGTAGTAGAAGGTCCCCGCAGCGACGTGGCCGCCGAAGTTGGTGGCGAGCGAGTCCGCGTCGAGGTACCAGGAATCCGGCGCGAAGGTCAGCTTTTCCAGGATGGTCGTCGCTGGAACGCCGGGGGTGGCCGGTGGTGGGTTCCAGATCAGGTAGCCGGTGAAGGACAGAGCCGTCATCGAGAGCTGCTCGATGGCCAGGCGCAGCCGGTAGACCGGGGCGGGCTTCTCGTAGACGAACGTGGCCCAGGGATCGGGCGGCACCCATGATGGCTCCGCGGCGGGCGCAGGCTCGACCGCGGGCGCCGGATCGGCGGCGGACGCTCGGCAAGGGGCAAGCACGGACACGAGGCCCGCTGCGAGCACCAGGACGACCGAATTCTTCAAGCGGAGCCCCCCCGATCAGGAGCAGACGTAGATGTCAGTCGATCACCGCGCCCGGAGCCATCGAGCCGCAGGCTCGCCGATGATGTCCAGGTCCTTGAGCTCGATGGCGATGGCGACCGGGAAGGACCCCTGCAGGCGTGAGCCGAGGGGGCGAACGCGGGGGGGCGGGACCGGGATCACGTGGGCCGCGCCCGCCCCGCAGGGCATCGTGGCGATGCACATGGCAGGCGCCACCAGTTGCGTCGGGTGCATCGGCACTAGGCTAGGCCCTTTCCCCCGGATCCGGCACCCGGCCTGTTGGGGCGTCCGGTACCCGGGAAGGTTGCGGCCGTGCGCCGGTGGGTCGAATCCCCGCGGTAGTTCCCAGCGCACCAGCAGTTCCATCTTGGCAAGGCCATGAGACCCTTCCTGGACCCAGTGGGCGCCGACCTTGCTCGTCGTGGTGCAGGCCGGTGGCCAGGTGCAGACGACCGCGGGGTGGACCTCATCTCGGTCGCCGACAGGAGTGGGCGCGTCGTCCACGAGCGACGGGGCAGTGACTCCAGGACACTCATGGACCCGGACGCGGTGGAAGCCATCGTGCGCGGCGCGCTGGCGGGACCTTCGAAGCCGGACCACCGGAAAGCGCTGGGTGAGAAGTGCGTCATGCCGGCCGAGTGCCCGCTCGGCCTCGACTGTCCATGCGGGCGTTGCATCCAGGCGGAGCAACGGCCCCGACCGTGCACACCCCCAGCCGGGATCGACCGGGCGCGGACTTCCTGGCCTTCGCGGTAGACGCGGACGTGAACGTGGTGGAGACGTGGCCCCTCGACATCTCGCTGGCCTTCTCCCCCTGGTCGGCCCGGTTGTCCGTCCGCGACTCCTTCAAGGCCATGCACACCCGGGTGCACGGGGGGCCGGGGGTGGCCCAAGGCTCTTGACACTCCAGAGGGGCTGACCCTATAAATCCGCCCCTCGATACAGGATTTTGCGGGAATAGCTCAGCGGTAGAGCATCGCCTTGCCAAGGCGAGGGTCGAGGGTTCAAATCCCTTTTCCCGCTCCAGTTCGCCCCCGACAATCGTCAAGGTTGTCGGGGGTTTGTCATTGGTCGTCCCTTCGCCTGTAACCTCGACTGTAACCTCGTCCTGGGTTACAGCGGCCGGGGTCCCCGCCCAGGCCGCTGGGTCGATGGCCAGCACCGCCTCGCACATCTTCGGCCACTGCATTTCCAGTCGCGTGTAGTGGTCAGATGCCCGCTTCGGCTTCGGGTGGGTGATGAGGTTCAGGTGGAACTCGTTGGCGCCGGCGCTGAGCGCCAGGTTTCGGAACGTCGAGCGTGACTCGTACTGGGGCTGCGCTGGAAAGCCGACCGCCGCGAGGTCCACGAGGAACTGCTCATAGGTGCCGCTGACGAGTCGCTGCTTCCCGTCCACCCTCGGGAACATGAAGTCGTCCGACGTGGGCTTGCGGCCCATGAACTTCTCCCAACCTTCCGCTTCCCAGGCCAACAGGAGCTTCTGGACGACCGGGCGGATGGGAAAGGTGAGGGTGGCGTGCATCTTCGTCGACTTCTCCTGGCGCATGGGGCTGTTGAATGACTGCTCCAGCGTCAGTCGCCAGAGGGGCTTCTTCAAGCGGTCAAGGTCGCGCCACCTCGCGTTGGCGGCCTCACCGGGGCGAGGGCCTCCGAGGAAGCGAAGCGAATACAGAACCCGCCGATCCTCCGGGATGCGCAAGTCCGTCGTCATGACCGCGATCTGCTCCAGGGTAAACCCGGCGTTCATACGCCACCCGTGGGCCTTGTCCTCGATGGCGGGGAGGTGGCGATCGGCGTCCCAGCAGGAGGTGGGATTCCGGGTCATCTTCGTGTCAGCCCTTCGCTCGAAGGCGTCGGCAAAAAAGACGCGAACGATGCTGGCGACGTTTCGGACCGTTCGCGGCGCGAGTGGAGTGTCGTCGCGCTTCGACAGGTGGGCCCGAACTTTGGCAAGAAGTGGATCGACATCTTGTAGGTGTCGCCCTTCCATGCGAATTGCTTTCGGACTCGCCGCAGCCCGACCCATGTGTCGTCGTAGAACTTCTGGGCAGTGAGCCCGGGTTCGGGGCGCGCCTTCGCACGCTCGAGTCGCTCGATCTCTTTCAGCAAGGCCCGTGCCGAGACTTCGTCGGCCGTCTCGCTCGACCGTCGCTGCTCCACGCCGGCGGCGTCCATGTACTTCATCCAGAGAAACCTACTTCCACCACGGCGGTAGACGGCGCCCATCGAACTACCTTCCTTCGCCCTCGGAGCGAATGCGCTCAGCTCGTTCGGTGATGCTCTGGACCAGGAAGGGGGTACGACGTGGCCGAGGCGGTGTTGGTCTACGTGGACCCTCAGCGCCCCCGGCGGAGATGACCCAGGATGTACGTGGCCATGCCGCGAGCCAGCTCGTGCTCGCCCAGGAACACCACCCCCTGGCTCTCCGCGGTGAGAAGAGCCGCCTCCTCCTCGTTGTGCGTGCGAAGCACCACCGAGACCCCGGGATTGAGCGTGCGGGCGATCTCCACCATCCTGCGCACGTTGACGGTGTCGGGGATGGCGACCACGAGCATCGCGGCCCGGTTCAGGTGCGTCTGGACGAGCACGTCTGGAGTCGTCGCGTCTCCCGAGACTGCGGGAATGCCCTCGCGTCGGAGTGCATCCACCAGCTCACGGTTCTGCTCTGCCACCACGAACGGCACCCTGTGCTCCCGCAGCTCGCTCGCGATGCGCTTACCCACCCTGCCGTACCCGACGAGTACGACCTGATCCTTCAGGAGGGCGGGGTCGGTGGTGGTCGGCAATCGCGCAAGGGGATCGTCGCGCTGCTCAAGCCGTCGCGCCACCACGGACCTCCGGAGGATCCAGGTACGGAATGGCTCCACCACGGAGAAGAGGGCCGAGTTGGCGGCGATGGAGATCAGCGCGGCGGCGAGCACCAGGCTCTGCCCGTCGGGAGGCATGAGGTGGAGGGCCACGCCGAGGCCCGCCAGGATGAACGAGAACTCGCCGATCTGTGCCAGGCTCGCGCCGACGGTCAGGGCGGTGTTGAGCGGGTAGCGAAACAGCAGGACCAGGGCGACCGCGGCGATGGTCTTCCCGACCATGACGATGGCGATCGTGGCCATGAGCTTGGCCGGCTGGGTCCAGATGACGGCGGGCTCGAACAGCATGCCGACCGATACGAAGAAGAGCACGGAGAAGGCGTCTCGCAGGGGCAGCGACTCGTCGGCAGCGCGGTGGCTGAACTCCGACTCGCGCATCATCATGCCCGCGAAGAACGCGCCCAGCGCGAACGACACGTCGAAGAGCTTCGCCGCGCCGAACGCCACTCCCACTGCGACGGCCACGACCGTCAAGGTGAAGAGTTCCTGCGAGCCGGTGCGGGCCACCAACCACAGGCCCTTGGGCAGTGCCCGCCTCCCGACGACCAGCATCAGCATGATGAAGGCAGTGACCTTGACCAGGGTGACGCCGACCGTCCGCCAGACCTCGCCGCTCGAGGTGGCCGCGTGTGGAGCCGTGGCATCGGTCCCCAGTAAGCCGGCCAGGGCCGGCAGGAGGACCAGCACCAGGACCATGACCAGGTCTTCCACGACCAGCCAACCCACCGCGATCTGGCCGTTGACCGAGTCGACAACCCCCTTGGCCTCCAGGGCCCGCAGCAGCACGACGGTGCTGGCGACCGAGAGGCACAGGCCGAATACCAGTGCTCCGCCCAAGCTCCAACCCCAGAGGGTGGCGATCCCGGCGCCCAGCACGGTGGCCACGGCAATCTGGACGATGGCCCCGGGCACGGCGATGCGTTTCACGGCCAGCAGATCCCCGAGGGAGAAGTGGAGACCGACGCCGAACATGAGCAGCATCACGCCGATCTCGGCCAGCTGCCGGGCCAGTCCCACGTCTGCCACGAAGCCGGGCGTCGCCGGGCCGATCATGACGCCCGCAAGCAGGTAGCCCACCAGCGGGGGCATCCGCAGACGGACGGCGATGAAGCCGAAGACCATCGCCAGGCCGAAGCCCGCTGCGATGGTGGCGATCAGGCTCACGTCATGGGGCATTCCCGACTCTTACCGGGAAGCATACCCCGATCTCGTCGCTCCGCATGGTCAGCGGTGGCGGTACATCCACCTGACGACGGCGCACGAGGCGGAGGCCGCCGGGCTGCCGTACGCAACGTGCGTAGCTACGCAATCTGCGTATACTGTGCCGAGTCAAAGCCCTGTTCGTCGAGCTCCCGGCCTTCCAGCGCCACCGGTCGGAGTTCCTCGACGACGAGGCGTTCTCAGTTCTCCAGGCGGCTCTCATGGCTGACCCGGAAGCAGGTGACGTGATCCGGGACACGGGAGGCCTTCGGAAGGTCCGTTTCGCTGACAGCCGGCGAGGGAAGGGCAAGCGGGGCGGCTTGCGCGTCATCTACTACTGGTGGATGCCGGGCTGCCAGTTCTGGCTCTTCACCGTGTACGGAAAGGGTGAGGTCAGCGACCTCACCGCCGAGCAGCGCAAGTTCGTTCGAGAAGTTCTCAAGGCAGAGTTGAAAGCGAGGAAGTCCCCATGAAGACCACCCGAAAGCCCGCCACCACGAAGCGCATCCCCCGTCGCGACCTCTTCGCGGAGCTGAGCGAGGGAGTCGCCGCGCTGGCCGACGCCCGCGAAGGGAAGCGCACGCTCCGCACGCACGCGGTCACCTTCAGGCCGCCCCCGGAAGTGTCTCCCGCCGAGATCGTCCGGGTCCGAAAGCAGCTGCACATGTCCAGCGCGCTCTTCGCGACCTGCCTGCGCACGAACCCGCGCACCCTGGAGAACTGGGAGCAGGGGCGTGCCAAGCCCAACGCCCAGGCAGCGTTGCTGATCGGCCTGGTCCGCAAGTACCCCGACATGGTTGCGCGTCTGGCCGCGGTCTGACGGCGTGCAAGGAGCAGCACCAAACCACCCCATCTAGCCTCCGCCAGCGGCTGGCTCTAGAATCCCCCCATGACGCGCGACGACGTCCACCTGCGCCTTGCCGGGGCTCGTTCCGAGCTCACCGCCCTCGGAGTGCGCTCGCTCGACCTGTTCGGCTCGGTAGCGCGCGGAGAAGCTGGCAAGGAGAGCGACGTCGATCTCCTGGTCGACTTCGATGAGCCCATCGGGCTCTTCCATTTCTTTCGCGTTCAGCGAAGGCTGGAGGAGATCCTCGGGACACGCGTGGACCTGATCATGCGTGATGCCGTGAGGCGGCAACTGCGCGACCGGATCTTCGCCGAGGCCGTTCGTGCGTCCAGCTAGGGAGTGGCGCCTTAGCAGACTGGCCCGATGACCCCGGGCCATCCATGGCTGCCGGGTTGTGGACGCCGTATACTCCCGACATGAAGCGAGACGACGCCATCGCCGCCCTGCGGCGCCTCCTGCCGACCATCCGGCGGGACTTCGGCGTGCGTCGCATCGCGCTCTTCGGATCGACCGCGAGGGACGAGGCCCGGGACGACAGCGACCTGGACATCCTCGTCGACTTCGAGGGTCACCCGACCTTCCTCTCGTACATGGGGCTCCGCGCCTACTTGGCAGACACCCTCGGACGCAGGGTGGACCTCGTCACCTCGGATGCGCTGAAGCCGCGCATGCGGCCCACGGTGGAGCGCGAGGCGGTGGATGTCGGCTAGGCAGGAACGCGACTGGCGGCTCTACGCGGATGACATCCTGCAGGCCTGCGCCAAGGTGCGTCACATCGTCTCGGGGATGACGTACGAGGCGTTCGTTGCTGACGAGATCCGCGTCGACGCCGCCCTCCGGAACATCGAGATCATCGGCGAGGCAGCGGGAAACCTCCCGGACAAGGTGACGGCGAGGGCTCCCGAGATTCCCTGGCGACTCATCGTCGACATGCGCAACCTGCTGGCGCACGGGTACTTCAGCGTTTCCCTGCGCATCGTATGGGACACCGCGACCACCCAGATCGTGCCGCTCGAGGACGCCGTCCGACGGTTGATCCAGTAACTGCGTGCCCTCGACGGAAGCGCGCGGAGCCCCCTCTCCATGTGCCCCACCTGTGCCCCGACCATGCACCACGGGGCGGGACGAGCCGGAACGGGAGGGAAGGCGATGGAACGGGAAAGGCGAAGCGTCACGGCGAGTTGTGAGGTAACGGCGCGTCCCGCAATGGGATTTTCACTCACCGTGTAGACCCTTCAAATCCCTTTTCCCGCTCCAGTTTGCCCCCGATAACTCGTTGAGTTGTCGGGGGTTTCTTCTTGTCGGGCATCACGCGACAGGCCCAGGTGCCGTCAGAGTGCCGCTCGGTGTCCCGGACTTCATGTCCAGAAGCTTCACGCCATCGCGGTTCACGGCGGGGTAGAGGTGAACGTAGCGCATCGTCAAGTCGATGGTGGCGTGGCCCAGGAAGCGGTTCGCTTCCACCTGAGCCGTCGTCCCGGACAGGGAATCGCATCCAAGGCGGTGGGGAGCGTCGCCGTCCTCGCGGGGTTCCGGCTGCCGGTGCGATGAGAGTCGGCCATGTGGTAGCTTGACGCCTTCTCTCGCCCCGGGCCCATGCTGACCGTCGTCCTGCTCCTCCTCCTGGCCTCCGCCCTCGCCCCGGTGGCCCACCGCGTCGTCGGGAAGGGGGCGGGGGTCCTCCTCGCGACGGCTCCGGCGCTGCTCTTCGCCCACTTCGCCCGTTTCCTGGGCCCGTCCGCATCGGGGCAGGTCTTCGAGGAGTCGTGGCCCTGGGTGGCCGGACTCGGCGTCCGCCTGGCGTTTCGACTGGACGGGCTCTCGCTGCTGTTCGCCCTGCTCGTCACCGGCATCGGGGCCCTCGTCCTCGTCTACGCCGGCGGCTACCTCAAGGGCGACGCGCGCCTCCCCCGCTTCTACTCGGCCACCCTCTTCTTCATGGCCGCCATGCTCGGCCTGGTGCTGGCCGACGACGCGATCGCTCTCTTCGTCTTCTGGGAGCTGACGAGCGTCAGTTCCTACCTCCTCATCGGCTTCGACCACGAGCAGGAGGGGGCGCGCAAGGCGGCCCTGCAGGCGCTGTTAGTGACCGGCGCCGGGGGCCTTGCCCTCCTCGCCGGCCTCCTCCTCCTCGGTGAGGTCGCGGGGACGCTGCAGCTCTCGGCCCTGGGCGCGCAGTCGGAGGCCATCCAGGCCCACCCGCTCTATCTCCCCGCACTCCTCCTGATCCTGCTGGGCGCCTTCACGAAGTCGGCCCAGTTCCCCTTCCACTTCTGGCTCCCGGGGGCGATGGCCGCGCCGAGCCCGGTGAGCGCGTACCTGCACTCGGCCACGATGGTGAAGGCGGGGATCTACCTCCTCGCCCGCCTCAACCCCGCCCTCGGCGGGACCGACGCCTGGCACTACCTCGTCATCCTGGCCGGCACCGCCACGCTCGTCACCGGGGCCGTCCTCGCCTACGGCCAGACCGACCTCAAGCGCCTTCTCGCGTTCACGACCTTGAGCGCGCTCGGGACGCTGACCGTGCTCGTGGGGATCTCGACCGAGCTCTCGGCCCGGGCGGCGATGGTGTTCCTGCTCGTTCACGCCCTCTACAAGGCCGCGCTCTTCCTCGGGGTGGGGGCGATCGATCACGAGGCGGGGACCCGCGACGTGAGGCTCCTCGGTGGGCTTGCCCGGGCCATGCCCCTCACCGCCTTCGCCGTCGTGGCGTCCGCTCTCTCGATGGCGGGGCTGCCCCCGTTCTTCGGCTTCGTGGCAAAGGAGCTCTTCTACGAGGCGAAGCTGGAGGCACCGCGGGCTGGGGATCTCCTGGTGATGGCCAGCTTCGCGGGGAGCGCTCTCGTGGCGGCGGCGGCCGGGCTCGTGGCCTGGCGGCCGTTCTTCGGAAGGGAGCGCGGCGCGCCGCGCCGCGCCCACGAGGCGCCCCCGGCCCTGTGGCTGGGCCCCGTGCTCCTCGCCTCGCTCAGCGTGGCTCTCGGCCTGTTTCCCGACCTGCTCGCCGTTCCCCTCGTCGAGCCCGCGGCCAGCGCGATGCGCGGCGAGCACACGGAGGTCGTCCTCCGCGCCTGGGCCGGGATGAGCCCGGCCTTCGTCCAGAGCCTCCTCATGCTCGCGCTCGGGGCCGCGCTCTACGCGGTGCACGATCGGGTGCTCCGGTGGCTCGCCCCGCTGCGGAAGCTCGCGGCCTGGGGGCCCGGCCGGGCCTACCAGGCCCTCATGGCCGGGATCGTCGCGGTGGCCAAGGGCCAGACGCGCGTCCTCCAGAACGGGGTCCTCGGCTGGTACCTCCTCGTCACCATCGGAACCACGGTCTTCCTGGGCGGCTACGCGCTCGCGACGCGCGTGGGCCCGGTGCCGATCGGTCTCGAGCCGGTGCGCCTCGACGAGGCGGCGGTCGCGCTCGCCATGGTGGCGGCAGCGGTCGCGGTGGTGCGCGCGAGGTCGCTCCTCTTCGCCGTGGCCGCGCTCGGCGTCGTCGGGTACGGGATCGCGGTGGTGTTCCTCCTCTTCGGGGGGCCCGACCTCGCCCTCACCCAGTTCGCGATCGAGACCCTCTCCGTGCTCCTCTTCGTGCTCGTGCTGCGCCGCCTCCCGCCCATGCGCGTGCTGTCCCCGCGCTCCGAGCGCATCCGGGACGGGGTGGTGGCGCTGGCCGGCGGGGTCTTCATGACCGCGCTGACGCTCGCCGCGATCGCCGCCCCTCACCCGGGGGTGCTGCGCGAGTACTTCGCGGCGTCGAGCCTCGCCCTCGCCAACGGACGCAACGTGGTGAACGTCATCCTCGTGGACTTCCGTGTCTTCGACACCCTGGGCGAGATCACCGTGCTCGCCCTGGCGGCCCTCGGCGTGATCGCACTGCTGCGCCTGCGCGGCTCCTCGCGGCGGAAGGAGGCGCTCTAGTGGAATCGCTCATCGTCCGCTCCAGCACGCGCTTCCTCCTCCCCCTCATGCTGCTCTTCTCGGCGTTCCTGCTCGTCCGCGGGCACAACGAGCCCGGCGGGGGCTTCGTGGGCGGCCTCACCGCCGCGACCGCGTTCGCCCTCGTCCTGCTGTCGGACGGGCTCGAGGCGGCGCGACGGTTGCTGCGCGTCGCCCCCCTCACCCTCGTGGCGGCAGGCCTCACCGTGGCCCTAGCCTCCGGCCTTCCCGCCCTGCTCCAGGGCAGGCCGTACATGACGGGCGTGTGGCTCGGGGTGCCGCTGCCGGTGGTGGGGAAGATCGGAACACCCGTCGTTTTCGACGTGGGCGTCTATCTCGTGGTCCTCGGGATCGTGCTGGCGATCCTGTTCGCACTCGCCGAGGGGGAGCCATGAACGTCCTCTTCGCGGTGGTGATCGGCATCCTCTACGCGGCGGGGCTCTACCTCGTGATGCGGCGCAACGTGGCCAAGCTCGTGCTCGGGCTCGCCCTACTCGGCCACGCCGCGAACCTGCTCATCTTCACGGTGGGCGGGCTCTCGCGCGACGGAGCGCCGATCATCCCTCCCGGCGCGGAGCGCCTCGTGCCACCCTACGCCGACCCCGTGCCCCAGGCCCTCGTGCTGACGGCCATCGTGATCGGCTTCGGGGTCCAGGCCTTCGTCCTCGTGCTCGTCAAGCGGGCGTACCGGGAGACCGGCACGGACGACCTCGACGCGCTGAGGTCCACCGACTCGTGAGCACCCTCGTCGTCCTGCCGGTGCTCGTGCCCCTCGCCACGGCGATCGTGTGCCTGGTGCTCCGCCCCTTCCGCTCCGCCCAGCGCGCGGCCAGCGTGGGAGGCGCCGCCCTCCTCCTCGTGGTGGCGGCGGCGCTGCTCGTCCGCGTGGACACGGCGGGCATCCAGGTCCTGCAGGTGGGCGGGTGGCCGGCGCCCTACGGGATCAGCCTGGTGGCCGACCTCCTGGCCGCGATCATGGTCCTGCTGACCGGCGTCACCGGCCTGGCCGTGGCCGTGTACTCGCTCGGCTCGATCGACGAGGCGCGGGAGGCCCACGGCTACCACCCGCTCTTCCACGTCCTGCTGATGGGCGTGAGCATGGCGTTCCTGACCGGCGACCTCTTCAACCTGTACGTGGCGTTCGAGGTCATGCTGATGGCGTCCTTCGTGCTCCTCGCCCTGGGCGGCGAGCGGGCCCAGCTCGAGGGCGCCGTCAAGTACGTGACGCTGAACCTGCTCTCCTCGGCCGTCTTCCTGGCCGCGGTGGGCGTGCTGTACGGGGTCGCGGGGACGCTGAACCTGGCCGACCTCGCCCTCGTCGTGCAGAGGGGAACCGCGCCGGGCCTCTTCACGACGCTCGCCTGCCTCTTCCTCGTGGTCTTCGGGATCAAGGCCGCGGTCTTCCCGCTCTTCTTCTGGCTGCCCGCCTCGTACCACACGCCACCGGTGGCGGTGACGGCCCTCTTCGCGGGACTCCTGACCAAGGTGGGCGTCTACGCCCTCGTTCGCGCCTTCACCCTGGTGTTCACGGGAGACACCGCGCTCACCCACGGCCTCATCCTCGCCATCGCCGTGCTCACCATGGTGACCGGCGTCCTCGGCGCCGCCGCGCAGTTCGAGTTCCGCCGCCTGCTCTCGTTCCACAGCGTGAGCCAGATCGGCTACATGGTCCTGGGGCTCGGGTTCTTCACGCCCCTCGCCCTCGCCGGCACGGTCTTCTACCTGATCCACCACAATCTGGTGAAGGCGAACCTGTTCCTCGTGAGCGGCATCGTGGAGAGGCTCGGAGGCACCTTCGAGCTCGGCAGCCTCGGGGGGCTCTACCGCTCGCGCCCGGGCCTCTCGCTCCTCTTCCTCGTGCCCGCCCTGTCGCTCGCCGGGATCCCCCCGCTGTCCGGGTTCTGGGGCAAGCTCATCCTCGTGAAGGCGGGCCTCGACTCCGGCCACTACGCGGCCACCGGGGCGGCGCTCGCGGTCAGCCTGCTCACGCTCTTCTCGATGACGAAGCTGTGGAACGAGGCGTTCTGGAAGGAGCCGCCCACGGGGAGCGCGCTGGCGACGGCGCGGGTGCCCTGGACGCTCCTCGGCCCGGTCGTCGCCCTCGCTGCGCTCACGGTGGCGGTCGGGCTCGGCGCGGGGCCGGTCTTCGACCTCTCGAGCCGGGCCGCGGCGCAGCTCGCCGACCCCTCCCAGTACGTCCGGGCCGTGCTCGGGGAGCAGGGCCGGCCATGATCCTCGAGACCGTCCTCCTCTCCCTCGCCTGGATGGCGCTCACCGGGGACTGGTCCCTTCCGGCGGCCGTCTTCTCCCTCGCCCTCGGGTGGCTGCTCCTGCGCCTCGCACGGCCCCTCGGGGGGCAAGGCTTCCGGCGGGTGCGGATCCTCCGGCTGCCCGGGTTCCTGCTCTTCTTCCTGAAGGAGCTCGTGGTGGCAAACCTCCAGGTGGCGGCGGCGGTCGTCGCGCCGGCGCGCCGGCTGCGGCCGGCGATCGTGGCCATTCCCCTCCGCCTCGACCGCGACGCCGAGATCGCGCTGCTCGCCAACCTGATCTCCCTCACGCCGGGGACGCTCAGCCTCGACGTCTCCCCCGACCGGCGGACGCTCTACGTCCATGCGATGGCGACGGCGAGCCCGGACGAGCTCCGCCGCGAGATCCGCGAGGGCTTCGAGCAGCGGATCCTCGAGGTGCTCCGGTGAGCCCGGCGGCCCTCGGGGCGGCAGCCGCCCTCGCCCTCCTCGGCGGGTCGGTGCTCCTCGTCCTCTTCCGGCTCGTCCGGGGCCCCGATCTCGCCAACCGGGTCGTGGCCCTCGACCTCCTGAGCGTCCTCGCGGTGGGGATCGCCGCGGCGGCGGCGGTCGTCTCCGGAGACGCCGTCTACCTCGACGTCGCCCTCATCCTCGCCCTCCTGGCGTTCGTCAGCACGGTCGCCTTCGCCCGGTTCGCCGAGCGGGGGGGAGACGAGTGAGCCTCCTCGCCGCCGCCCTGCTCGTCCTCGGTGGGATCTTCATGGCGCTCGGGGCCGTCGGGCTGGTGCGCCTGCCCGACGTCTACATGCGGATGTCCGCCTCGTCCAAGGCGGCAACCCTCGGCGCCTCCCTCCTGCTCCTGGGAGCGGCCGTCCACTTCGGCACCGTGGCCGTCGCCGGCCGCGCCGTGGTCATCGTCGTCTTTCTGTTCCTGACCGCCCCGGTGGCGGCCCACGCGATCGGGCGGGCCGGGTACCGACGGAAGAGCGCACTCTGGGAGGGCACGATCGCGGACGAGCTCGGCGCCGCGGAGGACGACCGGCGGGGATGACGCGCCGTTCGTGAGACGAAGCGGAGGGTGGCCGGGTGGCGCGGCGACCTGTCGTTCGCCAAAACACGATCCGTGAACAGAACGGCGTTTGAAGCGGGGTGGGGCAGGGTGCTGACGACGGAAACGGGGCCTCGATCGTGGTGCCAGACGCGTGAATGGACGGCACCACCGACCAACGGGCGCACGATCGCCTTCCGCTGATGCTGGCGGCGGCGAGATCCAGATGAACTGCGGGGGCCTACCCGGTCTACGCTGCTCGGCGCCAGGCGTGGCGATGATGCAGGCCGCCGACCCGTGGGAGGCTGACGACGTTGGTCGTCGGACCGGGACGCTGCTCGACCGGACGACCTTACGGAGAGTCCTTGCCTACCCCGATGTGCGTCCTGTCCACGTTGTAGTGCGTGACAAACGACTCGATCAGTTGCCGCAGGTGGCGCTCGTTCAGGACGATGACGTGGTCGAGAAGCTCTCGGCGGACTGTTCCGACAAACCTCTCCGCGACCTGAGCCATCCCCTCATTTTCAGATGAGCCCGAAGACATCGCGGAAGACAGCCTGTTCACGAAGCATCTCGCCGAACTTGGCCATGAGGAGTTCGGCGCGTTCGGTCTTCATCCTGGGAAGGGCGGCGAAGTGGAAGAGGCCCTGGTTCAAGAGCGAGAGCGTCCGGTGCTTGACCGTGTTGGTCTTGAGCGTCCGGTCGAGTCCCGTGGCCTCGCCGGCGGCGCCGAGGATGGTGAGGAGCGCGATGGCGATGGCGCTGATGAGCAGCATCCGGTCCCATCGCGCCGGAGAGCCGATGCGGGTGTCGGAGAGCCCCATGCCGAGGCGGAGGTTCTTCTGGTCCCGGAAGCTCTCCTCGATGGTGAACCTCTTGCCGTAGAGCTTCACGATCTCCGAGGCGGGCTTGTCGCCGTGGCTGGTGGCGAGGCACCAAGCGTCCTTCATGCCTTTCGCCTTCACGCACACGACGGCGCCCAGCTCCCGTCCCTTGTTGGTGACCTTGGCTCCGCGAAGCAGGAGGGGCCGGCCGTTCGCGGGAACCCAGTCCTTCGCCGCCTTCACCTCGCCATCGGCGCTCTCGACCTTGACGATGCCGCGGAAGCGCACGACGAAATCGAGGCCGAGCTGGTCCTTCAAGGGCTCGTAGAGCGCCTGGTCCCCGAAGCCGCGGTCGGCGAGCACGGTCACCTTCACTCCCTCGGGCAGGACCTCACGGAATCGCTCCAGGAGGACGTCCTCGTGCTCGTTGCGCCAGCCGTTCATCTGGGACTTCATGACGGTCTTCCAGAGCAGCGGCGTGGCGCGGCCGTGGCTGGTGATCATCGAGAGCGCCAGGGTGGACTGGTCGTCGGCGTCGAAGTCGGTCCAGTCGAGCGCGGCGACGATCTCCGTTCGGTCCGCCACCACGAACGGAACCCAGCGGGCAAAGAGGTTCCACACGTCGACGCCGGTGTTGCTGAGCAGACGGTCCACCTGCTTCACCGCATGGCGCGAGTCCAGGCCGGAGTGGAAGGCCAGCGCCCGACCGATGGCGTGGATGCCCAGCGCCGCACCCTCCAGAACGCCCACCGCGGCGTTGGCCAGGGACGCCACGCGCTTGGCGTGCAGGTCCTCGGCGAAGATGGTGGAGACGAGCTTCGTGATTCGGTCGCGGTCGAGGGGATGGTCGCTCACGAGGTCGCAGCGTGATCCCCTCCACCCCGGATTTCAAGAACTTGCCCCTACGAAATGAGGGGATCAGTCAGTACGTCGACTGCAACGTGAAGATCCTAGAGGTGACGCTCGACTGAGGCCGTCGGTGGACACGTCGTATTGCAGATGACCTTGCTCGGTAGCGTCTTGCGGGCGGTCCTGGCGACGGGGCCGCCCGCTTCTTCATCTCCATTCATATTCCCTTGCGCCACCATCCTCACGATCAGTGTGGGGCTGGCAGCGACGACCTGCTCGAAGGAGAACAACGGAGCGCGCCCCGGCACTGGCGACGCGCCCCTCGACTACCGCTTGCGCTTCCCCGCGCTCAAGATGACGATCTCCGCCGCCGCCACAAGCACGGCAATGATGACCTTCTTCAGCAGGACCCGATTCAGGAACCCGACGGGCAGCACGTAGCTCCTCCGTTCCGGCGAGCTCGCCGAGAAGGGGTCTGGAGGAACGGCGGCAGCCGACAAAGCTGACTACGCTGCCGTCGGCGTGGTCCCCGCCACTGGCAGCCCCGCCCGATCGGCCAGCAGCAGCCCCAGCGTCGTCATCCGTGAGAAGACCCCCGAGATGGACACGTCTCCCGTATGTCTCCTGGACGCTAGGAGAATGGCGGGGCATTTTTCTAGGATGCCGCCCTGGTCCGACCGTGGTTCCGTCAGGGTGCCGCCAGGAATCCTCCCCGGCAGATCCAGGAGCTTCACGGCGTCCCTCTTCACGTCCGGAGACAGGTGGCTGTACCGGACATCTCGACGCTCTCGTGGCCCAGGAATTCCTTCACGGCCATGAAAGACACGCCGCGCATCACCAGATGGCTGCACTCCGCCGCGACGCTCAGTGCCTTCCTCAACGCCCCGAGGTGGTCACTGATGCTCTTCTTCGGCCGGCCCTCGCCGAACTTCCTCGCCTTGAAGGCTTCGATCTCCGCGGGGCCGATCCTGTCGAGAAGCCCTCCACCATCTACGCGCCTCATGCCCATCCTGACCGAGGAATTGCACCAGGCCTCGGCAAGCAAGCCCTGAGGCACGAGCGCAGGTCGTCATCCGAATCCGGACCGTACCCGTCCACACGCCCCCTCCTGGTTCACTCGGGCGAGGTGGCCCCATTGAGCATGCGCGGGTGCTTGCCGCCGTTGCACCGCGGTCCATACTTTACTGAAGGAGACATTCCATGGCCGCTGGTCCGGCGAGAGCCACAGACCGCGAAGGCCACGACCGCCGATGCTGTCGGCCGGGGCTCCTCCTGAGCCTTCATGTGTGCCGCATCGACGCGGGCCTCCGCCCGCAGGAGGAAGGAAATGAAACGCCATGCGATCGGCCTTGTCGTGGCCCTGCTGATGTCTAGCTGCGGTGGAGGCGACGGGGACGGCACCACTCCTCTCGATGCTGGTTTCGCCAAGACCTGGAGCGGACCGTTTTCGATGACGTGTCCGGGGGCTGGCAACACCGTCGTCCCGGCTGGAACGCTACCGATAACCGTGTCAGGCAACGACCTGATGACGAGACTCGCGTGCACGGATGGCACCATCCTCAACGTGACTGCTACCGGATCTGGCTCCACCGCGACCTGGACCGGAAGCTTCAGTTGCCCCCCCACCGTGCTGGGTACCTGCTCCGCCTGGGTGTTCACGCGAACCTCCGTGACATTCACGCTGAACTCCAACGGCACGCTCACGGCGTCCGGCGTCGGAAAGTTGGTAGGGTGTGGATCCTCGGTCGACTGCACCACGAGCTTCTCTGGAACATAGCGTCCCGGTGAACGTGTCAGCCGTGGTCGCGGGCGGTCTTGGCGAAGGGTCAATTTCAGCGGGAGACCCCAGGGGCTGGTCAGCGAGGGTGGCATGAAGGCCAGTGTTCCGTTCACCACCTTGCTGCTGGTGCTGCTGCTCGCCTGGCCCACCGGTTGCGGCGAGGAGAGAGGGAGCCTGAACGAGTACCCGGTGGCGCTCGCCGAGGGCACCTACCGAGTTGCCTTCGGCCAGGGCTACCAGGCCGCCGACGAGGACCGCCTGCTCGCGGTGACCGCACGCCTCGACCGGGCCACGAACCATATCGTGTTCACCCTCGCCAACGGGTCACAGCAGATGCTGGCCTTCTCACCTCGCCCCAGGAGCCAGTGGCAGCCGGACTGCCGCACGATGTCGAGCCGCGCCCTCGACGAGGTGGCCGACCTCTCGCCCGCACCCCTCCAGTTGGAGTCGCTCACCTTCGTCACTCCGATCGTCTACGCGAAGTGCACGCCGAGTCGGATGATCCTTGCGAACGACCTCGACGGAACGTCCACATTCCTGGCCCTCGACCTCGAATGAGCGGATGGAGCTCCTGTTGCGATCTGGGTACCAGGTACACCCCTGGTCCCGCTCCCGATCTGTGCACCACGGGCCGGGACGGCCCGGACGGCAGGGAAGGCGATGGAACGGGAAGGGTCCAAGCGTGCCACCTGATCTCGAGGATCGTCGGCTGAGCAAGGATCTGGCCTGCTCCGCGGAACGTCCACAGCGCTTCGCTCCCGGAGGCCTGGTGTCCACCGAATCGTCCCGGGTCAGGAGCGTCCCTGGTCCGTGAGCGTGGGGTAGGTCTTACCGTACGTGAGACCCTCGATCCTCACGGTCTCCTTCACGTTCTCCTGGTCGGAATGCGAGCGAGAGAGAGGCCCCATCCGGGTTGGGGCGTTTTCCCGACGCCAGACCCGGAATCGTTCTCCGCCGCCTGGGGATCTCTCCCAATTTCGGACGAGCGCGGCCACGCGCATACTCCTCCTCAGAAAGGGAGAACAGACCATGAAGACCATCAACGGCGGCAGCGCAGTGCAGGGCGGGTACTACCTCTCGAAGTCGAACTGGGAAATCTTCCCCGTCGAGAAGGACGGTCAGAAGCTCCCCGGCGCCTCCTCCGAGCACTACGTGAAGCTCAACACCGCGGCGGCCCTGGCCCTCATGCCGGTGCTGGGTGGCCTGATGGTGGTGTTCCTCCCCTTCATCGGCCTCTACCTGGCGGCGAAGACGGCGGTCGGCGGAGTGACGGGCGCATTCCGGCGCTCGGCGCAGGACCTGGCCGCGACGGTCACCCCCGGCTGGGCTCCCGGAGCCGCGCACATGACCGGGAAGGCCACAGGCGCGAAGAAGGCCGACGAGGCCAAGGTCGAGGACCAGAGGCTCGCCGACCTGGCAAAGGAAGTGGAAGAGAAGCGCAAGGCGTAGCGCGGGGTCTCCCTACGGACGAGCAGCGACGAGGGGCGGCGCGAGCCGCCTCTCTGCGTTCATGGCCAGCCTCCCTCCGAACCACTGACGAATCGCCACGGCTCGGCAAGGGGGCAGCACCACCGACCCGGTCGGCGCCCTGTACGCGGTGGGCCGAGCAGGACGAAGTAGCGCTGCTTCGGCAATGTCCGACGTCGTCCCGGCCGCCGCCCCGTCTGGAATCCCCGACAGCGTCGGGCGCCAACCCCCGGGAATTCCACGAACCCGGTCTTGGCAGGGGAGGTGCAGTACCTCCCCTCGTCCACCAACGCTGATGGAACCCAAGGAGAACCCCATGAACCGCAAGACCCCCAGCATCGTCGGCGCCGCAGCCGGACTGGCCCTCTTCCTCGCCATCGCCCTGCTCCCCGCACTGCTCTACGGTGGCTACGCGGGCGTGCTGCTCGCGGGTGGGATCTTCGGAACCCCCGTCCAGCCCACCTTCCTCGTCCGCGCCCTGATCGTCTTCGGCATGGTGATGGGCGCCACGGGCGTGGGCTCGCTCTTCGCGGTCGGTGGCGCGGTGGCCGGCGCTGCGGTCGGCGTCCTCGCCGAGACCCCGGCCCGCAAGGCTGCGGCCGCGGCGACGAAGGCGTAAGTTCACCGCGGGCCAGGGGCCCGACGGAGACGAGGGGCCGGTCCGCGAGGGCTGGCCTCTCCGTGTTTCTACCGAACGCGCCGGGGGCGGATGCAACATCAATTGCCAGAACACGGGCAACTGCAACACGGAGTGCACGGGGAACGACTGCCACATGACCTGCACCGGCGCCGTGATCTGCTCGAGCTCACCTACGACCTCGCGCTCAGCCTGCAGGTGCGCCGCCCCAAGAGGGCTCCCCGGAGACGCTCGCCCAGGCACCTGCGCCTGTGCGGCGTGTGCTGCCAGTGAGCGGTAGTCGGGGCTAGAATGCGGGTCGAATGGACCTCGCACGACTCCTCCGGGGCATCTTGCCCCTCGTCCTCCTCCTTCCCTCGCTGACGCTGGCGAGGGACCGGGGCGAGCTCACGATCTTGAGCTACCACGAGATCGCCGACAAGGCCGACGCGCTCACGCCCGCGTACGCGGTCACGCCGACGAACTTCCTCCGCCAGATGGACTGGCTCCGCAACCACGGCTACCGGTTCGTCAGCGTCGACGACCTGCTCGCCAGCCGTGCGGGGAGGAAGCCGCTCCCCGACAAGGCCGTGCTGGTCACCTTCGACGACGCGTACCAGTCGGTGTACGTCCACGCCTGGCCAGTGCTCGAGATGTTCCGCATCCCGGCCGTGGTGAGCGTGGTGGGAACCTGGCTGGAAGAAAAGGAGCTCGTCGACGTCGACGGGAAGCAGCAGCCGCGGAAGACGATGATCTCCTGGGAGGCGCTGCGGGAGATGATGCGGAGCGGCCTCGTGGAGGTGGGCAGCCACTCCTGGGACCTGCACCGGGGCATCCCGGCGAACCCGCAGGGAAACTTGCAGGCCGCGGCCACCAGCCGGCGCTGGCTCCCCGACAAGAGGCGTTACGAGGACGAGCCCTCCTACAGCCGGCGCATCGAGGCCGACCTCTCGAGGAGCGTGTCCGAGATCCGGAGGCGCACCGGCAAGAAGCCGCGGGTGATCACCTGGCCCTACGGACGGTACAACGCCACCAGCGTGGCCATCGCCGAACGGCTCGGCTTCAAGGTCGGGCTCACGCTCCTGGACGGGGCCAACGGCCCGGATACGCCCCTCATGGCGCTCCGCCGGCTCATCGTCGAGGGCGATCTCACGCTCCCTGCCTTCGCGGGGGAGCTGGAGGAGCGCGAGGGGGACGTCTCCGACGAGGACCGGCCCCAGTCCATCGCCCACGTGGACCTCGACGCCATCTTCGACCCCGACCCGGCCCAGCAGGAGCGCAACCTGTCGCACCTGCTCGACCGGCTGATCTGGCTCAACGTGAACACCGTCTACCTGCAGGCCTTCGCCGACCCCGATGCGAACGGGTCGGCCGACGCGGTCTACTTCCCGAGCCGCCGCCTGCCCATGCGGGCCGACCTCTTCAACCGGGTGGCCTGGCAGATCCGCACCCGGACGCAGGTGCGGCGCCTCTACGCCTGGTTCCCGGCCCTCGCCTTCGAGCTGCCGCCCGGCGATCCCGCCGCGAAGGACGTGGTGACGGCGCTTCCGCCGGCGCCGGGCGAGACCGCCGGCCGGGTGGACATGGCCTACAAGCGACTCTCGCCGTTCTCTCCGCGGGCTCGCCAGGCCATCCGCGAGATCTACGAGGACCTGGCCCGCTCGGCCAGCTTCGACGGGCTCCTCTTCCACGACGACCTCACCCTCTCGGACCGGGAGGACGCGAGCCCGCCCGCCCTCGAGACCTACCGGAAATGGGGCCTGCCCGGCTCGGTGGACGCGATCCGCCGGAGCGACGACCTCGTCGGGCGCTGGACCATCTTCAAGATCAACGCGCTCGACGACTTCGCGATGGAGCTCGCCGACATCGTCCGCCGGGAGCAGCCCGCGCTCGTCACGGCCCGCAACCTCTACGCCCAGGTGGCGCTCAAGCCGCGCGCGGAGGCCTGGTACGCGCAATCGTTCGACAACTCGCTGGCCCGGTACGACTTCACCGCCATCATGGCCATGCCTTACATGGAGCAGGCGCCGGATCCGGGCGCCTTCTACCGGGACCTCGTCGCCGAGGTGAAGGCGCGGGGAGCGATGAAGAAGGTGGTCTTCGAGCTGCAGGCCGTGGACTGGCGCCAGGACTCGAAGCCCATCCCGAGCGAGGAGCTCGCCGACACCCTCCGCATGCTCTTCGATCTCGGCGTGCAGCACGTCGGGTACTATCCTGACACCCCGATGAAGAACCACCCCGACCCGGCGGTGATCCGGCGCGTGCTCTCCCAGAGGCCGGCGCCCCCGCGCGCCGCTCCCTGAGGCCAACGGGTGAACGCGCTCGCCACCGTCGGGAGGGTCCTGCTCTCCTACGTCTTCTGGTACCCGCTCGTCATGTCGGCGGTCTGGATGGTGGGGGCGGCCCTGTTCTGGTGGAGGCGGGAGCGTGGCCAGCCGTCCTGGGACGCACCGGTTCCCCTCGCGGATCCGCCTCCGATCTCGGTGCTCATCCCCTGCTTCAACGAGGAGGAGAACGCAGCGGAGACCATCACCCACGCGCTGGCGCTCGACTACCCGGACGTGGAGGTCATCGCGATCAACGACGGAAGCCGGGACGGCACCGCCGAGGTGCTGGAGCGGCTCGCCGCGCTCCATCCGCGTCTGCGGGTGATCCACCTCGCCGAGAACCAGGGCAAGGCGGTGGCGCTCCGGACCGGGGCGCTCCTGGCGCGGCACGAGATCCTGGTCTGCATCGACGGCGACGCGCTGCTCGACCGGCACGCCGCCCACTGGCTGGTTCGCCACTTCGTGCAGAAGCCGGGCGTGGCCGCGGTCACCGGCAACCCGCGCATCCGGAACCGCTCGACGATCCTGGGGCGTGTGCAGGTGGGGGAGTTCTCCTGCATCGTCGGCACCATCAAGCGGGCCCAGAAGACCTTCGGACGCATCTTCACCGTGAGCGGGGTGATCACGGCGTTCCGCCGCTCCGCCGTGCACCAGGTCGACTACTGGAGCACGGACGTCCTCACCGAGGACATCGACATCACCTGGAAGCTCTACCGGGCCGGGTGGGACGTCCTCTTCGAGCCCCGGGCCCTCACCTGGATCCTCATGCCCGAGACCCTGCGAGGCCTGTGGAAGCAGAGGCTCCGCTGGGCCACGGGGGGCGCGCAGACGTTGCTCAGGAACCTGGACGCCTGGGTGAAGCCTTCGCAGCGTCACCTCTGGCCGCTCCTCCTCGAGATGACGGCAAGCGCCGTGTGGGCTTACGCCCTGCTCGCCCTCTCCCTCCTCTGGCTCCTCGGGATTTTGCTGCCCGCCGGGATGGTCCCGCTCGTCGGGTCGCCACTCGTTCCCGCGTCGGGGGGCGTCCTGCTGGGAACGGCCTGCCTGCTGCAGTTCGTCTTCTCGACAGCGATGGACGCGCGCTACGACCGGGGGCTCGGTCGGGCGCTCTTCTGGATGATCTGGTACCCGGTCGCCTACTGGGTCATCGGAGCAGCGACCACGATCGCGGCGTATCCTCTTGTTTTTAGTAGAGGAAAAGGCGCGCGCGCCCGGTGGGTGAGCCCGGACCGCGGGATCCGCCCTTGAATCGAAAGCGTCCCTCGCGCGTCTGACTGGACAGGAGAGTGGCGGTCGGTTACACCGCGCCCTCCCTGGAACCGCACCAGCAACCAGCGGACGGGACTGGAGAAGCATGAAGTCGACGTTGATCATCGAGGCCAGCGGCCGGCTGGCCTGGCACCAGAGGTTCGCCTCCACGGCCTCCACGGCCGCCCTCTGGGGCGGGTGGCTCTGGCTGTGGGCTCCGCTGGTGAAGACCGTCGGCCAGTTCCTCCAGCTGGCGCCCCAGGTGCCGGTCTGGGGGCTCACGCTCCTGCCGGCCGGCGGGCCGAGCCTTCCGCTCTCGCTGGCCGCGATCGCGGGGACCTCGGGCACGCTCGTGGCGTGGCGGAAGCTGCCGCGCCACCGGGCCAAGCTGGAGTCCGCCCTGCCGGTCTCGGCGTACGCGCGCCACTTCGACCTGCGGGAGCAGGAGATCGAGGATGGCCGGCGCGCGTCGGTGAGCGTGGTGCACCACCACCCGGACGGGCGCATCGCGCACATCGAGTGCCGTGCGCCATCGGTGACCTACCGCTGAACGCCCGGCCGGGATGGGTCCCGCATGTTCCCGAACCCGGGGATGAGCGGGAGGTCGAGGGTGGAGACGAGCCCCGGCCCGGCCGCGCACACGGCCGGGATCGCGTGGACGGCCCTCATCCCGGTCGCCAGGCAGCCGGCGCGGTTGGCGTCCTGGGTGGCCGCGTCGCGCAGCGCCGTCTCCTGCTCGATGCACGGCTCGCCGTCCACGATGACCCGATACACGTCGTGCTCGTACATCTTCCCCTTCGGCCAGTGAGGCGCCGCCGCCTTGGTCACCCGGTTGCAGTGCTCGAGGACGATGCGCGGCTCACCCCCGACCCAGCCCCGGATCTCGAAGCGGACCGCCGCGCAGCACCCGGCCGGGATCACGCCGTGCTCGTAGCGGATCTCCTCCGGCGTGGCCCACTTCTCCCAGGTCGAGTCGACCTTCTCGAGCCGCACGCCGATGGCGTCCGCGATCATGGGGACGGTCATGCCCCAGCCGAACTGCAGTACCTCGGGCTCCTCGAGGATGGCGCGGTACTCCATCGGCTGCCCCAGCCCCATCGGCTTGTAGTCGCCCGCGTAGGACGCGTAGTCGAGGATCTCCTGGACCCGCACCCGGTCCACCCGCCCGCAGACGCCCATGAGCGTCATGGGGAGGAGGTCGTTCGCGAAGCCGGGGTCGATGCCCGTCGTGAAGCAGGTGCGGCCGGTGCGCAGGCAGACCTCCTGGAGCGTGCCGGCGATGGCGGTGGGGCACTCCCGGGGGTAGACGAGCGGCGTCAGCGACGTGGAGACGACGTCCTTGCCCATCTCCATGGCCAGCGTGAGGTTCGACAGGTTCTCGGCCAGGTACTGCGCGGTCGGGCCGAAGTAGGCCACCGCGTGCGCCTCGCGCGAGAGCACCGCGCGGGCATCCCGCGAGGCCGCGAGCCCCACCGGCGCCGCCCCGCACAGCGTGCCCACGTCCACGCCGTCCTTCTCCGGGGAGTTCACGATGACGCCCACCAGCTCGAAGCGGGGGTGGTCGAGCAGCATCCGCACCACCTGCCTTCCGACGAAGCCCGTGCCCCAGACGATCACCTTGAAGCGCTGGCCGTCGCCGACGATCAGCTTCTCGCGACCGCCCGTGAATCCCTTCCCCGACTTCAGGAGCAGGAGGAAGCCGAGGAGCTGCGCCTGCCGGTCCAGCACGCGGGTCTTCCACGAACGGAGGCCTTCGAGCACGTTCACGCTCCTTCGGCGATCAGGGATGGGCTGCTGGCCACGATTGTAGCCGGATGCCGCGCGCGGCGAGCACCTCGAGCCCGTGCCGCCAGAGCCGCTCGCCGTTGCGCGGATCGGATGACCGGGTGTCGGTCTCGGCGACGTGACGAAGGTAGAGGTAGAGGCGGCTTCGGCCCTCCAGCGTCCGGCTGGCGGCGCAGTGGATGGCCGGCCACATCGCCACCTTCGGATCCATGAAGTAGGCGGTCATGAGCTTCCCCATGAATCCCCCCTCGCGGGAGATGCTGGTCCGGACGGCGCCCGGGCAGTACGAGAAGACCGACACGTCGGGCGCGCCGTCCGCCCGGACGAGCCGCCGCCCCAGCTCGCAGGCGAAGGTCTGCACGTACAGCTTGCTCTGCCCGTACCAGGTCGTGCCCTCCATGAGGCCGAAGTCCGGGAACTGCCCGAACCGGTCGAAGTCGATGGGCGGGCAGCTCCGGTGCGTCTCGGAGGAGGTGAAGACGACGCGCGGCACGCGGCGCCCCCGGCCGCCGTCCGGCGCCGCGCCCGGAGCCGCGAAGGTCTCGCAGGGGATCACGCCGTCGGCGAGGAGCCGGTTCACGAGGAGGAAGCTGCCCAGGAAGTTGACCTGGAAGAGCTCGGGCAAGCCGTCGCGGGTGAGCCGGTTGCCGAGCGGTGCGATGCCGGCGTTGCTGACGAGGAGGTCGAGCCGCACCCCGTCGCGCGCCAGGCCGTCGCAGAGCGCGGTCACGCTGGCGAGATCGGCCAGGTCGAGCGGGCGCTGCGAGACGTCCCGGTTGCCGCTCTCCCTCCCGACCGCCTCGGCGAGCCCCTCGTGACCCGCGCGGCAGGCGAGGATGACGCGGCAGCCGCGCCGCGCCAGCTCCGGCGCGATGGCGCGCCCGAGCCCCGCGCTCGGACCAGTGACGAGGCAGGTCTTCCCGTCCAGTCGGTCGGCCTCGGTGAGCGCAGGCAGCGTGTCGCGCTCGCGGTAGTGGTCGAGGACGGCCTTCAGCCCCGAGAGGATGGGGTCGATCCTGCCGGGGATCCTTGATCCGGGGGGCATGGGGGAGGTCCTCGCGCTCCAGGGAGAGAATGGGCGCCACCATAACCCAGAGCTCGTGGGGCGCCTCCGTAAGTCCCGATTATGTTCCCATGTACCGCTCTCCTCGGAGGAACGGCCCATGCCTCTGCCAGGATCCAAGCTCCCGCCCGGGTACGCCAGCGAGGCGCTGGCCATGGACGAGCAACGCTACCGGAACCTCGTCGAGGTTTCTCCGGATGCCATTCTGCTGAATCGTGGCGGGAGGGTCGCGCTGGTGAACCCCGCTTGCGCGCGGCTCTTTGGCGCGCGGGAGCCCTCCGAGCTGATCGGGCGAACGGCGATCGAGCTGTTCCATCCCGACTACCACGCCCTCATCCGCGGCCGGATCTCCGACATCGTGGAGGGGAGGAGCATTCCGCTCCTGCAGGAGCGGATCATCCGGCTGGACGGCGAGGTCCGCGATGTCGAGGTCGTCGCTGCCTCCTTCCCGGACGGGGACGGAGTCTCCATCCAGGTCATCCTCCGCGACATCACGGACCGAAAGCGCGCCGAGGCTGCCCTGATGGAGAGCGAGCAGCGCTCGAGGACCCGGGCCGCCGAGCTCCAGGCCGTTCTCGACACCGTCCCTGCCGCGGTGTGGATCGCCCGTGACAAGGAGGGAACCCGGATCGACGCGAACCGCTTCGGCAGCGAGCTGCTGCGCCTGCCGCGCGGCTCGAACGTCTCGGTCACCGCGCCACCCGACGGACGCCCGGTGAATTTCCGCCCGATGAAGGACGGGGTGGAGATCCGGAGCGACGACTTGCCCATCCAGGCGGCAGCGCGATTCGGGCGGGAGTTCCGCGACTTCGAGTTCGACCTGGTGTTCGATGACGGCAGCGTGCGCCACCTGCTCGGCAACTCATCGCCGATACGGGGCGACGACGGCCAGCCGGAGGGTTCCGTGGGGGCGTTCGTGGACATCACCGAGCGCAAGCAGGCCGAGGCGCGTGCAGAGTCGCTGGCGCGCTTTCCCCGGGAGAACCCGGACCCGGTCATCCGCCTGGCCGGAGATCTGACGGTTCGATATGCCAATGACGCCGCGCTCAGGCTTCTCGGGGAGCTGGGCCTGGACGTGGGCAGCGCCGCCCCTGCGGACCTGGCGGAGCCCGCCAGGCGCGCCCTCGATGCCGGCAGACGTCTCAAGGTCGAGGTCGAGCATAGGGGAGCCGTGTTCCAGGTCAGCGTCGTGCCGGTCGGGGCCGAGGTGAACATCTACGCGCAGGACGTCACGGCACGGAAGACGGCCGAGGACGCACTGCGCATCGAGACACGTCGAAAGACGGAGTTCCTCGCCGTGCTGTCGCACGAGCTGCGGAATCCTCTCGCATCCCTCCGCAACAGCATCGCACTGCTCGACCGGGCCCCACCGGACGGCGAGACGGCACGGCGTGCGCGGGCCATCCTCCATCGCCAGGCGGAGCATCTCACCCGGCTGGTGGACGACCTCCTCGACATCGCGCGAATCGCACACGGGAAGATCGAGCTCCGGCGCACCCGGATCGACGCGCGGGACCCGTTGCGACGCGTCTGCGAGGACGCGAACGAGGCATTCAATGAGCGAGGGGTGGCACTCTTCTCCTCCGAATCTTCCCACCCAATCTGGGTCGACGCCGACGCGGCCCGGATGATCCAGATGATCGGGAACCTCGTGAGCAACGCGCTCAAGTTCACCCAGCCCGGCGGCGAGGTGCACGTCGGCGTCCGGAAGGCGGGCGTGGCCTGCGAGGTGAGCGTGCGCGACAACGGTGCCGGCGTGGATCCCCGAGACCTGGACTCCATCTTCGACCCGTTCGTCCAGGCCGGGCGGACGCTGCACGGATCACGAGGGGGAATGGGAATCGGCCTCGCCCTCGTGCGGGATCTCGCGGTCAGCCACGGTGGATGGGTGCGCGCCCGGAGCGAGGGCCCGGGCCTGGGCACGGAGCTCGTCCTGAGGCTACCGCTGGCGGTCGACCAGGCGGGTGCGGCCACCACGGCGATCGAGGCGAAGATCGCGCCGCGCGCCTCGGGCCTGTCGATCCTCGTCGTGGAGGACAACGAGGATGCCAGGGAGAGCCTTTCCCTCATGTTGACGCTGGACCAGCACCACGTGAGCGCCGTCGGCTCCGGGAGGCAGGCCGTGGCGGCGGTGCTGGCCAACCCGCCCGACGTGATCATCTGCGACGTGGGGCTCCCCGACCTGAATGGCTTCGAGGTCATGAGCGCGATCCGCTCGGCCCATCCGGCGACGGGCGTCTTCGCCATCGCGCTCACGGGGTACGCGCAGCCCGAGGACCGCGAGCGAGCGCTCGCCGCCGGCTTCGACGCCCACCTCGCCAAGCCACCCATCTTCGAGGAACTGGAGGAGATCCTGGCCGGGGTGGCCCGGCGGAAGGGCCGACCGCTGGACGCCTGAGGGGCTCGCCACCTCGACCCATCCGGGCAGGTGGAGCCGGACTTGCCTCCCCCGCCCCGGACGGGATAACGACTTCCGTCATGGACCTGACGAACTGGCTGTCGGCCTTCAGGGCGCTGCACGAGAGGGCCAAGCTCGGCGGGCTCAACTCCGTCGAGGAGCAGGACTACAAGGCCGGCCGCGAGGAACTGGCCCGGGCGCTCGTTGCCGCGCAGGGACTCACGCGGAGGCCGGAGCAGTCTCCCCGGATGGCGTTGCGTGTGGCCCGGGCGCTCCAGGTCGATCTGGAGTCCCGGGTGCGGATGGAGCGGCTCACCACGTCTGACCTCTCGCTGGGTGGCTTCTCCGCGCCGATGGCGCGCGCCCCCGGGTCGGACGAGGAACTGACCATCACGATGAGGCTCCCGGACACTGATCCGTTCAAGAGTGCGGTGACCATCGCCGGGGTGAAGCCGCAGCCCGGTAACGTGCTGGTGTCGTTCGGCTTCAAGAAGCTCGAGCCCGAGGCCGCCGAGCGGCTCGAGTTCGCCATCTTCGACATGGTGCTCGCCAAGCTGGGCAGGTAGCCCGTCGGACGCCCCATCCGGGTTCGGGTGTTTTCCGGAAGGTGGGTCGGGATTCAAAGCCCGCCCGATCGGGAGCTCTCCCAATATCGGCGGGCCGTGCGAAGGAGCACACTCCTCTCAGAAAGGGGAACGAACCATGAAGACCATCAACGGCGGAACGGCAGTGAAGGGCGGCTACTACCTCTCGAAGAGCAACTGGGAGATCTTCCCGATCGCCCACGACGGCGTGAGGCTCCCGGGCGCAGCCTCCGAGCACTACGTGCACGTTCCCACCGCAGCGGCGCTGGCGCTGATGCCGGTGCTGGGCGGCCTGATGGTGGTGTTCCTCCCCTTCATCGGCATCTACCTGACGGCGAAGGCGGTGGTTCGCCCCGTCGCCGGAATGTTCGGCCGGTCCGCCCAGGACCTGGGCGCGACCATCACCCCGGGCTGGGCTCCGGGCGCCGCGCACATGACCGGCAAGGCCACGGACGCGAAGACGGCCGACGAGGCCAAGGCCGAGGACCCCAAGCTCGCCGAGCTCGCCAAGGAAGTGGAAGAGAAGCGCAAGTCGTAGGGCGGATGTCACAGAAGTGGTTCCCGCTCGTCTCTATCTCCACAGTCCAGATCTCGTGGAGGCGACGTGTCGAAATTCATGGTGGGCCACTCGACCGTCAGGGTGTGGAAGGGGCGCCGCCACTGGTCGGTGACCGTCGACGGCACCCCGGTCGGGGGTAGGCACATGACCGAGGCGCAGGCCGCCGGGGCGGGGCTGCTCTGGGCGCTGGGGGTGCGGGAGGTGAACCTGCCGCCGCGGTCGCCTCAGGGAAAGACCGGCGACGCCCCGCCGGTGGCGATGGTGAACGTGAGCACGAGCGTGGCGCTGATGCGGTCCAGGAACCCCAGGTGGTCGGGGTCCGAGACCGGAAAGTAGGCGTATCCCTGCACCACGAGGTGGGGGAACGGGCGCCAGCTGAGCATCGGCCCGACCCGCACCAGTTCCTGCCCGCCCCGCCCGTCGAGGAAGGCCCACTCGGCTCCGGCGCCCACGTTCAGCGCGCCGTCGCGCAGCCGGGCCACCCACCCCAGGCGCGCCACGCCGCACCACGGTGGCATGCAGACCACCTTGAGCCACTCCTCGTAGATGGCCATGGCGGGGGCGTCGAGGAAGCGGACGAAGTTCACCTCCCAGAGGACGAGCCCTCCGGGCGTGGGAATGGAGCCCGACGTGAAGAGGTCGGCCGTGCGGTAGGTGAACCCCCCGGCTTCCGCGACGTCCTCGAGGGCCAGGGAAGGGGGCATGGGCACGTGCTGCCAGGTGCGGGTGGCCCGCAGGCCGGCCCACACGTCGCCGAGGAGCAAGGCGACGCGCAGGTTCGCGGCGACCATCCCGAAGTCGAGCCCGAGCGCGGCACGGGCCTCGACCCCCGCCCACATCCAGTGCGGCTTCCCGTAGCCGGCGGCGATCCCCACGTGCTGGAAGGTCCCGACGTCCGCCCGTCCGGACAGGAAGAGCCTGGCCTCGCCGGCCTCCCACGGATCGACGGCCTCGTCGGCGCGCGTGGCGGACGGGAAGACCCCGATCAGCGTCGCGACGGCGATGGCGAGGCGAAGGCGTTCCACATCCTCAAGACCGTCTCGCGAGGCAGATGTGACACCTCAGCGCGCCAGGAGCCCCGGCAGGAGCTCGGCGAATCGACGACGTCGCTCGTCCGGGAGGGCTCCCGCGCAACGCGCCACCGCGGCCTCCGCGATGGCCGGCCACTCCAGGTAGATCCAGCCGCTGCTGCTCCGCCCCCCCTCGCCGTGGACGCGCTCCATGGCGGAGGAGAGCTCGATCCGGATGGCCTCGGAGATCTCCTCCTGCTCCTCCGGGGTGGCGCCGGCCCGGCGCGACAGCGCGCCCGCGAGGCGCACGGAGAGAAGGCGCGCCTCGACGAACGACAGCGTCATCACCTCGTCCGCCCCGAGCCAGGGGTCGCCGCGGGGTCGCCGTTCCAGCTGGGCTTCCGCATCGGCGGCCGGAAGGGCGCGCGCTCCCCGTCCAAGCAGGCCAGTCGCGAGCTCGGTCACCCGTGGCGGATCGGCGCCATCGGCGAGCTCGATCCAGAAGAAGCGTCCGGACGACTCCACGCGGGCCGCGCAGACACCGGGGATCGCATCGAGCAGCGCCAGCACGGGCGCGAGAACGGTGCCTCAGCCGAGACCCGTGACCGGTCCTCAGCCGAATCCGGAGACGTGCAGGACGAGCGGGCTCACCGCGCCGGCTGTCCGCCACCGGGCCGGCCCGGTCCGCCCGGCTTGCGGGGACCACCGCCACCACCGCCGCGTCCGCCCCGCTCGTTCTTGCGGTCGTCCTTCAGCGAGTCCATCGAGAATCCGCCGGTCGTGCTCCCCTTGGCGCCGCGGTCGCCGCCGCCACCTCCACCACCGCGCCCTCCACCCCGGCCCTTGCCGCGCCCCTTCTCGTCCTTGTGGGCGTCGGCGACCTGCTTCATGTTCGAGGGCAGGAAGTCCACCACGTACTGGTGCTCGCCGATCACCTGGGCCCCGCGGAGCTGCTCCTCCACGCCGAAGACGCGGACCAGGCGGACGTCGCCGGTGCGGCGTCCCACGGCCTTGACCGCGGCGCGGAGCATCCCGAGCCGGTCGCCGGAGCAGCCGGTGGCCTTGGCGACGGCGTCGTCGAGGATGGCCTTCACGGTCTCGCTCTCCGCATCGGGATCGAGCTTCGCCGCGGGCGCAGGGGTCGGGGAGGGCGCGGCCTCGGCGGCGGGCTCCGCGGCCTCTGCGGTCTCGGTCGCCTCCGCGGAGGGCCCTGCCTCGTCGGCGGCGGGCTCGGCCTGCTCGACCGGAGCGGCCTCGGCCTCTGCCGGAGCCTCCGAGGGAGGCTCCTTCTCCACCACGACCGCGACGGTCACCGGCGTCTCCTCCCTCGGGAGGGAGCGCCGCGCCTCGGCGACCGCGGCGGCCGCCGTTCGAATCAGGGATCCACTGAGCTCGGTGAGGGTCTTCATGGGTTCCCCCATCTACCTCTGGATCACCTTGAACGCAACGAGGAGGGCGACCACCACCCCCATGAGGCTCTCGCCGGCGATGAGCCCCGACGCGATGGGGGTGACGTAGCGATCGGCCGAGGCCTGGCGGAAGCGGCGCCACGCCCAGGCCAGGAAGGCGCCGAGGAACATGGCCACCGCATTGCTCCCCGGGATCACCATGGCGATGCCCAGGCCGGAGGGTGACGGCACGAGGTGCCGCACAGGCTTCGGGGCGAGCTTCTCGAGCAGCGCCAGCCCGATCCCGAGGAGCAGTCCGGCGGCGATGGCGGAGCGCGCCAGCGTTCCCAGGCCTCCCACGCCCCCCGCGAAGGCCTGCGAGACGCCGGCCCAGACCAGGCAGGACGGCGCGGGCCACTCCTCCGAGCCGAGCGCTCCGGGGTCCTGTCCGATGATGAGGAAGTAGGCCGGCACCACGATGGCCGCGCCCGCCAGGACCCCGAAGAGCTGGGCGTGGAACTGCACCCGGGGGCTCGCGCCGAGCAGCCAGCCGGTCTTCAGCGTGGTGAGGAGATCCGCGGCGTGCAGGCCGATGCCGCCGGTCACGTTGGCACTCATGATGTTGCCGGAGAGGTTCCCGGGCGTGATCACCCCGTAGATGAGCTGGGTCACCGGTCCGAGGGCCTTGGTCGGCGTCACGTCGGTCTCGCCGGTGACGCGCGCCGCGACGAACCCCATCACCACCGCCAGCGGCACCGCGATGACCCCCGCCCACCAGGGGATCTGGAAGAGCCAGGTCATGAGCAACACCACCACCGGCCCGAGCACCACGAAGCCGGCCGGGAACCACCAGCCCGGGCACTCCACGGCGTCGATGGGATCCGCCTGGCCCGTGGCGCCGCGCCCCCGCGAGAAGATGCGCGTCAGGCCGGAGAGGGAGCGGCCCACGCTGCGCCAGTCGAGCGCGAACGAGGTCAGCCCGGCGCCCACCAGGATGGCCGCGCCCGGCCAGACGGTCCACCCCACGATGTTCTTGTAGCTGACCACCGTGATGACCCCGCGCTCGACGAGCGCCGGCGCGAGCACGGCGTAGGTGAGCACGCCGCCGAGGAGCATCGACCAGCCGGTGCGGAAGCTCACCAGCGCGCCGGCGCCCACCAGCACAACCTCGGTCTTCACGACGAACGTCCAGTCCTTGAGGGCCCGGCCCGCCAGCGTGAGCGGCACGGCGAACGACTCGGGGAGGTTCCAGGGCATCCAGGAGACCCGGCCGGAGCGCAGCCAGGTCATCACCGCCGCGGCCAGCGCAGCCACTCCGAGTGCGGTGGCCTGCCGGGAGCCCTCGCCGGCGCGCGCGTCCGGGGCGCCGTGGATGGCCCGCAGGGTCTCGGCGGTGGCCGTGCCGGTGGGGAATGCCAGCCCCTCGCGGTTGATGAGCTGGCGCTTGATGGGGATGGCGGTGAACACCCCCAGCGCGGCGATGGCGCCGAACCAGCCGATCATGGGCAGCCAGTCCGGCCGCACGGTGGTGACCATCATGAGCGCGCCGAAGGCCGCCATGTTGCCACCGCCGGTCATGTAGCCGGCGCCCGAGCTGACGGTGGTGAGGGCGTTGTTCTCGAGGGCGGTGAGCGGCTTTCGCACGAGCCCGGTGGCCTGGAGCCCGCGGAAGAGCGCGAAGGCCAGGATGGCCGCCGTGATGGTCACGCCCATCGACCAGCCCGTCTTGAAGAAGACGTAGAGGTTCGACAGGCACATCACCGCTCCGATGAGCATGCCGACCACGACGGCCCGGACCGTGAGCTGCGGCGTGTCCGGCTGGTAGGTCTCCTCGAGCCAGCGGGTCTCGGGGTCCACCGTCGGGGGCTTCGGGTCGTCCATGGCGCCCCGCATCCTACCTGTGGCCAACGGTGGGCGGGACGGGCAATATCCGGAAATGCCGCGATTCGCAGCCAACCTGACCATGACGTTCAACGAGGTCCCGTTCCTGGAGCGCTTCGAGCGCGCCGCCCTGGCCGGGTTCGAGGCGGTCGAGTTCCTCTTCCCGTACGGCAACGCGCCCGAGGAGATCCGGAGCCGGCTGGCCGGAAACCGGCTCCAGCTCGTCCTGCACAACCTGCCGGCCGGGAACTGGGATGCCGGCGAGCGCGGGATCGCCTGCCACCCGGACCGGGTCGCCGAGTTCCGGGACGGGGTGGCCCGCGCCATCGCCTACGCCGGTGCGCTGGGCGTGAAGCAGGTGAACTGCCTGGCGGGCAAGGCCCCGGCGGGAGTGGACGACGCGCGGCTGCGGCGGACCTTCGTGGAGAACCTGGGGTACGCGGCGGCGGCCCTGGAGCGTGCCGGGATCCGGCTGCTCGTGGAGCCCATCAACACCTTCGACATCCCGGGGTTCTACCTCTGCCGCACCGCCCAGGCGCTCTCGATCCTGGACGAGGTCGGCTCCGGAAACGCCTTCCTCCAGTACGACGTCTATCACGCACAGCGAATGGAGGGAGAGCTCGCCGCCACCCTCCAGAAGCACCTGCCGCGCATCGCCCACGTGCAGATCGCCGACAACCCGGGGCGCAACGAGCCGGGGACCGGGGAGATCGAATACCGCTTCCTCTTCGCGCACCTCGACCGCATCGGGTACGCGGGCTGGATCGGCTGCGAGTACAAGCCTTCGACCACGACCGAGGCCGGCCTGGGCTGGCGCGAACGACTGACGAGGAGCACGCCATGACCGCTTCCCCTCTCGACATCGGATTCATCGGCCTCGGCATCATGGGCGCGCCCATGGCCGGCCACCTGGCCAGGGCCGGCCACCGGCTCTTCGTCCACTCCCGGTCCCCCATCCCCCCCGAGCTCGTCCAGGCCGGCGCCACGGTGTGCGCGAGCGGCAAGGAGGTCGCGTCGCACGCCGACGTCGTCATCGTCATGGTCCCCGACACGCCGGACGTGGCCGAGGTGCTCTTCGGCGAGAACGGGGTGGCCGCGGGCGCCGTCGCGGGCAAGACGGTCGTGGACATGAGCAGCATCTCCCCCATCGAGACCAAGGTCTTCGCCAGGAAGATGGGCGAGCTGGGCTGCACCTACCTCGACGCCCCGGTGTCCGGTGGCCAGCTCGGAGCGAAGAACGCCACGCTGTCGATCATGGTCGGCGGCGACGAGGCGGTGTTCGAGCGGATGAAGCCGCTCCTCGAGCTGATGGGCAAGAACATCACCCGCGTGGGCGGCGTGGGCGACGGGCAGACCGCCAAGGTGGCGAACCAGATCATCGTCGCGCTCACCATCGAGGCGGTGGCCGAGGGGCTGCTCTTCGCTGCGCGCGCCGGGGCCGACCCGGCCCGGGTTCGCCAGGCGCTGCTGGGCGGCTTCGCATCGTCGCGCATCCTCGAGGTTCACGGGGAGCGGATGATCAAGCGCACCTTCGACCCGGGCTTCCGCGTCGAGCTGCACCAGAAGGACCTGAACCTGGCGCTCCAGGGAGCCCGCGCCCTCGGCCTGTCCCTCCCCAACACGGCGACCGCGCAGGAGCTCTTCAACTCCTGCGCCGCCCACGGGGGGAAGGGGCAGGACCACTCGTCGATGGTCCGGGCGCTGGAGAGGCTGGCGAACTTCGAGATGGGCGGGGAGTTGAGCAGGACGGCGAAAGCCTGACGGTTCCTCATGAGGGCAGGGGGGAGTCTACTCCAGCGGCGACACGGCGGGTGACGTCGCGGACCGGCGGGAGCTGCCCGCTCGCCATGAAGTGGTGGACCCCGTTCTTGGAGCCGTGCTTCACCGCGTACATGGCGCCGTCCGCCGCCCCGATCATCTCGTCCACCGTCTCCGGAGCCGTGGGGAAGGTCGTGGCTCCGACGCTCGCAGTCACCGGGAAGCCGGCCTCCGCCAGGTCCCTCGTGACGTTGAGGTGGACGCGGGCCACCACTCCGGGCCAGCGCCGCCCCCGGGCAATCTCCCACCCCGCGGCCTCGCGGAAGCCGAGCGCGTTGCCGACGCCGGTGACGGAGTCGTGCCGCGAGAGCCGACGCTCCCGGAAGACGAACCGGCGGATGGCGCCCTGCGCGAGGGCGGCGGCCACGGCGACGAGCAGTCCGCAGCGCGTGCCCGCGACGAAGGCGACGAAGCCGATGGGTACCAGGTAGAAGCCGGTGGCGACGAAGTCGTAACCGAACACCCGGGCGACGCCGTAGTCCGCCAGCCCGACGGCGGCCGTTGCCAGGAGCCCGAGACCGACCACGAGGCTCCGCGGCCACCCCTGCGTCCACTCCAGGATGGCCCGCTCACCGAGGGGAAACGCTTCGGTCGTGGCCATGAGAGGATGTTAACAGTCCGAGCCCGGTCCGCTCCTCCGGCCCGCGTCAAACATCTCTTGCAGCAGCCTCGCCTGCCCACCTCGGGCTACTTCACCAGGATCCCGGCCTCGACCAGGTCGGACACCAGCGCCTCGGAGAGAGACCTCGCCGCGCTCCCCGCGCTCTGCACGTTGATGGTGGTGGAGGCGCCGCTCCACACCAGCTTCTCCGGATCGGTGGCGGTGGAGAAGACGGTCGTCTCGGTCCTCACGCGCGTGTCCTCCTCCATGTACCCCGGCGTGTAGGACGTTCCGCCGTAGCCGTAGGCGCCGTACCAGGTGCCGGAGCTGCCCCAGAAGGGAGAGTTCGGCACGTTCGAGTCCAGGGTGCCCGGCATGTAGGCCACCTCCGTCTCCTTGGTCATGCGCTGCACGATGACCAGGTCCACCTTGTTCTCCCGGACGAACTTGACCGCCATCTCCTTGTTCACCGTGCCGTACTCGAAGACCCCGGTCGAGGTGGCGGAGAGGAACCCCCTGTCGAGCAGCGCCTGGGCCAGGGTGTTCTCGAAGGTCACCCGGGCTGCGTCGCTGGGCATGATGCAGGCGATGAAGACGCGCTTGACCGGCTGCGCCTGGTACTTGGGGTCGCGCCAGGTCTGGACCATCTTGGTCCCGGTGCACGACGACAGGACCAGCAGTGCGACCGCGGACGCCGCGGTGCGGACGAGCGACCTCATCGAATGCCTTCTTTCTCGGGCCCGCCGGGGCTTCCTGCCCGTGAGGCGTGGGCGCGGATGGTAGTGCAGGCGCGCCCGGGGGCGCAACCGGCTACTTCCCGCCGGCGGGCTGCGCCGGCCGCACCTTGTCGGCGATGAGATCGGCGACGTGGCGGGTCCGGGCGGTGGAGCCGGCCAGGTCGAGCCCGCCCCCGATCTGGAGCATGCAGCCCGGGCAGTCCATGGCCACCGTTTCCACCCCTGTGGCGCCGATGTTTTCCAGCTTGCGGGCCAGGATGGGCGCGGAGATCTCGGGGAACTTGAGGGAGTAGCTCCCGCCCATGCCGCAGCAGGAGTCGCTGTCCTTCATCTCCTTCACCTCGAAGCCGGCGGCGCCAAGGAGCTGGCGCGGCGGCTCGTGGGCGTTGAGCTTCCGCTTCAGGTGGCAGGAGTCGTGGTAGGTGACCGCCTCGAGCCCACTGGCGGCCTCCACGGTGAGGCGCCCCGCGTCGGCGAGCTCCTTCACCAGCGAGGAGAAGTCGCGGACCTTGGCGGCGAGCGCCTCGGCCCGCTCCGCCCAGCCGGCGTGCCCCTCGGCCTCCAGGGTGGCGACGAACTCGTGGCGAAGCGCGACCGTGCAGGTCGGGCAGGCCGACACGACCCAGCGCACGTCCGGGTCCTCGAGGGCCTGGATGTTGTCCATGGCGTTGCGCGCGGCCACGTCGAAGGCGCCGGCGTAGCGGGCCGGGGCTCCGCAGCAGGTCTGGGCCTGCGGGAAGGTCACCTCGACGCCGGCCGTGTTCAGCACCTTCACCACCGACTCGCCGACGCCGGGGTAGGCGAAGTCCACCAGGCAGCCGGCGTAGAAGGCCGCCCTGTCCTTCGCTCCGGCGGGCTGGGCGATCTTCTCGAAGCGGTCGCGGAAGGGCACGTCGGCGATGGCGGGGAGCGATCGGTGCTCGGTCATCCCGGAGAAGAAGAAGGGGAGGTGGCGGATCATGCCCTTCTTCGCGAAGGGCTTCTGGGCCTTCGATGCGGCGCGCAGCAGGCCGTGGAAGATCCGCCGGTCGTTCACCACGCGCAGCGCGGCCTTCTGGACGAAGGGGTGTCCCTCCTCCTTGGCGAGCCTCCGCCGCAGCTCGACGATCATCTCCGGGATGTCGATGCGGGTGGGGCAGACCGGGACGCAGGCGCCGCACTGGATGCAGAGCGACTGGATGTCCTTCGAGGACTTGAGCGCCTCGAACCAGGTCGCCAGGATGGCGCCGATGCCGCCGGTGTAGACGCCGCCGAAGACGTGGCCGCCGAGCAGCCGGTAGACCGGGCAGACGTTGACGCAGGAGGCGCAGCGGATGCAGCGGAGCGCCTGGGCGAAGCGCGGGTCGCGCGCCATGTCGGTGCGCCGGTGGTCGACCAGGATGATGTGCAACTCCTTCGGCTGCCCGTCGGCCCCGGGGGACGGCCCGGTGAACATGGAGACGTAGCTGGTGAGGAGCTGTCCGGTGGCGCTGCGGGGCAGCGCCTTCAGGATTGGCCCCACGTCGGCGAACCGCTCCACGAGCTTCTCGACGCCCACCACCGCCACCTGGATCCGGGGCAGGGTGGAGACCAGGCGCGCGTTGCCCTCGTTGGTGACGACCACCAGGGTTCCGGTCTCGGCCACGGCCACGTTGGCGCCGGTGATGCCCATGTCGGCGGCCAGGAACTTCTGCCGAAGCTCACGCCGGGCCACGGCCACCAGCGCCGGGATGTCCGCCGCGAGCTCCTCCTTGACCTCCTTCGAGAAGATCCCGGCCACCTGCTCCTTCGACATGTGGATGGCGGGCATCACCATGTGCGAGGGGCGCTGGCCGGCCAGCTGGACGATCCACTCGCCCAGGTCGGTCTCCGCCACCTCGATGCCCTGCTCCTCGAGGAAGGCGTTGAGGTGCATCTCCTCGGTGGCCATCGATTTCGACTTGGCGATGCGCTTGACCCCGTTCTCCTTGCAGAGCCGGGCCAGGTACTGCTTCGCCTCGGCTGGGTCGGAGGTCCGGAAGACCTTGGCCCCGGCCTGGGTGGCCTTCTCCTCGAACTGCCCGGCCAGCTCGTCGAGGTGGGCTGCGGCCCGCCCCTTCAAGCCCACCAGCTGGTCGCGCAGGGCCTCGAAGTCGATGCCCTCGTAGGCCCGGGCGCGGGAGGCGACGTAGGCCTCGTTGAAGCGCCCCAGCGCGCCGGCCAGGGACCCGTTCTCCAGCGCGTCGTTGACCCGGGTCTTCAGCTCGGTGTTGGCCATCACGCGGCTCCGCTCTCGCCGTCCACGGCGATGATGACGAGCTTCTTGGGGCCGTGGACACCGATGGTGAGGACGCGCTCGATGTCGGCGGTCCGGCTCGGGCCGGTGACGCAGGCCAGGTAGCGGGCCCGGGTGGGGTCCACCCGCTCGAGCAATGCGTCCAGGTCGGGAAGGAGGCCCGAGGTCGGGAAGAGCGCCACGTGGACCTCGGGGAGCATGGAGGCGAGCCGGAGGCGAGGGTCGGTCGCGTCCTGCGCGATGGTCCCCGTCGCGGCCAGCCCCCACTGGAACTCGGTGATCCCGACGCGGCTCTCGGCCGCGCGCTCCCGGGTCACCTCGAAGGAGAGACCAGGGAAGCGGCGGACGAGCGCATCGCGGTCGAGGAGCGACCCCAGGATCGGTCCTCCGCACCACACGGCGCGCTCGCCCGGCGCATCCCCTACGCCCTCGCGGCCGAGCACCGCGAGGACGAGGTCCAGTGCCTGGGCGCCGGCGGGCGCCCTGTGGACCTCTGCACTGACCGCCTGCGCCTTCGTCTGGAAGGTCTCGAACATGGCGGCCTCGATTCCCCCGCTAGTGCGGGATCATCCACTGCATGTAGTTGTGCTGCAGGAAGACCAGCACGCCGACCAGGCAGGCGAGGACGAGGCTGTGCCAGAAGACGTAGCGCAGGATCTCGCCCTCCTTGCCATGCTCGCCGGTGGCCACGGCGGCCACCACGATGGACTGGGCGTCGATCATCTTGCCCATGACGCCGCCCGAGCTGTTGGACGCAGCCGCCAGGATGGGCGACATGCCGAGCTTCTCGGCCGAAACCACTTGAAGATTGCCGAAGAGCACGTTGGACGAGGTGTCCGAACCGGTCAGCGCCACGCCCAGCCAGCCGAGCATGGGGGAGAAGAAGGGGAAGAGCGCCCCGGTGGACGCGAAGGCGAGACCCATCGTCGAGTCGGAACCGGAGAACTTGGTCACGTAGCCCAGCGCCAGCATGGCGGCGATGGTCATGAGCGAGAAGCGGATGCGGTGGAGGGTCCCGAAGTAGGTCTTCACCAGGGCGGCGCCCCCCATGCCGAGCCACAGGCCGGAGATGATGCCGGTGAGCAGGAGCCCGGTGCCGGTCGCGGAGAGCAGGTTGAAGGTGTACTTGGCCGCCTCGAGCGACGGCTTCTTCGCGACGGGAGGGATCTTCTGCACCAGGTTGTGAAGCCCGCTCATCTCGAAGGACGGAGCGAAGATGCCGTTCAGCCAGGTCTTCACCGACGGGAGGCCCCAGACGAAGACCAGGACGGTGAGGACGATCCAGGGCATCCAGGCCATGAAGGCCTCCCCGCCCGAGTGCTTCTTGATCACGGCGTGGGCGGTCTCCCGCTCCTCCTCGAAGCGCCAGATCTTCTTGGGCTGCCAGAACTTGAGGAGAAGGTACATGGCGCCGATGGAGACGATGGCGGCGACGATGTCCACGAGGGACGGGCCGAAGAAGTTGGAGACCACGAACTGCGGGATGGCGAAGAAGAGCCCGGCGACGAGGCAGGCCGGCCAGACCTCGACCATGCCCTTGAACCCGGACATGGCCCACACCAGCCAGAAGGGCACGATGAGCGAGAAGAAGGGCAACTGGCGCCCGACCATGGCCGAGAGCTGCATCTCCGGGAGGCCGGTCACCTTGGCCAGCGTGATGATGGGGGTGCCGAGCGCGCCGAAGGCCACCGGGGCGGTGTTGCCGATGAGGGCCAGGCCGGCGGCGGCCAGCGGCTTGAAGCCCAGGCCGATGAGCATGGCGGCCGAGATGGCCACCGGCGTGCCGAAGCCCGCCGCGCCCTCGATGAAGGCGCCGAAGGAGAAGCCGATGAGCAGCACCTGGATGCGCCGGTCGGCGGCGATGCCCGCGATGGTGTCCTTCACCACCTCGAACTTCCCGGTCTTCACCGTGATGTCGTAGACGAAGATGGCGTTCAGGATGATCCAGCCGATGGGGAGCAGGCCGAAGAGCGCCCCGTTCACGGCCGACATCGTGGCCATGCCGGCGGGCATCCCGTAGACGAAGACTGCGACCGCCCAGGCCGAGATGAGGCCGAGGACGGCGGCCCAGTGGGCCTTGATGTGGAAGAAGGCCAGGGCCCCGAGCAGCAGGATGATGGGGATGGCCGCGACCAGCGCCGAGATGAGGATGCTGTTGGCTACGGGGGCATAAATCTGGGTCCAGACCATGTCGTTTGCTCCTCCGGAAGGCGGGCGCCTGGGGCGAGGGATCCCGGATGGTGTGCCACAGCCGGATCCCCGGCCGGGGAACCATCCGGGCGATCGGTCGAAGGGGAGAGGTGAACGGCGGAATGCAGGGGGTGATCGGCCGCTCAGATCCCCAGGCGCTCGCGAATCGCCGGGAGGAGGCGTCGGCTCACCGGGACGTCCTTACCCGAACGGGTATGGAGCGTAGCGACTCCGTCGCCCAGGCGGACTTCCTCGACCCGGTCGAGGCGCACCAGGTACTGCTTGTGGCACCGGGTGAGGCCGGCGCGCGCCTCGAGCACGTGGAGGGTGAGTTCGGTGAAGAACTCCCCTCTGGGGCAGACCACGTAGACCCCGGCCTCGCTGGAGCGGGCGAACTCGATCTCCGAGGCGTCGAGCAGCTTGATGGCCTTGCCCGACTGGCAGGGGATGCGGCCGATGGGCGAGCGCATCCGGGTGGCCATCTCGGGATCCGCCGGCTCGAGCCGGAGCCGCTCCACGGTCCGGGCCAGCCGCTCCCGGGACACCGGCTTGAGGAGGTAGTCCACGGCATTCTTCTCGAAGGCCTGCAGCGCGTACTCGTCGTGCGCGGTGACGAAGACCACCCGGGGCAGCTCGGCGTCGTCGATCATCGAGAGGAGCTCGAAGCCTGAGATGGCCGGCATCTGGATGTCGAGGAAGACCACGGCGGGCCGCTCGGAGCGGATGGCCTGCAGCGCGCTCACCGCGTCGGCGCAGGCGCCCACCAGGTCGAAGGCTCCGGTCTCCCGGAGGAGCGAGGCCAGCTCGTCCCGTGCGTGCACCTCGTCGTCCACGATGAGTGCGCGCATCATGCGGGGAGGGTCCCTTCGGCGGGCAGGCGCAGGGTCACGCGGGTGAGCTCGTGGGGCGTGCACTCGACAGAGACCCCGTAGGTCGCGCCGTACAGGTTCTTCACGCGCTTGTCGACGATCTGCATGCCCAGGCCGGTCCCGTCGGCAGGCTCCTGCCAGGCCCCGGCGTTGTCCTCGACCTCCACCACCACCGCGCCGTCGCGGCGCCGGGCCCGGATGGAGACCCGGCCCTCCCCGAGCAGGCTCGACACCCCGTGCTTGAAGGCGTTCTCCACCAGCGGCTGGAGGGTGAAGGAGGGCATGGTGAGCGTCGCCAGCGCCGGGTCGACGTCGGTCTCGACGACGATCCTCCCCTCGAAGCGGGCCTTCTCGATCTCGAGGTAGGCGCCCACGTGCTCCATCTCCTCGGCCAGCGTGGAGACGTCGCTCGAGCGCTTCAGGTTCTTGCGGAAGAAGTTGGAGAGGTGGATGAGCAGCTCGCGCGACCGGTCGGCGTCGCGCCGGAGGATGGCGATGATGGTGTTGAGCGCGTTGAACAGGAAGTGCGGGTTGACCTGGGCGCGCGCCAGCTTGAGCTCGGAGAGGACCAGCAGGCTCTTCTGCTCCTGGTAGCGGGAGATGAGGAGCTGGCTGGAGAGCAGCGCACCGAGCCCCTCGCCCAGCGACCGGTTCATGTTGAGGAAGCGGCGGCCCCGCGGCTCGAAGAGCTGCACCGTGCCCACCACCGTTCCGTCCACCTGGAGCGGGACGATGAGCACCGAGCTGAGCGGGCAGGACGGGGAGACGGTGCAGTCGTAGGCCTGCCGGACGCCGTCGGCGAAGACCACGGTGTTGGAGGCCAGGGCCTGCTTCGTGTACGGCGAGGCGATGGGTCTCCCCGGCCGGTGGTGGTCCCCGCCCAGGCCGGACCAGCCCAGGATGCGCTCGGTGTCGGTCACGCCCACGGCCCCCACGCCGGTCTCCTCCCGCACGATGGTGGCGAGGTCGGTGGCCACGGCCGGCCGGAAGCCGCGGGCCATCAGCTCGAGGGAGCGCTCGGCGACCTTGAGGGCGCGCTCCGACGAGGCGGCGGCCACGCGGTCCTCCTCGCGCTGCCGCTCCGCCAGCACCATCATGAAGAGCGCGGCGCCCAGCGGGTTCATGGCGATCATGGGGAGGGCGATGGCCTCCACCACCGCGACGGCGCGCGCGTACGGGTGGGTGAGCAGCAGCACGATCCCCATGTGCATGATCTCGCCGAGGAGCGTGGTGACGAAGGCCACCCCGGGCGTCATCAGCACGTCCGGCTTGCGCTTCAGCCACAGGTGGACCATGCCGCCCAGCCCGCCCTCCAGCGTGGTCGCGACGGCGCCCGCCAGCGCCGCTGCGCCGCCCAGTGCGGTGACGCGGTGGACGCCCGCGGTCAGGCCCACCAGGATCCCCAGCACCGGGCCGCCCAGCAGGCCGGCCAGAACCGAGCCCACCGCCCGGGCGTTGACGATGGCCTGCCCCTCGACGACGGGGACCCCCAGGTAGTTGCCCAGGATGGCGATGCCCGAGAAGACGAAGTACAGGCGGAACTTGCCGCGGGGCCGCGGCCAGTCCGGCATGAGCGGCCGGAAGGCCGGCGAGCGGCAGTACAGGTAGAAGATGACCACGAAGACCGCGAGCACCTCGACGAGCTGGATCGCGATCTTCATGACGGACGTGGATTATCGCGCTGCGGGGGCGCGGAGGGGAAGCGCCGCGCGCAGCGCTCCGGCCGCGAGGACCGGGACAGGCGACGGTGAGGATGGTGTGGCGAGGATGGTGTTGCCTTTCGTTCGAGGAGTGCGAAACTGCGGGCCGCGAGGTCCCGGCCCGACGCCGGCCATCCCCTCGCCGAGGAGGAATCGTGCCGTACGTCAACATCCGCTTCGTCAAGGAGAAGGTGAGCAAGCAGCAGAAGGCCGCACTCATCCGCGGCGTCACCAACCTCCTGAACGACATCCTGAAGAAGAACCCGGCCACCACCGTGGTGGTCATCGACGAGGTCGAGCCCGACAACTGGGGTCTCGGCGGCGAGAGCGTGGCCCTGCGCAAGAAGCGGCGCGAGGGGTAGCACCCGCACCCGTCACGAACATTTCCCTGTGACATGTCACGCGCACCCGGGTGTCCCCCGGGTGCGTTCGCGCTTGCGCCCAGTCGTTCCGGGGGCTTGCGCCCACGATCCCGCTGGTTCGTTCCTTGCTCCTGTCCCGGGCACACCGCGCCCCGCGCGCGCCCACAGGAGGTTCCATGATCTACGCCCCACCCGGACAGCCAGGCAGCAAGGTCACGTTCAAGAAGCGCTACGAGAACTACATCGGCGGGAAGTGGGTTCCGCCGGTCGCCGGCAAGTACTTCGAGAACGTCTCCCCGGTGAACGGGAAGGCCTTCTGCGAGGTGGCCCGCTCCGACGCGGCCGACATCGAGCTGGCCCTCGACGCCGCCCACGCCGCCAAGGTGGCCTGGGGCAAGACCTCCTACGCCGCACGTTCGGTGATCCTGAACAAGATCGCCGACCGGATGGAGCAGAACCTCGAGATGCTGGCGGTGGCCGAGACCTGGGACAACGGCAAGCCCGTCCGCGAGACCATCCACGCCGACATGGCGCTCGCCGTGGACCACTTCCGCTACTTCGCCGGCGTCATCCGGGCCCAGGAGGGCTCGGTGGCCGAGATCGACGACACCACCGTCGCCTACCACTACCTCGAGCCGCTCGGCGTGGTGGGCCAGATCATCCCCTGGAACTTCCCCGTCCTCATGGCGGCCTGGAAGCTCGCCCCGGCGCTGGCCGCCGGCAACTGCGTGGTGCTGAAGCCGGCCGAGCAGACGCCCGTTTCCATCCTGGTGCTGATGGAACTGGTCGGCGACCTGCTCCCTCCCGGAACGGTGAACGTGGTGAACGGCTTCGGACTGGAGGCCGGCAAGCCGCTCGCCTCCTCGCGCCGCATCGCCAAGATCGCCTTCACCGGCGAGACCACCACCGGCCGCCTCATCATGCAGTACGCCTCGCAGAACCTCATCCCGGTGACGCTGGAGCTGGGCGGCAAGTCGCCCAACGTCTTCTTCGAGGACGTGATGGCCAAGGACGACGACTTCTTCGACAAGGCCCTCGAGGGGTTCACGATGTTCGCGCTCAACCAGGGCGAGGTCTGCACCTGCCCGTCGCGCGCGCTCGTGCAGGATTCCATCTACGATCGGTTCATGGAGAAGGCGCTGGCCCGCGTGAAGAAGGTGAAGCAGGGCAATCCCCTCGACACCGACACCATGATCGGCGCGCAGGCCTCCACCGAGCAGCTCGAGAAGATCCTCTCCTACATCGACATCGGCAAGCAGGAGGGGGCCAAGGTCCTCACCGGCGGCGGGCGCAACGTGCTCGGCGGCGACCTGGCCGGCGGCTACTACGTGACCCCCACCATCCTGGAGGGGCACAACAAGATGCGGGTCTTCCAGGAGGAGATCTTCGGTCCCGTCGTGGCGCTGACCAGGTTCAAGGACGAGGCCGAGGCGCTCCACATCGCCAACGACACGCTCTACGGACTCGGCGCCGGCGTGTGGTCCCGCGACGGGAACACCGCCTACCGGATGGGGCGCGGCATCCAGGCCGGCCGCGTCTGGACCAACTGCTACCACCTCTACCCGGCCCACGCCGCCTTCGGCGGCTACAAGGGCTCGGGCATCGGCCGCGAGAACCACAAGATGATGCTCTCGCACTACCAGCAGACCAAGAACCTGCTCGTGTCCTACTCGCCCAAGGCGCTGGGCTTCTTCTAGGCGCCCTCCGCCATGCCGCCCCCTCCGCCCCGCGTCGTGGCCACCGAGAGCGCCCTCGCCCTCGTGGCCCGGCTGCGGGAGCGGTACGGGGCGCTCATCTTCCACCAGTCGGGGGGCTGCTGCGACGGCAGCTCCCCCATGTGCTACGCCGAGGGCGACCTCATCACCGGCGACTCCGACCGGTGCATCGGGGAGATTGGCGGGTGCCGCTTCTTCATCGGCGCCGCCCAGTTCGAGTACTGGCGCCACACCCAGCTGGTCATCGACGTGGTGCCCGGCCGCGGGGGGATGTTCTCGCTCGAGAACGGGGAGGGGGTGCGCTTCCTCACCCGCTCCCGGGTCTTCGGCGACGAGGAGCACCGGGCGCTGAAGGAGGCGGAGGGGGAGGGCGGGGCCGGCCTGCTGCGGTAGGAGGGCGCGCGGGCGCGGTCAGGGGCGAGGACGCTCGAGCCCGAACCGCTGCATCCTGCGGTAGAGGGTCATCCGGGAGACGCCCAGCTCCTCGGCGGCCCGGGCCACGTTCCAGGCGTGCCGCTCCAGACGCGCCCCCAGGGCCTGCCGCTCGGGGCCGTCGCCGGCCGGCGCGGCGGGCCGGGGAGGGTTGTTCACTGCACGTGAAATCTCGGCGGGCAGGTGCGAGGCCAGGATCTCGTTCCCCGAGGCCATGGCGGCGGCGCGCAGGATCACGTTCTGCAGCTGCCGGACGTTTCCCGGCCAGGTGAAGCCCTGCAGCGCGGCCACCGCCTCGTCGGACAGGCGCAGCCCGGTGCGGCCCACCTCCGCCTCGGCCTGCTCGAGGAAGGCCTGGGCCAGCAGCGGGATGTCCTCGACCCGCTGCCGGAGCGGGGGGATGGCGAGCGAGAGCACGTCGAGCCGGTAGTAGAGGTCCTGCCGGAAGCGCCGGGCGGCCACCTCCGGCCGCAGCTCCCGGTTGGTGGCGGCGACGATGCGCACGTCCACCCTGCGCGGCGTGCTGCCGCCCAGGCGGACGATCTCCCGCTCCTGCAAGACACGAAGGAGCGCCGTCTGGCCCTGGGAGGAGAGCTCGCTCACCTCGTCGAGGAAGAGGGTCCCGCCGCTGGCCTCCTCGAACTTCCCGGCGTTGCCGTCCTTCCGGCCGCCGGTGAAGGCGCCGGCCTCGTAGCCGAAGAGCTCGGCCTCGAGCAGCGGGGCCGGGATGGAGCCGCAGTTCACGGCGACGAAGGGCCCGGCAGCGCGGGCGCTGGCCCCGTGGATGGCCTGGGCGAAGAGCTCCTTGCCGGTGCCCGACTCGCCGGAGATCACCACCGGCAGCGCGTTGCGGGAGGCCACCCGGGCCACCTCGAGGGGCGGCTCGAGCGCCCCGCACTCGGAGAGGATCTTGTCGAAGCTCCAGCGCACCGGGGCCGCCGGGCGAGGGGAGGCGCGGCCGCGCAGGGGTGCGGGGGCCGCGGGCGGGGCCAGGGCGCGGAGCACCGACCCCACCGGGCAGCCGTCGTGGAGGACCGGCTGGCTGAGGAGGCGCAGGTCCCGCCACTCGACCACGCGGTCGGCCTGCGGGGAGTCGGCCCGGAGCGGGTTCACGATGTCGCGCAGGTCGGTGGGGAGCCGCCCGGAGGGCAGCCCGATGCGCGCCGCCGCGGCCGGGTTGGCGGCCAGGATGCGCCCCTCGGTGTCCACGGCCAGGAGCGGCTCGGAGGAGCCGCGCCCGGACCGGAAGGCGAACCGGATCACCTCGTCCCTGACCGCGTGGGCCTGCGCCAGCCGCGCCTCCACGTTCCGTGCGATGGCCTTGGCGAGGAGCAGGGCCTGGGGGCTGTAGATCTCCCAGGGGCCGGTGATGTCCACGAGCCCCACCGGCGCCGACTCGCCGGGGCGGAAGACGGGGGCGCCGGCGCAGGACCAGGTCTGCCAGGCCGCCACGAAGTGCTCGGAGGCGAAGACCTCGACCGGACGGCCCTCCCGGATGGCGGTGCCCGGCCCGTTGGTGCCGGCCGACTCCTCGGCCCAGCAGGCTCCCGGCGCGAAGTTGATGTCCGAGACCCCCTCGATGACGCCGGGGTGGCCCTGGAGCGAGAGCATCCAGCCGGCGGCGTCGAAGTAGGCGAGGACGTGGTGCACCGATCCCAGCCGCTGGGCGAACTCCTCGAGCACCGGCTCGGCCAGGCGGTATACCGGGTCGCGCCGGCGCCGCTCCGCGAGGCCGCCCTCGGGAAGCGACCGCAGCGCCCGCCGGATGGTGGGGTCCACGCCGAAGGACTCGCGGGCCCGCCGCCAGGAGCGGACGATCTCCGCCGACAGCCCCTCCGGCTCGACCCCGTCCTCGATGTAGGCCAGCCAGGCGCGGTCGATGACCTTTCGCCGCTTCACCAGGAGCGAATTGGGACGCGGGGAGGTGAGGTCGTGGGCCATCGGTGCCGGGGAGTCTAGTGCCCCGGGCGGCGCCGATCGCGCCGCGCCGCGTCATGGGCTGGATGCGCCCGACGCGTCCGGGTATGAGTCGCCGATGTCCGTCGGCGCCGCAGCGGGAGATGGCCGGTTCCGGCGAGCGCGGCGGATCGTCCTGGTGGTGGTGCTGGGGAGCTACGTCCTCTCCTTCTTCCACCGCACCGCGCCGGCCAGCCTGGCGGGCGACCTGACCCGCAGCTTCGACATCCCCCGCGCCGTCCTCGGCACGCTGGCGGCCACCTACTTCTACGTCTACACGGTGCTGCAGATCCCGGTGGGCGTGCTCGCCGACACCGTGGGGCCGCGGCGGCTCCTCACCTGGGGATCGGTCGTCGCCGCGGTGGGCTCGCTCACCTTCGCGCTCTCGCCGGCCTGGGAGGTGGCCGCCGCCGGCCGGACCCTCGTGGGCGTGGGGGTCTCGGTGGCCTTCATCGCCGTGCTCAAGGTGAACGCGGTCTGGTTCCCCGCCAACCGCTTCGCCACCCTGAACGGCGCGACCATGTTCGCCGGGAACCTGGGCGCGGTGGTGGCCGGGGCGCCGCTGGCCTGGGTGGTCACCTGGGCCTCCTGGCGCGCCGTGTTCGTGGGGCTCTCGGCGCTCTCGGCGGCCTTCGCGATCGCCTCCTGGGCCCTGGTGCGCGACCGGCCCCAGGACGCCGGTTTCCCCTCGGTGAACCCGGCCTCGGCCGGCTCCGGACCCCGAAAGCACTGGGCGCGGGCGCTGCGCCAGGTGGTCGAGAACCCCGCCACCTGGCCGGGGTTCTTCGTGAACGTCGGCGTGGGGGGGAGCTTCCTCGCCTTCGCGGGGCTCTGGGCCGTGCCGTACCTCGTGGAGGTCCACGGCATGCGGCAGGTCACCGCCGCCCAGCACGCCAGCGCGCTCCTGCTCGGCGTGGCCGTTGGCGCCATCCTGGTCGGCGCGATCTCCGACCGGCTCGGAAACCGGCGGGTGGTGATGCGGGTCTACACCGCCCTCTTCGCGCTCTCCTGGGCGCCCTGGGTCCTCGACGTCCGCTGGCCGCTCTCCGCCACGCTGGCCTGGTTCGCGCTGATGGGGCTCCTCGTCCCGGGCTTCGCGCTCACCTGGGTGGTGGCCAAGGAGGTGAACCGGCCCGAGCACTCCGGGATGGCCACCTCGGTGGTGAACGTGGGGGTCTTCCTGGGGGCCGGGATCCTGCAGCCGCTCATCGGCTGGCAACTCGATCGGGGACGGCTGGAGGGCGACCTGGCCTCCGCCTGGTCGCGGGGCGTCCTGGTCCTCGCAGGGGCCGCGGCGCTGGGGGCCGCCTGCGCGCTGCTGGTCCGGGAACGGCCGCGCGAGCAGGGGTGACGCAGGTGGGCTATGACTGTCCGGCATGGCGGACAGGACCCCACCCCGACGCGACGAATACGCCTGGTTCCGGCCCGTCACGCCGCGCTGGATGGACAACGACGTCTACGGGCACGTCAACAACGCCCACTACTACGCCTACTTCGACACCGTCGTGAACCGCTACCTGATCGAGGCCGGCGGGCTCGACATCCACGGAGGCCCCGTGGTGGGCTTCGTGGTCAGCTCCGCCTGCGACTACTTCCGCCCGGTGGCCTACCCGGAGGAGATCGAGATCGGACTGCGGGTGGATCGGGTGGGCAGGAGCTCGGTCCAGTACGGTCTCTCGCTCCTCGTCGCGGGGGACGAGGCAGTCCGCGCCGCCGGCACCGTGGTCCACGTCTTCGTGGACCGCGCCACCTCGAAGCCGGTGGAGATCCCGGCGCCCCTTCGCCGGGCGCTCGAATCCATCGCCCGCTAGGAACCGGGCATGCCCGAGACCCGCCTCCACACCTGCATGCTGTGCGAGGCGACCTGCGGGATCGTCGCGCAGGTCGAGGGCGGCCGTGTCACCGGGATCCGGGGCGACCTGAAGGACCCCTTCAGCCGCGGCCACATCTGCCCGAAGGCCGCCGCCATCCCCGACGTGATGGAGCACCCCGAGCGGATCCGCGAGCCGATGCGCCGGGTGGGGGATCGCTGGGAGCCGGTCTCCTGGGAGGACGCGCTCTCCGAGGCGGCCGACCGGATCGCCGCCATCCAGCGCGCGCACGGCAGGAACGCCGTGGGGCTCTACGCGGGCAACCCGACCGTTCACTCCCACGGGGCCATCCTCGGTGTCCCGTTCCTCTCCATGGCGCTGGGGGGGCGCTCCCGGTTCTCGGCCACCTCGGTGGACCAGCTGCCGCAGATGCTCGCGGCCCTGGAGATGTTCGGACACCAGCTGCTCTTCCCGGTGCCCGACGTGGACCGGACCGACTTCTTCCTCGTGCTGGGCGCGAACCCGGTGGTCTCGAACGGAAGCCTCATGACCGCCCCCGGCATCGCCCACCGGCTCTCGGCCCTGCGTGCGCGGGGCGCGCGGCTGGTGGTGGTGGACCCACGCCGCACCGAGACCGCCGGGGTGGCGGATCTGCACCTCCCCATCCGGCCCGGAGGGGACGCCGCCCTCCTGCTGGGCATGCTCCACGCGATCTTCGCCGAGGGGCTCGAGCGTCCCGGGCGGCTCGCCAAGTTCACCGACGGTCTCGGACTGCTCCGCGAGATCGTGGAGCGGTACCCGCCCGAGCGCGTCGCCGCGCGCACCGGCCTGGCCCCCGGCGCCATCCGCTCGCTGGCCCGCGACTTCGCCGCCGCGCCCAGGGCGGTGTGCTACGGGCGGGTGGGGATCTCCACGCAGGAGTTCGGCGCCGTCGCCTCCTGGCTCGTGAACGCGCTCAACGTCGTCACCGGGAACCTCGACGTGCCGGGCGGCGCCATGTTCACCACGCCGGCCGCCGACGTGGTCGCGCTCAACGCGCGGCGCGGCTCCCTGGGGAGCTTCGGCCGGTTCCGCAGCCGGGTCCGCGGACTGCCCGAGTTCGGGGGTGAGCTCCCCGCGGCCACGCTGGCCGAGGAGATCGACACCCCGGGTGACGGCCGGATCCGCGGCCTCGTCACCTTCGCCGGCAACCCGGTGCTCTCCGCGCCCAACGGGCGCCGGCTCGACCGGGCCCTGGCCGGCCTCGACTTCATGGTCGCCATCGACCTCCAGCGGAACGAGACCACCCGCCACGCACACCTCGTCCTCCCGCCCAGCTTCGGCCTGGAGCGCGACCACTACGACCTGGTCTTCAACACCGTCGCGGTCCGCAACGTGGCCCGCTACGCGAAGGCGGCGGTGGCGCCGCCCCCCGGCGTGCGCGACGACTGGGACATCCTCCTCGGCCTGGCGCTGGCGCTGCGGGCCCGGGGCGGGGGAGGGAACCGGCGCAACCTGGGCGCCACCCTCCGGGTGGCCCGCGCCCTCGGCCCGCGCCGCATCCTCGGCCTCCTGCTCCGCTTCGGGCCGCACCCCTTGTCGATCGGGGCGCTGGAGCGATCGCCCCACGGGGTGGACCTCGGTCCGCTCGTGCCGCGCCTGCCGGAGAGGCTCTTCACCCCCGGCCGGCGCATCCGGCTGGTCCCTCCCGTGCTCGCCGCCGACCTGGCCCGGATCGACGCCGATCTCGTGGCCGCGCCCCCGGCGCCGGGCGCCCTGCTGCTCATCGGGCGGCGCAGGCTGCGCAGCAACAACTCCTGGATGCACGGCGTCCACAGGCTCGTGAAGGGGCCGGTGGGCTGCACGCTGCAGGTCCACCCCGAAGACGCCTCGTCGCGCGGGCTCGTCGAGGGCGCCCCGGCGCTGGTCCGGTCCCGGGTCGGGGAGGTCCGGGTGCCGGTGTCGGTCACCGACGAGGTCGGGCCCGGGGTGGTCTGCCTGCCGCACGGGTGGGGCCACGCCAGCTTCAACGACCTGGCCGACGAGCAGCGGGTGGACGCGCTCTGCGGCAACGCCGACTTCAGCGGCGTGCCGGTCACCCTGGAGCCGGCGCCCGCGGGAGGGGCGCCGTGATCGGGCCCGTGGCGGTGATCGGCGCCGGGGTGATGGGGCACGGGATCGCGCAGCTCTTCGCGGCGGCGGGCGCCGAGGTCCGGCTCCACGACGTGGACACGCCCAGGCTCGAGGGCGCCCTGCGCGAGGTGGACCGGAGCCTCCTGCTGCTGGTCGAGGAGGGGGTCCTGCAGGCCCGGGCGGCCTCCGCCGCGCGGGCCCGGATCCACCCGACCACCGAACTCGACGGCGCCCTCCGGGGCGCCGCGCTCGTCACCGAGTGCATCCCCGAGATCCTCGACGCGAAGCACGCGCTCTTCGCCCGGGTCGAGCGGGTCGTCTCGACCGAGGCGTTCCTGGTCTCCAACACGTCCACCTTCCCCATCGCCCGGCTCGCCGAGGGGGCGGTTCACCCGGAGCGGATGGCGATCACCCACTACTTCAACCCGGCCCAGCTCGTCCCGCTCGTGGAGGTGGTGCCCCACCCGTCCATGCCGCCCGGCCAGGTCGAGCGGGTGATGGGGATCCTCTCGGCCATCGGCAAGCGTCCCGTGCTCCTCCGCAGGGACGTGCCGGGCTTCGTGGCCAACCGGCTGCAGGCGGCGCTGGTCCGCGAGGCCCTCCACCTCCTCGAGACCGGCGTGGCCTCGGCCGAGGACATCGACACCGTCCTGACCGAGGGGCCGGGCGTCCGCTGGCCGTTCCTGGGGCCGGTGGAGATGGTGGACCTGGGAGGGCTCGACGTCTGGCGCCGCGTCATCGACAACCTCGCGCCCGAGCTCTGCCGCGAGGAGGGGGCGCCGGCGCACCTCCGCGAGCGGGTGGAACGCGGCGACCTCGGCGCCAAGACCGGCGCGGGCTTCCACGACTATGCCGGAGGGCGGGCCGAGGCCCGCCTGCGCCACCGGGATCGGGCGCTGGTCCGCCTGGCCGAGCTCAAGCGACGGCTCGAAGATCCGCCCCAAAAATGAAAAGTCACTCATTTTCACCCCGATATCGGTTTTCCTTTTGCATGGATCGGCTTGTCCCGTAAGCTTGGGACACGCTGCGTCCCGGGGAGGGCCCCGGGAACCCGACAGGGGCTCGCTTGAACATCCAGGAATGCGTCCAGACCGCCGCGCGGATCCAGATTCTCCTTCGCGACCTCCACACCGGACTGGCGCGGTGCTTCGCGACGAACCGCACACTCCGCGAGAACTTCCTCGATCTCGCCCGCGAGGAGGCGCAGCGCGCCCTGGACATCCGCCTCCTCGTGCTGGACCGCAAGGGTGTCCCGTGGTCCGACGAGGCCATCGACACCATCCGCCAGGACCTCGTGTCGATCGTCGCGGTGCTCTCGGCGATGGCGGGCGAACTCCACCGGGATTCCGGGAGCTTCAGCCCGGTCTCCGTCCTCCGCCGGATCATCCACGTGGAGCGCCGCCGCAACGCCATCCACGCGGAGACCCTGTCCCGGAGCGCGGACCCCGAGCTTCGCCGGTTCTTCGCCTCGTTGACCCGGCGGGACCGCAGGGTCGAGCAGCTGCTCGAGCAGGCCCTCCGGAGCCAGGTTGCGCCCGTTCACGCTGCGTCGATCACGGCCGGGAAGGTCGCCGCCAACCTCGCCGCGTAGTGCCGATCCTGGATTGGCCGAACCTCATACTTCGGCCCGATATCGATTCCTCGTTGCGCGCCCCTCCGTGTCCCGTACATTGGGTACACGTCGCTTTTGGGGGAGGACCCACAGCGCCGACGAGGTGACACCGTGAACATCCAGGAATGCTTCCAGACCGCGGCCCGGATCGAGATCCTCCTTCGCGACCTCTACGCCGGGCTGGCGCGCTGCTTCCGGACGAACCCGCACCTCTACGAGAGCTTCCTCTGCCTCGCCAACGAGGAGGAGCAGCACGCGCTGCGCATCCGGCTCCTCGCCCTCCACCGCAGGGGCGTCACCTGGACCGACGACGCCATCGACCGGATCCGCGGAGACCTGCTCACCACGGTCGCCGAGCTCTCGGCCATGGCCAGGGAGGTCCGGAGGAGCTCCGACGGGCGTTCGGCCGGCCCCGTCCTGCGCAAGGTGATCGAGGTGGAGCGGCGCTGCGGGTCGATCCACGCCGAGGGGCTGGCCCGGAGCGCGGACCCCGAGGTGCGCGGCTTCTTCGCCTCGCTCGCCAAGCAGGACGTCCGGCACGAGAGGCTGCTCGAGCAGGCCCTGCAGGCCTGAGGCGCGGCCGGGCAGGGGCCGCCCGCCGCCGCTCAGTTGCAGCGGAGCAGGTCTCCCGCCACCTCGCCGGTGAAGGCCGGCTGCAGGTAGGAGACGAAGGCCCAGAGCACGAGCAGCGCGAGAAGCCCCAGGCCGGAGGCGACGAGCATCCTGCGCGTCACACGGCCCCCTCGGTGCGGTTCCTGAGCCGCGCCACCGGCGTCTCGCGGATGGGGACGTTGAGCAAGGCGGCCATCACCGCGAGCGCCACCGACATCCACCAGACCACGTCGTAGCTCCCCGTCAGGACGTAGAGCCGCCCGCCCAGCCATCCGCCCAGGAACGCGCCCACCTGGTGGAAGAAGAAGACGATGCCGCCGAGGAGCGCCAGGTTCTCCACGCCGAAGAGGGTCGCCACCGTGCCGTTGGTGAGGGGGACGGTCGAGAGCCAGAGGAGCCCCATGGCGGCCCCGAAGAGGTAGGCCGAGCCCTCGGTGAGCGGGACCAGCACGAACGCCGACAGCACGAGCGCGCGCAGGAGGTAGAGCGCGACCAGCAGCCCGGGCTTGCTCCTCCGGCCTCCCAGTACACCCGCGGTGTAGGTCCCGGCGATGTTGAAGAGCCCCACCAGCGCCAGCACCGCCGCGCCCGAGGAGGGGGCGAGCCCCCGGTCCGCCAGGTAGGCGGGGAGGTGGGTGGCGATGAAGACCACGTGGAATCCGCACACGAAGAAGCCCAGGCAGAGCAGCCAGAAGCCGGGGAGCGAGAGCGCCTCTCCCAGGACGGCGCGCAGGGGCATGGGGGCAGGGCGGGAGGCGCCGGCGCCGCGCGCCTCGGCGAGGGGAGCGGCCAGCGGGAACATGAGGAGGCCGAGGGCGGCGAGCGAGAGCAGCGTCGTCATCCAGCCCACCGACTGGATGGCCGTGAGCGCGGCGGGCAGCATGACGAACTGGCCCAGGGAGCCCACCGACATGGCGACGCCCATGGCGAAGCTCCGGCGCCCCGGCGGCGTCTTGCGCAGGACTGCGCCGAAGACCACGGTGATGCTGGCCCCGGAGAGGCCGATCCCGATGAGGAGGCCGGCGGAGAGGGCGAGCAGGGTCCCGGTCCGGGAGAGGGCCATGAGTACCAGGCCGAGGACGTAGAGGGAGGCGCCGCCCACGATCACCCGGCCGGAGCCGTACCGGTCGGCGATCCGTCCCGCGAAGGGCTGGGCCACGCCCCAGGCCAGGTTCTGGAGGGCGATGGCGAAGGCGAAGACCTCGCGGGTCCAGCCGTGGGCCTGCGACATGGGCGCGAGGAAGAGGCCGAAGGTGTGGCGGATGCCCAGCGAGACGGCGAGGAGGAGCGCCCCGGCCGCGAGGGTCACGGCGGGTGTGCGCCAGTCGCGCCGGGCGGGGGTGTCCATGCGCGGGCATCTATCCGCGGAGGACGGTCGGCGCAAATCGGTTCCACGCCGTCACGCCGGTGGTAGATAGAGCCATGCACTTCTTCGCCGTCCGCGAGCTGGCCCGGATGTCGGGACACGACGACCTGGTCGAGGTCCTCTTCCACCGGCGGAAGTGATGGACCTCCCCGCACTCATCGCCGCGGCCCGCGACGCCGGCGCCAGCGACCTCCACCTCGAGGCGGGGCTGCCCCCCAGCGCCCGCATCCGGGGACGGCTGCAGCCCATGGGGGCGCCGCTGGCCGCGCGCGAGCTTCTCGAGGCGGCGCGGGAGGTCGTGGGGGAGGATCGCTGGCCCGGCTTCCTGGAGCGGCGCTCGGCCGACGTGGCCCGCAACCTGGGTGGCGTGCGCTGCCGGGTGAACGCGCTCTGCACGGCCCGCGGGGTGGGGCTGGCCATCCGCTTCCTGCCCACCACCCAGGCCACGCTCGAGCGGCTGAACCTGCGCGCCGACCTGGTGCGGCTCGTCGAGCCGCACCACGGGCTGGTCATCGTGAGCGGCCCGACCGGCTCGGGCAAGTCGAGCACGCTGGCCGCGCTGGTGCAGGAGCTGAACCTGCGCGAGGCGCGCCACGTCGTCACCCTCGAGTCCCCCATCGAGTACACGCTCACGCCCCGGCAGTCCTTCATCCGGCAGCGCGAGGTGGGGCGGGACACGCCCAGCTTCGAGCAGGGGCTCTACGACGCCATGCGGGAGGACCCCGACGTGCTGGTGGTGGGGGAGCTTCGCGACGCCGAGACCATGCGGCTCACCCTCTCGGCCGCCGAGACCGGGCACCTGGTGCTCACCACCGTTCACTCCTCGTCGACCGGCGAGGCGCTGCAGCGCATCGTGGGGGCGTTCCCGGCCGAGATCCAGGCCGGCATCGCCACCCAGCTCGCCGACTGCCTGGTCGGCGTGGTCTGCCAGAGGCTGCGTTTCTTCCCGGAGCGGAACCTGCGGGCCCCCGAGTGCGAGATCCTGATGGGCAGCCAGCCGGTGAAGGCGATGGTCCGGCAGGGGCAGTTCTTCAAGATTCCCACCGCGCTGGAGACCGGGGCGGCCGACGGCTGCTGGACCTTCGCCCGCTACCGGGAGTGGCTGGAGCGGAGGACCGACTGGTACGTGCCCTCACCCGAGCCTGCGCCGCGGGAGCCGGTGGTGCGGGAGCCGGAGCAGGGCGAGAGGGCCGAGCGCGCGGCCCGGAGGCCTCCGACTGCGGAGCCGCGGGACGGCGTCCTCGAGATCCCCTCGTCGGACGAGGACCTCGCCCGCATCCTCGACGAGCTGGAGCGACGGGGGGAGTAGGGGGCGACGGGTTCCCTGGCCAGCGGGGCGGAGCCCGGTGATGAACCACGGGTGAACAGGTCCATGTGGGCGTCGCCGTAAACCTGGCGCGCGGCGTACTGGTTGTGAACCCTGCAAACCAGCCGACAGTTCTCCACGGTGGAAGGGCCGCCCCTCCCGCGTGGCACCACGTGGTCGATCTCCAGCCTCGTCGTGGAACCGCACACGCTACCTCCGTCCACGGCCCACTGGCACATTCCGCCGTCCCGCGCCCATACCGCACGCTTCACCGCCGCAGTGACATGGTCGGATTTCGCCGGACGCGGCCTCTTCTGCGGCCTCTTCACCTCGGCACGCCGCCTGGCCTGCTTCTCCAGCAGCAGATCCAGCGCCGCCTCGATCACCTGCTCCATCGTCGCGCCGGGCTGGGCGTGCGACTGCCCGGCCCTGGCCTTCCGGAGCTTCCCGACGAACACCCTCGACACGGTGAGGTGGAGCCGGCTCATCGTGGAGGTGAGCGGCTCGACGACGGTCCTCGCCGGTTCCCGCGCGGGTACGGGCGCAAGCGCCGGCGCAGTCGCCGAAAGTTCACCCGGATCTCATCATTGATCACATCTCTCGCGCGCCTGCCAGCCGAGCTGAATCAGGAGAAGCGCGTCGTAGCCACGTCCGAGTACGAGCCACCCAGGGGGGCCGTTGTTCTTGATGTGGCCGCCAAGGGCGGCGACGGCGAGGAGCACGTCTTTCGCCGTCGCCTTGCGCGGGACCTGGAGTCGCGGCAATCCGTCTGGGTGCGCTTCGGAAAGCGCTTGGAGCAATCGGACCTGCTGCGGGCTGACGGCGTGAGTCGCAGGCGCATCCGGCGCCAGGTTCGCGACGGTGCGCAGAACGAGCAGTCGCCAGGCAATCACGGAGAACATCGCGAGCGCGTTTACGAGCGTCCGCAGCGATTCCAGTTGGCGCTTCTCCAGGGAGCACCCGGTCTTCAGCGCCTTGAAGAACTCTTCGATGCGCCACCGCGCCCTGTAGGCGTCAACGACTGCCTCGACCTGTTCCGGCGTGCCGATTGGTTCCGTCGTGAGAAGACGCCAGCAGACAGGCTCCTGCCCGGTGGGTGGATCGGGCTCGACGACCGTGACGACGTTTACGCTGAGCGACTCCGGATACCCGGTCTTGAACCGGGGTCGGGTCGGACGTGGAAGCGTGAATGTGGCCGCCCGCAGTTCGAGGCGCGCCGTCCTCTCGCACCTGGGCGGAAACTGCATCCTTGCGGCGCCCGACTTGTGCCGAGGTCGACGGGATATCGGGACGCATCGAACGGCGTGGACGGGCGCACGTTCGGCCGCCGCAAATAGCTTCTCTGGAGGCTCCGCCAGATTCTTGTCGCGGCCGAGTCGCACGACGAACCGGGTGTTCGCGGCGATCAGCCGAGCAAACAGCGTGAATGAATCCGCCTCGCGATCCATGACGTGGATCGCGCAAGGAAACGCAGCGGCGGTCACTCGCACCAGGTCCACCCACTTCCTCGACTCACTCAAGTCAGGATTCACATCGCGTTCTCGCGCTGAGATTGTCGAGCGCTTCTCCCAGCTGCGGACGAACGTCTTGATGCCAGCGACACCGAGGGGCGTCCGCGACTCGTCGCCCGAAATAGCCAGGGCAAAGTGACCAAAGAAACCCTGCTGCGTGTACGAGGTGCCGACGCGCCCCAACCCCCGGCGACTCGCCTTGCCCGTGAATGCGAACTGGGTCGTGTCGTGCGCGATGACGACAGCGGAACCCTGAGCGCGCTTCAGCGTCTCGGCCACGTGCGGCGCAAGGATTCGGGCCGGAGTCACGCGCTCGTTGCGCAGAAACCGATACACGCCCTCGAGTTCGGCATCCGACTTGACCATCGCCGGGAACCCAGCGCCCGGCGCACGCGCCGCAAAATCGGCGATCCGGGTCAGCCGTCGTGTGAGCCGCTCGTCACCGAACTCCGCGTCGGAGAACTCTGCCGAGGCTTCGGGAACTCGCGGTCGCGTCATCCAACCCTTTGATCACAGGCGGATCGCTGCCGCAAGATGTGTAGGATCCTGAGAGCCGGATGAACTGGGAAGGTCGCTGATTTCACTGGGGGCGGGATCTCGGTGACGACCGTCCTCCTCGGCACCACCGCCGCCGGCATGATCTCCACCGCCACCTGCTTCGAGCAGTGGAAGAACTTCGGCAGCACCTCGGCCCGGTTCGCCTCGGTCATGACCTTCGCCAGCTGGACGATGCTGCTCAGGCACAACCGCCCGTCCCGCAGCGGTTCCACGATCTCGGGGAACCGGGCGACGAGCCGGGCCGCCACCTTCCGGTAGTGGGCCGCTCCCCGGGACACCTTCAACTCCCGGAGCAAGTATTCGAAGAGGTTCGCGAACCCGAGCCTCCGGTACGCCCCCATCCGGTCGAACTCCGAGAGGGCGACGAGGAAGTCTGCGAGGGCGACGTGCTCGCGGCGGAGCAGGTCGGCCAGATGGCGGGAGGATGCGCGCGCTACGGCGAGGTTCGTGTCGTTCATGGATCCACTGTCTCATGCGATTTTCGGCCCTCCCCAGACGTACGAGGACGGCCGCTGGCGCGAATTCCGGCGCGGAGATCTGGAACCTCGCCAGACGCGGCGAAGTCACGCGGACGAGGCTCCTGCGCAGCGACAGGAGCACTCCTTCGGCCACCGCTCCACGGGAAGCGAATCTCAGGAAAGGCTTGTCAATAGGGGCGTTCGTACACGCCCCATCTGCCCGATGGTCCGCGCCGCGGACGCTTCGTTGGCACGGCCCGGGCCCCCCCCGGTGTCACAGGGACGATGGGCCCCAGACGCCGTCCCGCACCGCGAGCCTTGCTCGCCGCCGCCTTCCTGGCGCTCCTGCCGCGACCGGGCGCCGCCGGGCCGTTCACCGCCGACGCCTCCTCGGGCCACATCGTCGTCCACGCCGTGAAGGCGGGGCTCCTCTCCGGCCTCGCCCACGACCACCGCCTCCTGGCGGAACGTTGGCGTGCCGACGTCGGCTGGGACCTGGAAGGGTCCGGCGCCTTCGACCTTTGGATCGTCGTGGACGCCTCGTCCCTGCGCGAGACCGCGACACGGCTGGGAGAGGCGAGCCGCGCGCTCATCGGCCGCGAGGTCGCGGGGCCCGAGGTGCTCGACGGGAAGTTCCCGGAGATCCGCGGCCGCGCCGCCGGCGTGCTGGCTTCACCGCCCCGTGGAGAGGAGGAGCGGGAAGGGGAACTGCGCGCGGAGGTCACGCTCCGCGGCGAGACCCGGCCGCTCCCCGTCGCCTTCCGGCTGACCGCGAGCGGGGCCGGCTTCCACGCCCGCGGGACCGTCCTGCTCCGCCAGACCGACTTCGGGATGACTCCCTCCAGCCATGGGCACGATCGGCGTCGACGACGAACTGCGCATCGAGTTCGATCTCCTGCTGCACCCGCGGCCTCCCTGACGCGATCGAGCGCCCGCGGGCGTGGCCTGGGGTGAAGCCCACCCCTCGCCCGGTGTCCGTGGGTTCACTAGACTGGGCTGGACCGCACGCCAGCCCATGTCCCACCGCCAGCAGACACCCGATCCGGGCCCGAGCCCGACCGCCCCCGAGGGCACGCTGACCGGGCTCATGCGGGAGGTCTTCGCGGGCGACGATCCGCTCCGGTCCACCTGGGACGGAGTGCTCGCGGAGGGTGCCCGCATCGGCCGGTTCGAGCTCGTCCGCGAGATCGGGAGGGGCGGCTTCGGATCGGTCTGGGAGGCGCGCGACACCGAGCTCAAGCGAAAGGTGGCGTTCAAGGCCATCCACGGCTCCAGTCCCTCGACCGCCGACGAGCGCGCGCTCGCCGAGGCGGAGACCGCGGCCCACCTCTCCCACCCCAGCATCGTGACCCTCCACGACGTGGGGCGCAGCGCGCACGGCCCCTTCCTGGTGATGGAGTTCCTGCAGGGCGAGCCCCTCTCCCGGCGGCTGGAGCGAGGCCCGCTGACGCCCCGCGAGGCCCTGCGCCTCGTCGCCGAGATCGCCCGCGGCCTGGCCCACGCCCACGCCCGCGGCGTCGTGCACCGGGATCTCACCCCGGGCAACGTCTTCCTCTGCGAGGGAGGAGGGGTGAAGATCCTCGACCTGGGCATCGCCCAGATCCTCGGGAGGGACGCCCCCCGGGGCGGCACGCCCGGGTACATGTCGCCGGAGAGGCTCCGGGGGCAGCCGGAGGACGCCCGCTCCGACGTCCATTCACTGGGGGTGATCCTGTACCGGATGCTCTCCGGGCGAAGGCCGCCGGTCGGGGAGGAGGCGAACGCGCTCCCGGTACCGGATCCGCCCGGCCTCTCGAGGCTCCTCGTGCAGATGCTGGCCGACGATCCGGCCGGGCGACCCGCATCGGCGGGTGAGGTACTGCAGGCGCTCGAGGCACTCCAGGGGATCGGGAGCGGGGACGAGGACGGAGAGGCGGGCCCCTCCAGGAGGAGGCGCAGCATCCTGCGCGTCGCCGCGCCCGTGGTGCTGGTCGCCGCCGTGGCAGTGACCATGGCCGTGGCCGGCCGTGCGGCGTGGAACCGATGGGGGCGGGCCCGCGGGGCGGCGGTCGCCATCTCCGTCCGGGTTCCGGAGCCGGTGATCGGGGTGGATTCCTCGGTCCAGGCGAGCGTGTCGCTGAGGGACGCCTCGGGAGCCGTCGTCGAGGGCTCGGCGGTTGTTTGGGCATCGGGGGACGAGGCCATCGCCGCGGTCGACGCCTCCGGGCGCGTGACCGGGCGTGCGGCGGGGACGACCCTCGTCACGGCGACGTCGGGCGAGGTCTCCGGGTCGGCCACGGTGGTGGTGAGCGGACCTGAATGGGAACTGGTCCAGGCGAGCAGCCTGGCCCCTCCTCCGGCGGGGTCCGTGACGCGGAACGGGGCGCTCGGCGGGCAGGGGATGGCGAGCGTGTACGGCCGGGCGGCCTGGTACCAGACCTCCGACTGGTCGATGCTCTTCGTTCCGCTCGCCCTGCCGGAGGAGACCGACGCCTTCGCCATCCAGGCGAGCTTCCACCTTCCCCCCGTCGTCGACTCGGGGCGGGCGGTGTCCCTCGTCGTGTTCACCTCGCCCGGGACGAAGGACCCGGCAGACCTGGTCCACGGCCGGGGGATCACGCTGGACCAGCAGCCCGGCAGATCGCCCGTCTACTTCTACGGGGTCCCCGAGGGATGGACCACGGCGGATGTCACCAGCACAGGGCCGATGGCGGCCCCCATCACCGGCAGGTGGCGAACCCTGCGCATCGAGGGCTCCCGGGCGCAGTGCTGGCTCCGGGTGCTGCTCGACGGGGAGGAGATCCACACCGGCACCGGACCGTGCGATCCCACCGGCGGCCAGGTGATGCTCGGATCCCTGCACGGCGGGGGCCCGGTCAACGGGGCCTGGACCGACCTGCGCGTCTTCCGGGGTGCCGCGGTCGCGAGCATGGCCGTGGAGGTCATCCAGCCCGCGGCGAGCAGCCCGCACGCCGCCAAGGCCCGGGTCGACCTCCGCGACGCGCGCGGCAACCGGCTCTCCGGCCGGGTCATCCGGTGGGAGTCGAGCGATCCGGGGATCGCGACAGTGGACGCCAACGGCGCCGTGCTCGGGATCCGCAAGGGCGAGGTGACCCTCACCGCACGATGCGAGGGGAGGACCGCGTCGTCGGTCGTCGCGGTCGAGCCGCGCGCGGACCCTCGCTAGGGGATGGCTCGCCGTCTTCCGACGGCAAGTCTGGAATCCCCGACATCCCACACCCGCAACCCCCCGGAATCACGTCGTCGCCCACCTGGCAAGCCGGGTGCAGTCGCTCCCCTCGTCCATCAACCCAAACGGACGAACCCACGGAGAACACCATGAACCGCAAGACCCCCAGCATCATCGGCGCCGCAGTCGGCCTGGCCCTCTTCCTCGCCATCGCGCTCCTCCCGGCCCTGCTCTACGGCGGCTACGCGGGCGTGCTGCTGGCCGGCGGGATCTTCGGGACCCCCGTGCAGCCCACCTTCCTCGTCCGCTCGCTCATCATGTTCGGCATGGTGATGGGCGCCCTGGGCGTCGGCTCCCTCTTCGCGGTCGGTGGCGCGGTCGCCGGCGCCGCAGTCGGCGTCCTGACCACCTCCGTCACTCCGGTCAAGGCCGAGGCGAAGAGCGCGTCGCAGGGCTGAAACCGGCCAGAGGTCTGGTGGAACGCGAGGCCGTCCCTCAAAAGGGGGCGGCCTCCTCGCATTGGATCAGCGCGAGGTCCTGCGCTGGCCTGCGACACCGGGAAGCGGGGCGAGCGCGTGCCGCTCGCAGGCGGGGCAGGGCGTCAGGATGTCGCCCGTGCGCGAATCGGCCCGGACGGCGACGTGGAATGGGCGTGCCCCCTCGGGGTCACAGTCCTGGCAGTAGGTCGCCCTGGGGAGGCGAGGGTACAGGTCGATGACGTTGTCGAGGCGCGCCGTATCCATGGGTCCCTGCCGGATATAGACATTCCTCCCGCCAAAAGGTGACCGATAGCGGCGTCGAATTCCGGAAAAAGCTCCGCGTGGAACGGGTCGCCCCTGGGTCAAAATGCCACCACCAGCCCGACCGTCAGCACCTTCGACCCGCGGCTCACCCAGGGAAGCCAGCCCACCTCCGGGAGGAAGTACCGGGCGACGTCCAGAGCAGCCGTTCCGAGGATCAGCGCCGCGAAGAGGCCGTGCGGCATGCCCGGCAGCTTGTCCATCCCGTGCAGATCCCCCTCTGGAGGCTCGACCCGGACCAGGTTGGCGATGCCGTAGGCGACCGAGGTCGCGGTGTTGAAGAGCAGCATCCCCTTCAGGAAGGGAGCGGTCTCGTACCGGATGCGCGGGTTCCCGGTGAGGATGAGCTCGTCGGTGATCTCCTGGCAGAGGAACCCCGAGGAGACGGTGAAGGCGTAGCCGTTCGGCCCGGGGGCGAAGGGCGACCCGTCGCGCTTCCAGCAGTTCCCGTCCAGGCAGGTGACGCGGCGAGCCATGCCGGCGCCGCCACGGCCGTGGCCCACCGGGCCGCGCTCTGGAGGTCGCACAGCACACTCGCGTCTACCACGAAAAGTTGGTCTAGACTGGGAGCCCATGTCCGACATCGAAAAGCGGAATCTCATCGCCCAGTGGGCCTTCGACACCCGCCCCGTCCTGGGGCGCTTCCACCTCTGGCTCGACGACGTCCACGTGGACCGCTCCCAGGCCGAGCCGGTCTCCTCCCACACCTTCACTCCCCGTGGAATCGCCCGCAACCTGGCGGTCACCGCAGCGGCCACCGCGCTCGGCACCAAGCTCTACGGCGGGTACGGCGACGGGGCCGGCAAGGACAAGTTCGCCTACAACCAGGCCAAGAAGGGCGCCGACGCCATCAGCGCCTACGTCATGAGCGAGGGGCTCTGGTACCTGACCCGCACCCTGCCCGAGGACCACGCCATCATGGTGAGCCTGGGCGAGGGGCTCATGCCCAAGGCGGGAGAGACGCCGGAGATGGGCGCGAATCCGTTGCTGGGCTTCGGCCGGGTCTACGCGCGCCCCGAGGTGGCCATGACGGTGGACCGCCGCGTGCGCCGCCTCCTCAACGAGCCTGGACACACCTTCGAGCAGTTCCACGGCTGGCTGAAGAGCCGCGGCATCACCATCTGGGGCGCGGCCGTCGACACCCTGGAGAACACCTCCCGCTTCGCCGAGGGCAAGCCCACCGGCCCCATGGTGGTCTTCCACCTCTTCGACTCGCCGCTCACCATCTCGCGGCCGTACGAGTCGTACACCGGGTGCATCACCGTCCCGCGAGCGGTGGCCCGCAAGGCCGAGGACCTGGCGGTGCTGCTCGACTACCGCACGCCGCGCGCCAAGGTGATGGAGGTCATCCAGGCCACCTACCCGGGCATCCGCCCCGACCACGTGCACGTCTGGACGCTGGCCGGGAAGAGCCGGCTGAAGCGGCTCGGCAAGACCTGGGAGGCCTGGACCGCGGCCGGCGCGCACCTGGTCGAGGACGGCTGGAAGGCGCCCTCCGGCCTGGAGATCTTCACCGACTCGGGCACCTACGCCCCCACCTTCCTGGTCGGGAGCTGGAAGGACGCCTCGGGCGCCCCGCACGTCTTCCTCTGCGACGGCTACGCGGCCAGCGCCGAGGCCATGCAGGCCTCCAGCCTCGACGAGGTCCTCGACGTCTCGTCGAGCATGGCGGTCTTCTCCCCGAGCTTCGATCTCCCCTGCGACCAGGAGGCGAAGATCATGCAGCTCGACCCTGGCGCGCCCGGCTTCGCGGCGAGCATCCGGGCCATCGCCACCCCACGGCAGATCACCGATGCGGAGGTGGAGGGCTACGCCGCGGCCATCCGTGACGCCCGGAAATGCAACGTCCCCATGGGGAAGCCCGTGCTCCGTGCCGACAGCTTCCTCCCCGAGAAGCACTGGGGCGTGCTGGCGGCCATCGGGTACATGTGCGACGACCCGTACACCGGGACCAAGGGGGTGGAGGAGGTCTCGGAGGGCGTCTACCGGGTCACCACGCGGCTGGCCACCCGCAACGCCTCGTCATACATCACCTTCACGTTCCGTCTCATGGAGTCGTTCGAGCAGCAGCGCCACGTCTTCAGCCCGCTGCTGGTCCGCTTCCTCTCGGGCGTGGACCACACCAGGCGCGCCGTGAAGATCTCCGACTCGGGGCGCATCCGCAACGAGCTCCAGACCATGTTCTCCCAGGCGCTCGACCACGACGGTGACCGGATGACGGTGCACTTCGACCGGGTGGACGAGAAGGTGATGCCCCGCGAGAAGCAGGAGGCCATCCGCCGGGTGCTCGAGTGGTACAAGGCGAACCACCCGGTCTGGTTCACCTGGCTCGACGTGGCCTGAGTCCAGTGACCCCCCAAGAGGGGCTGTCAGATTCCGCCCGACGTCGGTGGATCATGGACTTCCGCCGGGGGGCGGTCCGGGCGAGCATCGTCGAAGACCTTGTCCGCCGAGCTCCCCACCAAGCGACGTCGTGCGCGCAGCGACCCGAAGAAGCCCACTGCGACGGCTCCGGGCGTCACCCTGTGGGAGCGTGGCACGGGCCCGGAGCTGGAGGCGATCCGGGCAGCCATGGCCGCGCTGCCCATCGGCGTGGTCTTCGCCGAGTCCGTCCCCGGGCTGCCTCCCGCAGTGGTGAGCCACAACGCTGCGTACGCCCGCATCGTCGGCGCGAAGGTCCACCCGTCGACCCCCTTCGAGGAGCTGCCGTTCAGCCTCTACCTGCCCGACCGGATGACCCGGGTGGCTCCCGAGGACTGGCCTGCGCCCAAGGCCGCCCGCACCGGGTCCGCCGTTCCCGAGCAGGAACTCCACCTCCGCCGCTCCAACGGGGAGTGGCGCGTGCTGCTGGTCGGCGCGGCCCCCCTCCCGCAGGCGCCCGGCGACAGGGTCGGTCGGTCCGCCGGCGTCCTGCTCGACGTCACGGAGCGGCGCCGGGCCGAGGAGGACCTCTCCCGCCGAGGCCAGCTCCTCAGGCAGGTGATCGAGACCTCGCCCGACCCGGTGTTCGTGAAGAACCGGGAGTCGCAGGTCCTCTTCGCAAACCCGGCCACCATCCGCGCCATCGGCAAGCCGGCCGAGCAGGTCGTCGGCCACAGCGACCGGGAATTCTACGACGACCCGGGCCCAGGCCTCGCCATCGAGGCGAACGACCGCCGGATCATGGAGAACGGGATGGAGGAGGTGGTCGAGGAGACCGTCCCCAGCCCCGAGGGCAAGCGGGTCTTCCTCTCCACCAAGACGCCGTGGCGCGACTCGACCGGGATGGTGATCGGGCTCGTCGGCATCGCCCGGGACATCACCAAGCGCAAGGCGGCCGAGGAGGCGCTGCGCGGCAGCGAGCGCCGGTTCCGCGCCCTCATCGAGCATTCGAGCGACATGCTCCTGCTCGTCGATTCCGCCGGCATCTTCCGGTTCTGGAGCCCGGCCGCCTCGGAGGTCCTGGGCTGGAGCGAGGGGGAGATCCTGGGCACCCGGGCGCTTTCGCTCACCCACCCGGAGGACGTGGACGGGGTGGCGAGGGCCTTCCAGGAGGCGTCGCACGCGAAGGGGGCCTCGGTGCGTCACCGCGCGCGCCTACGCCACCGGGACGGCGGCTACCGGCTGGTGGACGGCGTGGCCCGCGACCTCCGGGCCGACCCGGCCATCGGCGCGGTGGTGCTGAACGTCCGGGACGTCACCGAGCAGGTCCGCACCGAGGAGATGCTCCTCCAGTCGCAGAAGCTCGACAGCATCGGGCGGCTCGCCGGGGGCATCGCCCACGACTTCAACAACCTGCTCACCGTGATCCTCTGCAGCGTCGAGTCGGAGGAGGAGGCGCTCGACGCCGGCAAGGCGGTCGCCCGGGAGGACGTCGAGCAGATCCGCGAGGCGGGGGAGCGCGCCCGCGAGTTGACGCAGCACCTGCTCTCCTTCGCGAGGCGGCAGGTGTTCGCGCCCACGATCGTGGACCTGAACGCGACCCTGGCCTCGAGCGAGCGGCTCCTGCAGCGGCTGCTCGGCGAGACCGTCCGCCTCGAGACCTCGCCCGGGCAGGAGCTCTGGCCGGTTCGCTGCGACCCGGCGCAGGTCGAGCAGGTGCTCTTCAACCTGGCGGTGAACGCACGGGACGCCATGCCGTCCGGAGGGACGCTCTCCATCTCCACCGCCAACGTCCAGGGTGCTTCCGGTCGGTCCGGCCCACCCGCCGGCGACTGGGTCCGGCTCCGCGTCAGGGACTCGGGCGGCGGGATGTCACGCGAGGTGAAAGAGCACCTCTTCGAACCCTTCTTCAGCACGAAGCCCTCCGGGAGGGGAACCGGCCTGGGGCTCGCCACGGTCTACGGGGTGGTGCGGCAGTCGGGCGGCCACGTGCGGGTGGAGAGCGAGCCCGGGAAGGGCAGCACCTTCGACGTCCTTCTGCCGCGCTCGGCCCCCTCGGCCGCCGAGGCCGGCCCCGCGGCCCGGGCCACGCCCCCCGGCGGTACCGAGACCGTGTTCCTCGTCGAGGACGACGCCGGGGTCCGGGAAGCCGCCGCCAGGGCGCTGCGCTCCGGCGGCTACCGGGTGGTCGCCTCGGCCGGGGCCTCGGACGCCGTCGCCGCGATGGAGGCGGAGTCGCTCCCACCGGCGATGCTCGTCACCGACGTGGTCATGCCGGAGACCACCGGCCGGGAACTCGCCGACAGGCTCCGGAAGCAGCAGCCCGGGCTGCGCGTCCTCTTCCTCTCCGGCTACGCCCCGGACGTCATCGGCCTCCACGGCGGCCTCGACCCCGCCGAGTCCTTCCTGGCGAAGCCCTTCACGGCCACCTCGCTCCTCTCCACGGTGCGCAGGGTCCTCGACGCGCGGTGAACCGCGGCGGGCGCCGGCTGCCGTCGGCGCTGCGGCCGGGAGCTGCCTGGATCCTGGCACCGGCTGCCCGGGGAGTGGGCAGCCGGTGCCCCCGGTTCGCCGCGCGATCGCGCAGCCCGATGCCGGCGACGCGGCGCGGCCCTTGCAGCCCAAGGCCGCCGGAGGTGAGGCGTGACCAAGATCGAGGCCGTCATCCAGCCGTCACGGCTGGAGACCCTGAAGAACGCGTTCGCGGCGTGGGGGGTCGAGGGGCTGACCGTGACCGAGGTGAAGGGCTACGGCAGGCAGCGCGGGCACGGCGAGATCTACCGGGGCGCCGAGTACTCCATCGACTTCCGCCCCAAGCTGAAGGTCGAGGTGGTCGTCCCCAGCTCCCTCGTCCCGCGCCTCCTCGACGTCCTCCAGAGGGCGGTGGGGACCGGGCGCATCGGTGACGGGAAGGTCTTCGTCGTGCCCGTGGAGGAGGCGATCCGGGTGCGCACCGGGGAGCGGGGTGACGACGTCCTGTAGCGGCCGGGCGCCGGGGCGGGCTTGCACCCCCCCGTCCTCCCGTGGGATGAGCCCAGGTCAGGATGAGCGCCCCGTCCCTCCTGCTCTCGGCGTTCGCTCCCGAGCTCTCCGGGCTCGACCGCGAGCCTCCGGCCGGCTGGGTCGTCGCCACCTCCGGCATCGGGGCCATCACCGCCGCGGTGGAGACCTCCCGCCTGCTCCGGGAGCACCGGCCGGCCCGCCTGCTCTTCGTGGGAACCTGCGGGGCCTACGACGGCCGGCTCGCGGTGGGCGACGTCCTCTCGGCGGCGCGGGCCATCGCCACCTCGGTCGAGGAGGTGGAGGGGCGCGCCTACCGCCCGGCGGCGGAGGTTTGCCGGTGGCCGGCCACCTGGGTCCTGCCGCTCCCCGCCCACGACGTCGCCGTCCCGCCCGCCGTCACCCTCACCGAGGCGGGAGCGCGGTCCCTCTCCCGGGTCGCCACGGCGGAGCACCTGGAGCTCACCGGGGTGCTGGCGGCCTGCGCCGCGGCGGGGGTCCCTGCGGCCGCGGTCCTGGGCGTCGCCAACCGGGTCGGGCCCGACGCACACGCGGAGTGGATGCGGGAGAACGCCCGGGTGAGCGCCCTCGTCGTGGCCGCCATCCGGCCGTTCCTGGGGTAGCCCGTGGACGAGAGCCCCCCGTCCACCCGCGCGCCGGCGCCACCACCGACGTGGAGGTGGTCCGGGTGGAGGGTGGCCGGGCCGAGCGCTGCGCCGACGCGGTGGCGGTGGAGGAACCGCTCGAGGTCCGCGTGGACGGCGAGACGGTGGCCGTGACCATGCGCACGCCGGGCGCCGACTCCGACCTGGCGCTCGGCTTCCTCTTCTCGGAGGGGATGATCGACGGTGCCGGCGACGTCGGCTCGGCGTCCCACTGCGGCCGCCCCGGCGAGGAGGGGTACGGCAACGTCGTGGACGTGCGCTCCGCCGGCGGCCACCGGATCGACGTGGAGCGGGTCCTGGAGGGGCGGCGCTGGTCCACCACCACGTCGGCCTGCGGGGTCTGCGGCCGCCGGAGCATCGACGGGCTGCTGGCGCGCTGCTCCCCGGTGGGGGACGCCCCGGCCCTTCCGGCGGCGGAGATCCTGCGCTGCATGGCCATGCTCTCCGGGCTGCAGCCGGTCTTCTCGCGGACCGGCGGCCTCCACGCCGCCGCGGCCTTCGGCGAGGCCGGCGCGCTGCTCGCCTCGGCGGAGGACGTGGGGCGCCACAACGCCGTGGACAAGGTGGTGGGGGCGCTGCTGCGCCGCGGACTGGCCGGGCGCCCCGGACCCGCCCGGGCCCGCCTGCTCGCTGTGAGCGGCCGGACCAGCTTCGAGATCGTGCAGAAGGCCGCCGCCGCGGGCGTCCCGGTGGTGGCCGGGGTCTCGGCCCCAAGTTCACTAGCGGTGAATCTCGCCCGGGGGGCGGGGATCGCCCTGGTGGGCTTCGCCCGGGGCGACCGGCTCAACGTGTACACGCACGCGGGGCGGATCGCCGGGGCCGACCCGGGCGAGGGCGCCCCGCCCGGACGCTGAAGCCCGGTCAGAGCCCGAGCTGGAACCCCAGCGTGGGCAGGACCGCCCAGAGCCCGGGGGAGCCGAAGGCCGGCGGGTACCACGCGGCCATGAGCTGCAGCCGGAGGATCCCGGCCACGGCCACCGCCGCGCCCGCCTCCGCCGCGGGGCGGGAGCA
>CAWHDZ010000008.1:0-182202 GCA_963828255.1 uncultured delta proteobacterium | reverse complement strand
TCTCCACGGCAGGGCGCGACGTGACCGTGATCTTCGGGGACGGCGCCGCCGCGGCGCTCCTCGAGGCCACCGACGACCCGGGGAGGGGCGTGCTCGCCATCGAGCTGCACGCCGACGGACGCTTCGCCACCGACCTCTGGACCGACCAGCCGGGCTCGATCCACAGCCCGCGCAACACCCACGCCATGATCGACGACGGCAGCGGGTACCCCAAGATGGAGGGGCAGAAGGTCTTCAAGCACGCCATCGTCCGCATGCCCGAGGTGGTGCGCAGCCTGCTCGGCAAGACCGGCCTCACCACCGCGGACATCAAGGTCCTCGTGCCGCACCAGGCCAACCTGCGCATCGCCGAGACGGTGCAGAAGTCGCTCGGGCTGCGCGACGACCAGGTCTTCAACAACATCCAGAAGTACGGCAACACCACGGCGGCGAGCATCCCGCTGGCGCTCGCCGAGGCCATCCCGGAGCGCGGCGTGAAGCGCGGCGAGCTCGTCGCCCTGGCGGCCTTCGGAGCAGGTTTCACCTGGGGTGCAGCTCTCGCGAGGTGGTGATGCCCCGCAAGGAACTTGAGGCGTCGTCCAATGGCAGGACTGCGGACTTTGGATCCGCGTATGAAGGTTCGAATCCTTCCGCCTCAACCTCGGCCCCGGAACCGGGCCGGCACGCGGGCCGCGCCGCCAACCACCGCGCCGAGGTGAAGGCGCTGCCCCTGCCCGGGCGCTTCCTGCTCGCGCCCATCGGGCCGCTGCCGCGCGGGACGATCGCCTCGATCTCGGCCGCGCTGCAGGAGATTTCGGGCCCCCGGCCGAGCCCATTCCGCCCCAAGTGAAGCCGGAGTTCGCCTTCAACAAGGACCGGCGCCAGTACCACTCCACCGCCGTGCTGCGCCGGCTGGAGGCCTTGCGCCCCCAGGGGAGCGACGCGCCGGTGCTGGGGGTGGTGGACGTGGATCTCTTCGTGCCCGACCAGCCCTTCGTCTTCGGCGAGTCCGACCGGGACTCCCGCAGCGCGCTGGTGAGCGTCTTCCGGCTCAAGGGGGGAGGGCCAGCCGGTGTCGCCGGAGCGGCTCGCCCACCGCGCCCGGGTCGAGGCGGCCCACGCCACCGGGCACCTGCTCGGCCTCTCCCACTGCGGCGACTTCCGCTGCGTCATGTTCCTCGCGCACACCCCGGCGGACTCCGACCGGAAGGGCGACGGGCTGTGCGCCGCCTGCCGCTCCGCCGTGGGACGCCCGTGACGCCGGCCGGGTTCGCGACGTCCGCGTGAACTCCCTCTGCCAGCGCGCCCGCTCGAGCTGCGGCGCCTGCTGCGGCCTCTACAACCGCGAGGACCATGGGGAGGAGGCGGTCCGGGAGCGGCTCGACGCCCGTACCGACGCGCTCGCCGGCGTTCCCCGCACCCCGGATGGCTTCCGCGCGGCGTCGGCGCGCATCGCCGCCTCCGAGCCCCAGGCGCTCTTCCCGTCGGTGCGGGTATGCCCGCTGCTCGGCTGGCTCGACCCGGAGCGGACCCGGGTGGGCTGCCTGGCCCACCCGCTCGTGACCGGCGGCGCCGACCTGCGCGACCAGGGGGTCTACGACGCCTCCATCTGCGAGACCTTCCTCTGCCCGAGCCACTCCTGGCTCGCCGAGGAGGAGGCGGAGATCGTGGACGACACCTGCGCCGACGCGCACCTCTACGGGCTCGTGGCCACCGACGTGCCCTTCGTGCGGGCGGTGCTCGACGCGGTGGGGCGGCTCGCCGGTGCGCGCATCGAGCGGCGCCACCTGGATCGGGCGCCGGTGCGCGACGCCCTGCGCCGGCTCTTCGCGCTCAAGGAGGAGCTCGAGCCCGGCTCGGAGGGGCTCTTCGGGGCCTTCCGGCCCGGCGCGGACGGGGAGCCGGTGCCGCGCAGCATCGACTACGCGGGGGTGGAGCGCGAGGTCTCCCCGTGGGACGCGATCTTGGTCTGCGTGGGAGCGGATCCGAGGTCGGGCAACGATCTCGACCGGCTGGAGAGGGAGGTGCGGGGGAGGCTCGAGGAGTGCGCGCGGGCGCTAAGCCGGGGGAGCTGAGGTTTCGACGAGGACGGGCGTCTTCGTGTTCCCGCTCCTGCGGCAGCTGAAGCTGCCGCTACAAGCCAGCGGCAACGATCTCCGCGATGTCCACCACCTTCATGGTCTCTTCCTTCCCCAGCTCGGCCACGCCGTCCTTCAGCATGGTGAGGCAGAACGGGCAGCCCACCGCCACCACGCCGCCCTTGTCGCCCAGGACGCGCGCGGCCTCCTCGACCCGGTTCTGGTTGATGCGGGTGCCGAGCTTCTCCTCGAGCCACATGCGCCCGCCGCCCGCGCCGCAGCAGAAGCCCTGCTCGCGGTTGCGCTCCATCTCGATCACGCGCAGTCCGGGCACCGCGGCCAGGGCCGCGCGGGGCTCGTCGGTCACGCCGTTCCAGCGCGCCAGGTAGCACGGGTCGTGGAAGGTGACGAGCTGCCCCTCGTAGGCGCTGGCGGCCCCGGGGGTGAGCTTTCCCTCGGAGACGAGGCGCGCGATGAGCTCCGCGTGGTGCACCACCTCGAACGCACCGCCGAACTGGGGGAACTCGTTCTTGATGGTGTTCAGGCAGTGGGGGCACTGGGCGATGACCTTCTTCACCCCGTAGCCCTTCATGAGCTCGACGTTGGCGGTGGCCTGCATCTGGAAGAGGTACTCGTTGCCCAGCCGGCGCGCGGTCTCGCCGTTGCACGTCTCCTCCTCGCCCAGGATGGCGAACTTCACCCCGGCGGCCCGCAGGATCTTCACGATGGCGCGGGAGACCTTCTTCTGCCGGTCGTCGAAGGCGCCGGCGCAGCCCACGAAGAAGAGCCACTCGAAGTCGCCCTCGCTGGCGCGCGGCACGGCCAGGTCGTCGCACCACTCGGCGCGCCGGTTGGAGCCGATGCCCCAGGGGTTTCCCTGGGTCTCGATGTTCTTGAAGACGCGGGCGGCCTCGTCCGGGAAGGCCGACTCGACGAGCACCTGGTGGCGCCGCAGGTCCACGATGCGGGGGACCTGCTCGATGAGCACCGGGCAGGCGGTCTCGCACCAGCCGCAGGTGGTGCAGGCCCAGACGGTGGCCTCGGCCAGCACGTTCCCCACCACCGCAGGCAGCTTCTCGGCGGCGGCGTCGCGGGCCGCAGCGTCGGGGGCGCGGGCGAAGGCGAGGAGCGCGGGGGCCTGGTCCTGGATGTGGTGGCGCAGCGTCCGGTTCACCTCCTTGTGGCTCAGGGGTTTCCCGGTGACGTAGGTCGGGCAATGGGTCTGGCAGCGTCCGCACTCGGTGCAGGAGTAGGTGTCGAGGGCCTCCTTCCAGGAGAGGTCCTTCACGGCGCGTGCACCGTAGTCGGGGGTCTCCGATTCCAGGTCGAGCTTGCGCAGCAATCCGCGCGGGGGCAACCGCTGCACGTAGACGTCGGGCAGCGCGGTGATGACGTGGAAGTGCTTCCCGAAGGGCAGGAAGTTCAGGAAGACGAGAACGATGACGAGGTGGAGCCAGAACGAGGCCGCCCCGATTCCAGCGGTGACGCCGGGATCGATGCCGGCGAGGAGCGCCGCGCCGAGCGACCCGGCCGGCGCGCTCCAGGCGAGGTGCGAGTCCAGGCCGGCTGCGAGCCGCTCCGCCCCCTCGAAGAGGATGTCGGTCACCATCAGGCCGGCGATGAAGCCGAGGATGAGGACGCCCTCCCAGCTTCGGGTGACCCGGTCGGGCTTCGTGACGACGCGCCGCCAGATGAAGGCCAGCGCCGCGAAGAGGGCGAGGAGGACCGCCACGTCCTTCAAGAAGGCGTAGGCGTCGCCGACGGGCGTTCCCGGCCCGAGGAGCGGGAGGTGGAAGTGGGGCGAGAAGCCCACGCCGAAGAGGGTGACCGTCCGGGCCCCCAGGACGAGGAAGGCCGCGAAGATGAGGATGTGCAGGAACCCGGGCCAGGTCTCGCCCCGGTCGGTCAGCCGCGACTGGCCGAAGCCGAAGCGGAGCAGCCCGCGGATGCGTTCCCCGGGCCGGTCGAGCCGTTCGTCCTTCCGGAAGGCCCGCAGCGGGGCCAGCCGGCGAACCATCGTGAAGGCGAAGAATCCGCCGGCCGACAGGAGCAGCAGCGCGGTGAACCAGGGGCTCATGGGGCGGAGAGTGTACCCCCTGATTCTGGAATCAGTCCACTTGCTTCGCCGGGTCCTTCTCCGGGCGGCCCCGGGCCTTCGAGGGCTGCTCTTCCTTCTTCTTCTGGTCGTCCTTCTTCTTCTGGTCGTCCTTCTTCGGGGGCGGCGCCCTGGAAGGTGGGTTCGCCGCCGCCGGCGGTGCGGGAGGGGGGCGCGAGGTGGAGGGCGCCGGCTGGGTAGGCCGTGGCGACCGCTGGGCGGGAGCCGTCGACGGCGTCGCCGCAGGAGCCGGCTTCGGAGGCGGGGGGCGCTGCGCGGGGGGCGGCGGAACGGTCGGGGGAGCGCTGGGCGGCGAGGCCGGGGACTGCTGCTTTCCCCCCCCCCTGGTCGTGGGGGCAATCCGGCCCACGGTCGTGGCCGGAACCCTGCCCCTTTTCCGGGGAGCCGTCATCGTAGGGCCGGGGAGGAGGAACGGGCTTGCGCGCCGACGGGGGAGGCGGACGGTACTGGCCCGGAGGGGGAGGACGGACCGCGGCGGGTGGCGGTGGGCGGGGCGGCGCGTAGTTCCACCAGCCCGGAGGCGGCGGGCGCGACGGGGCCCACGGGCCGCCGTAGTTCCAGCCCGATCCACGCCAGGTGAACCCGGCGCCGTAGGGAGGGTAGAAGTCGTGCCGGTGCGGGCCGCCCACGGGGCACCAGCCGCCTCCGGGCATGGGGTGGCCATCGAAGTAGGTGAACATCACCGGGCCGCGCCAGAAGAGGAAGCCGTCGTCGTAGGCGAACCAGTCGGGCCGGTCGGGGAAGTAGTCATGGGCGTGGGGGCCGTCGTACCAGCACCAGCCGCCGGCGCTGCCGGGCGGGATGGCGTGTTGCCCGCCGTACCAGACCTCGACCACCTGGGGCGGCGGCGGGGCGGGGACCACCGTCCCGGCGGTGATCACGCAGCCGGTGATGGAGAGCAGGAGCATCGTGAGCGCGATTCGTCGCATGGTTCACCCCTGGTAGACGTACCCTGGGACGGCCGGGGCCGCCCGGAAATTCAGACCCGCGCGCGGGGGGCGCCTGGCCCCGACTGCCGCGAGCGGGCCAGCTCGACGGCGTGCTCCACGTACATCCGGGCGATGTCCTTCTTGGTGGCCCGCTCCAGCCCCTCGAACCCGGGCGAGCTGTTCACCTCCATGATCTTCGGGCCGGTGCGCGACTCGAGCATGTCCACGCCGGCCACCTCGAGCCCGATGACCCGCGCCGCCTTCACCGCCGCCTCGGCGTACTCGCGGGGCAGCACCACCGCGCGGGCCTTGCCCCCGCGGTGGATGTTGGAGCGGAACTCGCCGGTGCGCGCCTGCCGCCGCATCGCCGCCACCACCCGGTCGCCGATGACCAGCGCCCGCAGGTCGCGCCCCTTCGACTCGGCCACGAACTCCTGGAGCAGGATCTCCTGTCCCAGGTCCCAGAAGGTGTCGAGCATCCCCTGCACCTCGTCCATGGTGGAGGCGATCATGACGCCCACCCCCTGCGTGCCCTGGATGAGCTTGATGATGCAGGGGAGCCCCCCCACGTGCTCGACCACCTGCGCCACCTCGTCGCGGTACCGGCACATGGCTGTGCGCGGGATGTCCAGGCCGAAGCGGGAGAGCAACTGCAGCGCGCGCAGCTTGTCGCGCGAGCGGGCGATGGGGATGGCGTCGTTCAGCACCGGCACGCCCATCATGTCGAGCTGGTTCACCACCGCGAGGCCGTAGGCGGTGATCGAGGCGCCGATGCGCGGGATGACCACGTCGAGGTGCCCCACCTCCTCGCCCCGGTAGAAGATGGCCGGGCGCTCCCGGGCCAGCACCATGTTGCAGTGGAGGGTGTCGAGGACGCGGGCGCGGTGGCCCAGCGCGCGGATGGCCTCGACGAGCCTCCGGGTCGAGTGGAGCCGGGGGTTCCGGGAGAGGATGGCCACGGTGAGGCGGCCGCCCGGAGGGGCAGGGGCGCGGGGGCGCCGGGTCGCCTTCGCGGCGCGCCGAGATCCGTTCCTGGCCATGGTCGCGCCGAGCCTACGACGCGATCCCGAGGGGTCGCAAGCCGGCGCGGATCGGTTCGTTGATCGGGGCTGGCCGCGCTGGTAGAACCCTCGATCCCCCCCGACAGGCGAAGAGAGAAGAGAGCGGACGTGGAATACAAGGACACCGTCAACCTCCCGAAGACCGACTTCCCGATGAAGGCCAACCTGCCCCAGCGGGAGCCCGAGATCCTGAAGGAGTGGGAGGCCGCCAGGACCTTCGAGAGCCTGGTGGCGGGGAACGTGGCCAGGGGCGGCAAGCTCTTCGTCCTCCACGACGGGCCGCCCTACGCCAACGGCCACATCCACATCGGCCACGCCCTCAACAAGATCCTGAAGGACGTCATCGTCAAGTACCGGAACATGGCCGGCGAGGTGGCCGACTACCGGCCGGGGTGGGACTGCCACGGCCTGCCTATCGAGCGGAAGGTGGACGAGGAACTCGGCTCGAAGAAGCGCGAGATGGACCGGCCGGCGGTGATCGCGGCGGCTCGCGCCTACGCCGGGAAGTGGATCGACAGGCAGCGCGAGGAGTTCAAGCGGCTCGGCATCTTCGGCCGCTGGGAGGAGCCCTACGCCACGATGGACCGCCGCTACGAGGCCGACACGGTCCGTGCGCTGGCCCTGGTCGCCGAGAAGGGGTACCTCTCCCGCGGCAAGAAGCCGGTCTACTGGTGCACCACCGACCGGACGGCGCTCGCCGAGGCCGAGGTCGAGTACGAGGAGCACACCTCGCCGTCCATCCACGTGGCCTTCGAGGTGGTGGGCGACCTGCCCGCGCCGGTGCCGGCGGGGCGCGCGGCGAGCCTGGTCATCTGGACGACCACCCCCTGGACGCTGCCCGCCAACCTGGCGGTGGCCGCCCACCCCGACTTCGTCTACGTCGCCTACGACCTCCGCGGGAAGGTGGTCGTGGTCGCCAAGGACCTGCTGGCCAGCTTCCTGGCCGCGGTGGCGCCCGACGAGCTCGTGGACGGGGCCGCCCCGCCCGCCCACTCGCCGCAGGCCCATGAGGCGGCCACCGGCGGCGCCGGCGTCCCGGGACTGGCGCTGCGGGACCCCACCCGCATCCTCGCCCACCTGGAGGGCAAGCAGCTCGAGGGGGTGAGGTACCGACACCCGTTCATGGGGCGCGAGTCCCCGGTGGTGCTCGGCGAGCACGTCACGCTCGAGGCCGGCACCGGGCTCGTGCACACCGCTCCCGGCCACGGCCAGGAGGACTACGAGACCGGCGTGAAGTACGGGCTCGAGATCCTGAACCCGGTGGACGGGGCCGGGCGCTTCACCGAGGCGGCGGGAAAGTACGCCGGCAAGGAGATCTTCGCCGCCAACGCCGAGATCGTGGCCGACCTGCACGCCTCCGGCCACCTGCTCTCCGACCCCAAGGCCTCGCTGCGCCACAGCTATCCGCACTGCTGGCGCTGCCACCGGCCGGTGGTCTTCCGGGCCACCGATCAGTGGTTCCTCTCGCTGGGGCACGACGGCCTGCGCGGCCGGACGCTGGCCGAGATCGACCGGGTCCAGTGGATCCCGCGCTGGGGCCGGGACCGCATCTACAACATGATCGAGCACCGGCCCGACTGGTGCCTCTCGCGCCAGCGCACCTGGGGTGTGCCCATCACGGTCTTCTACTGCGAGGGGTGCAACGAGCCGCTGGTCTCCCCGGCGCTCATGCGGCGCGTGGCCGACGAGTTCGAGAAGGAGGGCGTCGAGGCCTGGTACCGGCACGAGCCCGCCTACTTCACGCAGGGTGAGAAGTGCGGTTCCTGCGGCGGCGCCGACTTCCGGCGCGAGCAGGACATCCTCGACGTCTGGTGGGACTCGGGCGTCTCCTGGGCGGCGGTGGCCGAGCACGGGCGGAACAGTGAGTTCCCCGTGAGCCTCTACCTGGAAGGCTCCGACCAGCACCGCGGCTGGTTCCACTCCTCGCTCCTCACCTCCATGGCCATCCGCGGCATCGCCCCCTACAGGGCGGTGCTCACCCACGGCTTCGTCCTCGACGGCCAGGGGCGGGCCATGTCGAAGAGCGTGGGCAACGTGGTGGCGCCCGAGGAGATCATCAAGAAGTACGGCGCCGACGTCCTGCGCCTCTGGGTGGCCGCCTCCGACTACCGCGACGACGTGCGGGTCTCCGGCCAGATCCTCGACGGCCTGGCCGAGGGCTACCGTAAGATCCGCAACACCGTGCGCTGGGCGCTCGGGAACCTGGCCGGCTTCGACCCGGAGCGGGACGCGGTCCCGGTGGCCGAGATGGAGCCCTTCGACCGCTGGGCCTACGCCCGGATGGTCGAGTGGCAGGACACGGTGGCGAAAGCCTACGCCGACTACGAGTTCCACGTGGCCTACCACGCCACCATGGAGTTCGTCTCGGTGACCCTCTCCTCGGTCTACTTCGACGTGGTGAAGGACCGGCTCTACACGTCGCGCGCCGGCGGCAAGCCGCGCCGCAGCGCCCAGACGCTGCTCCACATGGTCGCGCAGGACCTGCTCCGCATGCTGGCCCCGGTGCTCTCCTTCACGGCCCACGAGGCCTGGAAGTTCCTTCCGGGCCGCCCGCCCGGGTCGGTGTTCGAGGCCGGCCTGCCTGCCCGCCCGCCCCCGGCCGATGGCGCCGCGCTCACCGAGCGCTACGCGAAGCTGCTCACGGTCCGGGCCGAGGCCATGAAGGCGCTCGAGCTGGCCCGCAGGGACAAGCTCATCGGCTCCGGCCTGGAGGCGCAGGTCACCATCGCGGCCGAGGGCGACACGCTTTCGCTCCTGCGCGAGGCGGCCGCCGAGCTGCCCACCCTCCTCATCGTCTCCAAGGTGCTCCTCGCCCCCGGTTCGCTCTCCGTGAAGGTGGAGCGGGCCCCCGGCGAGAAGTGCGACCGCTGCTGGGTCTTCGCCGAGGACCGGGGGGTCGTCCCGGCCCACCCCACGCTGTGCGGGAAGTGCGCGGCGGCGCTGGCATGAAGGGCGGGATCTCCAAGTGGACCCTGCTCGCCGCCATCGTCGCGGTGATGGTGGTCTCCGACCAGTGGTCCAAGTTCCTGGCGGTGGACCGGCTCACCTGGGCCTTCCAGCGGGCCGGGGCCGTCGGAGCCGCCGCCAAGGTGGAGGCCTTCCTCTCGGTGAAGCACCTCGAGTCGCTGGCCCGCCCGCCCCATGTGGTCTGGGATCCCATGTGGCGGATGACCTACGCCGAGAATCCCGGCGCGGCCTGGGGCATGCTGCGCGACCTCCCCGCCGGTTTCCGCCACGGCTTCTTCGTGGTCATGACGCTCGGGGCGCTCGGCTTCATCCTCTGGTACTACCGCAAGCTCGGACGCGACGAGCGCTTCATGCAGGTGGCGCTCTCCTTCGTCTTCTCCGGCGCGGTGGGGAACCTCCTCGACCGCCTGGCGCGCGGCTACGTCATCGACTTCGTGCAGTGGCACTGGTGGCGCAACCCCCAGCTCTACTGGCCCATCTTCAACCTGGCCGACTCGCTCATCGTGGTCGGGGTCGCCATGATCCTGCTCCACCCCGCAGGGAAGAAGGGCGAAGCCAAGGGGGTTCACCCGTAGATGCTCCCCGTCCTCCTCCGCATCGTTCTCGAGCCGGCCTGGGCCTGGGTGCTCGCCGTGGGCGTGGCGCTCGCCGTCGTCGCGGGCCGGGCCGTCTCCTTCCGGAAAGGCGCCGCGAAGGACGGCAAGAAGCCCTCCTGGGGCGAGGCCATCTGGTCCGACAAGGCCGTGGTGGGCGCGATCCTCGTGGCGTTCCTGGCGGCCTGGCGCTCCGGCGTCCTCGACGAGACCATCCGGCTCCCGCTCCACACCTACGGCGTCATGCTGGCGCTGGCCTTCGTGGCATCCATCTGGCTGGCCCAGAAGGAGGCGGAGCGGCAGGGGCAGGATCCGGTGCTGGTGGGCGACCTCTCCTTCTGGATCCTGGTCTCCTCGCTCGTGGGAGCGCGGGTGATGTTCATCCTCGTGAACCTGGGCGACTACTTCGGGGCCAACGCCTTCGTGACCACCCGCTTCGGCCGCATCCCGCGCTTCTTCGCGCTCTGGGAGGGCGGGATGGTCTTCTACGGCGGGTTCATCGCGGCGGCGCTGGCCGCGGCCGTGTACCTGCGCGTGAAGAAGATGACCTTCCTGCCCTGGGCCGACACGCTCATCCCATCGGTGGCCTTCGGCCAGTTCATGGGGCGCATCGGGTGCTTCTCGGCCGGCTGCTGCTGGGGCCGGAGCTGCGATCCGGCGCTGCCCTGGGCGGCCCGGTTCCCGCCGGAGTCGCTGGCCTTCCAGTCGATGGCCGCGCGGGCCAACGCGTCGCGCTTCATCGACCCCGACCACCTGCACACCATCCCCATCCACCCGGTGCAGCTCTACGAGGCGCTGGGCGAGCTGCTGCTCTTCGCCTTCCTGGCCCTCTGGCTGCGCCCCCGCAAGCGGTTCAACGGGCAGGTGATGGCGGCCTGGCTCATGCTCTACGCCGTGCTGCGCACCGTCACCGAGACCTTCCGCGGCGACGTCGAGCGCGGCATGGCCCTCGGGCTCGGAACGGGCCAGTGGACGTCCATCGTCATCTTCGCCACCGGCCTCGCCATCTGGGTGGTGGGGAGCCGGGCCACCCGGAGGGCCGTGGCCGCCCTGCCCGGGTAGCGCCTGGCCCGGGAGTTGTGCGATGCGCCCCAGGGGGTAGACTCCCCGGGTGGCGCTGCCCCCCAAGAAGCCCGGTGGTCCTCGCGTCGGCGGCGCCGCGGCGACGGTCCCGCCCGAGTGGGAGACCGGCAAGGAGCGGCTCGCCAACGACCAGCTCTCCGACCTGGCCGGGGCCCTCGAGGAGGAGCTCGAGGAGGTGAAGGTGAAGTACGAGATGTACTTCATCGGGGCCGAGCGCATGGAGCCGTCCCGGCGGCGCGACGACCTGAAGCGCAACATCGCCCGGCTCAAGAACGCCTTCACCCGCAACGCCGGGATCCGCTTCCGCATCCAGGCCCTCCACGCGCGGTACCTGTCCTACGAGCGGCTCTGGCTGCGCTCGACGCGCGAGAAGGAATCGGGCACCTACCGGCGCGACGTGCTGAAGGCACGGCGCAAAGCTGCCGAGAGGACGGGAGCGCCGGGCCCCGTGGCGGCCGCGCCGGAGCTGGTCCAGCCTCCCGTGACGACGCCCACACCGACACCGGCGCCGACGCCAGCGCCCGTGACGGCATCCGCGCCGGTCGCCCCCCGGGTCCGGCCCCCGCCGCTGCCCGCACAGAAGGGCGCCGCGCCGGCCATGAGCGACGCCGACCTGCGCTCGCTCTTCGAGTCGTTCGTGGCGGCCAAGCGGAGCTGCAACGAGGACGTGTCGAAGGTCACGCTCGAGTCGATCACGCGGACGGTGAACAAGCAGGCCCCCGAGATCGCCGCGAAGTTCAAGGCCAAGCGGGTCGAGTTCAAGGTGGCCGTTCGGGACGGCCGGGCCGTGCTCACCGCGGTGCCCAAGATCTAGGGCCGCGGCTCAGGGCTGGTACATCCGCTCGCCGTCGGAGAAGCGGACGCAGCGCGGTCCGGTTCCCTCGCGGAGCTCGCCGGTCGGGTCGCCGCGGGCGACGGCGAGATCGGCCCATCAATCCATGGCGGCGGCGTAACGGGCGGCCTCGGCCCGGTTCACGGCCAGGTCGAGCGAGGTGCAGCCGATGTCCGTGTGGCGCTCGATCTCGGCGAGCATGGCGCCGGCCAGGCACTCGGTGTCGGCGTGCTCGGTCGGGCCACGGGTGCGGAGCCAGGGACCCAGGCGGGGAGCGAGAGCGGCAATCTCCCTGAGGGCGGGGCGGACCTGCCTCTCGTGCTCGTCGCGGAGGGCCCTGCAGGAGGCGGCGTCGGGCATCGAGGAGGAGCGGGCGCCGTAGGTCTCGACGGTCCGAGCGACGGCGCTCCCGAGGGCGCGAAGCTGCACGGCCTCGGGGGGCGGTGTGGCCGGGGTGGAGCGGTCACAGGCCACGAGGGCGAGGAGGGGGACGAGAAGGATCTTCCGCATGGCTGGAATTAACCCACGACCTGCCGGAACGCTTCCCGGCGCCCCGAAGATGAGAGAGGGATAAGAAGGGCTTGCCACCCAACCCCAGCCAGGAAGGAGAGGCCGAAATGAAGATCCTCATCACAACCCCAAGTGGAAAGGTCGGGCAGGAGCTCGTGAAGGTCCTGAAGGAGCGCGGCGTAGCGGTGCGGCTCGGTGCGCACGCGGTGGAGAAGACCCGCCGGGCGTTCCCCGGGCTGGAGGTGGTCCCCCTCGACTACGGAACGCCGGCCACCCTCGAGGCCGCCGTGAAGGGCGTGGACGCCGTGTACCTGGCGGCGCCCGGCGACTTCCCGTCGGCGCCGGAGAAGGCCCTCGTGGACGCGGCGAAGGAGGCCGGCGTGAAGAAGGTGGTGAAGCTCGCCGCCATGGGCATCGAGGGGAGCGACAACCCCATGCGGCAGGTGGAGGAGCACATCCGGGCCTCCAGGCTGGCCTTCACCTTCCTGCACCCGACCTGGTTCATGCAGAACTTCACCACCTCGCACGCCGGCGCGATCAAGGCTGGGACGCTGGCCGAGCCGGCCGCCGACCGGAAGACCGCCTTCATCGACACGCGCGACATCGCGGCGGTGGCGGCCGAGGTGCTCACGATGCCGGGGCACGACGGAAAGACCTACACCCTCACCGGCCCCGACCTGCTCTCCCGCGCCGAGGTGGTCGAGATCCTGGGAAAGGAACTGGGGCGGAAGGTCGGCTACCTGCCGGTCACCGACGAGCAGTTCCGCGCCGCGGTGAAGGGGCACCTCACCGAGAGCTACGTCGAGCTGCTCTCGATGCTGTACGCTGGCGTGCGCGCCGGTTGGGCGGAGGCGCGGACCGACGACGTGCAGAAGGTGCTGGGGCGCCCGCCGATCTCCTTCTCCCGCTTCGCGAAGGACCACCGGGCCACCTGGGCGTGATCGGGGCCCGGGCGCTCCGGGCTTGCGAAACCCCTGGAGCGATCGTAAAACAGCCCCCCTCGGTGACCCGACAGGGTGACCGCGCTGCACGCCTGGATAGCTCAGCTGGTAGAGCAGGGGACTGAAAATCCCCGTGTCCCTGGTTCGATTCCGGGTCCAGGCACTTCTTCTTGATCGAACATCAGAGGCCCAGTGGACTGCAAAGTCCCCTGGGTCTCAATGTTTTCTGCTCCCGGAGTGCCTGAGGTGATGGTCGCCGCCGACCTTCTCCTGGCTCTCCCGGTTCTCCCAGTTCGCGCCGGTTTTGCTACCCATTTGCTACCCGGCTCCGGGAGATCCAGGCTCGGCAGCCGCCGGGCGGCCGTCCGGTAGTTCTCCTCGTTCAGCTTTCCGTAGACGAGATCCACCATCCGCGTGGAGGAGTGGCCCATGAGCTTGGCCACCACGGCCGAGTCCTCGCCCTGCTGCTTCATCCACGAGGCGAATGTCCTACGAAGGTCGTTCGGCGTGACCGTGGGGATCCCGGCCCGGCGGCAGGCGTCGGCGAGATCGCGACGGACGTTGAGCCAGCGCTCCACCACGGGACCGCTCTTGCCCTCGAAGGCCTCCAGGATCGGCACGACAGAGGCGGGGATGGAGATGTGCCGGTCGGACCCGAACGTCTTTGTCCCGCGCAGCCGCACCCAGCAGCCGTCGAGATCGATGTCCTCCCACCGTGCCGACTCCACCTCGGAGAGCCGAGCCCCGAAGGTGACGGCCAGCAGAACCCAGAGCCGACGTTTCTGCGGAAGCTTCTGGAAGAGCCCCTGGGCCTCGGCCTTGGTGAGGTATCGCTCCTTCGGAGTGTAGCGGACCCGGAAGCGGGGAAAGAGGAACCTCGGGTCTTGGCGAAGCCGCCCTCGGTCCTGGGCGAGCTTCAGGACCTGCCGGAGCACCGATAATTCCTTTCGGCAAGTTTCCCGAGCCGCGCCCTCGCCCAGTCTGGCCTCGATGTAGGTCTGGATGTCATCGACGACGAGTGCCCCTACTTGCTTCGCGCCGAGAAGCCTGAGGAGATGACCGGCCTTCACGCCGACCATGTGCCAGGTGCCTGCCCGGAAATCGGAGCCCCCGAGCGTCACGAACTGCGTGAGGGCCTCGGCGACGGTGTGGCTGCCCGCGGCGCGGTTCGCGGCTGGACGGCCCGTAGCGTAGGCCTCGAATGCGTCTCGCTCTGTCTTTGCAAGGAGGAGCTTGGCGGCGTGCCGGTCTCGTGTGTGGGTGCAGACGACGACGCGGTCGCCGGTGTCGGGGGTGTAGTACCAGCCGTACCAGGTGGCGCCCTTCCTCTTTTGGTAGATCCGATCCCCGCAGCGCTTGGCCATGTTGGCTCCTTCGTCCTTCTCATAAGATAGGCGTCGAGAGATGCCTGCGGAACCCGAATGGAATTGATGCCCACGATGACGTGGACCATGTGGGCGTGAACCTCGCGAAAGGCGACCGACTTGTGGACGCCGAGGGCCGCGGCAACCTCGGTAACGGTGAGGAGCGGCTTCATGGCCGCCCCCAGCCCAACTCCCGAGTTGTGTCCGGGGACTCGGGCTCCGCTGGGCCATCGTCATCGTCGGATCGGCACCGACTTGTTGACCGAGACCGCCGGGTACGGGCGGGGCGGCGATGCCCGCCCCCGCGATCACGATGAACTGTTGTTCGGCCTACATGACGTCGCAGTTGCCGCTCGTCACCGGCCTGGGGGGACGGATACCTCGTCGTCATCCAAGGCATCGGGACGACTTGGGCGTGCACGGGGAGGAGCGTGCCCGACGCGCAGAGGAAGGCGCCTCTATCCTGATGCCGAGATCGCCCGTCGGTTTTCGTGGTCGGCGCTGATTGCTTGGTCACGCGCCAGATGGTCCCACATCACCTGGTCGGTTCATCGTGACGGGCAAAGGCTCCGCTCCGACGAAGGCGCGCCAGGTGTCGAAGTAACGCGGTCATCATGTTTCTCGTGAATCGCTTCCCGTTGAGAGACTTCATCCCCCGGGAGTCGAGGTGCGCCGCAAGGTCAGCCCCGGTGTGGATGGACTTTCCCCAAACCCGGTCGACCTCGCGCATCACCTTTTCGGCCCCCGGTGTAGGCGCCCAGACCTTCTGCTGCAAGGCGCTGTCCCACACCTTGCGCGTGTAGCCGACTCTCCCGACGCGAACCTCATCGCCGGCTAGGAGCTTGGCCGTTCTTGCTCCTGCTCGCCGTCGTCTAGAGCGCTCACGTTCCGCGCCGCGCTGGAGAACAATCCTGCGCTCCTCTTCGGACGAGCCGGAAGGAGTCCGGGCCTGGGCCTTCTTGGAGCTCCTGGAGTTCTTCTCGACGGCCGACTTCGTCTTCGCGCTCTTCTTCCGCTTCTTCCCCGACGTCTTGGGCCACTTAAGACGAACGGTAAGAACGACGTAGTCGGGCATCGAGGGCTCGTCGCGGTCGTAGTAGTACCCGGGCCCGCACTCGACGGTAATCTCCCCATCAACACGAAGACGCCGGAGAAGAAGGTCCGTCATGACCTTCTCGACTTCGGTGTCCTCCAGGTCGCGTTCTCGGCCGCCAAGGAAGGTCCGGACGTCGGCCAGGAACTCTTGTTCCAGTTCAGGCCCCAAGAACGCCGTGAACACCCCTTCACTGGTCGCGTCTTCCATGTAGCCGGGCTCGACGGAGGTGAAGAACCTCGCGCGCCTGAGCAGGGCCTCGATACCAGAAATGGTCATGGGGGGCGTAACACGGGCCATCCGTGCGTCACGATAGACCGACCGGGTAGTGAGGCAAGATTCCTCGCGGCGGTCATTGACCGCGGCGCACTTGAGAGACCCCCGGCTATTGTCCGGACTGGAGTGCGTCTTCACCTTCGGACGGTTCAGGTCCCAGCCAGTTGGATCTCACTGGACTCGGCTGGTCCGCACCTTCCGGAGCATTCCGTCGTCCCTCTACATCAGGGGACTCGGAGAGGTGCATCTTCAGCAGGGGCCTCAACCGCTACGCGGTCTCGTCCACCTGGCACCAGCTCTCCGAGTCCCCATATTGATTTGATGTCTGAATTGTCGGTAAGCGGGGTAACGATATGACTAATGGCAATTCCATATATGTTGATGTTAATGGGATCAGGATGAATTCCTGGTTCTATATCCAGGGCATTTCCGAACCAGATATTTCCGTCGGTATTGCGCCGGATGTTCCGTATATGTCTGAATATCCATGGTTATTTGACGGAGAAGGTCCGGTTGCTCCGTTGCACGAATGCGTGTGGGACTTCTTTGCCCCTCTTCGTCGCGAAAAGAAGAGAAATGAAATCATTCACCATATAGATGGCAATAAGTTGAATGCGACGATTGAAAACCTGGGAATTGGCTCCCGCTCAGCCCACGGTCTTGCCCACGCGCTCCAGCGGCAGCGGTTCACACGCCGCAAGAGGTGGAATCTCTTCGGCTGGTTCCGCCCACCTGCCATGTCTCCAGCCCATCGCCTCGGGTTCATCGACGAGCTGCGGGTTATGGAAGAGATCGCCAAGCGCGAGCAGGACAAAGCAGCTCTTCGCGAGAGACTCAAGACGGCTCTTCAAGAAACCCAAGAACTAGAAGCCGCGCGTGCCCGGAAGCGGGGTCGTCAGCCCCCTCCGTCTTCCCCTTCTTCCGGTTCGTCTTCACCTCTTGCGCAAGACCGTAAGAGCGCGGAACAAGTCCTGGCCTGTGCTCTTCCCCGTCTGCGCGGCGAAGTAGACCATCTCGACAGCGGCAAGAAGATCCCGCCACCATCTCACAGGCCCGTTCAGCGTGACCGACTGCTCGGCATCTCCCGAATCGGACGCGGCTGCACCCCTGGCGAGGCCGCTCTCGTCCGGCTGCTCGTGAAGAACCAGTTCGACCTGGAGGAGGCGTCGAGGGACGGCTCGGTCTCGGTGGCCGTCATCAACGAGATGCTCCAGGAGCCGGCCGTGGACCTCGCCATCAGGAACTGGCGCGGCTGGAAGCGCCTTCCACCCCCTTGTCCCCCGAAGAAGGTGAGGCCCTACAGGAAGAAGGCCAGCCGTGGAACGTGAAGCTCCTGGCGGCAATCGCCGCTCTTCCCACAGGGCGAAATCCTGCTCCAAACTTTCGTCATGAATGGCACCCAGACCACGTCGCGCACGGAATCCCAGCTCGCGGCCAGCCGAACGAACGGTAGCAGGAGCGTCGGTCCCGTTACGCCGCCCGGCAAGGAGCGGTCGTCGTTGAACGCCACGGCGCACGGCATCTCGGCGAAACGCGTGCTCATGCCCGGCGAGACCCTCGAAGAGCATCGGCATCAGCTCGATGCGTGGACGACCACGCTCGGGCCCAGAACGGCCGGCGAGGCGATCCTGGTCGCGAAGATCTCCGATGCGTTCCTGCGACTGGACCGCATCGACCGCCAGGCGAGGCGCGTCGCCGATGAGGGAGTCGACGTCGCGTTGAAGCAGGCTGAGTCGGGTCGACGGCTCTCCGTGGTGACCGATGCGCTCCAGGCTGTCGGGGCGCTTGCCGAGACAGTCGAGACTGTCGCCGGGTCCGTGGAGCTGGAGGTCATACTGGCGCTCGGGCCAGCGATGCGGCGAACCGTGGAGATGGTCGAGGCCGTAGATGTCCCGATGTCGCTCCTCGTTCCCCTTCGAGACGCGGTCAACGCCGTCCTCACCGACGCCGTCATCGGTGTCGAGCCCGAGACATTCCATGACCTCGGCGTCGTTGCGCGAGACGTCGAGACCTACCTCACCGTGGCGCGGGCTGCCGCCCGTGCCGCGATCGAAGAGGAGCGCATCCAGCTCGCGCAAGATCCATCGGTCGGCGATCCGGCGCAGCTCGGGAGACTCGACATCTACAGAAGGCGAACCACGCGCGAGATCGAGGACAGCCTGAACCTCCTGCGCGACGTGCGGGCCTTGGCCGCCGATGGAACCACCGAGCCGGGTTCGTTTGTCGGGGTGGAACTGAGAGTAATCGAGGGTCGAATCCTCCCTGGCTGCTGAGTCAAAAGCCACTCGGGGCCCTCGCGCGGCAGGCTTTGCGCCCAACGAGGGGACCCATCAAGGCTGCTGGGGTGTGTGCGACCAGGAGTCAAGTTCATCCGAGGTGTTACGGGCCGCGACCCTGGGGTGACTCCGCCCCACCCCGGGAGGGGGTCTTGAGGCCCGTCTTCTGGCAAGCAATCGTGGAGTGAAACGGGCAGCACCGGCGTTGATCAGCGCATACGAGACGAGTGCGTCGGCCATGCTCAGTGATTCGGGAGGCATCGGGTGAACAGCCGCTGATGAGTTCGGTGGGCGTTGGGCAGATCCGCGCCGTGCGGCAGTTGATGCGGCATGCGGGCCACCGATACGAAGGCGGAACGCTCTGAGAACGCGCTAGACGCAAAGGAATCGCGTCCTGCCGCGCCAGTGAGTCGGCCGCGCCGTCAGGCGCCGGCCAAAAGCGCAGCGCATCCGAGGGACGAGCAGCCGACGGTGTCCTTCGTTGGTGATCCCTGGACGCGCAAAAGTTCTTCCGATGCAGATCGGCATCGCCGATCGTGGAGCACAAAATGAAGTCCACAAAAACGCTCGTAATCCGCATTGCGGCAACGGTTGAGAAGCACCTGAAGCACGCCCACGGAATGAGCACCGCAGCGATCAAGGCTTGGTTCCAGGCCGCACTGGAGGTGAAGAAGGCGCGCGACAACAAGAACCTTGGCGAGGGACGAGTCAAGCAACTGGCCGAGGCGCTTCGCCGGGACCCGAAGACAATCTACGCCTGGGCCAAGGTGCCGGACGTGTTCTCGAAGCGGGACATCGGCAAGTGGCTGACGAGAGACGTGCAGGGGCTCCTCTCCCGGTCCCACTTCGTCGAGGCGGCCCAGCTCGGGAGCGCTGCTGAACGCAACAAGTTCCTCACGAGCGTGATCGAGAAGGTGGAAGGCGACGACAACGTGACGGCGCGGAGCGCTAGGACCACAAGCTCGTCCCCAGACCTTCCTCGCACCGCCCCGGCTCTCCTGGACAGCACCCTGCGCCAGGTTCGCACTTACGGCGATGCCTTCAAGGGACGCATGGCGACCACGATGGCCGACGTTCGCCGGGCTAGGGGAATGATGGCCGCTGGTGACGCAGAACTCGCTGAGCAGACTCTTGCGGGAATCCAGACCGTCATCAACGAAATGGGGGCGGAGCTAAACAACGTCGGCAAGGCAGTCGCGCAGGAAATGGCGGCGATTCGCGGCGAGATGCAGCCAGGACCTGCCGATGCCGCCGTCAGCTCCGCCAAGGCATTACCGGCCCACAAAGCTGCCTAGCCTTCTCGACCGTCGAGACAGGTTCCAGACCAGGAGTGAACGGCGACGGGCCGGACGAGCTTCGTTCGTACCCATGGAGCGTCTGGTCGTGCGGGAAACAGCTCATGTCCCGACTCGATTACAGGGACGTGAAATCACACACGGTAAGGCGCACACAGGGCCGGCCCCAAGCCACTACATGGCTTTGGGAATCCATAATGAAGAACTCAAGGGAATTGGAACGCAAGTTCAGGAGGGATCTTCTGGAGAAGTGCCTACGGCCCAACGTCGAGGCCATCGCGGAGATCGCCAGCACTGGGGCCATCGCCGTGGCGGTCTTCGAGCCACATGGCGTGGCCATCGAGGCGGCGAGGAACATTGGCTGGGATGGAAAGCAGAATGTGTTCGCCATGAGCGCCGAGGTTCGGGGGATACTTCTGGCACAAGCGATAGAGCAGCTAGATCCAGTAACTCAACAATGGCTTGCCCGCGAGGCCGACCCGGAAGGCCTCCAAGTCCGCGTCTTCGTGATTACGCAACTCGGAACTCTGCTCCTGAACCACTTGCCGGGCCGCGGTTGGTGCACGGAGCCGTTCTCGGATGGTGTCGGCGTGGCATAGGGCGCGAGGGTCGCTCGGCAAGGTCAGGAGACAGGCCGAAGCTGGCCCCCTGACCTCGCCTGGCGCCGCGGCTATGAAGCGTCGAATCGCCAGCCGGGGGATGGGGGAGGGTGGTAGCCGAGCCTCGTGCCTCACACGAGGGCCTCGTCAGGCCCGTCAGGATTCCCTCAGGGCCCCCAGGGACGAATCTGGCCTGCCCATTCCCCTGGCTGCCGCCAGATCGTCCCTCCAGTCCCCCACCCGGCATTTGAGATTTGGTTCTCAAATCGACTTGGCCGAAATTTCGGGGGGATTTCTGGAGCCAGGTCTGGCTCTCCAGGCTGGGAACCCTGGCGGAGGCCGGTATCCCAGGTTCGAATGTCTCGATGGCGAGACCTTCCACCGACTCATCGCCGGGACCGATCAAGGCCCAGCGAAGGTCGGAAATCACCGCAAGCCCCAGCGGGAATCCCCAGTTCTCCCTTCCCACACAATCTGGCCGCGGTGAGCATGGTGCAGGAGAAAACGCCCATGGAATCCAACTCCAGCCCGACGACCAACCCGACAGACGCCGCCCAGGAATCCGACGGCCACTGGGATCTGGGACGGATCGCCCTCACATTTTGGGCCCTAGATGCTGTTCTCGACCTGCGAGAAATCGCCAGGAAGGCACGCTCGGGAGAAGGATCTAATCAGCGGAACGCTGAAGAAGAAATGGTCGCGATGCTCGACGGGCTCCGCCGTGCCGACCATTCCACCTTGCCGCCCAGGGACGTCATCGAAGAGTCCGTTTCACTCCTGGAGGAGGTGCTCCGAGAACACCTCGCAGCTGACTACCCCGACGAATGGAGCGCACTCCACGCCGGATGCCAGGACGCGGCCACTCAGTTTGCTGGGACGCTAGGCGATGCCGCTGACGACTTCGAGACACGCCAGGCGGAGCTTGAGCGAGAAGGATCCTCCGCCCCTTCCGTCCTGAGAAGCGTGGAGGGACTCCGGAACTCAGTTCCGTACTTGCGGCTCGCCGTGTCGCTTGCCCACCAGGCTGGTGAACCGGCTGCGGCGTAAGACATCTCCGACCAAATCCCGAACTGGTTGGCCAGCCGGGGAACACCCTCCCCGGGCCTCTCCGGATCGACCTGCCGGGACACGGAGATGTTTCCAGATCCGGACCTGGGTCCGTAAGTCGCTGGAAGGCCACGAGAAACTCTGAAACTACCTAGTGGAACTCCCAGGTCACAGGCCGGTGCGCCCTCTGTATGCTCTGCGCCGCAGCGGCAGCGCGTCCTACTAGGTCGCAAGCGGTCTCACCACACGGTCCCGAGGTATTGCACCCATGAGCGAGAAGCCTGAACAGGGAGTGACTCGACGGCAGGTGATGATCGCAGGGGGAACCGCGGCGGTCGGCGCGGCGCTCGCCGCCGTCGCCTTGCCAGCGCAGGCGCAGGCTCCGGAGAAGGCGAGTGCGGTCCCGGCCGTCAAGCTGCCGGGGGAAACCATGACGGACAGCGCAGACACGCGGATGAAGAGGATGGGCTACCGGTCGCCTGCCGATGTTCCAGAGCCAAAGCAACTCGTGCTCGTCGAGTACGTCTCCAGCGGGCGCATCGCGGTCATCACCCTCAACCGGCCGCATGCTGACAACGCCATTACGACGGAGTTGGCGGCTCAGATGATCGAGGTCCTGGAGACCGTCGCGGCCCGGGCCTCCGTGCGCGTCGCCATCCTCACCGGTGCAGGCGACCGGGCCTTCTCCGTCGGCGGTGATCTGTACCAGCGCAAGCAGATGACGCAGGAGCAGTGGTTGCGCCAGCGCCAGGTCTTCGACCGCCTGCTCTACACGCTGCGCCAGCTGCGCAGACCGATCATCGCCGCCGTCCACGGGATGTCCTACGGCGGTGGCTGCGAGATCGCCATCAGCACGGACTTCATCATCGCGTCCGATGAGGCACGCTTCGGCCAACCCGAGGCGATGGTCGGACTGTCCGCCGGTGGTGGTGCACCGATCTTCCTCCCCCGGTTCCTCCCACCGGGGATGGCCATGCAGATGCTGATGACCGGGGAGCCCATCACGGCACGGGAGGCCCACCGGCTCGGCATGGTCAACGAGGTTCACCCGAGGGCTCAGCTGATGACGCGGGTGCTCGCCATCGCGGAGAAGATTGCCGACAACTCCCCCACGGCCGTGCAGTCCGTCAAACGTGCCGTCCAGCTGGGACAGGGCGCACCGGTGGAGCAGGCCAACGCGATCATGATGGACATGCACTGGCGATCTGTCGTCCACCCCGACCGCATTGAGGGGATCCGCGCCTTCACCGAGGGCCGAGAGCCAGCGTTCCCGGATCCCGAGTTTTGACACCCCCCACCAGACCGGGTTCCATTGCGAAGGCCGGTCGAGGTGACCTGGCGCTGAGCGGCCGCGAGGTGAACTAAGGGAACCATGAGTCATACTGCCGCATCGACGCCGTCTGATCAGAACACTTCGCCCGGGCCGAACTGGATGAGGAGCAAAGAGCCATGAAGAAGATCCTGTTGTCATCCGCAGTCGCCATGAGCCTCGCCGTCACCTCGGTGGCCGGTGCTCAGGCGCCCGCCCAGCCCGCGTGGATGTCGACCCCCGTCAAGGAGATGGTCGAGAAGGCGCGGGCTGCGACGGTTCAGGTGCCGCTCGCGGAATTCAAGGCCGCCTTCGACTCCAAGGGGGACTTCGTCATCATCGACGTGCGCAACCCCGACGAGTTCAGCGCCGCCCACGTGCCGGGCGCCGTCAACGTCGCCCGCGGCGTGCTGGAGTTCAACATCTGGTCCGCCGTCCCGGACAAGGCCAAGAAGATCTACGTCTACTGCAGGACGGGCGGCCGGGCGGCACTCGCGACCAAGGTGCTCAACGAACTCGGCTACAAGAACGCCGTGAGCGTTAAGGAAGGCATGAAGGACTGGGCCAGGGCCGGCTACCCGGTCAAGACCTCGATCACGGACGACGAGATCATCCTCGCGCCCGCGAAGTAGTGCAACGGCGCCGACGGCAACGGTCCGAGAGGACCTCAACGGATGGAGGAGTCGATGAGCAAGCACGACGGTAACGGCATGACCCGACGCGAAGCGCTGCTGGCTGCCGGAACCATGGCGGCCGGGGCTGCCCTTTCATCTGTCGTCCCGGTGGCGCAGGCGCAGGCTGCCACCGCGGCGCCGTCAGGCGGCCGAAAGGGCGGCACGGTGGCCCTGAACTGGAAAGAGGTCTACTTCACCAACTGCCCGATGGTGTCGGCGAACAACATCGACCAGGAGCTCGGCTGGTGCAAGACCGACTTCAAGGCCAAGGGCATCGACTACTCGTACTTCCGCAGCCGCCGCGAGACCGATTGGTATCCGCACTACATCCACAACCAGGAGAACCTGATCCGCTTCGGCGGGCTGTACCCCCCGATCCACGTCCAGGCCGACATCCGCAGGACCCGGCTGCTCGGCTGCACCTGGGTCTACGAAGGCGGCTGCATGGCCGTGCGCGTCGACGACCCGATCCATCGCATGTCCGATCTCAAGGGGAAGCGAATCGCCCTCTCCAAGAGCCTGAACACCATCAAGAACGACTGGTGGCGCATCCAGGAGCACATGGGAATCGCCAACATGCTCATGCTGCACAACATGACCATGAAGGACGTGCAGATCGTCGAGTTCCCCTACGCCGACGACTGGTACGACAGCCCGAAGATGTTGGAACCGCTGATCAACCCGACGGACCTCTGGGCGACGCGCGATCACAAGCGCGACCTCGCGTTCCGGCCGATGGAGGCTGCGCTGCTCGGCGGCAAGGTCGACGCGATCTACACGCAGAGCAAGGTCTTCCAGCACCTGCAGGAGGACACGGGCAAGATCAGGATGATCGAGGATCTGACGCGGTACCCGGACTACCGGCTGCAGGTCGCCAACACCCCTGCGGTCATCACCTGCACGGACGTGATGGCCAAGGAGCACCCCGAGCTCGTGGTCACCTACATGAAGGCGATGATCAAGGTGGGCCGCTGGGCCAACAAGTTCCCGGAGGCGGCGGCGCACCTCCTCGACCGGCAGACGTTCTACCGTGATCCCGAGGACACCTATCAGGGCATCAAGAACGTCGACATGGTGCCGAACCTGTCGCTTCAGAACCTTGAGTGCGTAGAGACCGGCAAGGAGTTCATGCTGAAGCACGGCTACATCAAGAACGATTTCGACGTGCGCGCTTGGGCCGCGCCGGAGTTCCTCGAACTAGCCGCCAAGGAGTTGATCGAGGAGCAGTGGAAGAAGAAGACCTCGGAGAAGCTGCCCGAAGCCTCCGAGCTGCAGGCGGAGGCGCGGCGGATCGGCTAGCACGCCGTCGAACAGCCCGCCTTGACGATCCCGGTCGTCTCCGAGAGGGGACGGCCGGGTTCGTCTCGGCCTCGATCCGCACCAGCATGTCCGCCGGCAGCCGCCTCAGGCAGGGTCAGGTACTGGCACCCGCTGGCCCGGGTGAACGATGACCGTCGAGAACGAGGTCGACCTTCACGGTGACGTTGCCTTTAGCGTCGGCCGAGGCGTGACCAAACGCTAATGGGGAAGCGGCCGACCTGGCCGTCCCCAACTGCAACTACGCCACCAGCGCCAGCTTCGGCCGCTTAGGCTTGCAGGCGTGGGCGAACTGGCAGCCCTTGCAGGCCCACCCGCGCACCGGGTAGGCGACCCCGGCGTCGACGGCGCGCAGGACCCCGACGGCGGTCCTCAAGAAGTCGTCCTCATCCCGGGGACCACGCTCCACGTCGGCCACCTGCACCACCGGCAGCTTCGTCTTCGTGACCACCTGGAGCCGGAGCCCCACGTCACCCAGCCCGGTCTGCTGCGCCGCGAACTTGTAGCCGGTCGGCTGCAAGTCGTAGGCGAGTTGGTCGTCGGACCACTTCCTGGCCGACGTCTTGTGCTCGACGATGACCCGGTGGTCCCCGTGGCGGAGCACGAGGTCCATCGTGCCGACGAGTTGCTCGTCGAGGACTTCTCCCGTGTCCGGGTCATGGAGCGCAGCCACGAACGGGACCTCCACACCCTCGACGGTGTGACCGTTCATGGTCTTCGCGACGTGGGCGTGGAAGACGTCGAGCATCGAGATGCCCTTGTCGGTGACCGCGCCGGAGTCCACGGGCTCGTCCTCATCGTCCCGGAGCGGGAGCGGGCCCTCGGATGCCCGGCTCCAGGCGTCCCTGAACGTGTCCACGAGCATCTCCCGGGGCGGGAGCTTGCCGGTGGCCTTGAGCTCGGAGTACAGGGCCGCTGCTGCCCCGTGGAAGCTCAGGCCGAACGCGAACGCCACGGGCATGAACGCCGGCTGGATGCCGAGCTTGTACTTGAGCTCGTACTGCCGCGGGCACCGCAGGAAGCACTTCATCTGCGAGATGCTCGTGTGCAGCCCATCGGGCATGGCGGGGAGCGGCATGGCTAGGCCCCCATCTCGTCGACCTGGTCGTCGTGGTCGTGCCCGTTCCCGTTCGCCTGCGCCGACAGCGAGCCGATGAACTCGCTCGCCTGCGCCTTCGTCAGGTGCTCGGGGACCACGCCGTACCGCTGCTTCGCCACGGCGCGGAGCCCGGTGTGGTCGAGCCCCAGCTTCCGACCGATGGCCTGGATGGCGCCCAACTGCTTCGAGCTGAGCCGGTTCCTGGGCGGAGCCGGCGTGACCGGCGTGGTCGTCACCGTCCGCGTGGGCCCGGCGGAGACCGGCTGATGCTCGGGCTGGACCGGGGAGTCGGTCGGCACGTTGTCGTCGTCGATGGTCCCGGCGTAAGCCTGCCAACCGGCACCGAACGCCGCCGCAGCCTTCTTCAGCGCGTTGCTGAAGCTGCCCTTCCTCGCGTCGGCCTCGGACACCGAGATGTGGCCGCCGTCCGCTAGCGCCTCGGCGCACGGGACGAACGCCCCGTCGGTCCACTCACCCAGCTCCAGCACGAGGTCGCACACCGCCTCGTAGGCCTTGCGACCGGAGTTGGTGGTGAGCTCCTTCACCGTGATCGTGCGGTGGGTGCGCCAGCCGCCGATGCCGAGCGTCTCGTTCAACCTGTTGATGATGAACTGCGCCTTGATGCCGGTGGTCGAGTAGCCCCGCCCGGTCTGGCGGCCGTCGGTGCGCTCGATGGCCTCCTCCGGGAATGGCTGCGCGAGCTGCTGGTACAGCTTCTTCTTCGCCTCGGGGGTCATGCTGCTCTCCTCGGGCGCGGACGCGCCCATGAATGGCAAGGGCCCTAAGCTCGCGTGGAGCTGGGGCCCTGCCTGGTTGAACTGCTGGTTGTGCTGGGAGAACTACGGGGCGCGCCCCGTGATGACGACGCGCCCCTCGACTACCGCTTGCGCTTTCCCGCGCTCAAGATGACGACCTCCGCCGCCGCCACAAGCGCGGCGATGATGACCTTCTTCAGCAGGACCCGACTCAGGAGACCGACGGGCAGCACGTTGCTCCTCCGTTCCGGCGAGCTCGCCGAGAAGGGGTCCGGAGGAGCGGCGGCGGCCGATGCGGATTGGGGCTAGGCCAGCGCCTTGGGAATCGCGTACCCGTCGTCGGCCGGGACCGGGCGCTCGATGTACCGCTCCTCGCCCGTCGCCCTGTCGCGCCACACTTCGAGGGCACCTTCGACTCGGACGAATACCGCCCGCTCGTCCACATGGTCGAGCGGGACGTACTCGTGGTGCGCAGTCAGGGAGTCTGGATAGCTCCATCCCTCCGGGACGAAGAGGGTCGTGACATTCCCGCCGACAAGGCGCACCGCCGTTACCTCGCCACCCTCTTCGAACACGATGGCTCGGCCCTCGATCCATTCGCAGGGCACCGTCGGCCCCGCGTACTGGTCGACGACGACAAGGTCAACGGGATCCCCGGGGGGGCTGAAGCCGACTCGCGCCATATCGTCGCAGAAGCATCGGACGTCAACGGGGTTCATGAAGCCGAGGCCGACGAGCTCTCCGTCGGTAACGAAGGTGTCTCTCAACGCGAGGAACGGCGCCTGCTGCTTGAACGCCGTGAAACCACCGGGGTACTTGGCATCGAGCGCCTCGCGCCGGATGACTACCGTGATTGCTTCTACGAGAACGGCCATGCGGTTTTCCCTCCTCGACGTCGTGACTTGGAGCGTACCGGTGGTCCCACCGTGTGGGTAGGACCGTAGACATCGCCAGACACACGATTCCAGCACGGTCACCTTCGCCACCTTCCCGCCTCGACGAAGCTGAAGTAGCCGCCCGTTGCCACGATGACGTGGTCACGGGCCACGACGCCCACGAGTTCCGCGGCTGAGCGGAGTCGCTCGGTGAGGTCCGCGTCCTCGAAGCTGGGCGACGGGTCGCCCGACGGATGGTTGTGGACGTACACGACGCTGTGCGCCCCCTCCCGTATCGCGCACCGCAGCACATCGCGGGGAGAGACCGGGCATTGGGTCAGGCTGCCCCGGGAGACTAGACGCCGCCCGAGCAGGCGCCCACGGACATCCAGGAGCACGACGTGGAAATCCTCGTGCTCCTCGTGCGCCACGTCGCGCATGAGGTCGGCCACGGTGGCCGGGTCAAGGCAGCGGACCCCTCGCCTGGGAGCCGACCAGGCCCCTCGTCGCCCCAGCTCGAACGCTGAGGCGAGGCGCGTCGCCTGGTCCGTGGAGACCCCGAGCTGTTCGGCCAGCTCGAACGGCGTCGAGCGGGCCAAGGCCGTGACAGGCGTGGTGAGGGCGACGTCGGCCCCCACCAGCACCCGAACAAGGTCATCGTCCCCAACGTGATGCAGGTGCCCGGCCTCTGCTCGCTCACGGGCGAGCTGGTGAAGCGGAGGTGGGCGCCGCATCTAGGCCGCCGCGAGCTGGATGCCCGTGTGGAGGGCGATGGCCGTGAGCGCCGCCTGCTTCATGGCCGCGGAGCGCCCCATCCAGATGGACTCCAGCCGGGCCCGCTTCGGGTCCTGGCGGCCGGTGTCCCGGAGCGCCCGGTGGTGGTCGGCGAACTCGGTCCAGGCCTGGAACCCGCCCCAGGCCGTGCCCCGGAGCTTCTCGACGCCGACGGCGGTCTCGTAGAGGCGCTGGACCTTCTCGCGCTCCACGAGCAGCCGGCGGTGGTCCTTGTCGTCCTGGGGGACGGGAAGGATGTTGTCGACGGTGCTCGCCATCTGCTGCGGGGTGAACCGGGTCGTCGCCATCACGTTGGCCAGGTCGCCGAAGGTTTCGTAGGACCGGACGATGCGGGCGAACGCCTTGCCGGCCTCCTCCAGCCGCTCCTTGGCGCTCGCGGTGTGCTGGATGCGCCAGGAGGCGCCACCACGCTCGCCGAGCGCCACACCCAAGGTGTTCGCGCAGACCACCCGAGTCGCCACGTTCTTGATGACGACCGCGGTGTAGCCGTCGTGGCCGGCGCAGCCGAGAACGTACTTCTTGATGGGGCTGTCGTCGCCCCGGACCTTGATGGGATCGGGCAGCTCGCCGAGCAGCCAGCCACGGATGCCGACCGGCCCGAGCGTGCCGGCGGTGGTGAAGACCGCCTTCACGGCCCCGGCCGCCTCGACGAGCGTGCGGGCAACGTCGGCGAACTGGACGACCTCGTAGGACTTGCCGACGACGGAGAGGTACGCGCCGGTGTCGCCCCGGACGAGCGCCTTCTTGTCGGGGATCGGCGAGTTGAACGGCGGGATGAAGACGGGTCGCTCGACGGCGTCGTAGAACCCGGCCGCCTCGACGATCTCGTCGTAGGTGGCGCGAGCGGGGAGTCGGACGCCGAGCCCATGCCAGGGCACCTCGCCGACGTAGATCATGCGGTTGATGTCGTGAGCCATGCAGAACCTCGATGCGGATATCTCCCGCGCTGGCGATGAACCAGATGGAGTACGCCGCGGTGATGGGGATGAACCGCGTGCCAGATGGCGCGCGATGGCAGGGATTCCTACCTAGTCCTTATGCCGTTATTCACGAGGAAATGGCCGAACGACACCCTCAACCAGGCACCAGCCGGCCCCCCATGCCAGGGGTTCTCGGAGCCCGCCGACAGTAGCCACCATGTGATGCCTACAAGCCGCTGATTCTGACGGGCGTATGTGTCGGTCCGAAAGGGTACAAGGGCGGAGATGGTCGACCAGATTCCCGCAGCGCGCGTCGCGCAGCTCGACGCTGTCGAGTGGCTTCGCGGCATGCCGGCTGTGTCGGTGGACTTGGTTGTCACGGATCCACCGTACGAGTCCCTGGAGAAGCACCGCGCCATCGGGACCACGACACGGCTCAAGCACAGCAAGGCGTCGAGCAACGACTGGTTCGCGATCTTCCTCAACGCCCGCTTCCCGGAGCTGTTCCGCGAGATCTACCGCGTGCTACGTAAGAACCGGCACTTCTACCTGTTCTGCGACCCCGAGACGGCCTTCGTGGCGAAGTCGATGGCCGAGGCCGCTGGATTCAAGTTCTGGAAGCCCCTCATCTGGGACAAGAAACGGATCGGCATGGGCTACCACTACCGCTCCCGGTACGAGTTCGTCCTGTTCTTCGAGAAGGGCAAGCGGAAGCTCAACGACCTCGGGATCGCGGACATCATCGAGTGCCCGCGGATCTACAAGGGATACCCCACCGAAAAGCCGGTGGAGGTGAGCGACGTGCTCATCAGGCAGAGCACCCAGATTGGCGAGACGGTGATCGATCCGTTCATGGGGTCGGGGTCGGTGGGGGTCGCGGCTGTGCGGCTCGGGCGCCGGTTCGAGGGGAGCGACATCTGCGCCGAGGCCGTGGATGCCGCCAAGGCGCGGCTCACGGAAGGCGGCGTCCAGGTTGCGGAGTGGTTTCCCGACGGCCCGGCCCAGGACCGATGCTAGGAGTCAAATAACGCCGACCCCGGTCGATGTATCCGCGCCAAGGTGACAGGCCCTATCGGGGCTGAGCCAGATCAAGATTCACCCCGACGACCCGTACCTTCGGTCTACTCCCTGTCGTTGGGCCGGGTAGGATGCCGTGCGATGCCTGAACTGCCTGCGAAGAGGCGCCGGATGGCGCTCGAAGTGTTGTCGAGGGACACCCTGGCGGCGATCACCAGGAAGCTGAACCTCACGGTCGACGACGGCCGGACCCAGGTTGCCCACATCGGTGCCATCGTGCGGTCGAGGACCGTGGCCTTCGGGGACGTGCTCCGGCAGGTCTCCCGGGACGAGTTGAAGGCCATCTGTGGAGAGTTGGGCCTGGACGACTCGGGGCGGGAGAAGGAGTCCATCATCCAGCGCATCCTCGCGACTGGAGATGGCAACGCTAGCGACGGGGGCGACGTGGCTGACGGCAACGGGAAGAAGGGCAGCAAGGGCTTCGAGTTGAGGGCGCCCGAACCCAGGGAGAAGAAGACCCGAGTTCCCGCGGCGACACGCTCGAAGGGCGGGGACCCCACCGGGGACTACCGCCACGACGCCACCCGCAAGAACAACCCCCCTGCCGGACTCATCGACTTGGAGAAGCCGCCGCCCCAGCCCACGAAGAAGTACAGCTACGACCCACACCTCGACCCGCACCTCCAGTGGGCCGGCAAGGCGGAGCACACGTCCTTCCAGGTGGACACGGTCTCGCTCCACATCCACGAACGCATCTCCACACAGGCCATCATGCGGGCCGTGAAGCGCGAGGATGCACAGCGCAGCCTGTTCGGTGGTGACGACCTGCCGGAGTCGAAGGCCATCGACTTCTACGCCCACGATGTAGGGTGGGCGAACCGCCTGGTGCTCGGCGACTCGCTGCTGGTCATGAACTCGCTCCTGGAGCGGGAGCAAATGGCGGGCAAGGTCCAGTGCATCTACGTGGACCCGCCCTACGGCGTCAGGTTCAACTCCAACTTCCAGCCCCTCATCTCAAAGCGAGACGTTAAGGACGGCGACGACGGGAGTCTCACGCGCGAGCCGGAGCAGATTCAGGCGTACCGGGACACCTGGACCCTGGGCGTTCACAGCTACCTTACCTACCTGCGCGACCGCCTCCTCCTCGCACGCGAGTTGCTGCACGAAAGCGGAAGCATCTTCGTGCAGATCTCGGACGTGAACCTTCACCATGTGCGGGAGTTGATGGATGAAGTGCTAGGGGCTGAGAACTACTGCGGGCAGATCGACTTCAAGACCACCAGCTCGCAGACGGATGAGCTACTAGCGGCCGTGGGCGACCACCTGCTCTGGTACGCGCGCAGCCGTGAGGCCGTGAAGTTTCGTAGGCTCTACCGTGCAAAAGAGTATGGCGCGGATGGAATGTACAACTGGGTCGAGTACGCAGACCAGCGTCGGGAGCGGTTCGACGGTGACGACTTGGCCGACTTACCCCAAGGAGCACGGCTGTTCGCTCTGAGCGACCTGCGCTCGCAGCGCCCACCGGGTGACTATCCAGTCGAAGTCGACGGGAAGACCTACGTTCCTGGCAAGAACTACTACTGGAAGACGAATCCTGGAGGGATGGCTCGCCTCGTGAGGGCAGGGCGCGCGACGCCCAACGGCGCAGGTCTCTACTACAAGCGTTACTTCGACGACTTTCCGGTCATCGCGCTGAACGCCATGTGGACCGACACCCAGATGGGCGGCACGTTTGCCGGCCGTGACCAGAAGGTCTACGTCGTTCAGACAAGCGCCAAGGTCATCGCCCGGTGCATTCTGATGACCACGGACCCCGGCGACCTGGTCCTCGACCCGACGTGCGGCTCAGGCACGACCGCTCACGTCGCCGAGCAGTGGGGCCGCCGCTGGGTCACTTGCGACACATCGCGCGTTGCGCTAGCCATCGCCCGCCAGCGCATTCTCACCGCCAAGTACCCGTACTACCGGCTGCGCTCCGAGAAGGTGAAGGACGGCTTCACCTACAAGACCGTCCCCCACATCACACTCAAGTCCATCGCACAGAACCCGAAGCTCGATTCCTGCCAATCGCACGAGGAACGCGAGCAGGTCATCCGGGAGACGGCCGAGCAGGAAGTGCTTTACGACCAGCCCGAGGAGGACAAGGGCAAGGTCCGTGTGTCCGGACCGTTCACGGTGGAGGCCATCCCGGTGGCGTCGATGGAGGACCCAAGCGAGTCAGCTATCCCGCAGCTCGACTCGGCAGCCCGGCAGGACGACATCTCGCGACCCGGACGCGGCACTCCCGGGATTGACGCCGGTGCCGACTACGTTGCCTACATGATTGACCTGCTCAAGAAGTCGGGTGGGGTCCACTTCAAGAACGGCAAGTCTCTCCCGCTATCCGACCTGCGCCCGGTGAAGACCTCCTTCGAGTGGTTGCACGCCGAGAGCGCGACGGGCTTCGCAGGAGACGACCCGCGCAGGGTAGCGGTGTCGTTCGGCCCACGCCACGCGCCGGTGACGCCCAAGCAGGTGCTCGACACCATCCGCGAGACTCGGGGCTACGACATCGTGCTGTTCGTGGGGTTCGCCTGCGACCCCGAGGCCCTTGGGATGATTGAGAAGGGCACCGTCGACCGCACGTTCCAGTTCGTCCACGCCGCGCCAGACATTCTGGTGGGCGACCTGGTGAAGACCAGCAAGACCACCAAGCTCTTCACGGTGTTCGGTTTGCCCGATGTGAAAGTGAAGAAGGAGAAGGACGGGAACGTCGTCGTCACGCTCACCGGCGTCGACATCTACGACCCCGTCACCGGGGAGACCAACCACGACGACGGCGAGAACGTCGCTGCCTGGTTCCTGGACCAGGACTACGACGGGCGAACCTTCTGCGTCGGCCAGGCCTTCTTCCCCAGCGGGAAGATCAAGAACCCATGGGAGAAGCTCCAGAAGGCACTCAAGGGGTCCATCGACGAGGACAAGTTCGAGTCGCTTCGCAGCACGACGTCCATTCCCTTCAAGCCGGGCGGCAAGGTGGCGGTGAAGGTCATCGACGACCGAGGCAACGAGGTGGTGAAGGTGGTCGGGGTATAGGGAGCCACCATGGCGAACGCCGTCGAGAACCCCATCCTAAACCCGCCCTTCTCGGAGCCGAAGCAGCACTACGACTTCTCCGGCCCCGAGCCCCGTGTCGTCTCCGGCCGGAGGGCGGCTGGGTACTTCGGCGTCCCAAGGACCGAGAAGGTGTCAGGTGCCCTCGCATCGCACGAGTTCTTCCCGCTCCCGCTGGTCAACGACCTGCGTCACCGGGTGGACGAGTGGCGAGCACGGCGCTGGCCCGGGGTCACGCCGGTCACCAGGGACCTTCTGGAGCACTGGCACCGGCCCGACCGGCGCCCGCTCTTCTTCGCCCAGCGGGAGGCCGCCGAGACCCTCATCTGGCTCGTGGAGGCCACGCCAGCGGACCGGCAGGGCATAGAGGTCCCCGGCGACCCGCCTGTGGACTCGGAGTCCCTGAAGAAGGGTTACAAGGCGCTGCATCGTTACTGCACCAAGATGGCGACCGGGTCGGGCAAGACGACCGTGATGGCGATGGTGGCGGCCTGGTCCATCCTCAACAAGCTGGCCAACAAGCAGGATGGCCGGTTCACCGACGCAGTGCTGGTGGTGTGCCCCAATCTCACGGTCAAGGAGCGCCTCCAGGTGCTCCGGCCGCAGCTCGCGGGCAACTACTACGAGAGCTTCGACATCGTCCCGGTGGGCTACCGCGACATGCTGGCCCGCGGCCGAGTACACATCACCAACTGGCACGTGTTCGGCGTGAAGGATGACACCGGCACGAGGGGCGTGGTGAAGAAGGGCAGGGAGAGCGACGCAGCTTTCGTGCGTCGAGTACTAGACCGAGACCTGGGGAAGTCCGGTGAGTTGCTCGTCTTGAACGACGAGGCGCATCACGCCTACCGGCCCGCGCTGCGTGAAGACGACGACGGCCAGCTGGAGCTCGAAGGCCTGGCCCCGGAGGAGAAGGGAGAGGCCGAGGAGTTCGCCGAGGAGGCCACGGTGTGGGTCGGTGGGCTCGACCGCATCAACGCAGTGCGAGGCGTGAAGGTGGTCGTTGACCTGTCGGCGACCCCCTTCTACCTGAAGGGCACGGGCTACCCGGAGGGGGACCCGCTGCCGTGGGTGGTGTCGGACTACGGGCTCGTGGACGCCATCGAGGCCGGCATCTGCAAGGTCCCGCGCATCCCAGTCCTTGACGACTCGGGGCGTCCCGACCCCAAGTACTTCCGCCTGTGGCGGGACATCATGGACAAGCTCCCCGACTCCGAGCGCGAGACCTCGAAGCGGAGGGCGAAGCCGGAGTCCGTGTGGCGTGAGGCACAGCCGGCGCTGGCCACGCTCGCAGCGAAGTGGAAGGAGACGCTCGACTACTTCGAGAAGTGCGAGTACCCGGTGCCGCCTGCGCTCATCGTGGTCGCGGCCAACACCACGCTGTCACAGCTCATCGAGGAATCGCTCAAACGAGGGGACATCATCAAGGAACTCGCAGGTGACAACTCCTTCCGCATCGACTCGAAGGCCCTAGCCCAGGCCGAGGCCGAGGAAGGGGGCACGAAGGAGGACGCCGCCCAGAAGCTCCGCGTCAAGACGGCCACCGTCGGCAAGGCGCACTGGCCAGGGGACAAGTCGCCCGAGGGTTACGAGGGGCAGGAGCCTCCGGGCAAGGATGTCCGGGCCGTCGTGTCGGTGGGCATGCTGACCGAGGGATGGGACGCCCAGAACGTGACCCAGATACTCGGGCTGCGAGCATTCTCGTCACAGCTCCTCTGCGAGCAGGTCGTTGGACGGGCGCTGCGGCGCATGAACTACGACGTGGACCCGGCGACGGGCCTGCTGCAACCGGAGTACGCCGACATCTTCGGGGTCCCGTTCGAGGTCATCCCGGTGAAGGGAGTGCGCCCGGCCGACCCGACGACGCTTCCACCCTCCACGCTCGTCCAGGCCCTGCCGTCGAGGAAGGGGTACGAGATTACCTTCCCTCGCGTCGAAGGGTACGTCGTGGACGTGCGCGCTCGGGTCAGGTGCGACGTGGACAAGGTCCCCGAGCTGAAGGTTGAGCCGCAGATAGAGCCGACGCAGGTCGTGACGCGAAGCAAGATGGGATGGACCCCAGCCCGGACGGCGGCGAAGACGACCACCGGCGAGGCGGAGACACTCACGCGAGACCAGTTCTACGCGGAGCACCGGCTCCAACGGACCGCGTTCGAGATCGCCCGGGACATCACCGAGGTACTGGCCGGTGGCCACGTCACGACGGGCGTGGAGCCGCCTCCCAAGAAGCTCCAGGAGGGTGCTAGGCTCCTCTTCCCCCAAGTGCTTCGCATCGTGGAGGAGTACCTGGAGCGTCGAGTCGAGACCGCTCCGGGAGCCCACAAGGAGGAGGTCGCGTTGTCGAAGTACCGCGACCACGTGGTTTCACGGTTGCTGGATGCCATCGAGCCCGACGTCAGCGCCGGTGAGGCACCCATCCTGCCCCGCATCGAGAGGTTCCGGCCGACCGGGTCCACCGGCGACGTCCAGTTCCGAACGGTGAAACCATGCAAGGAAGCCTGGAAGAGCCACGTCTCCCACGTCGTCCTGGACAGTCAGGAGTTCGGCGAGGGCCAGGCTGCATGGCACCTGGAGAACAACGACCGCGTCCAAGCGTACGTGAAGAATGACCGTCTCGACTTCGAGGTCCTCTACGAGTGGGAGGGGGCGACCCACAAGTACATCCCCGACTTCCTCGTACGCCTGTCGATGCCTGACGGTCCCGACAGCACGCTCATCGTGGAGATCAAGGGCCAGGAAAAGGAGCAGGACCGCGCCAAGTACACCGCGGCCGAGAAGTGGGTGCGTGCCGTGAACCACCACGGCGGGTTCGGGACCTGGGCCTTCATGGTCTGCAAGGAGCCGAACCGGCTGGGGGAGATACTCGACAAGTTCGCGCTGCCGGAAACGTCGTGACGTAGATGGAAGGGGACGACCCAAAGCAGGGGCTTGCTACCCATTTGCTACCCGGCACGCTTGACCCGAGGAGAAACCACATGAAGTCGCGGCCTTGAGGTCCTTGATAAGGGGACTGAAAATCCCCGTGTCCCTGGTTCGATTCCGGGTCCAGGCACTTCTACAACTCGCGCCGACACCGGCCCATCAGGACGCAAATCCTGGTGGGCCTTTTGCTTTTCGGTCGCGGCCGCCGGAGACGCGTTCGCCGCGTCGTCGTCCACTGCGTCCACCGGATCCGCCGTTTCCGGGGGCGCTGATACAAATGTGCTACATACGCCCTGCGTCAAACCCATCGCGCGCGCCATGACCGCCGCGAGCTGCTCCGGGGTCTGCCGGCCGTAGACCCGCTCCAGCATCCTCGTGTCCTTGTGCCCCATGGCCTGCGCGATGGGGTAGAGCGGCACGCCCGCCTCCACCTGCCAGCTTGCGAAGGTGCGCCTGAGATCGTTCGGGCTGCAGCGCTCGATGCCGGCCCGCTCGCAGGCCTCGAGGAGGTCGCGCCGCGCGTTGCGCCAGACGCGGAAGACCGCGCCGCCCGTTCCCTGCGCGTGCTCGACCGCGTACTCGAGGAGCGAGCGCTGCGCGGGGCTCACGATGGGCACGGTCCGGAAGCGCGTCTTCCGCTTCGTCCCGCGGAGGAGCACGGTCGCGAGCCCCTCGCCGGTGTCCTCGCGTCGGGCCAGCTCCGACTCCCGCCAGCAGGCCGAGGTGGCGACGATGAAGGCCACCCTCGCGGCGCGGTCCGGGAGGAGCTCGTGGAGGAGCTTCCCCACCTCGCCGGCCGTGAGCGCGCGGGTCCGGGGCTCGTAGCCCGCCGAGAAGGCCACCGGGATGACCTCCTCGACCCGTCCCTTCCACAGGCCGGCGCGGATGGCCAGGCGGAGCGACTTTCGGAGGACGACGAGCTCCTTCGCGATGGTGGCGTCGGTCACCTTCTCGGCGCGCCGTCGGGAGACGTAGCCGTCCACGTTCGCGGCGCGGAGCCGCACGAGAGGGAAGGGGACGTGGCCGCCGCCGTCGGCGGTCTCGAACAGGCGGACCAGGTGGCCTGCCTTGGAGCGGTGGAAGGCGACCGTGTCGGGGCTGCGCCGGCCGGCCTGGACCTCCTCCTCGTCCCGGGCGAGCAGGAGCTGTAGCGCGTCGGTCAGCGTCGCGGTTCGCGCGGCCGCGTGATCCGGATCGGCGGCGTCGAGCTCCCACTGGCGGGCGACCCTATCGGCCGCCGCGCGGTCCCGGCAGCGGGTGGTCCGGACCACCCGCCGGCCGTCCTCGTAGAACCACCCGTACCAGACCCGGCCTCGCTTGAAGATCCGCTGCACGACAGCACCTCCCTGGCGTAACGCTCCCAGACGTCGAGGGGGACCCGGAGCAGGCCCCGCTCCCCCGGTGACCGCCGCGCCGCCCGACGAAGATGCTCGTAGGCCAGTGCCCGCGAGCAGCCCAGGGCCCGGCGGACGTCGGTCGCCGAGACCCACATCGTGACCAGGCCGAAGCGGCGCGACTCGGTGACCTCGCCCAGCATCAGCGTCCCTTCTTCCGGGACCTCGGGCCGTCGAACCCGGGCCCCTCTTCGCGGACGGCGAGGCTCCGCTGGAAGAGCAGGTGCAGGAGGTAAGCCTCCCGGTCCATGCCGAGCGCCGCGCGGTCGTCGTCCAGGATGACCCTCGCGACCTCCGGCAGCCCGAAATCCCCGATGACGCCCCCCATGACCCGGATGACGTAGGCGGTGAGATCGAGCCCCCTCCGGTCCGCCTCTGCCCGGAGCCTCCCCACGAGCTCCCGAGGTATCCGGAACGTCTGCATCACCTTCTCCGTCGTCTCGAACGCCTCCGACTTCTCCCGCGCCTTCTTCGAAGCCATCTCGTTCCCCTCGCCTTCATTCTTGTTTGAGAGTATTTCTTATGACTATCCTAGTGTATAGACACATCTTGTGCTTTGCAACACAGACCCTGCCGCCTCCGGCCCCTTTGCCCTGGCCCCGCCATCCACCCTCTGGAATCTCATTGGGTGACAGCCGGCCGACCCCTTCCCCACATGGTGGTCGTGGGGGAGGGGTCGGGCGGATGGCACCCCGTTCGTCGGTGTGCACGCCAGGTGAAGGGTGGCGGGGCCGGGGCACGAGTTTCGGGGGGTTACGAGGGCAGCCCTGCTTTCAATCCTGCCAGCCGCCTCGTCCTCAATCCTGCCCTCTCCGCAGGGCACCCCGCAGGGCAGGGGTCGAGGGCAGGGTTGGGTACCCTGGCCCGTCACACGGCTGAGGCCTATGATGACCCGCATGCGGCGTGCCGACGTCCTCCAGATCATCGCCCAGCACGCAGGGGAACTCCGCGAGCTCGGAGTCCGGAGCCTGTCGCTGTTCGGCTCCGTGGCGCGCGACCAGGCGGCCCCTGGAAGCGACGTCGACCTGCTCGTCGACTTCGACCCGCCGGTCGGCTACTTCCACCTCTTCGAGGTCCAGGATCGCCTCGAGGCCTTCCTGGGCTGCAAGGTCGACCTGGTCACGCAAGGCGGCCTTCGACCGGAGCTGCGCCAGCAGATCCTGTCCGAGGCGGTCCGTGCCGCCTAGGGACTGGCGCCTTCGCATCACCGACATCCTGGCGGCAGTGGAGCGGATGACACCCGCGGTGGCCCCCTGCTATGGAGAGGCGGCGGGGCGCGCGTCATGCTGAGGCGCCGAGATCAGGTAGGCTTCGCCCACCGGAACCCGATGGCCGGAGGATCGTCACCATGCGTGATCTCGAGCAGTCGAGCTGGGTATGCAAGACCCGGTCCTCGCCACCATCCAGACCCCGAGGTGACCCCGGCCGGCCGAGCATGCTCCTCGCTCTCCTGGCGCTCGGTCTGGGCTGTGCCTCGCCCCAGGCCTCCTCCCGGCGCTCCCCCGCTCCGCCGTTGGCCTGGAGCGACGCCGATCGAACTGCCCGGCTGATCGCTGGGGCAACCGAGCTGGAGCCGGCACTGACAAAGGCCGTGGCGGGCATGAAGGCGCCCGGCATGGCGGTGGGCCTGGTAACCGGCGGCCAGCTGGCGTGGTTCAAGGCGTGGGGAGTGAGCGACTTGACCAGCGGCGCGCCCGTGGACCAGGACACGGTGTTCCGCATCGCCTCCATGTCGAAGGCCTTCGTCGGGGCGGCGGCGCTCGGGCTGCGCGACGAGGGCAAGTTCTCCCTGGATGACCCGGCCGAGCGATACCTCCCGGAGTTGCGAAAGGTCGCCTCTCTCACCACCGACTCGCCCCGCATCACGGTCCGCCAGTTGCTCTCGCACGGGGGCGGTCTACCCGAGGACAACGCCACTGCCGACCTGCGCGTTTCGATGAGCGAGGCCGACTTCGACCGCTTCCTGGCGACGGGCTTCTCCTTCTCCACCGCGCCGGGCACCGAGTTCGAGTACTCCAATCTGGGCTACGCGCTGGCCGGCCGGGTGATCGGGCGCACCAGCGGCGTGCGTGCCCAGGACTACGTGACCCAGCGCCTGCTGGTGCCGCTCGGCATGAGCGCCACGACGTGGGAGGCGGCCCGGGTCCCGGAGGCGCGAAAGGCACACGGCTACGGGCGGAGGGGCTCGGACATGCCCTCTGCCGGCCTGGAGAAGTATGCCGACGACGCCTTCCACGAGGAGCCGGAGCTGTCCGACGGAGCATGGGCCGCCGCTGGCGGCCTGTGGACCTCGCCTCGCGACTACGCGCGATGGGTGGCGTTCCAGCTGTCGGCCTGGCCCCCGCGCGACGAGCCGGACACCGGCCCGGTGCGGCGCGCCTCGATCCGCGAGACTCAGGAGGTCCAGCGTCCTATCCCATTCGCCGCCACGCGCAACGACCTCGGGGAGCTGCAAGTGTACGCCGGCGGATACGGCTTCGGCTGGGGATCCGGAACCAACTGCAAGTTCCCGAAGGTGGTCCGGCACAGTGGCGGGCTCCCGGGCTACGGCTCGTTCGTGCTGCTCCTGCCCGAGCAGGACGTGGGCGTCTTCGTGATGACCAACCTTACCTACACCAACGGCCGGCCCGTCGTGGACGCCCTGGTCAGCGGCCTGCGGGAGCGGGGTCTCTTGCCGGAGCGGCCGCGGCCGATCTCGGACCAGCTCGTCCGGGCGCGTGCGACGGTCCTGGACCTCCTGACGTCTTGGAACGCCGAGCGTGCGACGGCTGCCTTCGACGTCAACTACTCTGCCTACGAGGCGCCGGACAGGCTCGAGGCTCGCCTGGCGGGCTTCGCCAGGGTGCACGGCACCTGCAAGCCCGCGGAGGGCGGGAAGGCCCAGAACGCCCTGCGCGGCCGGCTGCTGCTCACCTGCGAGAGAGGGGGCATTGAACTGTCGATCGAGCTCACCTCGGACCTACCGCCGCGGATCCAGGCGCTCGAGCTCGCCTCCGTGCTCCCTCCCGGCGAGCCGTTGACCAGGGCGGCCGCCGAGGGGGCACAGTTGATGGAGCAGTGGGACGACGGTGCTGCCGCCAAGCTGCTCGAGCCGGGTGCGGACGCCGGGGCGCTCCGCAAGAACCTGGCCCGCCTCTCGGCCAACCACGGCGCGTGCAGCGTTGGCTCATCGCTGAAGGGCGACGGGACCACCCGCGGGACCTTCCTCCTGACCTGCCAGCGGGGCGAGGCCGTCCTCGACGTGAAGCTGAACCCGCTCACTGGCCGGGCCACCGCGCTCAAGGCGAGCACCGTGCCTGGCTCGCTCCGCTGCCCGCGTTGAGGGGGAGACTTGGAGTTCTAGACTCGACGGGACCGTCTTCCAGGTAACTCCTGGCAGTGGAGCGGATGACACCCTCGGTGGCCCCCTGCTAGCCTCCTTGGACCACCCCTGGGGGGCTCGCCTTGCCGGAGAGCCAGGAGCAGCGCGACAGCGCGGTCGTGTCGAGCGCCGGCGAGCCCGGCCCGCTCTCCCGACTTCTCCAGGAACTGGCCGATGCTTCCAGTGAGGACGCCCTCGACGCCTGGAAGAACGAGCTTCAGCCGGGCGACCGGCTCGGCCGCTTCGAGATCCGTCGCGAAGTCGGGCGGGGAGGCTTCGGCGCGGTCTACGAGGCGTTCGACACCGAGTTGAACCGGGTCGTGGCAGTGAAGACGCTACGCCTGTCCCGGCCTCGGCGAGACCTCTCGTCGGACTGGATCAAGAAGGAAGCCGAGGCGGTGGCGCGCCTGGACCACCCCTGCATCGTAACGCTTCACGATGTAGGAACGAGCCAAGCCGGTCCCTACCTCGTGATGGAACTGCTGCACGGGAACACGCTTGCGCAGCGCATCGCGGAAGGCCCGATCCCACAGGCCGAGGCCCTGCGCATCGCCGAGGAGATGGCGAAGGGGCTCGCCCACGCCCACCAGCGAGGCGTCCTGCACCGGGACCTCAAGCCCGCGAACGTGTTCGTCTGCGAGGACGGGAGGGTGAAGCTCCTCGACTTCGGGCTCGCGCACCTGCTTGGCACCGAGGGAATCAGCGGAGCCGGAACCCCTAAGTACATGGCTCCGGAGCAGGCGCGGGGCGAGGAGGTGGACCAGCGGGCCGACGTGTACGCGGCAGGCCGAGTGCTGGGCGACATGCTCGGAGGGCGACGCCCACGACGCCTGGAGCGAGCCATAGCCCTGGCCACTTCCGCCGACCCGGCGGCCCGCCCAAGAGATGGTCAGGCGTGGCTGGAGGTCCTCCAGGAGGCGCGCCATGCCACCGAGCGGCCAGCTCGCATGGGTCGGGTCGCGGTGCTCGCGGGGCTCGGCGTCGTCCTCGGTGGCGTGGTCGTCGGCGTGGTCGTACATCGCGCGGGGCGTTCAGCAGACGCGGCTCGGGCCGAGACCAAGCCGTCCGTTGCCGTTCTGCCGTTCGTGGACATGAGTCCGGGGAAGGACCTGGAATACTTCGGGGACGGGATCGCCGAGGAGATCCTGAACACGCTCGCGCAGGTGAAGGGGCTCAAGGTGATCGGGCGAACCTCCTCGTTCTCCTTCAAGGGGAAGCCCGACGACCTCCGCGCCATTGGCCAGAAGCTCAACGTCGAGACCCTGCTCGAGGGAAGCGTGCGGAAGGAGGGGGGCGTCCTCAGGATCTCCGCCCAGCTCATCCGCGCCGCGGACGGTGCGCACCTGTGGTCGCAGGCATTCGATCGGGGCCAGGAAGGTTTGCTCGCCATCCAGAAGGACATCGCCCAGGCCGTAGCTACAGCACTCCAGGTGAACCTGCTCCCCGACAAGGACCAGAATGCGAGGTGGCTCCGGACCGACAAGCCCGAAGCGTATGCGCAGCTCCTTCTTGGGCGACACTTCGCGAAGCGCGGAACCATGGAGGACCACTGGCGAGCCATGGCGGCCTTCGAGAAGGCGGTGGCGCTCGACCCCGGGTACGCGGCGGCATGGGCAGGAATCGTCCAGGCAGCCATGGACCTCCGTGCGGACGGTGGCCAGCCCGGGATGGTCGAGCGGGGACTTGCAGCCGCCGAGAAGGCCGTCGCGCTTGCGCCCGATCTCCCCCAGAGCTACCGCATTCGTGGGCTGGCGCGCTGGAACTTCGCCTTCGACAGGCCCGGTTCGGAAGCCGACTTCGCGAGAGCGGCCGAACTCCGGCCGAAGGATGCCAGCGCCACAGGAACTGACCCCAGGAAGTTGAACAGGGCCGAGCGGATCCAGGCGTCGATCGCTTCCGGGAAGGTGCGGGTGGACCGCGACCCCCTCGATCCATATCGGTTGGTCATACTGGGGCGTCTGTACATGGCAGCCGCTGATTTCGTTCACGCCAGGGAGGCGTTGGGTCGCGCGCTCGAACTCAGCCCCGGTCACGTGGAGGCCAGCATGTACATGTGCATGTCACTGGTCGCGGACGGCCTGAACGAAGAGGCGCTGGCGTTTGCAGCCAGGCAAAGCGGAAGGGCGCTCCCGCTCACGTGCACCGCCGAGGCCCTCCACGGCCTGAGGCGCGCCCGGGAATCGCAGGAGGCGCTCGACACCCTGATCGCCGAACGTCCAGACACAGCGGCTTACCAGATCGCCCAGGTTTACGCGTGGAGAGGAGAGGCCGACCGTGCGTTCGAGTGGCTGGAGCACGCGTTCGCAACGCGCGACAATGGCCTCAATATGATTCAGGTCGATCCCCTTCTCCGCGGTGTGCACGGAGACCCTCGCTACACCGCGATGCTCAAGAGGCTCGGCCTGGAGGTGGACTTCTGGTCGCCCTAACATGGTCGAGGAGGTGCCGGGGCAACCGACGAGAGCCGCATGCCGCGGACGACGGGATTGCTCACGAGGACCGCGGGGTCGACGGTGATGTGCTCGCGCCAGTCGAAGACCATGCCTCCGAAAGGATAGTGTCACTCCGGATGTTTGCATCACCCCGGCGGCTCACTGCCCCGCGTCGTCATGCAGCGAGATACAGGGTTTCGGCCTCCTCCAGGACCTTCCCGGATTCCCGTCAGCGCCCCCCGGTCGCGACCGGTCGCTGCCGTGCTGCGTGACGACCTCGCGCCACATGAACGGACCGCGGTCGGCGGCTGCCTGCACGGATCCGGATTCCCAGTTCCCCGCCGAGAGCCGAAGCGAGGGCGGACAGGGTGAACACCGTCGGATTGGCGCGCCCGCCCTCGATTCGGCTGATCTCCGCTTGCTGGACCCCCGACTTTGTCGACAGCTGTCGCTGCGTGAGCCCGCGCTGCTTTCGAAGGAGGATGAACTCGGTGGCCAGCTGGAAGTGCGCGTCGAACGCCTTGAGCTCGGCGACGGCCTGGGGACCCTCGCGCTGGGCCTCCTCCTCGAGCTCGCGGATGAAGTCCTTGAACTTGCGGCTCACGACGACCTCCAGGGTGATGGCGCCCGGGCATCAATATGTGTCGTGGCACATCAGCGTCAACTCAGGGCAACTCGGGCCCCGAACCCCTCATGGCGCTCCACGCGACCATGATCCAGATGGTCCCCGCGGCATCGTCGATTCGGTAGAAGAGGACGTAGGGCGTGCCCTTGAGCCGCCATGTCCGGTACCTCGGGTTCGGCGGGTAGGCAGGCCCAAGCCCCGGATGCTCCCGCATGGCGCCGACCGCCGCGTCGACCGCATCCTCGACGCGAACACGGGCCGACCTGCGATTCTCGTTCCACCAGGCAGACAGCGCGACGATCTGCCGCCGCGCCGTCGGCGAGATCTGGACCTTCACCGCGCCGCTCGGAGCTCGCGAACGAGATCCTCGGCCGAGGTCGAATCGCCGGAGGCGATCTCCTCCTCAGCCCGCTGGAGCGAGGCGTGGAGCCTGGCACGCTCGTCGTCGGGCATGTCCACGAACGGGTCGACCCTGTCGAGGCTGGCGTACGGATCGCTCGCATCCCGCAGGTATTCCAGGTAGCGCCGCGCCGCCTGCTCCTCGCTTGCGGGAAGCGCGTCCACCAGCGCGTGGAGATCCTTTCGGGCCGTGCTGCTCATGACAGGGGAAGCATAGTGCCACCGGAAGTTCTCGTCACCCCGGAGGCTCATCGGTCGTCCTCGAACCCGAAGTCCAGCTGCCCCTCGCTCCCCGCGTCCGGCTGACACAAATGTGCTTCAGCCCCCTCCCGCCTCCTCCGTTTCTCCAGCGGATCCCGGGGCCTTGGCCACTCCCGTACCAGGCCTGAAAATCCCCGTGTCCCTGGTTCGATTCCGGGTCCAGGCACTTCTTCAACTCGCGCCGACACCGGCCCATCAGGACGCAAATCCTGGTGGGCCTCTTGTCTTTCGGCGGGGCCCCGAAACGGTGCCGACGGTAGTTCCATGCGAAACGTGGAACCCTTGCCGAGTTGGCCCTGGACCGTGAGCGCACCGCCGTGGGCGGCCACGATGGCTTGGCAGACCGCGAGGCCAAGGCCTGTTCCCGTGCCCTCGCCCCCTCTGCGTGTCGTGAAGAAGGGCTCGAAGATGCGGCCGAGGTTGGCGGCGGCTACCGGACCAGGATCCGGGCCGCGACGAGATCCGCCGCCACCGTTGTCGCCAGCGACTGCGGCGCGGTCTGCACGTCGACGGTGTTCGACTGGCCGCTCCAGACGAGCGCGTTGGGTTCGGTGCGGGCGTCGAAGGCCTCGACCCGGGCGTTCACGTTGGTGCCCTGGATGACCATGGTCTGGGAACCCGCCACGCTCGAGAAGTTGCCGGGCCAGCCCGAGGAAACAACCGCCGTCTTGGTCACGACCACCGGGGTGGCGGGCTCGGTGGTGAGCCGCGTCATGAGGATCAGGTCGACCTGGTTCTCGGCGACGTATTGCCGGATCGCCATCCGATTGATCCGGCCAGGGGGGAAGTTGCCCAGGTTCGTCGTTGCCTGGAACCCCCTGGCCCGGAGCGCCTGGGCCATCGCATTCTCGAACTGGGCGGGGTTGGCGCTGTTGTCCATGGCGGCGAGGATGAAGACGCGCGTACCCGGCCGGGAGGCGAAGTCCGGATCCCGCCAGAGCTGGGTGACGGTGATCCCGGCGCACCCGGTGGTGGCGAGCGTGGCGAGGGCAGCGGCTGCGGCGACGAGACGCTTCATGGCGGAATCCTTTGAGGAGATCGAGAAGGCTGTGTACCACGTCGCAACGCGGGCCACCCCGGACAGAGCCGCCTATACTGGGGGAACGGCAGTGCGTATCTAAAGCCCGGCGTCCTGTACTTCGATCGTACCAGCGACGCCTTCTTCGAGACGGATGCGCCCCGGGTTTTCGCGGACGGCGTGGACGTGGTCTTCGTCGACGCCCTCCACACCTGGGAGCACCTGGACCGGGGACACCCGGAAGGCCATCGTCGCGCTCCGGCAGCACCCGGACCTCGTCGCCTACGTCCTCGTCCCCGGTTGGAACGCGCCACGTCACCCCCGCCGGATGATGACCTTGAGCGCCTTCTCCTTCGCTGCGTCCGCGTCGGCTGGAGACGACCCGCCACCACGGTCTTGAGCAGCATCGGCGTCGTGCTGGTGTCGACGAGCCCCGTCGTGATCGTGACGTTGTGGATCCAGAGCTTCTCCAGCTTGAGGGAAACGGGCTTGCCATGCACGCCCACGTTGGCGACGTGTCCCCCCGCCGCGACGATGTCCAGGCACACGTCGAACGTCGCCAGGATTCCGACCGCCTCGATGGCAACGTCCACCCCCTTCCCACCCGTGAGCGCCAGAACCTTCTCGACGGCCTTCCCTTCACCGCGAGCCTTCACCCTCACTGTCACCCCGGAGCCCAGCGCACGCATGGCTAGCCGGAGGAAGCGGGCTCGTCGGTCGGGCGTCGTGGCGACCTTCGGCCAGATCGAGCAGGTGGTGGTGAACCTCTTCACCAACGCAGCGAAGGCGACGACGCCCGGGACGACCGAAGCGATCACGATCCGGATCGGACCGGCTGGACCGGAGATGGCGCGCCTGGAGGTCGTGCCACACCATCGTGACGACCCACGGCGGGACGCTGACCGTGGAGAGCGAGGTCGGCAAGGGATCCACCTTCACGGTGGAGTCGCCCGTCGTCAGGGCGTCGGCACATCCCGGCTGAACGGGTGCTCGCTGCGCCCGAACCTCCAGGTCACGAAGAGCGGCAGGAGCCACCACGGGAGGTTGGCCACGGTCACGATTCCGCGGGCCGGCGTGGCGTGGGGCCCGAAGTACTCCTCGAACATGATGATGGAGACGTTGGCGAACATCACGCCGGACCAGAAGATGGCCGGGACGCGGATCCACTCCCGCCCCTTGACGATGGCCCAGATGGCCGCGACGTAGAACGGCCCGAACAGCAGGACGTCGAGCCAGATGGTGGCGCGCCACCAGGCCGGCCTGGCGTTCTGGAGCGGATCGAAGTTGTTTCCCCACCAGTGGACGAGGTCCACGAGCGCGCGCGGCGGCCAGAACGGGTACTCGAACCGCGTGACGTCGGCGATCACCAGCTGCTCGAGATCGACGATGTAGGTGATGAAGCCGAGGTTCACCACGAAGAACCCGAGCAGGATCCAGTCTACGGGACGCTCCCGGAGGGGAATGGTCTGGCGCACGAGGACTGATTACAACGACCGGCCTTCCCGGGCCAGTTCGGCTCAGAACTTGAGCCAGGTGGGGGGCAGGAACAGCCCCGGCGTCACCGTGCTCTGGAAGCGGACGTATGGGGTCCCGTCGGCCACGGCCATGTCGAGCAGTCCGTCGCCGTCGAGGTCGCCGAGCGCCACCGAGAGCGGCCCCCAGTAGCCCGGGTACCGCACCGGCGGTCCGAGTTGCCCCGGAACGCCGTGATCCTGCATGAACACGGAAACCGATCCCGGGTAGCCCGGAGGGCCCGCGTTCGCCACCACCACGTCGGGCCGGCCGTCGCCGTCGATGTCGCCGATGGCGATCGAGCAGGAGCCGTAGTCGAGGGTGTCGTGCACCACCGGCGGCAGGAGGGTGCCCTCGCCGGCCGGGGCCTGCAGGAAGAGCAGCAGCGTCCCGTCGTAGCCGGCGACGACCACGTCCGGCAAGAGGTCCCCGTTCATGTCGGCGACCTGGACGGCCGCCGGGCTCGTCCCGGCCGCATAGCTCACGGCGGGGAGGAACGTCCCCGGGGTCGGCCCGCGGACGAGGACCGAGAGCTTCCCGCTGGCGGTGACGACGACGAGGTCCGTGCCACCCGTGCCGGCGAGCGCTGCGCCCGCGACGGCGGTGGGCCCTCCTCCGACGGGGAACCCGACGGGAGCGGCGAAGGTCCCCGGCGCCTGCTGGAAGAGCACCTGGACGTCGTTCGAACCGGCCGCGGCCACCGCGATGTCGAGCCTGCCGTCGGCGTCCAGGTCGGCGAGCGCGAGGTCGCGCGGCGTGAGCGTTCCGAGGGGGAGCGCGACCGGCGCGGAGAAGGCCCCCGGCGTCCCCGCGACCCGGAACTGGACATCCAATGCGTGACTGCCGTCCGCCGCCGGGGCGGCATCGGCGACGGCGACGTCGGGGAGTCCGTCGCCATCCAGGTCCCCCACGGCGATGGCCACGGGATCGCCACCGGTCGGGCTCCGCACCGGATTCGCGAAGGTGCCCGGTGTCCCCGGCGCCTGGATGCGGGCGCTCAGGAACCCCGGCGGTGGGGCCGCGGCCATGGCGGAGAGGATGTCGGGCCGGCCGTCGCCGTCCAGGTCGGCCACCGCGATGGACTGCGCCAGGTAGCTGGTTCCGGTGGAGGAGGAGCAGGCGGATGCGAGGAACGCCGCCAGCAGGGAGCCCTTGACCAGCCGAAGGGAGCCTCGGTCCGCGAATGGTGTCGCCATGGCGAGAATCTTAACCCGCCGCAGGGGGCACGCCTTCCGGCGACCGGACCACCAGCACGGAACACGGCGCGCTCCGCACGACCGCCTCCGCCACCGAGCCCACCACGAGCCGGGCCAGCCCGGTCCTCCCGTGGCTCCCGACGACGATCAGGTCCACGCCGGTCGCCCGGGCAAACCCGGCGATGGCCGGAGCCACGGGCTGGCCGAGCAGGACGGAGTCCACGGTCCCGCCCCGGAGGCTCTCGGCCTCCGCCCGCCACGCCTCGAGTTCGGGGGGAGCGCCCTCGTCCTGCCACACAGGGGGCGGCGCGTAGGGGATCGCGAGAGCCGGCCTGGGGGCCTCGGGCACGTGGAGGACGGTCAGCGAGGCGCCCTCGCGGCGGGCCAGCCGGGCGGCTTCCTCCAGGGCGAGGCGCGACGGGTCGGAGAAATCGACCGGACAGCAGATCCGACGATACCCGGACATGGCTCCCCCCCGGTCAACAGTCTTGGCCCGGGGAGCGACGTCGCAAAGTCCCGAATGCTTGTGTCACCCGAAGCGGCCTCAGAGCACCTGGTCGATGGTGACCACGTCCACGAGCCCGTTCACGCCGAAGAGGGCCGGGATGATCCGCCCGGGCGGGTGGGCGCGGCGGAGCGCCGCCACCTTCTCGGTCCCCGCGCGGTAGGCGGGCAGGTACATGCGGCCCAGGAGCGGGTGGCGTCCCCAGGCGCCGGAGAGCTTGTCGGCCCGCTCCGCCGAGACCAGGTAGTCGGCCCGCAGCGTGGCGGCGACCTCCGCTTGCGGCCGCCCCTCGCCCCAGGTGAGCCAGGAAGACTGGTTCTTGGCGTCGTCCTGCAGGAGGAAGAGGAGGGTTCCCAGCTGGAGGTCCTCGTCGGGGAGATCCTCGACCTCGTTCACGCCGAAGGCCATGAGGATGGCGTTGTTGGCGATCCCCTCGAAGAGCGTGGCCCCCCGCGTGTTCATGGTGAGCACGGTTCCCTCGAAGCCGAGCTTCCCCTGCACGTGGAGCCCCTGCGCCAGCGCGAAGGTGGTGGCGTGCCCCGGCACCACCTCGTGGGCCACCAGGTCGGCGAACTCCGGCACCGAGATCTGGAGCGAGGCGTTGAGCTCGTAGGTGGCCTCGTAGAGCGGCGCGCCGTCCGCGTCCCGGGCCCGCCCCACGTAGTTCATGGATCCGGAGAACACGGCGTCCGCCAGGGGCAGGAAGCGCACGTTGGCGCGCGGGACGCCGTGGAGGGAGGCGGGCAGGTGCGGCACCACGTGCCTTCGCGTCCCCTCCTCGAGCCAGGCCACGAAGGCGTCGGAGAGCTGCCGGATGGAGTGGCGCGGAACGAGCCGTCCGGCGCGCCAGGCCTCCACGGCGGAGAGGAGCTCCCCCGGCGTGCGGGAGGGGTGGCCGGCCCGGGCCAGCAGCTCGGCGACGCGCCGCCGCTTCTCCTCCGGACGGGACGGAGTGGGGGGCGCGCCGCAGGAGGATTTCACGCAGCGTTCATAGGGCACCGCCGGCCCCCGCCCGAGCAGCTCCTGGGCCAGGTCCCACATCACCGAGAGGCTGTCCGCCACGCCCTCGAGGTAGGCGCCGCGCAGCCCGCCCATCTCCCGGCTCCGGGCCGCCAGGTCGCGCACCGCGCCCGGCACGTCCACCGCCGCGAGGTAGGCGTCCACCGCGCCGGGGTCGGCCTCCTTCGTGGCCACGCCGCCCGACTTCCGCAGCCACGCCGCCGCCGGGTGGGTGTAGGCGACCGGGAGCGGCTCGTCGGAGAACCAGGAGTCGGCGATGAAGCGCCCTGCGCCCGAGGGATCGAGGACGTCGCCGCCCCAGAGCGTGTCCACACCCAGGATGGCGGTGGCGGTGGCGGCGGCGAGGGAGCGGTCGTCGGTCATGGGCGGGTTCGTACATTACCACCGCCTGCCGGACCGTCCGGAGGGAACGAAGAGCGATGCCCAGCAAGTGGATCCAGCGAAGCCACGAGCGAACCCCGCTCCCGTGGCTGATGCGCGTCGCCGTCTGGCGCAGGGACGTCATCCAGAGGTTCGACGCCCGGGGGACCAGGACCCCGTGTACCGGCTTGACCGGAGCGGCCCGCTCGACCATCTTCTGCCGATGCCAAACACGCGGAAATGGGCCCTCGTCCTCGGAGCGTCGTCCGGATTCGGCGAGGCCATCTCGCTGGCGCTCGCCCGTGCCGGCCGCAACGTCTTCGGCGTGCACCTCGACCGCCGTGCCACCCTCGCCAACGTGGACCGCATCCAGTCGGAGATCGCCGCGGCGGGAGGCAAGGCGGTCTTCTTCAACGTCAACGCCGCCGACGCCGAGAAGCGCGCCGAGGTGGTCGCCGAGATGAACCGCGTCCTGGCCGGGGAGGGAAGCCCGGCCGGCGTGGACGTCCTCGTCCACTCGCTCGCCTTCGGCACGCTGAAGCCCTTCGTCGCCGACACCGCGGCCGACTCCATCACCCGCACGCAGATGGACATGACGCTCGACGTGATGGCCCACAGCCTCGTCTACTGGACCCAGGACGTGCTCCAGGCCGGCCTCATGGGGCCGGGGTCCCACGTCTACGCCATGACCAGCGCCGGCGGCCACCGCATCTGGCCGTCCTACGGCGCCGTGTCCGCCGCCAAGTCGGCGCTCGAGAGCCACTGCCGGCAGCTCGCCGTGGAGCTCGTGCCGCGCAAGATCGGGGTGAACGCGGTGCGGGCCGGGGTCACCGACACGCCGGCGCTCCGCAAGATTCCCGGCAACGCCTTGATGATCGAGCACTGCCTGGCCATCCACCCGGCCAAGCGGCTCACCACCCCGGCCGACGTGGCGGCGGTGATCGTGGCGCTGTCCCGGCCCGACACCACCTGGCTCACCGGCAACGTGCTCGGCGTGGACGGAACCGAGGACCTGGTCGGGTAGGCGGCGCGGCCGGCGGGTTCAGCTCGCCAGCCGGACGGGGACCTTGATCCCGGCGTCCACCATCGGCGCCGGCAGGGCAGGCGCGGGACCCGGCTTCTTGCGGAACGGGCCGCTGATGAGCCGGAAGAGGTCGCGGGCCGGCATGTGCCGGTTGAAGGTGCGGAAGAGCCCCCAGGTCCGCACCGGACTCTTCACGATGCGGGTCAGCAGCAGCGACACGTAGCCCTTCATCCGCAGCGCGTTGACCTCGTCGTTGGGGACCGTGTCCGGGTCGATGTCGCAGCACTTGAAGGTCTTGTCCCAGTCCCGGTCGTCGTCGACGATGCCTCGGCTGGCGTACTCGTTCCAGAGCGGCGTTCCCCGGTAGACGGCCAGCCGGTTGAAGCCGAAGGTGTCGATGGGCAGCCGGGCCGCGAAGCGGAAGGTCTCGCGGATGTCCTCGGCGGTCTCGCCCGGCCCGCCGATGACGAAGAAGCCGTGCACCCGGGCGATGCCGTGCTTCTTGGCCTCGCCCACCGCGAGCTCGATCTGCTCGAGCTGCTGCTTCTTGCCCAGCCGGTCGAGCATCTTCTGCGTGCCGGCCTCGATGCCGTAGGCCAGCATGTCGCAGTGGGCCTTCCCCATGAGCGGGAGCGCCTCGATGCCCATCGAGTCCACCCGCCCCTCGCACCCCCAGTGGAACTTGAGCTTGCGGTCGATGATGCCGTTGCAGATGTCGGCGATGCGCTTGCGCTTGAGCAGGAAGTGGTCGTCGGTGAGGTAGATGGAGCGGTAGCCCTGGTCGGAGAGCTCCTGCATCTCGCCCAGCACGTGCTCGGCGGAGCGGCTGCGCCACTTGCCCTCGCCGAGCGAGGGGATGTCGCAGTAGATGCAGGTGTAGGGGCAGCCCCGCGAGGTCTGGATGGTGCAGAACTTGTCGAGCGAGAGCACCGCCGGGACGTCGAGCGGCAGCGACTCGATGTAGTCGATGGGGAGCGAGGTGCGATCCGGGTACGGGTACTTGTCCAGGTCCCGGAGCAGCGGGCGCGGGACGTTCTTCACGATCTCGCCGCCGTCCCGCCAGACCAGCCCCGCCACGTTGCCCAGGCCGCCGTGGAGGTTGTCGAGGTAGTCGACGAGCAGGTCCTCGCCCTCGCCCACGCCGACGTGGTCGATGAAGGGACAGTCGGCCAGGATCTTGCTCGCGTTGATGGAGGCGAAGGCGCCGCCCACGATGATGGGGATGCCAGGGTTCGCCACCTTCACCTTGCGGGCGAAGTTCTTCAGACCCGGGTAGGCGGTCACCGAGAGAAAGGAGAGGGCGATGACGTCGGGGGCGTCCTGCCGGGCCGCCTCGGCGACCCCGTCGGCCCGCATGCGCGGGTGGCAGGTGTCGAACATCCGGACGGTGTGGCCGGCCCGGCGCAGGATGGGGGCGAGCGTCTGGATGCCCAGCGGGGGGAAGGCCATCGCCCGCAAGCGTGCATCGGGAGCGTCGTCACCCGCCGCCGGAGGCAGCAGGTGGAAGTAGTCCTCATCCCTCACGTAGACCAGGAAGACGCGCACGGCGGCAAAATAGACGATCCCGGTCCTGATCGCCAGGGCCGCCCCCGAAGGCTCCGGTGACCCCCGGAGGCCGGGGGCCTGGCATCGGACGGTCGTACCGCGTGCTCACCCGGTCGGTTCGACCGTCCGGATCCGTCCGTCGCCCATGTCGTAAACCCATCCGTGGGTCCGGAGCCTCCCCTCCCGCGTGGCCCGCCGGACGAAAGGGTACCGGTGAAGATGCTCGAGCTGCAGGCGGACGTTCTCCTCCACGATGGCCCGGTGGCGCTGCTCGGGCGACACCTCCACGCGCTGGGAGCGGAGCCGGTCGTCCACGCGGTCCCTCGCCTTGGAGGCGTTGTTGAGCCAGATCGGGATGTACCGATCCTCCGAGTCCTCCGTTTCGAGCGCCGCGATCCCTCCGCAACCATAGTGACCGCAGATCACGACGTCGGGGATGTGGAGGTGGTTGATGGAGAACTCGAGGACCGCGGACAGGTTCCAGTCGTTCTCGGCCACGACATTGCCCACGTTCCGGTGGACGAAGACCTCGCCGGGACGGGTCCCGGTGATGACGTTCACGGATAGTCGCGAATCGGAGCAGCCGATCCAGAGCACGGTCGGCCTCTGCTCGCGGGCCAGCTCCGAGTAGTAGGCCTTCTCCGTGACGAAGAGGGTCTCGACGAACTGCTTGTTGCCCTCGAGGAGGCGAGAGATCACGTCCCCTCCTTCACCGGCGTCCGTTTCGGGGGATCCCGCGAGCCAAGGCACGATGCTATCCGCCCAGCGCCCCCGAAGTCGCGACGCATCGCGGCAGGAACTCGCCCGCCGCCGCCCTCGTGGCCCGAAATCAGCGCGCGGCCCTTGATCGGTGCGGTGCGATGTTGTCTTCTTGGCAAGGGTCCGAGGGCTCGCCGTGAGCCTGAGGAGGCGAAGCAGATAGCCGGGCCGCTATCTGGAGGATTCCTCCGGTCGGGGCCTGCTCCTTTTTCCAGGGCACTGGCCGGGAGGAAGGAAGGATGAACATGGGTTTGCTCGGAAAGCTGTTCGGAGGGGAGCCGGAGCATCAGCCCCTCGACCCCACGGGCCAGGCGGCCATTCAGCTGGAGAAGAACAAGACAGCGCTCGAGGGGCTCGCGCAGAAGACGAAGGACAAGCTGGAGGTGGTCCCCGGGGAGCAGGGGCTCTGGGTGTTCGTCGGAAAGCCCCCCAGCACGTTCGGCCTGGTCTGGTTCCAGGACGGCCGGGAAGGAAATCTGAAGCTCCTCATGAAGGACAAGGGGCTCTCGGCGGCGAAGGTGCAGATCGTCTCGGACCACCTTCGGGACGCCTACATCCGACACAAGGGCGAACCCCGCTTCGCCTGGAACGTGGCCGGGAGGCAGGTCGTCGTGACGCCCTCACCCCTGCTGGAGAAGGACGTCCTCGGAATCATCCAGGAAGCCTGAGGTCGACCGAGGTCCCCGCCGCGCGACTTGCGCACGCTCCCGGGCCGTCGCTGGCCCGGGGGCGTCGTCGCCCGCCGCCGGAGGCAGCAGGTGGAAGTAGTCCTCATCCCTCACGTAGACCAGGAAGGCGCGCAAGGCGGCAAAAGAGACGATCCCCGTTCTGATCGCCAGGGGCGCCCCCAAAGGCCTTTTGACCACGTCGGGCAGGGGGCCTTGCGTCGTCACCATGGGTGGAGGGAGAGGTCCTGGACGACTGGCGGGCACGGGGCCCGTGCCGCCGGCGCTGGAGGCGGAGTACCGCGCCCGGTTCCTGCGGTACGACGGGCGCACCGCGGCGATCATCACTGGCGGTCTGGCTCTGCCCTCCCTGGCACCCGTTTCGAACGACCTGCGCCTCGTCGGTCCGCCGACGCGAGGTCTGCTCTTCGCCCTGCGGGTGGCCGCCGCCGCGACCATCGACGTCGTCATCCAGTCCACCCGTCCGGCCGATTACCTGCTTCCCGTCACGTTCGACATGTTCCTCGTGGTCTGCGTCTGGGCGCTTCTCCCCAACCGGTTCTCCCTCCAGGCCATCGGGGCCGGAACGATCACAGTCGGGGCGGCCGCCTGGATCCTGGCGTTTCGCGACCCCCCCCTGCCGCGGCCCTGCTGATCGGCGACATGCTGCCGATGACGAATCTCGCCGCCGGCTTCGTCTCATGGCGGCAGCATCGCGTCCGCCGCCTGCAGTTCCTCGCGGAGATGGAGCAGGCGGGGATCGCCACCGAGCTCCGCGAGAGCCGGGAGCGGCTGCAATCGGTCCTCGACGCCAGCACCGACGGCTACTGGGAGCGTGACCTCGTCACCGGGAAGGTTTTCCACAGCGCCCGGATGAACGAGATCACCGGCCGGCCCGCCGTGGACACGGTGGCGGGCAGCGACGAGTGGCGGGCCCGGATGCACCCCGACGACCTCCGCGAGATTCGCCCGGTCTACGAGGCCGTGATGGCGAGCGGGGAGGGGCACTTCGACCGGGTGTTTCGCACCCGGCACGCCGACGGGACCTGTCGGTGGGTCCGCAGCCGCGGCGGAGTATCGGCCCGCGATCCGGCCGGCAAGGCCCTCCGCATCGCCGGGACCATTTCCGGCATCCAGGCCCAGAAGGAGGCGGAGGACGCCCTGCACCGGAGCGAGGCCCTCCAGCGTGCGGTCATGGAGAACTTCCCCAACGGGGCGGTGGGGCTCTTCTTCCGGGACCTCCGCTACGTCCTGATGGACGGGACCCGGGCCGTGCTTGCCAGGGAGTCCCGGCGAGCCCATTCCAGGTTCGCGACTGCGCCGTCGGCGTCATCCTGGAGCCGGTGCGCGACGCGTCGGGCGCTGTCACCCACGGTCTCATCATGACCCAGGACGTCACGGAGAAACGGGCACTCGAGGAACGGCTCGTGGTGGCGTCGCGGCTCGCCGCGCTGGGGACGCTGGTGGCAGGCGTGGCCCACGAGATCGACAACCCGCTCACCGGGGAGCTGGCGGGACAAGGGTTCGCCATCGAGGAGGTCGAGGCGGTGAAGGAGGCGATCCGTTCCGGCGGACCGGTCGACAGGGAGACCATCGTTCGCCGGCTCGACGAGGCCATGCGCTTCCTGCCATCTGCCATTCCATCGTCACCGCGCATGGCGGAACCATCACGGCCACCAGCAGCCCGGGCCAGGGGTCCACGTTCCGCGTGGAGTTGCCGGTGGCGGGCGACCCCGACTGACGCCGTGACTCACCGCACCAGCAAGGTCGGCTGGTACCTGCGCACGAACTCGGCGATGGTCTCCACGTCGGAGTCGGTCCCGGTGGCCACGCAGCCCATGGTCCAGTCGAAGGCCGTGGTCGGGTACTCGGGCTCGGCCTGTCCGCGCGGGGGGCCGTGGATCCCCAGCGCGCTGCCCGAGTGCCCCTGCGACGCCTGCTCGCGGGTTGGGTAGTCGAAGGGGATGAAGGTCCCGTAGAGCTTCGATTGCCTCGGGGTCCCGAAGGCGTAGGCGCCGACCGGGGTCCGGTGGTCGCCTGTCCGCCTCTTCCCGGTTCCGCCCCGCCCCAGCGCCACCGGGATCCGTCCCACCACCGACCCGTGGCGGCAGAGCCAGATCTCCCGCTTGAGGGTGAAGACGGCCACCCAGTCGCCCGTCGTGGGACAAGCCGCCGGAGTCCGGTCGGCCTCGTCGGCCCCGGCGCCGCTCCCGGCGAGGAAAAGCATGAGGATCGCGGCCGCACGCATCGCCCGGAAACGCTAACCGCGCCGGAGCCCCTTGTCACGCTCCCTGCCTTCCACTAACCCTTGCGCCATGCCGGCACGACTCCACCTCCTCCCGGGAGCCTGGCTCCTCCTCGCCGCCCTCTGGGCCGGCTGCGCGCACGTCCCCCCGCCGCCCGAGCCACCGAAGGAGCCCGAGCCCGTCGCCGCGGTCGCGCCGCGCTGCCCCATCGTCCAGGCCGCCGCCTGCAACACACCGGGTGAATGCAAGGCCGTCGAGGTCATCGGGACCTCCTGCCAGCGGGTGGTGCTGCCCGGCGACTCGCTCATCGAGATGGCGCGCCAGTACGACCTGGGATTCAACGAGATCGAGGCGGCCAACCCGGGGCAGGACGCCTTCATCCCCACCGTGGGCGCGATGGTCACCCTCCCCACCTCCTGGATCGTGCCCCGGGCCGCGGCGCCGGGGAGGGTGGTGGTGAACCTTTCCGAGATGCGCCTCTTCCACTTCCCCAGCAAGCCCGGGCCGGCCATGACCTTCCCGGTGGGCATCGGCACCGAGGGCTGGGCCACGCCCACCGGCACCTTCAAGGTGATCCAGAAGCAGGTGAACCCGCCCTGGTACCCGCCCGCGTCGATTCGCAAGGAGGAGCCCGACCTGCCGGCGGTGGTGCCGCCCGGGCCGGACAATCCGCTCGGGACCCACGCGCTTCGGCTCGACAGGGGGTCGATCCTCATCCACGGCACCGATACGCCCTTCGGCGTGGGGCGCCGGGCCAGCCACGGTTGCCTGCGGCTCTACCCCGAGGACATCCCGGTCCTCTTCGAGCGGGTGCCGGTGGGGGCCGAGGTCCGGATCGTCCGCGAGCCGGTGAAGGTCGGCGTGCGGGCCGGGCGGGTCTTCGTGGAGATCCACCCCGACGAGGACGCCAAGGTGGACGTGGCCTCCGAGGCGCGGCGGCTCCTGGGCAAGCGCGGACTGCTCGGCTCGGTGGACGCGGGGAAGCTCGACGAGGCGCTCTCGGACCCGCGGGGCCTCCCGGTGGACGTCACACAGGATCGGTCTCCGGACCGGAGCTGATCGAGCCGTGAGGGAGTGGCGCGCCAGGGGGCGCGGCGCGAGGCCGCACCCCCCGGCGCCGGAACTGCTACTTCGCGCCCTTCATCTGGCGCAGCTCGAAGGCCTTGGCGGCCTTGGCGGCGGCGGTCTCGGCGCGCACGGCGGCGGCCTCGGCGTCTGCCGCGGACTTCTGGGCAGCCGCGTTGGAGTTGGCGATCTCCTTGCGGAGCGCCTGGACATCGGCGGACTGCGCGTCTGACTTCCTGCTCAGGTCGGCGAGCTTGGCCTGCATCGCGGCGTCCTGCTGCTCGAGCGTCGTCACCCTGGCGGAAAGAGGAGCCATCTCCTCCTTCACGCTCGAGGTGGTGGCGCAGCCCGCGGCGAGAACCGCGAAGAGTGCCAGTGCAAGGATACGGGTCATCGTGCTCCTCCTTGTTTCGTGATCGTGGACGGCGGGCGCAGGTTCCCCCTTCTCCGGGCGGCGCGCAAGCACTCCATGGGGGACTGGCGATCCGCAACCCTTGGCGCGCTCCGGTGTTTGGCTCCACGGGGGTACACCATGGGAGTCAGTGTCCTGCTCATCGCCGCCGCCGCTTGTCAGGTCGGCAAGGGGCTGCGCCTCCAGGCGCAGGGGCAGACCGTCGAGGTCAGCTGGAGCGCCATCACCAGCCTGCAGCCCAGCCGCAGCTGGGCGCCGCAGGTCGGGCTCATCCTCGCCACCTACTTCTGACCCTTGGGCTAGAATCCGCGGATCGCAAGCCCGGCTACAGATCCACGCGAGGCCCCGCTCCCGGCGCGGAAGCCCTCGGGCTTCGCAAACCTCGTCCTCCACCTGCACCCCAGGCTCGTTCCGGCGGCGGCACTCCCCCTTCCGGTGACCTTCGGCCTGGGGGGACTGCTGCGGTCCTCTTCCTGATCCTCGCCGTCACCGGGTCGCTCCTGCTGGTGGTCTACGAGCCCTCGCCGGAGCGGGCCCACGGAACGCTGGTCCGGCTCGTGGACGAGGTCCCCTTCGGCGCGCTCGTGCGCAACGTCCATCACTGGGCGGCGAACGGGATGGTGCTGGTCACCCTGCTCCACCTGCTGCGGGTCTTCTACCGGGGCGGGCACTTGCCCCCGCGCCGGGGCAACTGGTTCGCCGGGGTGGCGCTCCTGCTTCTCGTGGTCGCCTGCGCCTTCACAGGCTACCTGCTCCCCTGGGACCAGCTGGCCTTCTGGGCGGTGACCATCGGCACCGGGATGCTCGAGTACGCGCCGGTGGTGGGCGGGGTCCTGCTCCGCGCCGCCCGCGGCGGCGCCGACGTCGGGCCGGCGACGCTGGCGCGCTTCTTCGTGCTCCACGTGGCCATCCTGCCCATCGCCATGCTGCTCCTGCTGGCCTTCCACTTCTGGCTGGTGAGGAAGGTGGGCGGGGTGATCCTTCCCCCCGGCGCGGGCGACCGGGCCTCCCCGCGCGGGGCGCTCGTTCCCTCGTCGCCGAACCTCACGCAGCGTGAAGCAGCCATGGCGCTCGGCGTGCTGGCCGCGGTACTGGTCGCCGCGGCCCTGTGGGACGCGCCCCTGCTCGCCCAGGCCAACCCGGGCATGAGCCCGAACCCGGCCAGGGCGCCCTGGTACTTCATGGGGCTGCAGGAGCTGCTGGTCCACCTCCACCCGGCCTTCGGGGCCGTCGTGGTCCCGGTCCTCGGCGTGGCCCTGCTCCTCCTGCTCCCGGCGCTGGGCGGACGCGAGCCGCCCACCGGCCGCTGGTTCGGCTCCGCGCTGGGCGCCCGCCACGCGCTCGTGGCGGCGGCCGTCGCCGCGGTGGGGACCGCGGGAGCGGTGGTGGCGAACGAGCCCCTGCGGCGGGCCCCCCCGTGGCTGCCCGGGATCCCGCCCGCGGTGCGCAGCGGCCTGCTTCCGCTCACCGCCATGGCCATCCTGCTCCTCGGCGCGGCCTGGCTGTCGCGCCGCCGCGGCGCGACCCGGATCGAGTCGGTCCAGACCGCCGTGAGCTTCGCGCTGGCCTCCTTCGTGGTGCTCACGCTGGTGGGCGTGTTCCTCCGGGGCCAGGGAATGGCGCTGGTGCTCCCGTGACGGCGCCGTCCATCGAGCCGGCCGGGCCCGCCCGCCGCGACTTCCTCGGGAAGGCCGGAAAGGGGCTGGGGATCCTGGCCGGAGTCCAGCTCCTGGCGGTGGTGGTGGCCTACCTGGCCCCCGCCAGGGGAGGGGCGGGGCGCGGCGCCGCGCTCGTCGTCGCCGGCCCGGTGGCCGAGTTCACGCCCTCCTCCGTGCGCGCCTTCCCCGGCGGAAAGTTCTACCTGGTGCGCCTCGCCGACGGCGGGTTCCTCGCCCTCTCCTCGCGATGCACGCACCTCGGGTGCATGGTTCCGTGGGACGGGAAGCAGCGGGTGTTCCCCTGCCCGTGCCACGCCTCGCGCTTCGACGACCGGGGGGACGTGCTCGCGCCGCCGGCCACCCGCGCCCTCGACCTCTTCCCGGTGGTGATCGAGGGGGGCATCGTCAAGGTGGACACCTCCCGCCGCATCGCGCGAGCCCGCTTCGAGCCGGGCCAGGTGACCTACCTCTAGATGGACCCGACCCTGCGCCGCTACCGGATCGCGTCCGTGGCCGCCACGGCGGCCATCCTGCTCTCGGTCCCGCTGTACCTCGCGGTGCGCGCGTTCCGCCCGCCGCGCAGCGCGCCGGGCGCCGCGCCGCAGCACGTGGGAAGCGAGAAGTGCAAGGCCTGCCACGAGAAGGCCTTCACGGCGTGGAAGGGGTCGAACCACGCGCTCGCCATGCAGCCGGCCCGGGACGGGACGGTGCTCGGCGACTTCTCCGGGGCGACGCTCGTCCACCGGGGCAAGACCTGGCGCTTCTTCCGGCAGGGCGAGAGGTTCCTCGTCCACGCCGAGGGGCCGGACGGCGAGATGCGCGACTTCGAGGTGGCCTACACCTTCGGCGTGGCCCCGCTGCAGCAATACCTGGTGCCCTTCCCCGGCGGGCGGCTCCAGGCCCTCTCGGCGGCCTGGGACACGAGGGCGAAGCGCTGGTTCCACGTGAACCCGGGGCCGCCCGCGCCGCCCGGCGACTGGCTCCACTGGACCCGCCCCGGCCAGGGCTGGAACGCCATGTGCTCCGACTGCCACTCCACCGCGGTCCGCAAGCGCTACGACCCGGAGACGGACGCCTACGAGACCACCTGGTCGGAGATCATGGTGGGATGCGAGGCCTGCCACGGCCCGGGGTCACGCCACGTCGCCTGGGCGGAGCAGCCGGCCATGGGGCGCACGGCCGTCGAGAACGCCGGCCTGGTGGCGAAGACGGCCCGTCTCACCCCGGGTGAAATGACGGCGCTGTGCGCCCCCTGCCACTCCCGGCGCGCCCAGTTCGCCGACCCGGTCGCACCGGGCGGGGAGCTGCTCGACGCCTACCTGCCCTCGCTGCTCGCCCCCGGGGTCTTCCACGCCGACGGGCAGATCCTCGACGAGGACTTCGAGTGGCACGCCTTCACGCAGAGCAAGATGCACGCGAACGGGGTGCGCTGCGCCGACTGCCACGACGTCCACTCGGGCAAGCGGCACGAGGAGGGAAACCGGCTCTGCACGCGCTGCCACCGCGCCGACACCTACGACGCTCCGTCCCACCACTTCCACAGGCCGGAGTGGAAGGGGAAGCCGAGCGCCGGCGTGCTCTGCGTCTCCTGCCACATGCCCGGCCAGGACTTCATGGTGGTGCACTTCCGGCGCGACCACTCCATGCGCGTCCCGCGTCCCGACCTGACCGCCTCCATCGGCGTGCCCAACGCCTGCAACGCCTCCGGGTGCCACGCCGACCGGAAGCTCTCCTGGGTGCAGGAGAAGCACGACGGCTGGTACGGGAAGAAGCGCAAGCCGCACTACGGGACGACCATCGCGGCAGGGCGGGCCAGGGAGCCCGGGGCCGAGACGGAACTCGTCCGGCTCGCCGCGGATCCGCGCTTCCCGGTGGTGGTCCGGGCCACCGCCGTGGACCTGCTCTCCGGCTACCCGGGAGGCGAGGCCCGCGCGGGCGTCGAGAAGGCCCTCTCCGACCCGGAGCCGCTCCTGCGGGTCACCGCGGTGGGGCGGTTGGGCGAGGCCGATCCGGGGCGGCTCGCCGTGCTGCTCGGACCGCTGCTCCAGGATCCGGTGCGCTGGGTGCGCGCCGAGGCGGCCGCGCGCCTGGCCGGCCCGCCCTCCCGGCGGCTCACCGGGGCGCAGCAGAAGGCATGGGCCGAGGCGCTCTCCGGGTACGAGGCCGGGCAGCGCTACATGTCCGACCTGCCCTCCGGCCCCTACAACCTGGGCAACCTGTACGCCGCGCTGGGGCGCAGCGCCGACGCCGAGAGGCAGTACCGGCGGGCCATCGCCATCGACGACCAGCTCTTCCTGGCCCGTTCCAACCTGGCCATGCTGCTCGCGGTGAACGGAAGGGGGGCCGAGGCCGAGACGCTGCTGCGCGAGGCCCGTGCCCAGCAGCCTGGCCACGCCGGCATCGCCTTCAACCTGGGGCTGCTGCTGGCCGAGCGGAACGACCGGGACGGGGCCGAGGAGATGCTGCGCGCTGCGCTCGTGGCCGACCCGCGCCTCGCCCCCGCGGCCTTCAACCTGGCGGTGCTGGTCGGGGAGCGGAAGCCTTCCGAGGCGGCCGCCCTTGCCCGGACGGCTGCGCGGTTGCGCCCCGACGACGTCCGCTACGCCTGGACGCTCGGCTACTACCAGTCCCGCGCCGGAGACCTGGACGGGGCGGAGGCGACGCTGCGCGCGCTGCTGGCCGCCCACCCCGAGCACGCCGAGTCCCGTGCGCTCCTCGCAGAGGTCGAGTCCATGAAGGGCCGACCCCGAGGGCGGTGACCCGCACCGGGCGCCGCTCTCAGGCCGCCTCCTTGCGCACCAGCGGCGCGGCGCGGGAGGCCTCGGCAGCGGCAGCGGCCAGGGCAGCTTGGTAGCGCCGGTTCTTGAGCGCGGAGGCCACGATCCCGACGGCGAGGATCGTCAGCACCACCGCGAGCGAGGCCGCGGCGTGGATCTTCACCACGTCCACGAGCGCCATCTTGGCGCCCACGAACATGAGGACGAAGGCCAGCGAGGGCTTGAGGTACGTGAACTTCTCCACGAATCCGGCCAGGAGGAAGTAGAGGGAGCGGAGCCCGAGGATGGCGAAGATGTTGGAGGTGAAGACGATGAAGGGATCGCTCGTCACCGCGAAGATGGCCGGGATCGAGTCCACCGCGAAGATCACGTCGGTCACCTCGATGAGGGCCAGCGCGAAGAAGAGCGGGGTGGCGAGCCACTTGCCGTTCTGCTTCGTGAAGAAGTGGTTTCCGTCGAGGTGGGGGCTGGCCGGGACGATGCGGCGGAGGAACTTGAAGACCGCGCTGTTCTCTGGGTGGTCGGCGGCGCCGCGGGCCAGCAGGAGCTTCACGCCGGTGAGCACCAGGAAGGCGCCGAAGACGTAGATGATCCAGTGGAAGCGGGTGATCAGTGCCGCACCGGCCGCGATCATGGCGCCGCGCATCACCAGCGCCGAGAGGATGCCCCAGAAGAGCACCCGGTGCTGGTAGATGGGCGGGATCCCCAGCGCGCCGAAGATGACGACGAAGACGAAGATGTTGTCCACCGAGAGCGACTTCTCGATCACGTAGCCGGTCAGGTACTGGAGCCCGAGCTCGCCGCCGTGCCGGAACCACACCCACCCGCCGAAGGCCAGGGCCAGCGAGACCCAGACGGCCGACCAGCCGAGCGCCTCGCGCGGTCCGACCACGTGGTCCTTGCGGTTGAAGACCCCGAGGTCGAGAGCCAGCATCGCCAGGACCAACGCCAGGAAGACCGCCCACTCGAGAACCGTGTGCTCCATCCCGGCTCTCTAGGCCCGGATCACGCCCCATGCGATATGAAGTATCGAATGAATAATTAGGTATACTGGATGAATGGAATGGCTCAACTACCACCACCTCCACTACTTCTGGGTCGTGGCCCGGACCGGCAGCATCGCCCGCGCCAGCCTGGAGCTGCGCGTCTCCCAGCCCAGCATCTCCAGCCAGCTGAAGACGCTGGAGGGGGCGCTCGGCCACCCGCTCGTCGAGCGGCGCGGCCGCGGACTCGTGCTCACCGATGTGGGGCGCACGGTGCAGCGCTATGCCGACGAGATCTTCCGCACCGGCCGGGAGCTGCAGCAGGTGCTGAAGGGCGCGCCGTCCCGGGAGCGTGTCCCTTTCGCCGTGGGGGTGGCCGACGTGATCCCGAAGCTGGTGGCCGAGCGGATGCTCCAGTCGGCGGTGGACGGGGTGAAAGATCTACGCCTCGTCTGCCGGGAGGGACCGCTGCCGGCGCTGCTGGCCTCGCTGGCGCTGCACGAGCTCGACGCGGTGCTCTCGGACAGCCCGGCCCCCGAGTCGGTGCGGGTCAAGGCCTTCGGCCACCTGCTGGTCGAGTGCGGGGTGGTCTTCCTGGCCGCGCCGGGCCTCGCCCACCTGCGCAAGGGTTTCCCGGGCTCGCTCTCCGGGGCGCCGGTGCTGCTCCCGGCGGCGGGCACCGCGCTGCGCCAGGGGCTGGAGGGCTGGTTCGAGGCCCGGGGGGTGGAGCCGGTGGTGGCCGGCGAGTTCGACGACGGCGCGCTCCTCAAGGCCTTCGGGGCGAAGGGGATGGGGGTGTTCGCCGTGCCGGACACCATCGAGAAGGAGGTCTGCGGCCAGTACGGGGTGGTCCCGGTGGGGCGGGCCGACGAGGTGCGGGAGCGCTTCTACGTGCTCACCGTGGAGCGGCGGCTGCGCCACCCCGCGGCGGTGGCCATGGCCGAGGCCGCGCGGGGAGCCGCTGGGCGACGTGCACACCTAGGCAAAACCTAAATCATACGTAGACATTTCGTGATGGCCGCAGGATTGCGGGCCCTTACCTTTCTCCCTGCCGGCGACGGATCGCCGCACACGGAGGAAGCACGATGAACCAGCTGAAGACCATCCTTCTCCTCGGCGCGCTCTCGGCGCTGGTCGTCGCCGCCGGGGCCGCCCTGGGCCCGCAGTGGATGTGGGGGGCGCTCGCGCTGGCGCTCGGCATGAACCTGTTCGCCTGGTTCTTCTCCGACCGGCTGGTGCTGCGCATGTCGGGCGCGCGGGAGGTCTCGCGCGAGGAGGAGACCGAGCTGCACCGGATGGTGGAGGAGCTCTCCACACGGGCAGGGCTGCCGAAGCCGCGCGTCCTCCTCATCGACGCCCCGTACGCCAACGCCTTCGCGACCGGCCGGAACCCCGAGAAGGCGGCCGTGGCCGTGACCCGTGGCCTGCTCGAGGTCCTCGGACCCCGCGAGGTGCGGGGCGTGCTGGCCCACGAGATCGCCCACGTCGCCAACCGCGACGTGCTGGTGGCCACGGTCGCGGCCGGGCTGGCCACCGCGGTGAGCCACCTCGGCAGCGTCTTCGCCTTCTCCGGCCTGCTCGGCGGCCGCGATGGCGAGGAGGAGGGGTCCGGCGGCTCGGGACTGCTCTTCGCGCTGGTCGCCCCCATCGGGGCCACCCTCGTCCAGCTGGGCATCTCCCGGTCCCGCGAGTACCTGGCCGACGAGACCGGCGCCCGGCTCAGCGGCGACCCCCTGGCCCTGGCCAGCGCCCTCGAGAAGCTGCACCGGGAGGCCGAGCAGGTTCCCGCCCAGGCCGAGCCGGCCACCGCCAGCCTCTACATCGTGAACCCCTTCGGGGCGCTCTCCGGCCTCACCCGGCTCTTCTCCACGCACCCGCCGGCCGAGGAACGCGTCCGCCGCCTGCGCGCGCTGGCGCTCGAGACCCCGGGCAACCACCTCGTCCGCGGCGCCGCCCCCCGCCGCCCGCAGCACGGCTGACCTCGACACCGAAGTCCACGAACCCACGTTCACCAGAGGAGAACACGCCATGGCAGATGCCAAGTCGATGAAGACGAATCTCGCGGAGGAGGAGTTCTTCGCGCGCGAGGACGCGGAGAAGAAGCGGAAGCTGGCCCTCCAGGTGCGGCTCTCGACCGAGCTCGCGGAGAGGGAGCGGCTGCGCGTGCTCCACCACATGCGGTGCCCCAAGTGCGGACTGGAACTCCAGGAGGTGGCCTACCGGGGCGTGCAGGCGGACGTCTGCTTCGCCTGCGGTGGCGTCTTCCTCGACCGGGGGGAGATCGACGCCGTCGCGGGCCCGGAGGAGCGCGGGATCATGGCCGGACTGCTGGGGCTCCTGCGGCAGCGCGGCTGAGGTCGCACACCGGCCGGCGCCCTCAGCCGGCCCGGAAGAGCACGTAGACGAATCCCAGCGCCACGAGGACCGCCACGGTCCAGAAGCGAAGGTCGGGGGGATCGCTCCCTGCGTCGCGCGTGGTCCTGGGAAGGCGCGCGCGCCATCCGCACTCCCGGCACTGGTGGTACCGGGTCATGGTCCAGAGCCGGAGGAAGGTCTCGCGCCCGCCCCTGGGTCGGGAGGGACGCACCCTCGGGGAGCCGCAGGCGGGGCAGGACATCCGGGGGATCCTACACGCAGGGAGCGGGGTCCGTCATGGTTCGTGACAGGTGGCGCCGGGGCACTACACTCGGCGTCCGGAGGGCGACACCGCGTGAATCCACGGAGTGCCTCGAAGCTCCTGGTCTTCCTGCTGGCCTGGGCCGCCGGCCCGGCGGGAGCCCAGTCCTACACCCGCCAGGGGTACCAGGAGCCCTCGCCGCGGACCATCGAGGTCACCCCATGGGGCGGCCTCTTCTGGAGTTCCGGCGTGAACACCTCGGCTGGCACCCTGTCCTTCGACCCCGGCCCAGACGCCGGGGTGGCGCTGGGCATCCAGGTGGACGGGAAGTCGCAGGTGGAGGTGCTCTACCTCTTCGCCCGGCCCCGGGCGCACTTCGACTCCAGGAGCATCTTCTACGCGAGCAGCCCGCCCTTCGGCGTGACCACCCAGTACCTCCAGGTGGGCGGGCTCACGACCTTCTCCCAGGGAAAGCTCGAGCCCTTCATCTCCGGCGGGCTGGGGCTGGCCTGGTTCAGCCCGTCCGACGTGCAGGTGGAAGGCGCGTCGACCATCCAGCCCCAGGACACCTGGCTCTTCGCCTTCAACCTGGGCGGCGGCGTGAAGTGGTGGATCTCCGAGGCCATCGGCCTGCGCTTCCAGGCCCGCTTCCTCATGCCGGTGTTCTTCAATTCCGGGACCTTCCTCTCCGGCCCGGGCGGTGCGTCACTGACGGTGAACTCCGGCATCCCCATCGTCCAGGGGGACCTGACCCTGGGACTCGCCATCTCCCCCTAGGCGCGGCAGCGTCAGCGCACGAGCGCGGCCACGAGCGCCAGCGCCACCTGCGGCATGGGGGCGGCGTTGGTGCCCGCGGCGCCGCGCAGCGTGAGCATCCCGGACGGGCCGTCGTACTGCCCGGGCCCCTGCCGCGCGAGGTCGAAGGCGTTCCCACCGGCGAACCCCTTCACCCTGGAGATCGAGACCTCGAACTTCACCGGCGCGTCGAAGACCGTCCCGGTGATCCAGGTCCCGGCGCCGTGCCGCTCCACGACGAGGTCGATGCCGGAGCCCGAGATGGTGCCCAGCGCGGGGGCCAGCGTCACCGGCCGGCCCATGAAGGTTCCCGCCCATGTCCCGTCCACCCGGCGCACGACCTTCCAGTCCGGCCCATTCACCGCCCAGTCGTCGAAGGCGGCGCCCCGCGTGGCCTGGACCCGGGAGACGTCGGCCCAGCTCACCTCGCCCGCCAGGCCCGGGTTCTGGCCCGGCCGTCCGGGAGGGACCTGCGACATGGGAACCGGCACGGTGGGCTGCGTGGCCGAGTCGAGGGTGGCGCAGCCGGCGATGGCCACGGCGAGCGCGGCGAGAAGGGGCGTCTTCATCCGTCCACGATAGGGACTTCCGGTGTCGCCGGCCACACCGGTCGGGGAAGCCGAGGGTGCACCCACCCAGGGCGCCCCGGAAGCCCGCCCGGGCGTGACATCATCCAGGGATTCGAGTCCGGTAGCCCGGGGGAGGGCGATGGCCGGACTGACCCTGCGTCCAAGTGAGCGACGCTGGATCGGCCTGCTGCCGGTCGCGTCGAAACCAAGGTCGCGGAACGGTTCGAGGCCTACGACCAGATCCTGCGCGGCACGGTGGGGCTCTTCGCCGCTTCCAGCCGCGTCAACCGCGAGGAGTTCCGCCGCTACGTCGACGGCCTTCACCTCGGGAACTCCTACGCCGAGATCCAGGGAATCGGATTCGCGATCCGGATCCCTCCTGGGGAACTCGCCGCCCACGAGCAGTCGGTCCGGGGTGAGGGATTCACGGACTACCGGGTGAGGCCGGAGCGCGCGCGCGACCGGGGCCGGGCGGCGTCGCGCCGGTCGAGCTCACCTTCTCGATTCCCCTCCCGGTGGATCAGCAGGCCTGGACCCTCGAGTTCACGCGCTGCCGCACGACCTTCGAGCGCGCCCCGGCGGGCATCTTCACGGTGGACGCCGAGGACCGCTTCCTCCATGTGGACCTGCGCTGCTGCGAGATCACGGGCCACGACGCGGGGGAACTGGCCCGGATGCGTCGGACCGACATCGTCCACCCGGAGGACCGGGCCGCGGACGATGAGGCGGCCCGCAGGGTCCGCACCGGGGAAGCCGAGACCGGGTCCCTCGTCCGGCGCGGGATCCGCAGGAACGGCCAGACCCTCTGGGCGGAGGTGACGCTCTCCCTCGAGCCGCCCTCGCCCGACGGTCCGGCCCATCACCTACCGTGTGGTGATCCCGGGCGGGGTGCGGAAGGTGGAGCAGCTGGCCCATCCCATCCAGCACCTGGGTCGCCCGGCCATGCTGGTGTTCCTCCTCGACATCACCGAGCGGGAGAGGATCGAGGAGGAGCTGCGGAAGGCGCAGCGGCCACTTCGACGCCGCGGTGATGTCCTCGCCGGGGCAGTTCGGCTTCGCCGGGGTGCTCCCCAAGCCCTACCTGGCCTCGGATCTGGAGAGGCTGCTCGCGGCGGTGACCGGCAAGGCCAGGTAGGCCGTCCTCAGGCCAGCACGGCCACCAGGTCGTCCTTGTCCACCTTGTCGCCCTCCTTGACCCGGACCTCGATCACCGTGGCGTCGGCCTTCAGCTTCACGTTGGTCTCCATCTTCATGGCCTCGGTGACGAGCAGCACGTCGCCGGCGCGGATGGCGGACCCCGGCATCATGTTCACCTTGAGCACCTTGCCGGGCATGGGTGCGCCCACGTGCTTGGGATTGGCCCGGTCGGCCTTGGGACGGACCGCCTTGCTGGTGACGGCGGACTGGTCGCGGATGGTCACCGCGCGGGCCTCGCCGTTCAGCTCGAAGTAGACGCTGCGGGTTCCGTCGGGTTGCAGGCTGCCCACCGCGTTGAGCTTGATGATGAGGGTCTTGCCCGGCTCGATCTCGACCGAGGTCTCCTGGCCGGGGTCGAGGCCGTAGAGGAAGATGGGCGTGGGGATGACCGAGGTGTCGGAGTAGTCGTCGAGGTGGCGGCGGAACTCCGGGTAGACGTTGGGGTAGAGGAGCCAGCTGACGAGCCCCTTCGCGTCCACCGGCCCCCCCACCTTCTCCTCGGCCCTCTTCCGCTCGGCTTCCATGTCGGCGGGCTCGAGCAGCTCGCCGGGCCGGCAGTGGATGGGCTCCTGCCCCTTCAGCACCACCTCCTGGAGCCGCTTGGGGAAGCCGCCGTGCGCCTGCCCCAGCATGCCCTTCATGAGCCCGACCACCGACTCGGGGAAGGCCAGGTCCTCGCCGCGGGCCAGAACGTCCTCGGGCTGGAGGTCGTTCTTCACCATGAACATGGCCATGTCGCCCACCACCTTGGAGGTGGGCGTCACCTTGATGATGTCCCCGAAGAGGATGTTCACCTTCCGGTACATGTCCTTGCACTCCTCCCAGCGGTCGAGGAGCCCGAGCCCGGCCACCTGCGGCCGGAAGTTGGAGTACTGGCCGCCGGGAATCTCGTGCCAGTAGACCTCGGCGGTCCCGCTGCGCAGCCCCGACTCGAAGGGCGCGTACCACTCGCGGACCGCCTCCCAGTAGTCGGCCAGGCGCTGCAGGCCCGCGGGGTCGAGGCCCGGGTCGCGCCCCGTGCCGGAGAGGGCCGCGGCGAGCGAGTTCAGGTTGGGCTGGGCGGTCAGGCCGGAGAGGGAGGAGAGGGCGGCGTCCACCACGTCCACGCCGGCGGCGGCGGCCTCGAGCACCGAGGCCGAGGCCACGCCCGAGGTGTCGTGGGTGTGGAAGTGGACCGGGAGCCCCACCTCGGACTTGAGCGCGGTGAAGAGCTTGCGGGCCGCCATGGGCTTCATGAGCCCGGCCATGTCCTTCACCGCCAGGAAATGGGCGCCCATGCGCTCCAGCTCCCGGGCCAGCGACACGTAGTAGTCGAGCGGGTACTTGTCGCGCCTGGGGTCGGTGATGTCGCCCGTGTAGCACATGGCGGCCTCGCAGACCTTGCCGCTCCGGCGCACCGCCTCCATGGCCACGGTCATGCCCTTGGTCCAGTTGAGGGCGTCGAAGACCCGGAAGACGTCGACGCCGCCGTCCGCCGCCTCCTCGACGAAGCGCTCCACCACGTTGTCGGGGTAGTTGGTGTAGCCCACCGCGTTCGAGCCGCGCAGCAGCATCTGGAAGAGGACGTTGGGGATGGCCTCGCGCAGCCGGTGCAGGCGCGTCCAGGGATCCTCCCGGAGGAAGCGCATGGCCACGTCGAAGGTGGCGCCGCCCCACAGCTCGAGGCTGAAGAGCCCGGCGCCGAGCCGCGCCGTGGCCGGGGCGATGCGCAGGAGGTCGTGGCTGCGCACCCGGGTGGCGAGCAGCGACTGGTGCGCGTCGCGCATGGTGGTGTCGGTGAAGAGGAGCCCCTTCTGGTCCCGGGCCCAGGCGGCCAGCCCCTCCGGCCCGCGGGCCAGCAGGATGTCGCGGGTGCCCGGGGGCGGGGGCGAGGCCAGGTCCACCTTCGGGATGGGCGCGTCGCGAAGCTCGCTCGGCCGGAGCGGCTTCTGGACGCCGGGAGAGCCGTTCACCACCACCTCGCCGATCCAGGAGAGCAGCTTCGAGCCGCGGTCCTGCTTTCGGGCCGAGACGAGCAGCTCGGGGTGCCGGTCGATGAAGGAGGTGTCGGCGCGCCCCGTCAGGAAGACCGGGTGGGTCACCACCTTCTCGAGGAAGGGGATGTTGGTCTTCACGCCGCGGATGCGGAACTCCTGGAGCGAGCGGTGCATGATGCGCGCCGACTCCTGGAAGGTGAGCGCCCAGGTGCAGATCTTCACCAGAAGTGAATCGTAGTGGGGGGTGATCTGGGCCCCGGTGAAGCCGTTGCCGGCGTCGAGCCGGACCCCGGCGCCGCCGGCGGTGCGGTAGGCCTTGATGGTGCCGAAGTCGGGGGCGAAGCCGTTCTGGGGGTCCTCGGTGGTGATGCGGCACTGGATGGCGAAGCCGCGCATCTGGATGGCGGCCTGCGTGGCGAGCCCGATCTCCGGATCGGAGAGCCGGTACCCCTGGGCCACCCGGATCTGGGTCTGGACCAGGTTCCGGCCGGTGATCATCTCGGTGATGGTGTGCTCCACCTGGATGCGCGGGTTCACCTCGATGAAGTAGTGGCGCCCCTCCCCGTCGAGGAGGAACTCGATGGTCCCGGCGTTGCGGTAGGAGACCTGGCGGCAGATGCGCAGGGCGTCCTCGCAGAGCGCGGCCCGCTGCTCCGCGTCGAGCGCCATCGAGGGGGCGAACTCCACCACCTTCTGGTGGCGCCGCTGCACCGAGCAGTCGCGCTCGAAGAAGTGGACGAGCCCGCCGTGGGCGTCGCCCATCACCTGGACCTCGAGGTGCTTGGGGTTCTCGACGTAGCGCTCCAGGAAGACGGCCGGGTTGCCGAAGGCGGCCTGGGCCTCGCTGCGCGCCGAGACGAGCCCCTCGAGCAACTCCTTCTGGCTGCGGGCCACCCGCATGCCGCGCCCGCCGCCGCCGGCGGCAGCCTTCACGATGATGGGGTAGCCGTGCTGGCGGGCGAAGATGAGCGCCTGCTCGTCGTGCACGATGGGCTCGGGGGTGCCCGGCACCACCGGGACGCCGGCCGCCACCGCGGCCCGCCGGCCGGCCACCTTGTCGCCCAGGCTGCGCATCATCTCGCCGGTGGGGCCGATGAAGGCGATGCCGGCCTTCTCGCAGGCGTCGGCGAAGTCGGCGTTCTCGGCCAGGAAGCCGTACCCGGGATGGATGGCGTCCACCCCGACGCGGCGGGCCAGCTCGACGATCTCGTCGATGCCCAGGTAGGCGTCGATGGGCTTCTTGCCCTTGCCCACCTGGTAGGCCTCGTCGGCCTTGTAGCGGTGCAGCGAGAGCCGGTCCTCCTCCGAGTAGATGGCGACCGTGGGGATGCCGAGCTCGGTGCAGGCACGGAAGATGCGGATGGCGATCTCGCCGCGGTTGGCGGCCATGACCTTGCGGAACGGGCGAACGGGCATCGGATCCTCCGGCGGGCGGGGCGGCGATCGGATCCACTGGAATGCCATGCCCGGAGGCGAACTTGGAAGCCCCCTCCCCGTTAAATGAGGAATCACGCGCCCCGGGCCCGGCAGGGCGTGCCCCGGTGATACACCTCACCCATGCCGAAGACGCTCATCGAGCCGTTCCGGATCAAGTCGGTCGAGCCCATCCGCATGACCACCCGCGCCGAGCGGGAGGAACTGCTCGCGGCGGCGAAGCTGAACGTCTTCCAGCTCCGGGCCGAGGACGTGCTGCTCGACTGGCTCACCGATTCCGGGACCGGGGCCATGAGCACCCGCCAGTGGGCGGCCATCATGCTCGGCGACGAGAGCTACGCCGGGGCCCGCAGCTTCTACCGGCTGGAGGCGGTGGTCCGGGACCTCACCGGCTACGCCCACTTCGTGCCCACCCACCAGGGCAGGGCGGCCGAGCGCATCCTCTTCGGGACGGTCTGCAAGCCGGGCCACGTGGTCCCGAGCAATTGCCACTTCGACACCACCCGGGCGCTGCTGGAGTGGAACGGCGCCTCGCCCCGCGACCTGGTGATCCGGGAGGGGCTCGAGCCGGCCACGGTCCACCCGTTCAAGGGGAACATCGACCTCGACCGGGTGGAGGATCTCCTGAAGCGCGAGGGGGAGAATGTGCCCTTCGGGATGATCACCGTGACCAACAACACCGGCGGAGGGCAGCCGGTGTCGATGGAGAACCTGCGCGGCTACGCGGACCTCCTGCACCGCCACGGCAAGCCGCTCCTCCTCGACGCCTGCCGCTTCGCCGAGAACGCCATGTTCGTGAAGATGCGCGAGCCGGGCTACGCCGACGTCCCGGTGAAGCGGATCGCCCGGGAGATGTTCGAGCTGGCCGACGGCTGCACCATGAGCGCCAAGAAGGACGGCATGGTGAACATCGGAGGCTTCCTGGCCCTGAAGAGCGACGGGTGGCTCGAGGGGGTGCGCAACATGCTCATCCTCACCGAGGGCTTCCCCACCTACGGCGGCCTGGCCGGGCGGGACCTCGAGGCCATGGCGGTGGGGCTCGAGGAGGTGCTCGACGAGCAGTACCTGCGCTACCGGCTGCGCACCGCCGAGTACCTGGGCGAGAAGCTCGACGAGGCGGGGGTGGGTTTCGTTCGCCCCACCGGGGGGCACGCCGTCTACATCGACGCCCGCACGGTGCTCCCCGACATGGCGGTGGAGCGCTACCCGGCCTGGGCGCTCGCCAACGCGCTCTATCTGGAAGGGGGGATCCGCGGCGTGGAGATCGGCTCGGTCATGTTCGGCAGGCGGTGCGACGACGGGGAGGAGACCTTCCACGCCATGGAGCTGGTGCGGCTCGCCTTCCCTCGAAGGATGTACACGCAAAGTCACTTCGACTACGCTGCCGAGGTGATCGCCGACGTCAAGAGGAACGCCCGGGACGTGCGCGGTGTGCGCATCGTCAAGCAGTCCCTTTACCTTCGCCACTTCACCTGCGAGTGCGCATGGGCCTGAGCATCGCCTGCGGCGTCGCATTCTGGGACCACGCGCCCGACGGGGCGGCCGGGGTTCCGCTCCTCCTCGTCCACGGCGCCGGGGGCACGCACCGCACCTGGCCCGCCTCGCTCCGCGAGTTGCCCGGCCGCCGCGTGCTCTCGGTGGACCTGCCCGGCCACGGTGTGGCGCCGCCCCCCGGGGAGACGACCATCGCAGGCTACGCGACCTGCCTGCTGGGCATGCTCGACGCACTGGGGATCCCCCGGGTCGTCCTGGCGGGCCACTCCATGGGAGGCGCCATCGCCCTCACGCTGGCCCTGGAGGCGCCCGCGCGGGTGGCGGGCCTGCTGCTCGTCGGAACCGGGGCCAGGCTGCGGATCGCGCCCGCCCGCCTCGAGGCCTCCGCCGACCCGGCCCGCAGGGCCGAGGTGTCCGGGATGATGGCCGCCTCCTGCTTCGGTCCAACGGCCTCCGCCGAGGCCCGGCAGGTCATGGCCCGCGACGTGGACGGGATGGCGCCCGGCGTCCTCCACGGCGACTTCACCGCCTGTGATGGCTTCGACGCCATGGAGCGGCTCGGCTCGGTCCGCGCGCCCACCTTGGTGGTGGTTGGTGAGGAGGACCGGCTCACGCCGCCGAAGTTCGCGGCCTTCCTGCGCGACCGGCTCCCCGGCAAGGGCATGCTGGTCGTTCCCGGCGCGGGGCACATGGTGGCCACCGAGGCCCCCGCTGCCGTGACCGCCGCGGCGACCGGCTTCCTCGAGGGCGCGTGACCGACGAGCCGCGCGCCGGAGGAGTCCTCGGGCGGATCTCCGGCTCGGCCCAGGACCCGGCCCCGGGCGCGACCCCCGAGGAGACCGCGCTGGCCTCCCCGGTGGACGTCCTGCTCGCGAGCGCCGACGACGTGGTCCGCGGGAGGATGGCCGGGGTGCTCCGCCGCAGCGCCCACACCGTCGTCGAGGCGGAGTCGGCCGCCGAGGCGGTCGAGGCGGTGCGGCAGGGGTGCGCGCCCCGGCTCCTGCTCCTCGACCTGGAGGGAGCCTCGCCCGCCGACCGCAGGGCCTTCGCCTCCCTCCGGCAGGAGCCCGCCTGCACGGGCGCGCCCGTCGTCGTCCTCTCCCGGGTGGGCAACGACGAGGCCCCCGGCCTCTCGCCCGAGGTCAGCCTCCTGAAGCCCGTGGACGCAGCCGAACTGGTCGAGGCGGTCCGGCGATTGTGCGGTACGCTCGGGGGGTGAAGGCGACGCCCCACAGGTCCGCGCTCGCCGCCGCCGCGCTCCTCCTCGCCGGCCTGGCCCTGCCCGCCTCGGCGGAGCAACCGGAAGGCCCGGTGCTGGGCTTCACCGTCGGGGCCAGGGTCTCGCTGGCCTTCCCCATGGGGAGCGTCCTCTCCGACCCGGGCAGCGGCCCGCTCCTCATCGACGAGATGGTGGCCGTGTCCATCCCCATCCAGATGGACGTGGGTCTCACCGTGCACCGCCGCTGGTTCGTGGGCGCCTACGTGTCCTACGCCTGGGACGTGCTCCAGATCGCGCATTGCAAGGTGGGCGAGTCCTGCTCGGTGACCGGCCTGCGGCTGGGGCTGCAGGCCACCTACGCCTTCCGCGACCAGGGCGGCCCGTGGGTGGGGCTGGGCACCGGCTGGGAGTGGATGTTCACGAAGTACTCGAGCCAGGACTTCACCATCAAGCTCGACGTGGGCGGGGTGGAGTACGTGGTCTTCCAGGGCGGCTGGGACGTCGAGGTCGCCCCCGGGTGGATGGTGGGGCCCTGGGCTTCCGGCTCGGTGGGCGAGTTCAGCCGGGCCACCAGGTCCACGGGCGGCGCCACCCAGGAGATCGCCATCCCCAACCGGGCGATCCACGGCTGGCTGCAACTCGGAGTGAAGGGCAGCTTCTCCCTCTGACCGGCGCGAACCAAGGACCGCGTCAGAATCCGACCGCTCCGGCCACCGAGAAGTAGATGACCAGCCCGGCCACGTCCACCACCGTGGCCACGAGCGGCGCCGAGGCGCTGGCCGGATCGAAGCCGACGCGCCGGAGGAGGAAGGGCAGGGTGGCCCCGATGAGCGTCCCGAAGAGCACCACGCCCACGAGCGAGATCCCCACCGTGAGCGCCACCAGCCGGAAGTGGTCGCCGTAGCTCCCGAAGGCCACCTGCCAGGCGACGATTCGCGCGGAGCCGATGAGGCCGAGGAGCCCGCCCAGCGCGAGACCGGTGGCCCCCTCCCGCAGCCCCACCCGCCACACGTCCCGCCCCCGCACCTCGCCGAGCGACATGGCGCGGATGATGATGGTGGTGGCCTGCGACCCGGAGTTGCCGCCGCTCGAGATGATGAGCGGGATGAAGAGGGCCAGCACCACGGCGTGGGCGATCCGGTCCTCGTAGGCGGCCATGGCGGTCGCGGTGAGCATCTCGCCGAGGAAGAGGGCGGAAAGCCACCCGCCCCGCTTGCGGAACATGGACCAGAAGCCGATCTCGCCGTACGGGGCGCCCAGCGACTCGCTGCCGCCCATCTTCTGCATGTCCTCGGTGTCGGCCTCGGTGACCACGTCGACGATGTCGTCCACGGTCACCACGCCCTTCACCCGCCCCGCCGGATCGACGACCGGGATGGCGAGCAGGTTGCTCTCCCGGAAGAGCTGGGCGAGCTGCTCCTGGTCGAGGTCCTCCGAGGCCGAGACCACCTCCCGGCGCATGATGTCGCCGACCCGGGGGTTTCCGGCCGCCTCGAAGAGCTCGCGGAAGGAGATCACCCCGAGCAGCCGCTGCTCGGGGTCGAGCACGTAGACGGCGTAGATGGTCTCGGCCGTGTCCCGGGTCTGGCGGCGCAGGTAGGCGATGGCCTCGTCCACCGTCATGTCGGGGCGCAGCCGCGCGAAGCGGGTGCTCATCAGGCCGCCGGCGTCGTCCTCGGCGTAGGCGAGGAGCGCCGTCACATCGCTGCGGGTGCGGTCGTCGAGGAGCGCGAGGAGCGGGGTGCGCTCCTCCTCCGGCGCGGCCTGGATCGTGTCGGCGGCGTCGTCGGGGGGGAGGAGCCGGAGCCAGGATCGCCTGTCGGCGCCCGGCATCGCCAGGAGGAGATCCCACTGGTCGCGGGCCGAGATCTCGAGGAAGAAGTCGTCGGCGTCGGCCCGGGCGAGCCGGGCGAACCCCTCGGAGCGCTCGGCGGAGTCGAGGAGCAGCCAGGCTTCCCGGAGGTCGTCTGCCGCGGTGGGTTCCGGTCGGAATTCGGCGGTTTCCATGGCGGGGGGCAAGGTAGCACGTGGCCTCCTCTCGACCGCCGACGCGGGATCGGATAACCCTGTCCCCGCCGATCGGGAGCCCGAGACTGACCGACCCGTCACAAACCCCCCCCCAGCATGGCCACGAGGCCAGCGCGAAGTCGAACAGCGCCGTGGCCGGTCTCGCGCTGGCTGCGCTCGGGGTGGCCTACGGCGACATCGGGACGAGCCCGCTCTACGCGCTCAAGGAGAGCTTTCACGGCTCCCACGGGATCCCGCTCACGCCGGCGAACGTGCTCGGGATCCTCTCGCTCGTCTTCTGGGCAATCACCCTCGTCGTCGCCTTCAAGTACCTCTCCATCGTCATGCGGGCCGACAATCGTGGGGAGGGTGGAACGCTCGCGCTCATGGCGCTCGTGGGGCAGCACGAGACCACGAAGCGGGGGAGAAGGGCCCTGCTCCTGCTCGGCCTCTTCGGAACGGCGCTGCTCTACGGCGACGGGGTCATCACGCCTGCCATCAGCGTGCTCGGGGCCATGGAGGGGCTCATCGTGGTCACGCCGGCCATGAAGCCCGCGGTCGTTCCGGTCACCGTGGTCATTCTCGTGCTGCTGTTCGCCATCCAGAAGCGGGGAACGGCCAGCCTGGGAAACATCTTCGGGCCGATCATGTTGCTCTGGTTCACGAGCATCGCCGCCATCGGCGCCTGGAACATCTGGCAGGAGCCGGGCGTGCTCCGCTGCATCTCCCCGGTTCACGCCTACGAGTTCTTCGTGCGCAACCGCGGGGCCGGATTCTTCGTGCTGGGGAGCGTGGTGCTGGTTCTCACCGGCGCCGAGGCGCTCTACGCCGACATGGGCCACTTCGGGAAGCGCCCCATCCGCATGGCCTGGTACACGGTGGCCATGCCGGCGCTCCTCCTCAACTACATGGGGCAGGGCGCCTTCCTGCTCCGGCACCCGGGCGACGTGGCGAACCCGTTCTACGAGTCCGTTCCCTCCTGGGGGCTCTGGCCCATGGTGGCCATCGCCACCGCCGCCGCGATCGTGGCCTCGCAGGCCCTCATCTCCGGGGCCTTCTCCATCACCAACCAGGCCATCCAGCTCGGCTATGCGCCACGCCTCACCGTCCGCCACACCTCCAGCACCGAGTACGGCCAGATCTACATCCCCGAGGTGAACTGGCTCCTCGCCGCGGCCACGGTTTCGCTGGTGCTCGGCTTCGGCTCCTCGAGCAACCTGGCCGCCGCCTACGGCATCGCCGTCACCGGGACGATGACCATCACCACCATCCTCCTTCACAGGGTGGCCCGCGATCGCTGGCGTTGGTCCCGATGGGCGGTCTGGCCGCTCACCGGGCTCTTCCTGGGAGTGGACCTCACCTTCCTCTCGGCGAACCTGGTCAAGGTGACGGAGGGTGGCTGGTTCCCGCTGGTGATGGGCGCCGTCATCTTCGCGCTGCTCTCCACCTGGAAGCGTGGGCGCGAGGCGCTCGCGAGATCGGTGGCGGGGACGACGCTGCCGCTCGACCTCTTCCTCCCCGACCTGGAGCGCCACCCGCCCCACCGCATTCCCGGCACGGCGGTCTTCATGACCTCCGATCCCAACGGCACGCCCGGCGTCCTGCTCCACCACCTGAAGCACAACAAGGTGCTGCACGAGCGGGTGCTCATCGTGTCGATCGGGACGGAGGAGATCCCGACGGTGAGCCCGGCCGACCGGATCACGGTCCGGAGCCTGGGCAACGGCATCCACCAGATCGTGGGCCGGTACGGGTTCATGGAGACGCCCAACGTGCCGGCCCTGCTGGCCGCCCTGCCTCCTCTCGCCATCCCCGGGCCCCGGCTCGAGAACGCGGTGATGGAGACCTCCTACTACCTGGGGCGGGAAACCCTGCTCCCCGACGGGCCGTCCAGGATGCCGCGCTGGCGAAAGCGGCTCTTCATCATCCTGGCCCGGAATGCCCAGCCCGCCAGCGCCTTCTTCGGCCTGCCGCCCAACCGGGTGGTGGAGATGGGCGGGCAGGTCCAGTTCTAGTAGAATGCGAGCCTTGGCTCGTATCAGGACGGCTCCCCGCAAGTCCCCGACCCAGCAACGGTCCCGCGCCACCGTGGACGCGATCGTCGTCGCCACCGCGAGCGTCCTGGTCCGCGACGGGTACGACGCGCTCTCCACGAACCGGGTGGCCAAGGAGGCCGGGGTGAGCGTGGGCTCGCTCTACCAGTACTTCCCCGGCAAGGAGGCGCTGGTCGCCGCGGTGATGGAGCAGCACGCCTCGCGGATGCAGGAGAACATCGCCGAGCGCATGAAGAACGCGCCGCCGGCGGCCACCGCCGAGGACGTCGCCACCGAGATGATCCGGGCCATGCTGGCGGCGCAGCAGGCCGAGCCCAGGCTGCACCGGGTGCTGGTGGAGCAGGTGCCGCGCATCGGCGCGCTGCGGCGGCTCCACGAGCTCTTCGGGAACTACGAGCTGCTGGTGGAGTCCTGGCTCCTCGAGAACGCCGAGCGCATCGAGGTGCAGGACGCCCGGATGGCCGCCTTCGTGCTGGTCGCCGCGGTGGAGGGGCTCGTGAACCGGGCCACCCTGGACCGTCCGGACCTGGTCGCCTCGGGGCGCCTCGAGGAGCAGATCCTGCGGCTCGTGCTGGCCTACGTGGTTCCCTCCCACGTCGCGCAGGCGTCGGCGGACGGGCGCTACGGCGGCCGGAAGCGCAAGGTGCCGGCGGGAGGCTAGAAGTACTCCCCTGCGTTGAACCAGACGCCGAACGAGCTCTCCCCGAAGGCGAAGTCGAGGGCGATGTTGGTCCGCGAGTCGCGGTTCATCATGAAGCGCAGGCCCAGGCCCCCGGCCGGTCGGATGAACTGGAGGAGCCCGACCCTCTCGCTCGCGTAGCTCCACCCCGGGCCGCTGGCCTGGAAGGCCGGCGCCGCGAAGGTCTGGGCGTTCGCGAAGACCACCCCGCCGAGCAGGCCGTTGCTGGTGATCCGGAAGCGCCACTCCACCTCGCCGTAGATTTCCTGGGTGCCGCGCCAGCGCCCCTGGACGTAGCCGCGCCCGGTCCGGTTCTTCTGGTCCCAGCCGGTGGACGGGAGCGTCAGGTACGGCGCCGCGCCGGAGGTGACGCCCCGGTAGTAGAGCCAGATCCCCAGGACGTTGCGCGGCACGTCGCCGGAAAGCGGGAGGTAGGTGCGGAACTGCGCCTCCATGCTGGTGCTCGGCTGCGAGGAGCCGAGCCACGTGGGGTTCACGGTGAAGCTGGCCCACCCGTAGAATCCACGGTACGGGTCGATGGTGGAGTCGCGGCTGTCGTAGAGGGCGGCGAGCGTCCCGCCCGAGACCACGCCCTGCGCCGGGTTGAAGCCGTAGGCAATGCTGTAGGCGTACCCGGGGCTCACGAGCGGCGCCGGCCCCGCCAGGTCCATGCCCCTGTCCTCCACGCCGTAATGGCTGTCGAGCCGGTAGCCGAGCCCCATGTAGAGCTCGCCCCAGACCTTGCGGAGCACGGTCTCGTGGATCCGGACCAGGTTGAAGTCCTGGACCATGCCCGGGGCCGACATGGCCTGGGGTCCGGTTCCGAGGCCGTAGGTCTTCTGGTTGAAGAGGAGGAAGCGCCAGTCCCCCTGGAGCTCCCACTCGTTGCGCGCGGTGAGCACCTGCGTGGAGACCTGGATGGTGAGCTGGTTCATCGTGGAGTAGAGGGCCACCCCCTGCAGGCTGGAGATGGTCGTGGACGCGAGGGGCCCCAGATACATCCCCAGCGTTCCGGTGACGCCGAAGAGCGCCCCCATGGCCGGGTTGTAGCCGATGGCGGGGAGGATGGCGGGGAGGAGCACGAAGGGTGCGGGGGGGCCCTTCTCCTCCCGGGCCAGGCCGAGCCAGTCGAGGAGGCTCCAGCCGTCCTCGTAGGGCGTGCAGCTGCCTTCCACGCAGACGCTGCCGTACCGGACCGCGAGCACGCAGTCTTCGCTGCACGCGCAGGGGACCGCGACCGCCGCCGGCGCCGCTCCGGCGGGGACCTCGGGGGGCACCTCGGGGCGGGCCACGAGGGGTGCGGCGACGAGGGCCGCGATGACCAGGACGCCGGGACGCACCGTTACTTCTTCTTCGCGCCGTAGGGCTCGAAGCCGAACTTCTGGCCGCCCACGCTGGCCTCGTACATGAGCCCGCCGATGGCGATGGTGAAGACGGCCACGCCCTGGCTGTACTTGGCGGTGGCCGCCGCGCCGGAGGCCGCCGCGACCGCGCTCACCTGCGCCGCCAGCGCGAAGTTGCCGCCCTTGAAGCTGGTCAGCGCCAGGTCGTTCTCGAAGAAGATGATCTCGGCGTACTCCTGCCCGCCGAGCGCGAGGCCGATCGTGACCTGGGCGAGGGAGGTCTTGCCGATGGCCTTGCCACCCCTCTCGAAGAGCACGCCGCTGCCACCGGCCCCGCCGATGCCGATGGCGCCCTTGGCGACGGAGGGAAAGACCGCCCAGCCCGCCGACTTCCCGAAGAACTTCTCGATCGACGGGTCGGTCTTCTTGAAGAGCGCGACCGCTGCCTCGGCCTTCTTGACGGCGGCGGCCGGGTCGTCGGCGGCCAGGGCCGGCGCCGGGAGGGAGAGAGCTGCCAGCAGCGGGAGGGCGACGGCCAAGCGGAAGGAGTTCATGCAGATCCTTGTAACGCCGCGACGGCCGGTCGAGGGAGGCTCGATCGGGGTGTGACGGCCAGCCTCGCTCCGGCACCGGGTCCGTCAGTGGTGGTGCTGCCCGCCCGGGCCGTGCACGTGGCGGTGCTCCTTCTCCTCGTCGGTGGCCTCGCGGACCTCGCGGATGGCCACGTCGAAGTGGAGGGTCTTGCCGGCGAGCGGATGGTTCAGGTCCACCACCACGAAGCCGGGCTTGAGCTCCCGCACAACGAAGGGGACCACCTCGCCCTCCGGCCCACGGGCGGTGTACTGGTTCCCCACCTCGGGAAGCTCCCCCCCGAAGGCATCGTTGGGGACGTCCTGGACGCCCTGGGGGTCGTGCGGGCCGTAGCCGTCCTCGGCGGAGACGATCACCTGCCGCGTGTCGTCCTTCCCGAGCCCCTCGAGCGCCCGCTCGAGGCCCGGAACGATGTTTCCCTCGCCCTGGATGTAATAGAGCGGGCTGCCCGGCTCGGAGGCGTCGATGACGTCCCCGTCGCCCAGGTGGAGCTTGTACTCGAGGGCCACCACCGTTCCGTTCGCGATCTTCAAGGTTCTTCTCCGGCGTCTAGGGGAAGGGGCGGATATTGCCCGGACCCCGGGCGGTTTGCCAGCGAAGTTGGGAGGTGCTCTCCTCGGCGCCAGGATGGTCGGCAACGAGGAGAGCCATGCCCGGGCGGCGGCCGCGATCCGCGGAGCCCGTGCGCTCGTGGTGGCGACCGGGGCCGGAATGGGTGTCGATTCCGGGCTCCCCGACTTCCGGGGCGACTCGGGGTTCTGGAAGGCCTATCCGGCCTACGAGCGGCTCGGGCTCTCCTTCGTGGACGCCGCCAACCCCGACCACTTCGACGAGGACCCGGCCTTCGGCTGGGGCTTCTACGGCCACCGGCTCCACCTCTACCGGGAAACGGTTCCCCACGACGGGTACCGCATCCTCCGGGCCTGGATGGCCGGACTGGGGATCCCCGGATTCGCCGTGACCTCCAACGTGGATGGACAGTTCCAGAAGGCAGGCTTCGACCCCGCGTCGGTCCACGAGGTCCACGGGTCCATCCACCACCTCCAGTGCACGGCGCCCTGCAGCGACGAGATCTGGGAGTGCCGCGAGGAGGTGCCGGTGGACGGCGCGACCATGCGGGCCGGACACCTGCCCGGCTGCCGGAACTGCCGGCGGGTGGCCCGCCCCAACATCCTCATGTTCGGCGACGGGGCCTGGCTGCCCGGCCGGTCGAGCGCGCAGGCCCGCCGTCTCGAGGCCTTCCTCGACGAGCACGGCGAGGAGGGGCTCGTGGTCCTGGAACTGGGCGCCGGGACCGCGGTGGCCACCATCCGCCACCTCTCCGAGCGGCTGGGGCGCAGGCCCGGCGCGACGGTGATCCGGGTGAACCCGCGCGAGGCCGACATCCGGGCCCCGCACCTCTCCATCCCGGAAGGCGCCCTCGAGGCCCTCCGGGGAATCGATCGCGACATTCACCTGGGGTGACAATCAGCGGTTGGCGGAGCGGGCGGCGCGCAGGGCCTCCCGCTCCTCGAGGAGCCGGGCCATCGCCTCGCGCCGGGAAGGATCCTGCACCAGGGAGAGGAGGAACGCCGCGTCGCCGTCCCGGGCGAGCAGCGGGTCGATGCCGCCCAGGCCAGCGAAGGCGGCGTCGAGCTCGGCCCCCGCCTGCTCGAGGAGCCCCGCCTTCCGGAGGCCGGAGATGCGGGCCAGGGCGTCGGCCAGCTGCCGCACCAGGCGCATGACGTAGTCGTCGCGGAGCACGCACCCGAAGCTGGGTCCGGCGACGGGGGCAGTCAAGCGCGCGCCCCACCTTTCGGCTAGGATTTCGCACGCACCGCCCCATCCGGAGGACACCTTGCTCGCAGAACTCCTCGCCATTGCCCTGGCCGCAGCGGACGTGGCCGCGCCCCCCCCTGCCGCCCCCGCTCCAGCGACGGCCCCCCCGGCCGCGGCCGCCCAGCCGAAGCTCAAGTACCCGCGCACGAAGAGGGTGGACGTCGTCGACGACTACTTCGGGACCAAGGTGAAGGACCCGTACCGCTGGCTCGAGGACGACAACTCCGAGGAGACCAGGCTGTGGGTGGCGGCGCAGAACGCCGTGACCGACGCCTATCTCGCCTCCATCCCGCAGCGCGCGGCGATCCGGGAACGGCTCACCCAGATCTGGAACCACGAGCGCTATGCCGCGGTCTCCAGGCACGGCAAGCGCTACTTCTACGTGCGCAACTCCGGGCTGCAGGCCCAGGGCGTCCTTCACGTCACAGAGGATCCGGCCGTGGAGGGGCGCGTGCTGCTCGACCCCAACGCGCTGTCCAAGGACGGCACGGCGGCGCTCGCCGGGCTCGGCTTCTCCGACGACGGCAGGCTGGTCGCCTACGCCATCGCCGACGCCGGGTCCGACTGGCAGATCTGGAGGGTGCGCGACGTGGACACCGGGAAGGACCTGCCCGACGAGGTGCGCTGGGCCAAGGGCAGCGCCGCCTCCTTCTCGAAGGACGGAAAGGGCTTCTACTACTCCCGCTTCGCCGCGCCAGCCGAGGCCGAGAAGCTCACCGCGATCAACCTGAACCAGAAGGTCTGGTACCACGCCATCGGCACCCACCAGAACGACGACGTGCTGGTCTTCGAGCGCCCCGACCAGCCGGAGTGGAACTTCACGGCCAAGGTGAGCGACGACGGCCGGTGGCTGGTGATCTCGGCGCGCAAGGGCACGAGCCCGGAGCGGGCGGTCTTCGTGCAGGACCTCGCGAAGCCCGGGTCGAGGCCCGAGCCGCTGCTCGCGAAGATGGACGGGTCGTACGACTTCGTGGACGTGATCGACGACACCTTCTACTTCGTGACCGACCGGGGTGCGCCCCGCAAGCGGCTGGTCGCCTTCTCCCGGGCCCGCCCGGAGGAGAAGGACTGGAGGGAGGTCATCCCCGAGGCCAAGGGGACCGACGTGCTCTCCTACGTCTTCTCGCTGGGCGGCCGGTTCGTGGCGCAGTGGACGCACGACGTGAAGAGCGCGGTGGACGTGTGGGATCACTCCGGGAAGAAGGTGGCCGACCTGACGCTGCCCGGAATCGGGACGGTCTCGGGCTTCTCCGGGAAGCGCACCGACGCCGACACCTTCTACGTCTTCACCGGCTTCCTGGCCCCGCCCACCGTCTACCGGCTCGACCTGCCGGTCCTCGCCTCCTCGGTCTTCCGGCAGCCCAGGGTGGACTTCGACGCCTCTCCCCACGAGGTCACCCAGGTCTTCTTCCCGTCGAAGGACGGCACCCGGGTTCCCATGTTCCTCCTCCACCGGAAGGACGTGAAGCTCGACGGGCGGAACCCGGTCATGCTCTACGGCTACGGCGGCTTCAACCTCCCGCTGCTGCCCGCCTTCTCCCCCGCCCGCGCGACATGGCTCGAGATGGGGGGCGTCTACGCGGTGGTGAACCTCCGCGGCGGCGGCGAGTACGGGAAGGCCTGGTACGACTCGGGGCGCCTGGGCAAGAAGCAGAACGTCTTCGACGACTTCATCGCCGCCGCCGAGTGGCTCCAGAAGAATGGCTGGTCCTCGCCCGACCGGATGGCCATGAACGGCGGGTCGAACGGGGGACTGCTGGTGGGGGCGGTGATGACGCAGCGGCCGGATCTCCTGGCCGTGGCCATCCCCCAGGTGCCGGTCATGGACATGCTCCGCTTCCACAAGTTCACCGTCGGCTGGGCCTGGAGGAGCGACTACGCCTCCTCGGAGATCAAGGTCGGCTTCGACACCCTGTACGCCTACAGCCCGCTCCACCGGCTGAAGAAGGGCACCGCCTACCCGGCCACGCTGGTGACCACGGCGGACCACGACGACCGGGTGGTCCCGGCCCACTCCTTCAAGTTCATCGCCCAGTTGCAGGCGGACCAGGGCGGACCGAAGCCGGTGCTGGCCCGCATCGAGACCCGCGCAGGGCACAGCGCCGGGAAGCCCACCCAGAAGAGCATCGAGGAGGCGGCCGACGTCTACGCCTTCACGCTCCGGAACCTGGGCATGGAACTGCCGGCCGGATTCGGGGCCCGGAGGTGAGCGCGGCCATGGCGCCCCCGCGGGAGGTCGCACCAGGAGTGATCCTGGTGGACACCGGCTACGTGCGCCCCGGGGTCGCCGCCGCCTGGATCGTGAGGGGCGGGTCGGGCGCTGCGGTCGTCGAGACCGGCACGGCCCACAGCGTTCCGCACGTGATGGCGGCGCTCTCCGCCCACGGGATCGCGCCCGGGGCGGTGACCCACGTGATCGTGACCCACGTGCACCTCGACCACGCGGCCGGGGCCGGGGCGTTGCTGGCCCGGCTTCCGCAGGCGAGGCTCGTCGTCCACCCGCGCGGCGCCCGCCACATGATCGATCCCTCGAAGCTGCTGGCCGGAGCGGCCGAGGTCTACGGCGGCATGGAGGCCATCCGCCGGCTCTACGGGGACGTCCTGCCGGCGCCGGCCGGGCGGGTCGTCGAGGCGCCGGAGGGAGCGGTGGTCGAGCTGGGCGGCCGGACGCTTCGCATGCTCGACGCGCCGGGGCACGCGAAGCACCACTTCGTCGTGCACGACCCGGCCACCCGCGGCTTCTTCACCGGAGACACCTTCGGCATCTCCTACCGGGAGTTCGACGACGCGAGCGGTCCGTTCATGTACCCCACCACGACCCCGGTGCAGTTCGACCCGCCCGCGCTGCGCTCCTCGGTCGAGCGCATGCTCGCCGAGAGGCCGGAGCGGATGTACCTCACCCACTACGGCATGATCGAGGGGAAGATCCCCGAGGCGGCCGCGGCCATGCTCGAGGCCGTGGACGGCCACGTCGCCGTCGCCCGCGCCGCGCCGGAGGGGCCGGGGCGGCAGGCCACCATCCGGGCCGGCCTGGCCGGGCAGCTCGTCGGGCTCCTCTCGCGGCGCGGCTGGAAGGGGACGCGGGAGGAGGCGCTCCAGGCCTTCGCCGCCGACCTCGACCTCAACGCGCAGGGGCTCGAGGTCTGGATGGCGTCGCAGGCCGGGGCCAGGAGCTAGTCGGGCTCCACGCGCTCCGGCGCCAGGGCGGCCAGGAAGACGAAGGAGTGGCCGTTGACCAGGTAGCTGCCGGTCTCGAGCACCGCCGCCTCCTCCCAGGTCCGGATGTCGTCGGGCGAGGGCAGGAAGGTGTCCACCATGCGGCGCCATCCCTGCTCGACGGGGGGCAGCTCGAAGCTGAGCGGCTCGTTCCAGGCGTTCACCAGCACGTGGGCTACCGCCGGTCCGTCCGGCTCCTGGAAGGTCACGGCGATGCTCCGGCTCTCGTCGCCCCAGTCGGGCTCGCAGAGCTTCACCCCGTGCCATTCGATGCGGGCCCGGCGGAGGAACTCGGTGAGGGTCCCGGAGCGGCGCGGGTCGGGGTGGATCGAGGAGCGCAGCCGGATGAGACGCCGCAGGAAGCGGTGCACGTCGGCGTGGACCTTGCGCAGGCTCCAGTCGAGCCAGGAGGTCTCGTTGTCCTGGCACCAGGCGTTGTTGTTGCCCCCCTGGGTGCGGCGCATCTCGTCGCCCATCAGGACCATGGGGACGCCGGCCGAGAGCATGTTCACCGCCAGGAAATTCTTCACCTGCCGGTTGCGCAGGGCCTCCACGGCGGCGTCGTCGGAGGGCCCCTCCACGCCGCAGTTCCAGGCCAGCTCGTGGCTGGTGCCGTCGAGGTTCCCCTCGCGGTTGGCCTCGTTGCGCTTCACCTCGTAGGTCACCAGGTCGTTCAGCGTGAGCCCGTCGTGGCAGGTGACGAAGTTGACGCTCTGCTCCGGCTCGCGCTCCTTCTGCTCGTAGAGGTCGGGGCTGGCCAGCAGGCGGTTGGCGAAATGGGACACCCGACCCGGGTCGCCGCGCAGGAAGGAGCGGACGTCGTCGCGGAACTTGCCGTTCCACTCCTTCCAGGAGTCGCCCACGAAGTGGCCCACCTGGTAGAGGCCGGCCGCGTCCCAGGCCTCGGCGATGAGCTTCGAGCCGGCCAGCACGGGGTCGCTCTCGATGTCCCAGACCGCCGGCGCGTTCTTCACCGGGTGTCCGTCGGTGCCGCGGGAGAGCACCGAGGCCAGGTCGAAGCGGAACCCGTCCACGTGCATCTCCGACACCCAGTGGCGGAGGGCGTCGAGCATGAGCCGGCGCACCACCGGGTGGTTGGCCTTGAGCGTGTTCCCGCACCCGGTGAAGTTGGCGTAGCGCCGGTAGTCCTCGAGGATGTAGTAGGCCCGGTTGTCGAGGCCGCGGAAGGAGATGGTCGGCCCCTTCTCGTCCCCCTCGGCGGAGTGGTTGAAGACCACGTCGAGGATCACCTCGATGTCGGCGCGGTGCAGCGCCTTCACCAGGTCGCGGAACTCGTCGAGGGCGCCCAGCGGGGTCCCGGCGGCGGAGTAGGCGAGGTGAGGGGCGAAGAAGGAGACCGGCGAGTAGCCCCAGTAGTTGGGGAGCCCCCCCTTCCCGTCCTGGGCGTCGAACTGGAACACCGGCATGAGCTCCACCGCGGTCACGCCCAGGTCGCGCAGGTAGGGAATCTTCTCCACCATCCCGGCGAACGTCCCGCGTCGCGGGGCGGCGACGCCGGAGCTCTCGTGGAAGGTGAAGCCCTTCACGTGCATCTCGTAGACGACCGCGTGGGGCGAGCGGCGTCGCAGCGGCCGGTCCCCCTCCCAGTCGTAGCGGGAGAGGTCGGCCACCACGCCCTTCATGGCCTTGCCGGCATTGTCACCGCGCCCGACGGCGGCCTGCCGGTCGTAGGTGGATGGCACGGCCACGGCGTGCGCGTAGGGGTCGAGGAGCAGCTTCTGGCCGTCGAAGCGGTAGCCGCGGGCCGGGTCGAAGGGGCCGTGGATTCGCCAGCCGTAGAGCTGCCCGGGCGCGAGGCCCGCCACGTGGGCGTGCCAGTAGTGGTAGCTGCGGTGGAGGGCCGGGTCGAGCCGGATGGAGCGGGCAGGGCGGGCGTCCTCGGGGGAATCAAAGAGGCAGAGCTCGACCGCCGTTGCGTGGCGGGACCAGATGCTGAAGTTCACCCCGTCTCCGACCAAGGTGGCGCCCAGCGGCCAGCTGCGTCCCGGGGTGACGTCCATGGAACGACTCTAGCGCCCCTGGCCGATGGCGCGGAAGCGCGCCCGCAGGCGGGGATCGCCGCCTGCGTCCTCGGAGACCAGGTGGGGCACGAAGCGGGAGAGATTCCCTGTGATGATACCGTCCGATTCCCGCAGGCCGGCGCCGGCCGGCACGCCGCGCACCAGCCAGCTTCCGATGGAGAGGGAGCGGGGCATGGAGACGGAAGGCTCCCAGAGGGCCTGCCAGACGTGCCCCTCCTTGCCGTAGCCGTCGTCCTTTCCCTCGGCCAGCACCTCGCCGTCGCGGACCAGGGTCACGTTGGCCCCCTCGCGGGAGAGCAGCGGCTTGCGCGCGTAGCTCCTGAGATCTCCCGGCTCGAGGAACGCGGGCAGGAGGTTCGGGTGGCCAGGGTGGAGTTCCCAGAGCACCGCCAGGATTCCCTTGTTCGAGGCCACCATCTTCCAGGCCGGCTCGATCCAGCGGGTGTGGGCCCGCGGCAGCATGGCGCCGAAGGTCTCCCGGGCCATCCACTCCCAGGGGTAGAGCTTGAAGCAGGCCCGCAGCTCGACGCCGTCGCCATCCACGAAGGCCCGCTTCCCCTCGTCCCAGCCGATGGCCCCCATCTCCACGAAGGAGGTGCGCAGGCCGCCCTGGGCGGCGGTGTCCTGGAGATAGGTGGTGGTGAGCGCGTCCTCCGGGACGGGGAGGCTGGCGAAGTGGAGCGGCCCCACCGGTAGCCAGGGTGCGAGCTCCTTCCAGCCCGCCACCAGCCGCTCGTGGATCGAGTTCCACTGGTCGGCGGCGGGATCCACGTCCTGCAGCCAGTGCCACTGGACCACCGCGGCCTCGACCAGCCCCGTGGGGGTGTCGGCGTTGTACTCGAGGAGGCGCGGGGTCCCCACGCCGTCCCAGGCCAGGTCCATCCGGCCGTAGATGGAGGGGTCGCCATCCCCGTCCACGCCCTCCCAGGAGCGGGCCACCAGGGGAACCATCTCCCGGGGGATGGCCAGCCGCTCCCAGTAGCGGCCCGACTCGATGACGTGGCCGACCGCGGCGAGCACCAATTCTTGAAGTCCCGCGGTGGCCCGCTCGAGGATCTCCACGTCACCCGGGGTGAATGCCCAGAAGGCCGACTCGTCCCAGTACGGGGTGTCGGCGGTGTGGATGGGGAAGCCCACCTCCTCGACCCGGCGACGCCAGTCCTGCCGTGGCTCCCGCTCCCGGCGCTCCATCGGCGGGTCAGCTCCCGGCGGTGGCCGCGGACGAGGAGGACCCGGAGTGGGTCGCGCCGGTGGCGCCGAAGCCGCCCCGGGTCACCGGGGTCGAGGTGGCCGCGCCGGAGGTGGCCGCTCCGCCGGGCCCGGTGCGGACGAAGCCGGGCGCGTAGCTCCCGATCCCGCCGAACATGCCGTAGGGGATCCAGATGAAGTGGTAGCCGCCGGTCCGGGGCGCGGCCGTGCCTCCGTCCGGCTGGTCCCATCCTCCGGTGGCCGACGAGGCGACCCCCCCGTCCGAAGCCGGGGCGCCCGGCGCGGCGGTCGTGCAGAGCGCGTCGTCCACGTAGCGCCCGTCGTCGTCCACGCAGCGCTTCTCCTGGGGCTTCTCGCCGTCGCAAGCGAGGAGGAGCCCGGAGACCGCGAGGAGCAGTCCGAGGCGGATGGAGGACGACTTGCGCATCGAACGCGAGTGGAGCACGGGTCGGTCCGGGTGTCGACGCCGGGACGTTCGAATGCGAGCTTTGATGCGAATTCTCGCCCCCAGTTCGGGCGAGACCCGGAAGCGTCATCCGCCATCGGATCGCAAGATCTTGTATTTGATGGTTAATCCAATGATGTGTGCGCAGGACAAATCCCGATTAGAATGTGAGCCATGAATCGACGCCTCCGAGCCCTCCTCCCGGCCGTCCTGCTCGTGCCCCTCCTCCTCGCCGCCTGCGGGACGGAGAACACCGATCTCCCGGCCGGGCTCGGCCCCGTGGCCCTCGTCACCGAGCTCGCGCTGCCCGCCGAGTGCGAGGCCGCCACCGGCACGGGCGCATTCTCGATCGGGCCGGCCCGCGCCGTGCTCGCGAACCCGAGCTACAACGAGCGCAAGGCCCGCGGCTGCGTGCCCTTCTCCCTCGCCCAGGTGTGGCAGGTGCTCCAGGTCCCCACCGGCGTGGACGTCGCCTTCTGGCCGGAGCGGACCGAGACCGACTGCGAGGCCTGGCTCGTCACCGATCCCCTGTACCCCGTCAACTTCGTCACCAAGGAGATCCCGCACGGCGGCATCGAGAGGAACTACACCTTCGAGGTGACCTGGCGCGTCGGCGTGACCCAGGGCACGCCCACCGCGCCCACCGAGGTGAAGATGCTCTACGGAAAGACCTCCGGCACCGTCGAGGTCCCCAAGATCCTCGGCTCCATGGTCTTCACCGCCGACCCGGTCCACCCGGGCTGGACGCGCATGGACCTGGTCCGCCAGATCAACACCAACGGTCACTCCCCCGAGCCGGTGAAGCTCACCAACTGGCTCCAGGGCTTCTACGACGGGCTGCAGACCCAGCTCTCGGTCGGAGCGCTCTCGCCCCGCTACTGCTTCCTGCCGTAGGAGAGCCATCCACCGTTGACGGACGGGGCGGCCGCTCCTCCTGCAGTCCGACGATCCGGGGATGCACCCTGACGGGGCGTTCACGGTTCGTCTCAACTCCCGTAGCCTCTCGCGACCTCCGCGACCCGCGACCCCGGCCCCGCAGCCCGCGCCGCCGGGGCGCCGTCCGAACGCCGGGAGAGCCCAGATGCGCCGTTCCCTCGCCGCAGTCCTCCTCCTCGCCGTCGCCGCCTGCACCGAGACGACCGAGAGCCAGCTCACGGTCGTGAACCAGAACCTCTATCTGGGAGGCGACATCTTCCTGGTCGTCCAGGCCCCGGATGCCCAGGCGGGCGCGGTCGCGGCCTTCCAGGTGTGGAGCACCGTCCAGTTCACGGACTTCCCAGCGCGCGCCAAGGTCATCGCGGCCAACATCGCGAAGGTCGCCCCCGACGTCGTCGGCCTCCAGGAGGTCGCCCTCTGGCGGACCGGGCCCGCCGCGGTCTGCGCCGGCGCGAACCCCGCCGATCCCACCGCCTCCGTCGTGCAGTACGACTTCCTGAGGCTCCTCCTCTCCGAGCTCCAGGCGAAGGGGCTCTCCTACCAGGTCGCCCAGGAGACGCAGTCCCTCGACGCCGAGCTCTGCGCCGTGGACCCGACGCTTTCGACCCCCCCCTTCGACGTCCGCTACACGGACCGGGACGTCATCCTGGTCCGCTCCGGGCTGGCCACCCGGAACGCCGACGGCGGCCTGTACGCCGCCGGCATCGAGTTCCCCATCCCCGGCACGTCGTTCGTGATCCCCGACTACCGCGCCTGGAACGTCGTCGAGGTCGAGAAGGACGGCCAGTGGTACCGGGTCTTCGAGACCCACCTCGAGGTCCAGGAGCTGCCGACGCCGCCCGACGTCCCGCCGTTCATCTTCCAGCTCGCCCAGGCCGGCGAGCTCATCGGCACCCAGGTCGTCCCCCGCCGGGTCGAGAACCCGATCCCGACCATCGTCCTGGGAGACTTCAACAGCCAGGCCGAGGCGCCGCCGACCGACCCGCTCCGGACCACCTACAACTACCTGACGGGGGCCATCCCGTTCCCGAACCTGGGCATCCCGGAGCTCGCGCCGCTCGTGGGCACGACCTCCCCGCTCGACGACGCCTGGACGGCGACGAACGGCACGGCCGTGGGGCTCACCTGGGGCGACGACACGGACCTCACCACCCGGACGCTGTCGCAGCGGCTCGACCTCGTCCTCACCTGGGACGGAACGCCGGTCTCGATGTCGACGTTCGGGACGAGCGACCAGACGAGCGGAACGCCGCCGCTCTACTCGTCCGACCACCTGGGCGTCGTCGCGACCATCCGGCCATAGCTCCCGGCGCCCGCCGAAAAGAAGTTGACGGGCGAGGAGCCCGTGGCTTGATCCAGTAACGGAACGTGAAGTCAATCGTCGTCCGGGAGGAACAGATGAAGAAGAAGCTCGCAGCCGCCATCGCCATCGCCCTCGTCGCCAGCCCGGCGCTCGCGACGAACGGGCTCCGCATGGTCGCCTTCAGCCCGCTCAACGCGTCGTTGGGCGGCGCGGGAGCGGCGTTCGGGATGGACTCGTCCGCGCTCGTGCTCAACCCCGCCACGCTGAGCGACCTGGGTGGCCGCACGGACTTCGGGGCGGCGTACTTCCCGACCACGATCAAGTACTCGGCCACGAACAGCTACCTCGGCACCGGCGTCCCGGCCCTCGAGGAGCTCGGGCGCCTCATCGTCAACCAGCCCGGAACCCAGATCGAGAGCAACTTCCCCCCGGTGCCGATCCCGAACATCGGGCTCGTCATCCCGTTCGGCAAGGATCTCCGGCTGGGCGTCGGCATGGCGAGCATGGCCGGCGCCGGGGTCGACTACCCGGCGAACCTCCTCTCCAGCACCGTCCAGTCGACCTACCTGAACTTCCGCTTCCCGATCGGCGCCTCCTACCGGCTCATGGACGGCCTCCTCGCGCTGGGCGCCAGCCTGAACGCATCCTGGGCCATGCTGGGCTACTCGTTCGGCGCCAGCGTGGGCCTGCCGCCGCACCCCGTCGCGAGCTCGTTCGGGATCGGCTTCACGCTGGGCGCAAAGGTCCAGCCGCTGCCCTTCCTCTCCATCGGCCTGGCCTACGAGTCGCCGACCTGGTTCCAGCCCTTCAAGTACAACATCGGCCCCTCGAGCCCGCTCGGCGCCGTCCCGTTCCCGCCGGGGCTCCCGGGAGGCCAGGAGGAGCTCCAGTTCAACCTGCCCTGGAGCGGCACCCTCGGCGTCCAGGTCACCCTCCTCGACGGCCTCCTCGTGCTGGTGGGGGACGTCCAGTACATCGCCTGGTCGACCACCCTGGGCGTCGGCCAGCCCTCCTTCGTGAACGGCTCCGCCACGGCGACCTCGCAGTTCTTCCCCTTCAGCACCAACTGGAGCGACCAGTGGGTCTTCAAGGTGGGGGTCCAGGGGCAGCTGCCCGGGGCGGCCGACTTCGTGAAGCTCCGCGCCGGCTTCAACTACGGCAAGTCGCCGGCGGACCCGGACCGGGCCCTCGAGAACGTCGCCTTCCCCGCCATCGCCGAGAGCCACCTCACGCTCGGCGCCGGCTTCCAGGTGACGAAGGCCATCGTGCTCAACCTTGCGAGCGTGATCGGGTTCGAGAACAACATCTCGGGAACGGCCCAGCTGCCCAACCTCGCGCCCATCGTCGGCCAGCCGGTGCCGCAGGGGACGTTCTCCTCGACGATCAGCGCCTCCGGCTACACCCTGGAGGCCGGCGTCTCGGTGACCTTCTAGCCGGCGGCCGCTCCGTCCAGCACCGGCGCCGGGTCCCACGGGCCCGGCGCCTTCTCGTCCTCGCCCCCGGCGTCGTCCTCAGGACCGGTCCGCGAATCAGGCCCGTCTCCGGTCGATCACCCGCCTGGCCTTCCCCTCCGAGCGCGGGAGCGCCCTCCGGGCGACGAGTTCGACCGCGACGGCCACCCCCAGCTCGGAGGCGAGCCTGCGCTCGACGGCACCGCGCAGGTTCTCGTCGCCCGGGGTGGCGGCCTCCACGCGGACCAGCGCCTCGTCCCCCCCGTGCCGCCGCTCCAGCACGATCTCGTAGTGGGGCTCGGTCCCCTCCACCTCGAGGAGCACCGCCTCGATCTCCGAGGGGAAGAACCGCGCCCCCTTCACGAGGATGAGGTCGTCGGTGCGCCCCTTCACGCGGCTCATGCGGGCCATGGTCCGGCCGCAGGCGCAGGGCACGCGGGCGAGAGAGGCCAGGTCGTGGGTCCGGAAGCGGACGACCGGCATGGCCTCCCGGGTGAGGGTGGTCACGACCAGTTCACCCACCGTGCCGTCGGGAACCGGGGCCAGGGTCTCCGGGTCCACCACCTCGACGAGGAAGTGGTCCTCGGCCACGTGGAGCCCGCGCCGGTCCAGGCACTCGCCGGCCAGCCCCGGACCGCCCACCTCGGAGAGGCCGTAGTTGTCGGTGGCCACGAGCTTGAGCTTCGCCTGCAGGTCGGCCCGCATCGACTCCGACCAGGGCTCGGCCCCGAAGAGCCCGTGACGCAGGGACAGCGTGCCGGGCTTCAGGCCGGCCTCGATGGCGGCGTCGGCCAGCGTCATGGCGTAGCTGGGCGTGCAGACGAGCGCGGTGCTCCGGTAGTCCTTCATGATCCCCAGCTGGCGCCGGGCGCTCGCCGAGGAGACCGGGATCACCGACGCGCCCAGGAGCTCCGCCCCCTGGTGGAAACCGAAGGCGCCGGTGAAGAGGCCGTAGTCGAAGGCCACCTGCACCACGTCGTCCTTGCCCACCCCGCCAGCCACCAGCACCCGGGCCACCAGGTCCGACCAGGATCGCAGGTCGTTGCGGGTGTAGCCCACCGCGGTGGCGAGACCGGTCGTCCCCGAGGAGGCGTGCACCCGGACCACGTCCCGCAGCGGCACGGCGAACATGCCGTAGGGGTGGTTGTCGCGCAGGTCGCGCTTCGTGGTGAAGGGGAGCCGGCGCAGGTCGTCGAGGGAGCGCAGCCCCTCGGCCTCGAAGCCCGCCTCGGCGAAGCGGCGCCGGTAGAAGGGCACGCTCCTCTGCGCCCGGTTGAGGGTGGCCTCGAGCCGCTCCAGCTGGAGCTGCCCGATCTCCTCGCGGTCCATCGTCTCTCGATCCGGCTTTCCGGTCATGGCATCACCTCGCTCCCCAGATAGGCGCGCTGCACGTCGCGGTTCTGGAGCAGCTCCTCCGACGTTCCTTCCAGCACCACCCGCCCGTTCTCCAGCACGTAGCCGCGGCGGGCCACCCTGAGCGCGCTGCGGGCGTTCTGCTCGACGAGCAGCACGGTGGTGCCCCCGGCGGCGATGCGCTCCACGGTGGCCAGGATGTCTTTCACCACCAGTGGAGCGAGCCCCATGGACGGCTCGTCGAGCATGACCAGCGCCGGTCGCGCCATGAGGGCGCGCCCGATGGCCAGCATCTGCTGCTCGCCGCCCGAGAGGGTCCCTGCCAGCTGCCGTTCCCGCTCCTGGAGCCGCGGAAAGAGCCGGTAGACGTGCTCGAGATCCCCCTCCACCTCGCGCCGCAGGCCGCGCCGCACCCGGACCGAGCCGCCGATGAGCAGGTTCTCCCGCACCGGAAGCGTGGCGAAGACCTGCCGCCCCTCGGGCACGAGCGAGCATCCCCGGGCCACGATGCGCTCGGTCCTCTCCCCCAGCACCGGCTCGCCGCGGAAGAGCACCTCGCCGCCCCGCGCCGGCGTCAACCCCGCGATGCTGCGGAGCAGCGTGCTCTTCCCGGCGCCGTTGGCGCCGATGATGGTGGCGATCTCGCCGGGGTTCACGTGGAGCGACACGCGCCGCAGCGCCGCCACCGGCCCGTAGGAGACGTCGAGGTTGCGGACGCGGAGCATCAGTCTTCACCCAGGTAGACCCGGACGACCTCCGGGTTGCGCTGCACCGAGCGCGGGTCGGCGTCGGCGATCTTCTGCCCGAAGCAGAGCACGGCCACCTCGTCGGAGATGCGCATGACGAGCGACATGTCGTGCTCGACGAGGAGCACGGTGACGCCCCTCTCGCGGATGCGCAGCACCTGGTCGGCCAGCTCGCCGGTCTCCCGCATGTTGAGCCCCGCCGCCGGCTCGTCGAGGAGCAGGAGCGTGGGCTCGGCGCAGAGGGCGCGGGCCAGCTCGACGGCCCGCTGCTGGCCGTAGGCCAGGCTTCCCGCCGGGGAGCGGGCCAGGGGCTCCACCCCCAGGAAGCGCATCTCGGCGCGGGCACGCTCCTCGATCTCCCGCTCCTCGCGGCGTGCCCCGGGGGGCGAGAACATCCCGGCCAGCATCCCGGCCCGGCTTCGCACGTGACGCCCCACCATCACGTTCTCGAGCGCCGTCATGTGGCCGAACAGCTTCAGATTCTGGAAGGTGCGGGAGATGCCGAGGGCGGCCACCTCGTGCGGGGCCCTTCCTTGGATCTCCCGGTCCTCGAAGCGGATGGTGCCCTCGTCGGGGGCGCGGAATCCGGAGAGCAGGTCGAAGAGGGTGGTCTTGCCGGCGCCGTTCGGGCCGATGACCGCCTTGACCGCCCCCTTGCGGACGCGGAAGGAGACCCCCTTCACCGCCTGCACCCCCCCGAACCGCCGGGAGATGCCGCTCACCTCGAGGAGGTTCACGCGCCCTCCCCGGATCCGGCCGGCCGGCCACGCAGCCGCGCCAGGATCCCGCCGACCCTGAAGTTCAGGATCCCGTCGGGAGCGAAGAGCATGACGAGGAGCAGGATCCCGCCGAAGACCGCGTCGTCGTGGGCGCCGAAGACGCCGCGCAGGGAGAGGAACTCGAGCACCGCCGCGGCCGAGAGCGCGCCCCACAGGCTCCCCATGCCGCCCACCGCCACCATGGCCACGTAGCGGACCGACTTCATGGCCGAGGTCTCGGAGGGGCCGATGCCGCCCACGTAGTGGGTGAGGAGCACGCCGGCGGCCGACGCCATGGCCGCCGCCAGGACGAAGACGCGGACCTTCAGCCGGGCCGCGTCCACCCCCATGGCCCGCGCCGCGTCCTCGGCTCCGTGGATGGCCCGCAGGGCCCGGCCGGTGCGGGAGCCGACCAGGTTTCCGAGGAGCAGCATGGAGAGCGCCACGAGCCCCCAGGCCAGGTAGTAGTTCACCACCCGGTCGGACGACCCGCCGCCGATGCGGACCCCGGGGAGGATGGGGAAGGGGGGCACGCCGGAGATGCCGTCGGCCGCCCCGAGCCGCTGGGTGCCCACCACCACCGCCGACACGATGGTCCCGAAGGCCAGCGTGGCCATGGCCAGGTAGTGGCCGCGCAGCCGCAGCACCGGCACCCCCACCGCGAAGGCCACCCCGGAGGCGAGCGACACCCCCAGCAGGAGCCCCGCCCATGGGTTCACCCCCAGTGTCTGTCCGCCGTAGAGATCGGGCCGGGCCGCCAGCAGCCCGAGCCGGGTGAGGAGCCCGATGGCCGGGAGCGACGCCTGGGCCGAGAGGTCCACCGTGGCGACGAAGGCGGCCGTGTAGCCGCCGATGGCGAAGAACCCGGCCTGCCCGAGCGAGATCTGCCCGGCGTATCCCATGAGGAGCGAGAGCCCCACCACGACCAGCGCGTAGTAGGCGGTCATGGTGAGCTGGGTCAGGTAGAAGCCCTTGCCGGAGGCCTGGGTGGCGAGCTGGACCGCGACCACGGCCGCGGCGAGGAGGGCCACCCGTACCGGTGCGGGGAGGCGCACGGCCTAGAACTCCTTCAGGCGGGCGGCCTCGCCGCTCGCGAAGAGCCCGCTGGGGCGGACCACCAGCACGGCGAGCAGGAGGGAGAGGGTGACCACGTCCTTGTAGGCGGCCGGGAGCACCGAGACCGCGAAGGACTCGACCACCCCGAGCGCCAGCCCGGCCGCCACCGCGCCGCCCGAGTTGCCCAGGCCGCCCAGGATGGCGACCGTGAAGCCCTTGATGGCGAGCGGTCCCCCCGCCGCGTAGGAGGTGTAGGTGATGGGGGAGACCACCGCCCCGGCCAGTGCGCCGATGGCCGCGGCCATGGCGAAGGAGAGGGTGACGAGCCTCCGCACCGGCACGCCGCAGAGCGCCGCGGCGTCCTTGTTTGCGGCGCAGGCCTGCATCTCCCATCCGAGCAGCGTGCGCCGGTAGAACCACTCCAGCACCGCCACGATGAGGGCCACCGTGCCGAGCACCCAGAAGACCTGCGGCGAGATGCGCGCCCCCAGGATCCCAACCGAGGAGACCTCGTCGCCGGTGAAGTAGGGGAGCGAGCGGACCCCCTCGCCCCACAGGAAGAGCGCCCCCTCGCGGAGCAGGATCGAGACGCCGATGGTGATGACCACCATGCGCAGCACGGTGGGCTTGCGGAGCCAGCGGATGAAGGCCACCTCGACGAGCGCACCCACCGCGGCGGTGATGGCCACGGAGAGCGCCACCGCCGCCGGGAGCGGCACGGAGCGGGAGAGCTGCACCGCCAGCATGCCGCCCAGCATGACGAACTCGCCCTGGGCGAAGTTGATGATCCCGGTGGCGCTGTAGACGATGTTGAAGCCGATGGCGACGACGGCGTAGATCGCCCCGTAGGTCAGCCCCGCGACGAGGTACTGGAGCGCGAGGTCGAGGGTCATTCCGAAAGCGTCGTCGTCGCCGCTCAGTTGCCGAGCGGGGCGAAGCGCCCGTTCTTCACCGTGCAGAGCTCGAAGGCGCCGATGTCGAGGCCGTTGTGGTCGGTGGGCGAGAAGTTGAAGACCCCGGCCGTCCCCACGAACCCCTTCATGTTCTCCACCGCGGCGCGGACCTTCACCCGATCGGGCCCCACCTGCTCGATGGCCGCCACCAGGATGCCGAAGGCGTCCCAGGCGTGGCCGCCGAAGGTGGAGACCTCCTCGCCGTAGCGGGCCTCGTAGGCCTTCCGGTAGGCCTCGACCACCGGCTTCTGCGGATTGCCGGCCGCGAGCTCGCCCGACACCACGATGCGGCTGGCCGGGAAGATCACCCCCTCGGCGGCGCTGCCGGCGGCCTTCACGTACTGTAGATTCGCGAAGCCGTGGCTCTGGAAGATGGGGACGGTGAGGCCGAGCTGCCGGGCGTTCTTCACCACGATCGACTGGGCCGGCTCGATGGACCAGTTGAGGATGGCCTGGACGTTGGCCGCCTTGAGCTTGGTCACCTCGGCGGTGAGGTCGGTGGCGCTCTTGTCGTAGACGTCGTTCACCGCCAGCGTGATGCCGTACTGCGCCGCCAGCTTCTCCACCTGCTCCTTGCCGCCCTTGCCGAAGCCGGTGTTGGAGGAGAGGAAGCCGATGCGGGTGATCCCGGACTTCTTCATGCGCTGGAAGATCACCTCGACGGCGAAGCTGTCGCGGGGCGCCACCTTGAAGACGTGGGGGAGGACCGGGTTCACGATGGCCTCGGCCGCGGCCATGGAGAGGAGCAGCGTCTTGCCCTCCTCGCAGAGCCCCTTCACGGCCATCGACTCGCCCGAGGTGGACGGCCCCAGGATGGCGAAGACCTTCTCCTCCTCGATGAGCTGCCTGGCGAAGGAGACCGCCTTCTCCGGGGAGGCGCCGGTGTCCTTGATGATGAGCTGGATCGGGCGGCCGCCGATCCCGCCCCGGGCGTTCAGCTCCTGCACGCGCATCTCCAGCGTGCGGGCCTCCGGAGCGCCCAGGAAGGAGGCCGGGCCGGTGACGGCGAGGAGCGCCCCCACCTTGATGGGCTCGGGAGCGGCGAGCGCCAGCGAGGGGACGAGGGCGAGGGCGGCGAGGGCTGCGACCGGGAAGGTGCGGGTCATGGGGCGATCCCTCACTTGGCCAGCGGGACGAACTTGCCGTCCTTCACGGTGAGCATCTCGAAGGAGTCGAGCCCCAGGCCGTTGTGGTCGGCGGCCGAGAAGCGGAAGACGCCGCTCTGCCCCACGAAGCCCTGGGTGTTCTCCAGCGCGGTGCGGACCTTGGCCCTGTCGAGGCCGACCTTCTCCACCGCGGCGGCGAGGAGCTGGAAGGCGTCCCAGGCGTAGCCGCCGAAGCCGCTCACCTCCTCGCCGTACTTCTTCTGGTAGGCGTCGCGGTAGGCCACGAGCACCGCCTTCTGGGGATCTCCGGCCGGGAGCGCGTCGGCGACGGCCAGCCGCCCGAGCGGGAAGATCACGCCCTCGGCGGCGGCGCCGGCCGCCTTGGCGTAGGCCAGGTTCCCGAAGCCGTGGCTCTGGTAGATGGGGAGGGTGAGCCCGAGCTGGCGGATGTTCTTCACCAGGATCGACTGGGCCGGCTCGATGGACCAGTTGAGGACCGCCTGGGCGCTCGCGCCCTTCAGCTTGGTGGCCTCGGCCGAGAGGTCGGTGGCGGCCTTGTCGTAGACCTCGTCGAGGACGATCTGGAGTCCGTACTCGGGGGCCAGCTTCGCGATCTGCTCCTTGCCGGCCTTTCCGAAGCCGGTGTTGGAGGAGAAGACGGCGATGCGGGTGATGCCCCGCTTCTTCATGTCCTGGAAGATGAGCGCCGCCGCGTGGCTGTCCTTCTGGGCGGTCTTGAAGACATGGGAGGCAACCGGGTTCACGATCACCTCGGCGGCCGCCAGCGAGATGAGCAGCGTCTTCCCCTCCTCGGCGATGCCCTTCACCGCCATGGTCTCCCCGGAGGTGGACGGCCCGATGATGGCGAAGACCTTCTCCTCGTCGATGAGCTGGCGCGCGAAGGAGACCGCTTTCTCGGGAGAGGCCCCGGTGTCCTTCACGATGAGCTTCACCTTGTGGCCGGCGATCCCGCCCCTGGCGTTCACCTGCTCGGTGAGCATCTCGAGCGTGCGGGCCTCCGGGGCGCCCAGGAAGGCGGCCGGGCCGGTGACGGAGAGGAGCGCGCCGATCTTGAGCTCCTCCGCGGCGACGGCGGGGGTGGCGGGCACGGCGAGGGCGGCGACGGCGAGGACGGCGAGGACGGCGAGACGCATGGATCCTCCGGCGATGGGGGAAGCGGGACCCGGCAGGATACCCGATCGGGAGCCCCGTCCGCAGCAGCCGAGTGCCGGCGCCTCCCCGGGGCGGGTCAGCTCCCGGAGCCCCCGCCCTTGCGGTGGTCGATGACGCGCCGCGCCTTGCCCTCGCTGCGCCCCAGCGCGTTCGGAGCCACCAGCTCGATGGTCATGCGGATCCCGGTGATGGAGTGGATCTCGTGGTCGATGCGGTCGCGCAGGGCCACCATCTGGCGCATCTCGTCGGAGAAGTCGCGGGGCCGGATCTCCACCCGCACCACCGCCTCGTCGAGCGTGCCGGGGCGGGCGATCTCGATGACGTAGTGGGGCGCGGCCCCCTCGACGCGCAGCAGCGCCTCCTCGATCTGGGAGGGGAAGACGTTCACCCCGCGCACGATGAACATGTCGTCGGAACGCCCCACCACCCGGCTCATGCGCACCCCGGTGCGCCCGCAGGGGCAGGGGCTGCGGTCGAGCGAGGCCAGGTCGCGGGTGCGGTAGCGCACCACCGGCATGGCCTCCTTGGTGAGGCTGGTGAAGACCAGTTCACCCACGGTGCCATCCGGGACCGGCAGGAGCGTGGCCGGGTGGAGGCACTCGACGATGAAGTGGTCCTCGGCCACGTGCATGCCGGCCCGCGCGCCGCACTCGCCCGAGACGCCCGGGCCGATGACCTCGGAGAGGCCGTAGTTGTTGAAGGCCTGGATCCCGAGCTCGCGCTCGATCTCGACGCGCATCTCCTCGGTCCAGGGCTCGCCGCCGAAGTGTCCGGAGGAGAGGCCGAGGTCGCGCGGGTCGCAGCCCACCGCGCGGGCCACCTCGGCGATGTGCAGCGCGTAGCTGGGGGTGCAGACCAGCACGTCGGGTCGGAGATCGCGCAGCAGCGTCACTTGACGAGGAGTGTTCCCGCCGGCCACCGGCACGATGCCGGCCCCCACCCGCTCGATTCCCTGGTGGAGGCCGAAGCCGCCCGTGAAGAGGCCATAGCCGAAGGCCACGTGCACGAGGTGGTCGGGCCGGAGCCCGCCGGCCACCAGGAAGCGGGCGCACAGTCCCGACCAGACCTGCATGTCGGCGCGGCTGTAGGCCACGAAGGTGGGCTTGCCGGTGGTTCCCGAGGAGCCGTGGATGCGGGCGATCTCCGCGCGCGGGACGGCCAGCATGCCGAGCGGGTAGTGGGCCCGGAGGTCGTCCTTGGTGGTGACCGGGATCCGGCGCAGGTCGTCGAGCGAGCGGACGTCGGCCGGGGCCATGCCGGTGCGGGCGAAGGCCGATGCGTGGAAGGGCGTGCCCGCCGCCCGGGCCAGCGTCTGGCGCAGCCGGTCGATCTGGAGCCCGGCCAGCCGGTCGCGGGGCAGGAGCTCCGCCGGGTCCCAGACGCGGCTCTCGGCGGGAGGCGCCATCGCCGACCGTCAGGCCCCGACGGCCTCGAAGGCCTCCTCGCGGGTGAGGACGCGGACCTTGCGCCCCGCGAGGAGTCCGGCGGCCCGGTCGGGGTCCTCGACCCTCAGGATCAGCACCGCGGTCTTGCCGCGGTGGCCGGCCACGAGCGGGTAGATGTACTCGATGGAGAGGCCAGTGCCCTCGAACGTCCCGAGCATGTCGGCCAGGCCGCCGGCCCGGTCGGGCACCTCGACGGCCAGCACGTCGGTGGCCTTGACCACGCAGCCGGCCTCCTCGAGCACCTTGCTGGCCCGGTCGGCGTCCTTCACGACCAGCCGGAGGATCCCGAACTGCTGGGTGTCGGCGAGCGACATGGTGAGGATGTCGATGCCGGCGGCGCCGAGGACCTGGCAGGGCAGGCGCAGCGCGCCGGGGCGGTTCTCGAGGAAGAGCGAGAGCTGGCGGAGCTTCATGTGGTTTCCTCCCGGACGTCAGATCTGCCGCTTGTCGTCGACGCGCTTGGCCTTGCCCTCGCTGCGCGGGATGGTGCGGGGGCCGACCAGGGTGACGCGGGCGCGGATGCCCAGCGTGTGGTCGAGGGACTGCTCGAGCTTGTGCTGCAGGGCCTCGAGCGCGCGGATCTGGTCGGAGAAGACCTCGGGGGTCACCTCGACCTTCACCTCCATCTCGTCGAGCCCCTTCTCGCGCGTGAGCACGATCTGGTAGTGCGGCAGGGTTCCCTCCACCGCCAGCAGCGCCGTCTCCACCTGGCTGGGGAAGACGTTCACCCCGCGGATGATGAACATGTCGTCGGAGCGGCGGGCGATGCGCCGGATGCGCCGGATGGTGCGGCCGCAGGCGCAGGGCTCGGGGATGAGGCTCGTCACGTCCCGGGTCCGGTAGCGGATCATGGGCATGGCGTCCTTGGAGAGGGTGGTGAGCACCAGCTCCCCCTCGGCGCCGTCGGGGAGCACCTCGCCCGTGACCGGGTCCACCACCTCCGGGTAGAAGTGGTCCTCGAAGACGTGCAGCCCGGACTGGGCGAAGCACTCGATGCCCACGCCCGGCCCGATGATCTCGGAGAGCCCGTAGATGTCGTAGGCCTTCACCCCGGTGTCGGCCTCGATGCGCCGGCGCATGGCCTCGCTCCAGGGCTCGGCCCCGAAGATCCCGGCGCGCAGCCTGGAGAAGTCGGTTCCCAGCTCCTTGGCCCGCTCGGTGAGGTGCAGGAAGTAGCTGGGGGTGCAGCAGATGGCGGTCACCGCGAAGTCCTGGAGCACCATGATCTGCCGCTCGGTGTTGCCGCCGGAGATGGGGATGACGGTGGCGCCCAGCGCCTCGGCGCCGTAGTGGGCCCCCAGGCCGCCGGTGAAGAGGCCGTAGCCGTAGGCGTTCTGGACCACGTCGCCCCGGTGCAGGCCGCAGGCCGCGAAGGCCCGCACCATCACCTCGGTCCAGACGTCCAGGTCACCCTGGGTGTAGGCCACCACGGTGGGCTTGCCGGTGGTGCCGGAGGAGGCGTGCAGGCGGACGATCTCCTCCATGGGGCTGGCGAAGAGGCCGAAGGGGTACGTGTCGCGCAGGTCGGTCTTGAGCGTGAAGGGGAAGCGCGACAGGTCCTCCAGGCTCTTCAGGTCGGCCGGCGCCACCTGCCGCTCCTGGCAGCGGGTGCGGAAGAGCGGGACCCGCTCGTGGGCCCGGCGCACGATGCGCTGGAGCCGCTCCAGCTGGAGGCCGCGCAGCTGCTCGGCCGGGACGTAGTCGGGGGCGCTGACCGGGTGGAACCGGCGCGAGGGATCAGGGGGCGGCATGTCGTCCCTTTCCGGGGGGGCGGGCCCGCTCGGCGGCCCGTCCGGCCTCGAAGGCCTCCAGGTTCACTTGCAGCAGGCGCTCCGGCAGGGCGCCCTGGATGGCCGCCCGCCAGTGCTCCTCGTCGATGGAGAGGTGGGTGGAGAGCGCGCCCAAGAGCGCCACGTTGAGGCTGCGCTTGTTCTTCAGGCGCTCCTCGGGGACCAGGTCCGGGGCGAAGAGCACGCCCGTCTCGCGCAGCTGGTGGAGGTTGTTCTCGACCTGGGTGGGGGCCAGCACCACCAGGAAGTCGGCGTGGCCGTCGGGGATCATGGGGGAGTGGACCTGGGGACCGAAGCGGACGTCGGAGGTGACCGACCCGCCCCGCTGGCTCATCCCGTGGATCTCGGCCTTCTTCACGTCGTGCCCGGCGCGGAAGGCCGCGTCGGCGAGCACGTCGGAGGCCTTGATGACTCCCTGGCCGCCCAGGCCTGCGAAGACCACGTTCACGACTGGTGCGACGCTAGGCGGCATCGTCGCTCCCGCAGGCGCCGCAGGGCGAGGCGGCGGCGGCCTTTGCGGCGTTGCTCTTCTCGAAGGCTCGGATGTCGGCGGCGGCCAGGATGCAGGGACGCCTGGAGACGATGACCGAGAGATCGTTCGATGCCAGCCTCCGGGTGAGCAACTCCTCGAACATCCTGGGATCCTTGACCGGGTCCACCACGTCGACGTTCTTCACGCCGGCGGCGCGGGCCATCCCCTCGATGGAGACATGGCCGGTGGCGTCGTGCGACATGGTGCGGCCGGTGCCCGGGTGCTCCTGCTGCCCGGTCATGGCGGTGGTGCCGTTGTCGAGCACGAGGAGGACGTGGCCGGTGGCGGGCGGGTTGTAGACCATCTCCACCAGGCCGTTCAGGCCGCTGTGGATGAAGGTGGAGTCGCCGATGACGCTCACCACCTTGCGGGCCTGCGCCTCGGGAAGCACGTGCCGCAGCCCCAGCCCCACGCCCACCGAGGCGCCCATGGCCACGCAGGTGTCCATGGCCTGGTACGGCTCCATGACACCCAGGGTGTAGCAGCCGATGTCGCCTGCCACGATGCAGCCCATGCGCTGCAGGGCGCCGTAGACCGGGTGGTAGGGGCAGGCCTCGCAGAGCTCGGGAGGCTTGGCCTTGGGCGCCGGCGGCTCCGGGGACTCGTCGCGGGCCAGGATGCGGGCCACCCGCGCCACCGAGAGCTCGCCGAAGCGGAACATCTCCGGCTTCCCCTCGACCCGGATGCCGGCGGCGAGGAGGGCGTCGGCCACGACCGGGTCGCCCTCCTCCACGACCACGCAGCGCTCCACCCCGGCCGCGAAGCGGCGCAGGGCCTCGAGCGGGAGCGGGTAGACCACGCCCAGCTTGAAGATGCTGGCCTCGGGGGCGGCCTCGCGCACGTGCTGGAAGGAGATGCCGGCGGTGACGACCCCCAGGGAGAGGCTCCCCTCGTGCACGGCGTTCAGGGGGGAGGTCTCGGCCCAGGCCCGGATCTCGTCGAGCTTCTTCCTGAGCTTGTGGTGGGCGGGGCGCGCGAAGGCGGGGACCATGACCCGGCCGCGGATGTCGCGCACGAAGCTGGGGGGCGGCGCCGGCGGCAGCGGGTGATCGCGCCTGACCACCACCGACTTGGAGTGGCAGACCCGGGTTGTCATGCGCAGGATGACCGGGATCTTCCAGCGGGCCGAGAGCTCGAGGGAGGCCAGCGTGAAGTCGTAGGCCTCCTGCGAGGAGGCCGGCTCGAGCATGGGAATCCCGGCGGCCACCGCGTAGCGCCGGTTGTCCTGCTCGTTCTGCGAGGAGGACATGCCCGGATCGTCGGCCGAGACCAGCACGAGCGCCCCGTCCACGCCGGTGTAGGCCGCGGTGAAGAGGGGATCGGCGGCGACGTTCACGCCCACGTGCTTCATGGTGACGAGCACGCGGGCGCCGGCGAAGGCCGCGCCCAGGCCCACCTCGAGGGCCACCTTCTCGTTGGGAGCCCACTGGGCGCGCCCTCCCAGGGCGGAGAGGGCCTCCAGGATCTCGGTGGAGGGCGTGCCGGGGTAGCCGGTGCCCAGCGCCACCTCGCCGTCCAGGGCGGCCATGGCCACCGCCTCGTCTCCGCTCCACAGCCCGCGGGCGGGCGCCTTCGTCAATGCCGTCTCCACGATCGATCCTGCCTCTTCTGGGAAATGGGTCGGCGATTCTCCCCTTTCGGGGTCCCTGCGGCAAGGGCTGGCGGGGCCGGCCCGGCCGTGGCAAACCCCCGGCCGGTGGATCCGGTCCATACCCTCGACGAGCTCGTCCTCCGCGCCCGCGCGCTGGGCCCCCGCGTGGTCGCCGTCCCGGCTGCGGAGAGCGAGACGGCGCTGGGCGCGGTGGTGGAGGCGCGGCGGCGCGGGATCGCCCGCGGCCTGCTCATCGGCGACCGGGAGCGGCTCGAGGACATGCTCTGGAAGCTTTCGGAGGACCCCTCCCACCACGAGATCGTCCAGGAGACCGACGACCGCCGGGCCGCTTCACTTGCGGTGGAGCGGGTGCGGGCCGGGGAGGCCTCCCTGCTCCTCAAGGGGCGGCTGCCCACCGGCGACCTGCTCCGCGCCGTGCTGGATCGCGACCACGGCCTGCGCACCGGCCGCATCCTCTCCGACGTGATGGTGAGCGAGCACCCCACCGCGCCGCCCCGGCGCATCGTCGGCATCACCGACGGCGGCGTCAACGTGGCCCCGCGGCTCGCCGAGAAGCAGGCCATCCTCGAGAACGCGGTGCGGGTCTTCCACCGGCTGGGCTTCCCGAGCCCCATCGTGGCCGTGCTCTGCGCGGTGGAGACCCCGTCCCCGGCCATGCCCCACACCCAGGACGCCCGCGCCCTGGTGGAGATGGCCGGGCGGGGCGAGATCACCGGCTGCCACGTGGTGGGGCCGCTGGCCCTCGACAACGCCCTGCTCCCCTGGGCGGCCCGGGCCAAGGGCATCGACCACCCGCTGGCGGGGCGCGCCGACGTGCTGCTCGTCCCCACCATCGAGGCCGGAAACATCCTGGGCAAGGCCTTCTCCTGGCTGGCCGGCAAGCCCGTGGCCCACGTCATCGAGGGTGCGCGGGCGCCGGTGCTCATCCCCTCGCGCGTGGAGCGGACCGACGACAAGCTCCTCTCCATCGCGCTGGGAGTCCTCTCGGCAGAGGGGGGCGCGTGAGCCAGGCCGGGCCGATTGTACTGGCGGTGAACCCGGGAGCGGGGTCCACCAAGCTCGGCCTCTTCCGTGGCGCGTCGCTCCTCGCCGAGGAGGTGCTGCGCCACACCGCCGCGGCCATCGCCTCCCCGCGCATGGCCGACCAGCTCCCCATGCGCCTCGCCGCCGTCCGGGAGTTCCTGGCCCGCGCGGCGCCGGGGGTCCGGCTCGACGCGGTGGTCGGCCGCGGCGGGCTGCTCGGACCGGTGCCGGCCGGGACCCTGCGGGCCACTCCGGAGATGGCCGAGGAACTCCTGCGCGGCCCGCGCGGCGAGCACGCCTCAAACCTGGGCGTGCCCATCGCGCTCGCCGTGGCCGCCGACCACGGCTGCCCGGCCTTCACCGTGGACCCGGTGAGCGTGGACGAGCTGGTTCCCGAGGCCCGCCCCACCGGCCTCGCCGGAGTGGAGCGGCGCAGCTTCGCCCACGCCTTGAACATCCGCGCGGTGGCCCGGCGCCACGCCCGGGACGCGGGGCGCGCGCTCGAGGAGCTTCGCCTGGTGGTCGCCCACCTGGGCACGGGGGTCTCGCTGGCCGCCCTGCGGGAGGGTCGGATGGTGGACGTGGTGAACCCGCAGGACGAGGGGCCCTTCGCCGGCGACCGGGCCGGAGGGGTGCCCGTCACCGCGGTGGTGGACCTGTGCTTCGCGCCGGGGGCCGAGCAGGGCGCGGTGCGCCGCCGCCTCTTCGGCGACGGGGGGCTCTGGGCGCTCCTGGGCACGCGCGACGCGCGGGAGGCGGTGGCCCGCGCCGCCGCCGGGGACGCCGCGGCGGTGCTGGTGATCGAGGCCATGGCCTACCAGGTGTCGAAGTCGATCGGGGCCATGGCGGTGGCGCTCGACGGCCGGGTGGACGCGGTGATCCTGACCGGCGGGATGGCGTGGCAGGAGGGGGTGGTCGGCCCCATCCGCCGGCGGGTGGAGTGGATCGCGCCCGTGGCGGTGCTGCCCGGGGAGGACGAGCTCGCGGCGCTTGCGGGAGGGGTCCTCAGGGTCCTCTCCGGGGAGGAGGCGGCGCGCGATTACGCGCCGCCCCCGTCCGGACGCTGAGCGGGAGGCCCTGCTACACCAGGCCGTGGGAGGCCATGGCCTTGGCCACGCGGATGAAGCCGGCGATGTTGGCGCCCACCACGTAGTTCCCCTTGGAGCCGAACTCCTCGGCGGTCTCCCAGCAGTTCTGGTGGATGGTCTTCATGATGTTGGCGAGCCGCTTCTCGGTGTACTCGAAGGTCCAGGAGTCGCGGGTGGCGTTCTGCTGCATCTCCAGCGCGCTGGTGGCCACGCCGCCGGCGTTGGCGGCCTTGCCCGGGCCGTAGGAGATCTTGGCGTCGAGGAACACCTTGATGCCCTCGGGCGTGGTCGGCATGTTGGCCCCCTCGCCCACCGCGATGCAGCCGTTTTTCACCAGGAGTGTGGCATCCTTCCCGTTGATCTCGTTCTGGGTCGCCGACGGCATGGCCACCTGGCAGGGGACCTCCCAGATGTTCCCGCCGTGCAGGTACTTGGCGTGCTTGCGGTACTCGACGTAGTCCTTGATGCGGCGCCGCTCCCGCTCCTTGAGCTGCTTCACCAGCTCGAGGTCGATGCCCTTCTCGTCCACGATGACGCCGTTCGAGTCGGAGCAGGCCACCACCTTGCCGCCCAGCTGGACGATCTTCTCGATGGTGTAGATGGCCACGTTGCCCGAGCCGGAGACGGTGCAGGTCTTGCCCTCGAAGGTGTCGCCGCCGCGGGCCTTCAGCATCTCCTGCACGAAGAAGGTGGCGCCGTAGCCGGTGGCCTCGGTGCGGACCAGCGAGCCGCCGTAGTCGAGCCCCTTGCCGGTGAGGACGCCGGCCTCGTAGCGGGCGGTGAGCCGCTTGAACTGGCCGAACATGTAGCCGATCTCGCGGCCGCCCACGCCGATGTCGCCGGCCGGGACGTCGGTGACGTCGCCGATGTGGCGCCACAGCTCGGTCATGAAGCTCTGGCAGAAGCGCATCACCTCGTTGTCCGACTTGCCCTTGGGGTCGAAGTCGGAGCCGCCCTTGCCGCCGCCGATGGGCAGGCCGGTGAGGGCGTTCTTGAAGATCTGCTCGAAGCCGAGGAACTTGACGATGCCCAGGTAGACCGACGGGTGGAAGCGGAGCCCGCCCTTGTAGGGGCCGAGCGCGCTGTTGTACTGGACGCGGAAGCCGCGGTTGATCTGCACCTCGCCGCGGTCGTCCTGCCAGGGCACCCGGAAGATGATCTGGCGCTCCGGTTCGGCGATCCGCTCGATGATCTTCCCCTCGCGGAACTCGGGGTACTTGGACAGCACCGGCCCGATCGATTCGAGGACCTCTCGAACCGCCTGGTGGAACTCGACCTCGCCGGGGTTGCGCTTCAGGACGTCCTGGTAAACGACCTGCAGCTTCTCGTCCATCTTGTTCGCCATGGCCTGCCTCGTTTCGGTTGTGGGCGCGATCCCTCTGCCCGAAAGGCGGTCAGCTTGCCCGATTTACAGGCAACCCCGCAATGGGCGAAGGTGATCGCGTGTCCGATCACGACCCAGCAGTGATCCCGGTCAAGCCACCCGGGACCGGCCTCCCCGCCTTCGACGCGATCCTCCAGGGACTGCGTCCGGGCGACAACGTGGTCTGGCAGGTCGAGGACCTGGATGACTACGCGCCGCTGGTCAGGCCCTTCGTGGCCCTGGCCCGCGCCGAGGGGCGCCGCGTCGTCTACTTCCGCTTTGCCCGGCACGAGCCCCTCCTCGACGCCTCGTCGGGCGCGGAGATCCAAGAGATCTCTCCGGCGCTCGGCTTCGAGGGCTTCACCGACGGGATCCACCGGGTCATCGAGGAGGCCGGACCGGGAGCCTTCCACGTCTTCGACTGCCTCAGCGACCTCGCGGCCGACTGGTACAGCGACCTCATGCTGGGCAACTTCTTCATGGTCACCTGCCCGTACCTCTACGAGCTCGACACGGTGACCTACTTCGCCCTGCAGGCCGGCCACCACGCCGCCGAGGCCGTGGACGCGGTGCGCAGCACCACCCAGATCCTGGTGGACGTCTTCCGCCGCCGCCGCGACGTCTACTTCCACCCGCTCAAGGTGGACGGCCGCCACTCCCCCACCATGTACCTGCCCCACGTTCGCGAGGGGGAACGGCTGCGCCCCCTCACCGAGAGTGCGGAGCTCTCCGAGGCCCTGGTGGACGTGGCCGACCGGCGGCTCGACGCGGTGGAGCGGGCCGACGTGTGGGACCGGCGCGTGGACGCCGCGCGCGAGATCCGCGACGGCGTCCGCGAGGGGCGGCGCCGCCCGGAGGAGGAGCGGGCCGCCTTCGAGTCCCTGCTGCGCATGATGCTGACCCGCGACGACCGCTTCGCCGAGATGGCCGGGCGCCACCTCACCCTCGACGACCTGCTCGCCATCCGCCGCCGGATGGTGGGCACCGGGCTCGTGGGGGGGAAGGCGGCGGGCATGCTGGTGGCCCGCGCCATCATCGCCAACGGCGACCCTGCCTGGGGCCGGATGCTCGAGCCCCATGACTCCTGGTTCGTCGGCTCCGACGTCTTCTACACCTACCTGGTGCGCAACGGCTGCTGGCCGGCCCGCCGCGAGCAGCGCCGCCGCGCCTCCTTCCTCGACGGGGCCGCCGAGGCCCGCCGCCGGGTCGAGGAGGGGAAGTTCCCCGACTTCGCGCTGCGCCGCTTCGTGGCCATGCTCGAGTACTACGGCCAGTCGCCCATCATCGTGCGCTCGTCGAGCCTGCTCGAGGACGGCTTCGGCAACGCCTTCACCGGCAAGTACGAGAGCGTCTTCTGCCCGAACCAGGGCTCGCCGGAGGAGCGGCTCCGCGACTTCCTCGCCGCGCTCCGGCAGGTCTACGCGAGCAGCATGAGCGAGGAGGCGCTGCGCTACCGGGAGCGGCGCGGGCTCCTCGACCGGGACGAGCAGATGGCGGTGCTGGTGCAGCGGGTCTCCGGCGCGGTCCACGGCGACCTCTACTTCCCGCAGGTGGCCGGGGTGGCGCTCTCCTACAACCCGTACGTCTGGAACGCCGGCATCGATCCGCAGGCCGGCGTGATGCGGCTCGTCTTCGGCCTGGGCACACGCGCGGTGGATCGCTCCGACGACGACTACACCCGGCTGGTGGCGCTGAACGCGCCGTCGCTCCGCCCCGAGTCCACGCTCGACGAGAAGACCGAGTACGCCCAGCACCGGGTGGACGTGCTCGACCTGCGGGCCCGCACCATCACGTCCGTGCCCTTCGCCGAGGCGGCCAGGTCGGCCCCCGGGCTCCCGCTCAAGCTCTTCGGGACGAGACGCCCCGACGGCGGCTGGGTGCTCACCTTCGACGAGCTCCTCTGGGGATCGCCGCTGGTCGAGCGGATGCGTGGCCTCCTCGGGATGCTGCGCGACGCCTACCGCTACCCGGTGGACGTGGAGTTCACCGGCAACTTTCTCGCCGACGGGGAGCTGCGGCTCAACCTGGTGCAGTGCCGGCCCCTGCAAGTCCGCGAGGGGGGCGCCATCGTCCCGGCGCCGACCGCGCTCCCCGAGGACAGGGTGCTCCTGCGCTCCCGCGGCCCCATCGTGGGGCCGAGCGCCCACACCCCCATCGACCGCGTGGTCTACGTGGACCCGGACGCCTACGTGAACCTGGGAACCGGCGACCGGCACGAGGTGGCGCGGGTCATCGGGCGTCTCATGCGGCTCGACCCCGACGTGGACCGCAAGGTCATGCTGCTCGGTCCGGGGCGCTGGGGGACCACCACGGTCGCGCTGGGGGTCCCGGTCGCCTTCGCCGAGATCCAGCGCGTCTCCGTGCTCTGCGAGATCATGCGCATCGGCGACGTGGTGCCGGACGTCTCGCTCGGCTCCCACTTCTTCAACGACCTGGTGGAGGAGTCGATGCTCTACGTCGCCCTCTACCCGGCCCACCCCGGACACCTCCTCGACGAGCCCCGCCTGCGCGGCGCGCCGAACCTGCTCTCCGCGCTGCTGCCCGACGACGCCCGCATGGAGGGGGTCGTCCGCGTCGTCGATTTCACCAGCGAGGACGGTGGGTTGCTCTGGCTCAACTGCGACTGCGTCCGGCAGGAGGCGGTGGGCTACGTCGAGCCCCGGTGACGCTCCGTGTCGAAGGTTGTTGCAACATTCGAGCGGACCGGGCTAGATCGGGCGTACCTGGTTGATTCTAGAGTCAAGGAGGCCCCATGCCCCTCAAGATCCTGGTCACGGCGAAGCGCGTCGAGGACCCCGAGTCGAAGATCAAGGTGAAGCCCGACGGAACGGGCATCGTCACCGAAGGCGTGAACTACAAGATGAACCCCTTCGACGAGATCGCGGTCGAGGAGGGGCTCCGGCTCAAGGAGAAGCACGGCGGCGAGGTGATCGTCGCGAGCATCGGCGGCGACAGGTCGATGACCGAGATCCGCGCCGCGCTGGCCATGGGCGCCGACCGCGGCATCCTCGTGAAGCACGAGGGGCCGCTCGACCCGGTGGTGGTCTCGGCCATCCTCGACAAGGTGCTCGAGAAGGAGAAGCCGGACGTCGTCCTCCTCGGCAAGCAGTCGATCGATGACGACCAGAACCAGGTCGGCCAGTACCTGGCCGAGCGGCGCGGTCTCGGGCAGGGCACCTTCGCCTCCAAGGTCGAGAGCCTGGAGAGCGAGGCCGAGCAGAAGAAGCTGCCGGGCATCGTGCTCGCCGCCGACGGCAAGTCGGTGCGCGTGGTGCGCGAGGTGGACGGCGGCCTGATCCTGCTCGACGTGAACCTGCCGGCCGTCGTCACCTGCGACCTGCGCCTCAACAAGCCCCGCTTCGCCTCGCTCCCCGGGATCATGAAGGCGAAGAAGAAGCCGGTGGAGGAGATCGCCGGCGCCTCGCTGGGAATCGACCTCGCGCCGAAGGTGGTCGTGAAGAAGCTCTCCGAGCCCCCCAAGCGGCAGGGCGGTTTCAAGGTCGCCGACGTCCCCGAGCTCTACGCCAAGCTGAAGGGCGAGGCCAAGGTCCTCTAGGAGAACGCCATGAACGTCCTCATCGTCGCGGAGCAGTCGGGCGGTCACCTCAGGAAGGCCACCCTCCACGCCGTCGCCGCCGGCCAGGCCATCGCCGGCCGCACCGGCGGCAAGGTCCACGTCGCCCTGCTCGGCAAGGGCGTGGGCGCCGTCGCCGCCGAGATCGCCGCCCACGGCGTCACCGTGCACGCCGCCGACGCGGACGGCCTCGAGCACTACCTGGCCGAGGCCTTCGCGCCGGTGGTCGCCGAGATCGCCAAGGGGGTGGGCGCCACCTTCGTGGGCGCGGCCGCCACCGCCTTCGGCAAGGACCTGGTTCCCCGCGTGGCCGCCCGCATGGGCGCCGCCACCGCCACCGAGGTCCTGGGCTTCGGCGGGGCCGGGCCGGCCGTCACCTTCCACCGGCCCATGTGGGCCGGCAACGTGCTCGCCGAGGTGGACCTGGCCACGCCGGTCAAGGCGTTCACCATCCGTCCCACCGAGTTCCCGGCCGCCGCGAAGGCCGCCGGGGGCGAGGTGAAGGCTGTCGCCGCGGCGGTGGACCTGGCCGGGCTGCCCGTCCGCTTCGTCGAGTTCAAGGAGGTGAAGAGCGCGCGCCCCGAGCTCACCGAGGCCCGCGCCGTCGTCTCCGGCGGCCGCGGCACCAAGGGCGACTTCAAGGAGCTGGAGGCGCTGGCCGACGACCTGGGCGCCGCGGTGGGCGCCACCCGCGCCGCGGTGGACGCCGGCTGGGTCGCCAACGACCTGCAGGTCGGGCAGACCGGCAAGGTGGTCGCGCCCGAGCTCTACATCGCCGCCGGCATCTCCGGCGCCATCCAGCACCTGGCCGGCATGAAGGGCTCCAAGGTCATCGTGGCCATCAACAAGGACCCCGAGGCCCCCATCTTCCAGCTGGCCGACTACGGGCTCGTCGCCGACCTCTTCAAGGCCGTTCCCGAGTTGCGCGAGAAGATCAAGGCCGGCAAGGGATCGTGATCGCGGAGGCGGACCTCGCCGCGCTGGGGATCCACCGGATCTCCATGCCCATCCCTTTCCTGGAGGCGGGTGGGCCGGTGAACGGCTACGCCATCGAGGACCGGGACGGCGGGCTCCTGCTCTTCGACTCCGGGCTGGGCTCGCCGCAGGCCTCCGCCGCCATGATGGAGGGGCTGGCGCGCATCGGCCGGTCTCCCCGCGACGTCACGCGCATCATCGTCTCCCACGGCCACATCGACCACTACGGCGGCGCGGCTGCCCTGCTCGAGCAGGCCGGCCATCCCGTCCCGGTGCACGCCCACCCGCGCGACATCCCCAAGATGGCCGAGGGGTTCCCGCGCTGGTTGGACCAGGTCGGCCTCTACGGGGCCTTCTTCGTGCGGCTGGGGGTTCCACTCGAGGTGATGGAGGACGCCTGGCGCCAGGTGAGGGACGGATTCACCAGGGCCCGCCGCGTCCCCCGTGTCGAGCCGCTCGACCTCGCCGAGCCGCTGCGGATGAAGCACGTCACCTTCGAGCCGATGCACATGCCCGGGCACACCCCCGGGCTCCTCTGCCTGTACGAGCGGGAGCACCGGCTCTTCCTCTCCGACGACCACCTCCTCGAGCACGTCTCACCGAACCCGCTCATCGAGCTCGGGCCCGACGGGCAGGAGGACTGGCGGCCGCTGGTCGCCTACCTCGAGTCCGTGGGGCGGCTGCACGCGCTCGACGTGGACACCGTCCTGCCCGGCCACGCCACGCCGTTCGGCGACCACCGCGCGGTGATCGACCGGCTGCTGGCCTTCTACGGCAAGCGGCAGCAGAAGATCCGCGACGAGCTGCGGGAGGGACCGCTCACCGGCTGGGAGGTGACCGGGCGCCTCTTCCCCCGGGCGCCGGCCGCGGCCATGTTCCTCACCGTCTCGGAGACGCTCGCGAACATCGAGGTCCTGGAGGCGAGCGGCGAGGTGGTGCGCGCGGACGACGGGGATGTCCTGCGGTTCCATCTGGGGTAAGAACTCCGGATGTTCGCCATCTGGACCCATCCGGAGACCTGGATCTCGCTCGCCACCCTGGCGGCGATGGAGATCGTCCTCGGCGTGGACAACATCGTCTTCCTGACCATCCTGGCCGGGAAGCTGCCCGCGGCGCAGCAGCCGCTGGCACGCCGCATCGGCCTGGGGGCGGCGCTCGGCACCCGGCTCGCCCTGCTCTTGGCCATCACCTGGCTCATGGGGCTCACCGCCGACCTCTTCAAGCTGCTCGGGCAGGGGTTCTCCGGCCGCGACCTCATCCTGGGGATCGGCGGCCTCTTCCTCATCGGCAAGGCCACCTTCGAGATCCACGACAAGCTCGAGGCCGGCCACGAGGTGCAGGCGGGGAAGGGCGGCAAGGCCTCCTTCGGCTGGACCATCCTGCAGATCGCCCTCCTCGACATCGTCTTCTCGCTCGATTCGGTGATCACCGCGGTGGGCATGGCCAAGCACATCCAGGTGATGGTGTTGGCCATGGTGCTCGCCGTGGGCGTGATGCTGGTCTTCGCCGGCCCCATCGGGAGGTTCGTCGAGGGCCACCCCACCGTGAAGATGCTGGCCCTCTCCTTCCTCATTCTCATCGGGGTCATGCTGGTGGCCGAGTCGCTCGACCAGCACATCCCGCGCGGTTACGTCTACTTCGCCATGGCCTTCTCGCTGGCGGTGGAGATGCTGAACCTCCGGCTGCGCCGCAAGGCGGAGAAGCCGGTGCACCTGCACCACAGGTACGAGCACGACGATCAGGCCCGGCAGACCGTGAAGAAGCAGCTCGAGTTCGACATCTGATCGGGAGGGGAGCCGGGGCGCCATGGCGAGCAAGAAGCACGGGCCGGTCCACCGCCGGCAGGTCTTCCGGCACGGCCTGCTGCGCGCCGGGCTCATCGCCGGGGCGCTGGTCGGGATCTCGCTGGTCGTCGGGATCCTCGGCTACCACCAATTCGCCGGGTTCGGCTGGGTCGACTCCTTCTACGGCGCCTCGATGATCCTGGGCGGGATGGGGCCGACCGAGCAACTGCCCTCGCACCCGGCCAAGATCTTCGCCGGCGTGTACGCGCTCTACTCCGGACTGGTCCTCATCGCGAGCACGGCGGTCCTCCTCGCACCCTTCATGACCCACGTCCTCCACGCCTTCCATGCCGAGCACGACGGGGAGGACGGCAAGTGAAGGGTCGGCCGGTCCATCGCACCCTCCGGCCCGCGACCCTTCTCGTCCTGCTCGCCGCCTGCAGCGCCCCGCCTCCCCCGGCGCCGGCCGGAGCGCGCGTCTACGTCGTGCGCGGGGAGGTGGTGCAGGCCCCCGCCCCCGTCACCTCCGGCATCCAGGTGCTCGTCCGCCACGAGGCCATCGACGACTTCGTCGACGCCACCGGCAAGGTCGTGGGCATGGATGCGATGGTCATGCCCTTCGAGGTGCAGGCCGAACGCGCGCCGAAGGAGCTGGCAGCGGGGGACAAGGTCGAGGTCCGGTTCTCCATGGACTGGAAGGAGCCCAGGCTCCGGGTGGAGCGCATCGAGCGGCTCCCCGCCGGGACGACGCTCGAGTTCCGGGCCGCCCGCGCCGCGGGGAAGTGAGGCGGGCACCCGCCCGGCTGACGCCCGCGCAGGCGCGGCCCATGCTCGGGTGATGCTCCGCGACACCGCCCCCGAGGTCCAGGCACGGTACAGGGAACGCCTGGGAGTGACAGGCGTGCTGGAACGTCATGGGATCGGCCATTTCCTGGGGGGCTCGCTGGCCAGCTCGTTCCAGGGTGAGCCGCGCGCCACGAACGACATCGACCTGGTGGTGGACCTCGAGGAGGGTCAGGTCGGGGCGCTCGCGGCGGGGCTGGGAGCGGACTTCGACGTGGACGAGGTGGCGCCCCGGCGGGCGGCCGCCGAGAAGAGTTCCTGGAACGTCATCTACCGGCCCACCGCGACCAAGATCGATCTCTTCGTGCTCCGCGACTCCCCCTTCGACCGGAGCGAGTTCGCGAGACGCCTTCGCGTCGAGGTCTCGGACCTGCTCCAGCGGGCCCGGAAGGCGGCGGAAGGGTAGGCCCCCGCGGCGGTCCGGCTACGCGAGCCGCGACAGCCGCCGCGACGAGCCCGGCAGGTCCACGCCCATGGCCACGGCGGTGAGGACCAGGGCCACGACCGCCGCGAGGAGGCCCCCCGGCTCCGGCGGGTGGAGGGCGACTCCGGGCGCGGGGCCCAGCGCCGTCAGCGCCGCGCCGGCCACGGCCGACCCGACCGCCATCCACTGGTAGAGCCGCAGGCCGAGGACGACCGGGGTCTGAGGCTCGCCCCGGAACGACTCCTCGACGAAGCGCCCGGCGCCCCCGAGGAAGAGGTAGAGGCCGGCGACCAGGTTGGCGGGCGCCCCGAGCAGCGCGAGCCGGAGCAGGATCGCCCCGGTGAGGCAGTTCCAGAGGATCGAGTAGAGCGCGGTCGGGTGCACCGGCACGCCCCCCAGGCCGGCTTTCACCACCCGTGACAGGGGCGTCCGGTGGCGGATGCCCACCCCCTCCGGCGCCGGGGCGCCGTGGCAGCAGCCCTGCACCAGGCAGCGCATCCGGCCGAGCCCCTGGACCACCGGTGCGGCCATCGCCCCCGCGGCCAGGGCCGTCCAGCGGTCGAAGCCGAAGGCCGGGGCGAGGAGCACGCCCGCCACCACGCCGAGGAGCCCCCCGTAGAATCCGAAGGGGCGCGACAGCCCCCGCCCCTCGACCGCCTGGGCCCAGGCCCCCGCGCCGACCACCCCGAGGAACCAGGTGGTGGCGGCGAGCGTGGCGCTGCCCGGGCCGAGCACCGCGCCGAGGACGACGACCCCGAGGCCCGCGCCGAGCCCGACCCAGAGCCCGTGGTTGATGAGGCGCACCGGGCCGACGCGCCAGGCGCGCCAGGAGTTGGCCACGCGCTCCGCGCCACGACGGAGCACCTCCCAGATGGCCCGGCCGTTCCGGATCGCGGCCACGACGAGGAGCCCCGCCGCGACGTCGAGGAGGGAATGGGCCCCGACGAGCAGGCACGACAGGGCCACCGCCCAGGCCCAGGGGCGAAAGAGGCGGGAGCGCGCCGAGAGCGCGTCGGCCGCCAGGAAGGCCAGCACGGCGTGGAAGGAGGGAAAGGCGCAGGCCGGGGTGTCCCACTCCCGCTCCAGGGCGACGAGCCGCCCCAGGAGATCGGCCGGCTCGAAGGGGCGCGGCGGCGCGACCAGCGGCACGAGCAGGAAGAGCGGGAAGACCACCGCCATCGAGACGAGGACGCGCAGCGTGAGGGTGCGGAGCGCGTCGCGCGAGGGCGCCCACAGGAACGCGGCGACCACCACCGGGTAGGTGCTCGCGTAGACGGGCTCGGCCCAGGGGAAGACCGGCCATCCCCGCTCGAACGGGAGGAGCGACGACACCGCGTCCGGCGCCGGGCCGATGGCGGCGCAGGCCTCGTAGAGGAGCAGCCACGGCCCCATGGCGAGGAGCAGCGCGCCGGTGCGCTGCGGCCAGGTCGGCGATGCAATGCCCGCCGGGGGGGCCGAGATCCAGGGGCGGGAGAGGCGGCCGAAGCGGCGAAGCAGGTCGGGCCGCTCGTGGCCGAGGACCAGCGCCGCGGAACCGAGCGCGACGCCGGGCGCGACGAGCCAGAGCCCGGCCGCCGACCCGGTGGCCACGGCGATGCCGGCCACGGCGAGCGTGAAGCCGACGTAGATCGGGTGTCCCACCACCGCGTAGGCGCCGCCGGTGACCAGGCGGGGCGGCGGGTAGGCGTTCATGGGCAGGCCGCCGCCGCGGCGCCAGAGGTCGAGCATGGCCGCGCCCACGAGCAGGAGCCCGGAGGCGGTGGCGATCCAGCCGGCGGCCGGCAGGTGGACAGCCGGAAGGTGGACCTGGGGCGATGCGCCGCGGGCCCAGAGGACGAGCAGCGCCGGCAGCGCCACGGCGAAGAGGAGGCCGTAGAGGACCGGTCCGGGTGTCACGGCCACCGGACCACCTCGTGGATGGAGAGGCCGGGCGCGCCGCCCACGGCGCCGCGCGCGAGCCATTTGGTCTCGGAGAGGCCGAGGCCGATCCGGGGCAGGAAACGCCGGACGGTGGCGGGGATGGTGCGGGAGAGGGGCGCGTCGCGGAGGGTCGCGATCGGGTCGAGCCGGTGCCGGGCGCCGTCCACCGTCACCTCCCGGTCGGTCACCCGGTCGAGGGATGCCGGGCGCCCGTCGCGCAGCGCGAGGCGCAGCGGTGCGTCCCCGAGCCAATCGATCCAGACCAATCCCCCCGAGGGCGACAGGAGCCGGCCCCAGCGCAGCTCGCGGATGGGCAGCTCCGAGGGCGGGACGGTGATCCGGACCTGCTCGGCGTAGCCCAGGCCGGAGAGGGTCTCCTTCCCCACCCGGATCTCCGCACCGGCGCGGGGCATGCGGCAGTCCCAGTCGACGGCGCCCCGGGCTCCCTCTCGCAGGCGGGCCCGGAACGGGGGGTCGATGGCGTCGAGCCGGACGTTCACGCCCAGTGGAAGGCTGGAGAACCGGAGGCGGCCTCCCTCGACCCGCGGGGGGCGGGTGGGGAGCACGCTCCACCGGGCCCGCACCCGGCCGCCGTCGAGCAGGAGCAACCCCTGCACCTGGAGGGAGACCCGCAGGAGCCTCAGGCGCGCCGCGTAGACGACGGCGCAGCGCCCGTCGGGGGTCGCCACGTCCAGGTACCACTTGGAGAGCTCGAACGACGAGGGCGCGCCCGGCACGCCCCGAGTCTACCGTGGCGTTCGCCGGCCCGTCAGCGCCGCGTGGCCCAAAGCGCGAACGCCCACTCGTCCGCGTACTCCTCGACCGCCTGGCGCACCCGGTCGCCTCCGCCGTGGCCGGCGTTCTTCTCGACCCGGAGCAGCACCGGTCCGCCGGTGGTCGCCCACTGGAGCGCCGCCCCGAACTTGCGGGCGTGGAGCGGATCGACCCGGTCGTCCGAATCGGCGGAGAGGAGCAGCGCGGTCGGGTAGCGCGTTCCCTTCTTCACGTGGTGGTAGGGCGAGTAGGCGAGGATGGCCGGGAAGAGGGCGGGGTCGTCGGCCGAACCGTACTCGGCGATCCAGGTCTTGCCCGAGCCGTGGAGGTGGTAGCGGACCATGTCGAGGAGCGGGACGCCGCAGAGCACGGCCCCGAAGAGGTCGGGGCGCTGGGTCATGGCGGCGCCCACCAGCAGGCCGCCGTTCGATCCGCCGCGGATGGTGATCCGCTCGGGCCTCGCGTACCCCTTCGCCACGAGCCACTCCGCCGCGGCGATGAAGTCGTCGAAGACGTTCTGCTTCTTCGCGAGCATCCCGTCCTCGTGCCAGCGCTCGCCGAACTCGCTGCCGCCGCGCAGGTTGGGGGTCGCGTAGACTCCTCCCCGCTCGAGCCAGGCGTAGAGCGTTCCGCTGAAGACCGACTGCACCGGTACCTGGAAGCCGCCGTACCCGTACAGCAGCACCGGTGCGGACCCATCGGGCTTCCAGTCGCGCCGATGGACGAGGAACATCGAGACCTGGGTCCCGTCCTTCGACGGGTAGAAGACCTGCTCGACGGTGTACAGCGCGGGATCGACGGGAACCTTCCGCCGGTTCCAGGTTGCGGTGGCCCCGGTCCCGACCTGGAGCGACAAGATCTCGGGCGGATGGGTGAACGACTCGAAGGAGAAGAAGGCCTCCCCGTCCAGCGGATCGCCGACCGGGCCCCCCACGGTGCCGAGGCCGGGGAGCGGCACGTCCGTGGGGTTCCCGCCGTCCATGTCGCGGAGCTCGAGCCTGTTCGTCGCCCGCGACGTGTAGACGATCCCGAGCCGCCCCCCGAGGACCTCTGCGCTCTCGATGGCGGCGTCCGGCCGCTCCGGGACGACGAGCTTCCAGGCCGAGGGATCCGGCGCGGACGGGTCGACGCCCATCACCTTCCACATCGGGGCGCCGTCGTTCGTCACCACGTAGAACCGGTCGTTCCAGGCGGTCGGGCGGAACTGGGCCTTCCGCCCCTTCGCGAGCGCGATCCACGGGCCGTCCTTCCGGGCGTCCCGGAAGTAGACGTCGTTCGAGGTCCAGCCGAAGGCCAGGGAGGCGAACAGCCAGTGGCCGTCCCGCGAGATCCACACCGTGAGCGAGACGCTCGGATTGCCGGTGGCGGGGTGGACCAGCGCATCCCCCGAGGCAGGCGTACCCAGCCGGTGGAACCGCGCCTCGATCCGTCCCGGCCGGTCCGCCTCCGGGATCCCCGGATCGGTGGGGTAGAGCGAGTAGTGGAATCCCTTCGAGTCCGGAGTCCACGAGGGGTACGCCTCCCGGCCTCCCTCGATCCGGTCCACCTCCGACCACTTCCCGCTGTCCACATCGACGATCTGGAGCACCGCCTCGTCGGAGTTGTTCTGCTTCACCTGGAAGGCGAGCGTCCTCCCGTCCCAGGACGGCGACCATTGGCCGAGCGAGGTGCTCCCGTCCTTCGACCACTGGTTCGGGTCGAGGAGCACCTTCTCCGGGCCGTTCCCCTCCCGCCAGAAGAGGACGGCCTTCTCCTGGGTCGGAGCCCGGCGCCGGTAGAACATCCGCCCGCCACGCTTCAGGGGAAGCATCGTCTGCTCGACGTAGAGGATCTCCTCGAGCCGCTTCGCGATCGCGCCCCGCTCCGGCAGGGCGGCCAGGAGGTCGCGGGAGAGCCGGTCCTCGGCCGCCACCCAGGCCTCGGTGCGCGGCGACTTCACGTCCTCGAGCCAGCGGTAGGGATCGGCGACGGGGACGCCGTGGATCACGTCCACGACCTCCTCGCGGGGTGCGGCGGGGTAGGCGAGGGGAGTGGTCATCGAGGATCCGGGCCCGGAGGCCCCTCCGGAGGTGGTGGCGCAGGCGGCCAGGAGGGAGACGGCGACGAGCGAGGAGGCGACGGACGCGAGCCGGGTCGGGAGGCGGGCCATGGGGTGGCAACCTAGTCCACCGGGGCACCCTCTGCTACAACCGCGCCGCCGTGGCCGACCTCGCACTTCTCCTCCTCACGCTCGTCTGGGGGACGACCTTCACGCTCGTGAAGCGCGTCCTCGACGCCGGGACGAGCCCGGGTGTTTTCCTCTCCCTTCGCTTCGGGATCGCGACCGCGGTGCTGGGGGCCATCTGGATCCTGCGCCGGCAGCGCCCTTCCCCCGGCCTGCTGCGGGACGGCGGGTTGCTCGGCCTCGCCATGTTCGCCGGCTTCGCGCTCCAGACCTTCGGGCTGCGCTTCACCACCCCGGCCCGCTCCGGCTTCATCACCGGGCTCGCCGTGGTCATCGTCCCGCTCATTGCAAAGTTCCTGCAGGGGCGGCGCGTCGGGGGGCCGGCATGGGCGGGGGTGACGCTGGCCGTGGTGGGGCTCGCCATGCTCACCCGCCCGTTCGGCGGGGATTCGACGGCCATCGTCCAGCTCGGTGACCTGCTCACGCTCGGTTGCGCCTTCGCCTACGCCTTCCAGATCGTGTGGACGAGCGAGTTCTCCCCGCGCCACCCGCTCGTGGCGCTCACCTTCGTGCAGATCGCGGTGACCTTCCTGGGTAGCCTCGTCCTGCTCGCCTTCGAGCCGGTGCGCCTCGCGCCGTCGCCGGAGCTGGCCGGAACGGTCCTCTTCACCAGCCTGGTGATGACGGTGGGCGCCTTCTTCGTCATGAACTGGGCGCAGCGCCACACCACGGCGGTCCGGGCCGCCATCATCTACGCGCTCGAGCCCCCCGCCGCGGCGGTCTTCTCCCACTTCGTCACCGGGGAGGTGCTCCCGGCGCTGGGCCTCGCCGGAGGAGCGCTCATCCTGGTGGGGATCGTGGTGGCCGAGGTGGGCGGGGCGCTGCAGTCCCGGCGGACGGCGGGGAATTGAGTCAGCCCGGCTGCTCCCAGGAGGCCAGCGACAGCCCCCCCTGTTACACATTCCCCGTGAAGCGCTCCCCCATCGAGCTGGTCGCCGGCGAGCTCCGCGTCCGCGGAACCGGGCTCTACCTCGACGCCCGCCGCAAGCGCCCCTGCGGCTTCGTCTCCCACGCCCACTCCGACCACCTGGGACGCCACGAGCGGACCATCGCCACCCGCGCCACCGCCGCCCTGGCCCGCCACCGGCTGGGCGACCGCAAGGGGAGCGAGGTGCTCCCCGCCGACTACCGCTCCCCCTTCGGCCTGGGGGAGCTGACGCTCGAGCTCTTCTCCGCCGGCCACGTCCTCGGCTCGGCCCAGATCCGCATCACGCTGCCCGGCGGCCTGGCCGTGGGCTACACCGGTGACCTCTGCACCGAGCCCACCCGCACCGCCGAGCCGGTCGAGGTGATGCCCTGCGACGTGCTGCTCATGGAGTCCACCTTCGGGTTGCCGAAGTACGTCTTCCCGCCCAAGGACGAGGTCCTGGCGGCGGTCCGCCGGTTCGTGGACGACGCGCTCTCCGACGGAGCCACGCCGGTGCTGCTCGGCTACTCGCTCGGCAAGGCCCAGGAGGTGCTGAAGCACTTCGGCGAGCTGGGCTACCCCTGCCGCGCCCACGCCACCATCCACGCGGTGAACCAGGTCTACGAGGAGCAGGGGGTCCCGCTCCCGAACGTCCGGCTGCTCGGGCCGGAGGGGGCCGCGCCGGGGGAGGTCGTGGTGGTGCCGCCGCAGCTGGCGCGCTCGGCGGCCATCGCCCGGATCCGCCCGCGCCGCACGGCGGTCCTCACCGGCTGGGCCCTCGACGGGGCCCGCTGGTACGGCAACGTGGACGCATCCTTTCCGCTCTCCGACCACGCCGACTTCCCGTCGCTCCTGCGCTACGCGAAGGCCACCGGCGCGTCCCGGGTCTTCACCATGCACGGCCACGCCGCCGAGTTCGCCAAGGAGCTGCGGCGCGAGGGCATCCAGGCCGAGCCGCTCGAGGAATCCCCCCAGATGGAGCTCTGGTGATCGAGCTCACCGTCAGCGCCGACGCCGCCGGGCAGCGTCTCGACAAGTACGTGCGCCGCGCGCTGAACGGCGTGCCCCTCTCCCACGTCTACAAGATGTTCCGCACCAAGAAGATCCGGGTGAACGGGCTGCGCGGGCGCGCCGAGCAGCTGCTGGCCGACGGCGACAAGATCGCCATCCGCGGCGACGAGGAGCGGCTGCTCGTTCCCGCCGAGGGGGCGGCGAAGGGGCCCCGCGCCGCGCGGCGCACCTTCGGCATCCTCCTCGAGGACCAGCACCTGCTCGTGGTGGACAAGCCGGCCGGCCTGGCCGCCCACCCCGGCAGCGGCATCGAGGGGGCCACGCTGGTGGACGAGGTGCGCGCATACCTGCGCGTCCCCGCCGACCTTCCGCCCGGGGAGTACCGCGCCAGCCCGGCCCACCGGCTCGACCGGGACACGAGCGGCGTGGTGCTGGTGGCGAAGACCCGCAAGGCCATGGTGCGGCTCGGAGAGCTGTTCACCGAGGGTGACGAGGTCCGCAAGGCCTACCTGGGGCTGGCCAAGGGGAAGTTCGCCAAGGTCTCGGGCGTGATCGACCTGCCGCTCTCCGAGCACGAGCAGACCAGCCGCTCCAAGGACCAGCGCGGTGTGAAGTTCCAGGAGGCGCTGACCCGCTGGCAGGTGATCTCGGCGAACCACGACGCCTCCCTGCTCCGGGTGCACATCGAGACCGGGCGCACCCACCAGATCCGGCGCCACCTGCAGGCCTTCGGCCACCCGGTGGCCGGGGACCGGCGCTACGGCGACTTCGCATTCAACCGCGAGGCGCGGGCCCGCTGGGGCCTGCGGCGCATGTTCCTCCACGCCTGGAGGCTCGAGGTGCCCCACCCGGTCACCGGAGCGCCGCTCCGGCTCGAGGCCCCGCTCCCACCCGAGTTGCTCGAGGTGCTGGGGCGAGCCAACCTCGACGCGCCCCCCGGCGCCGCTCCCCGGGTGGTCCCGGGCGCGAAGCGCCATTGATCCGCCGGCGGGGCCTGCCTACAGTCCTCCCGGATGGCCGAACAGCCCGAACTCCCGACGCAGAAGCTGGTGCTCGACGGGGTGCCGCCGCGGCGCCCCAGGTGGCGCTCGGCGCTGCGCTGGATGGTCTTCCTGCTCCTGGGCGTGGCCAACGCCGGGCTCGTCGCGGGCGTGGCGGGCTACTTCTGGCTCTCCAGGGGCCTGCCGTCCGTGGAGTCGCTCGAGACCTACCGGCCGCCGGTGGTCTCGGAGATCGTGAGCTCCGACGGCCAGGTGGTCGGCGAGCTCTTCGAGGAGCGGCGCCGGATGGTCCCCTACGAGCGGATCCCCCGCCACGTGGTGCAGGCCTTCCTGGCCGCCGAGGACAAGAACTTCTTCCAGCACGGTGGCGTCGACTGGCTGGGGACCTTGCGCGCCGGCGTGAACACCTACGTCCTCAAGAAGAAGATCCAGGGCGGCTCCACCATCACCCAGCAGACCGCCAAGGCGCTGCTGGTCTCCTCCGAGGGGCTCGCCGAGGGGACGCGCAAGAACCTCCGGCGCAAGGCCCGCGAGGCCATCCTGGCGGCGCGGCTGGAGAAGGCGTTCGGCAAGGAGGAGCTGCTCTGGCTCTACCTGAACGGGGTCTACCTGGGGCACCACAGCTACGGGATCGAGTCGGCGTCGGAGAACTACTTCCGCAAGACCGCGGGGGAGCTCACGGTCGCCGAGGCGGCGCTGCTGGCCGGGCTGCCGCAGGCCCCCAGCCGCTACTCGCCGGTGCTCCACCCGGAGGCGGCCCGCAGGCGGCGCACCTATGTGCTGCGGCGCATGCGCGAGGACGGAGCCATCACCGAGGAGGAGCGGCGGGCCGCCGACGACTCGCCGGTCCAGGTCCACGCCATCGACGACCCGTTCCGGGAGGTGGCGCCCTTCTACGCCGAGGCGGTGCGCCGCCGCATCGTGGAGCGGCACGGCAACCCCCGTGTGCTGCGGGACGGGCTGCGGGTCGAGTCGGCCATGGACCTCGACGCCCAGCGGGCCGCCCAGCAGGCCATGCTGCGCGGGCTGCTCGACGTGGACCGGCGCCAGGGCTTCTGGGGGCCGGTGGCCCGCGTCCAGGGGGCCGAGCGCGAGGCGCTGCAGCGCCGCCTCTCCCGCGCCTGGCCCAGGGGCGCGCTCCGTCCCGGCGATTTCGCGGTGGGGATCGTCACGGGGGTGAACGACGCCGCGGGACGGGCCACCGTCGAGGTGGGGGAGGAGCAGGGGATCCTCCCGGTCTCGGGAATGCGCTGGGCCCGCGTCCCCAACTCCCAGGTTCACTGGGAGTACGCAATGATCGAGCGTCCATCCACCGCGCTCAAGGCCGGCGACGTGGTGCTGGTGCGCCGGGTGGAGCGGGAGGAGCTGGTCGCGCTCGAGAAGGCGTGGAAGGCCGGCAAGCCCGCCGCCGTCCCGTCCGCCCCCCTGCTGCTGGCGCTGGAGCAGGAGCCCAGGCTCCAGGGCGCGCTGGTCGCGCAGGACCCGGGCACCGGCTACGTGGGGGCCCTGGTGGGGGGCTACGACTTCGAGGCCTCCGAGTTCAACCGGGCCTTCCAGGCCTGCCGCCAGCCCGGGAGCGCCTTCAAGCCCATCCTCTACGCCGCGGCCATCGAGAAGCTCTCCTTCACCCCCTCCACCCTGATCACCGACGCGCCGGTGGTCTTCCGGGACGACGAGCGCTCCTGGAAGCCCCAGAACTTCGGCGAGGACTTCAAGGGGGAGGTGCCGCTGCGCTCGGCGGTGATCTCCTCGATGAACATCCCGGCGGTGAAGACCGCCGAGGCGCTGGCCCGCAAGATGGGCGCGCCCTTCCTGGGGCAGTGGGCGGCCTCGCTCGGCATCGGCTCGCCGGTGAAGCCCGAGCTGGGGAGCGCCCTGGGGAGCTCCTGCGCGACCCTCTTCGACCTGGTGGACGTCTACGCGGTGCTGGACCGGCAGGGGCTGAAGCGACCATCACTCCTCGTGAAGAGGGTGCTCGACCGGGACGGCCGGCTGCTCGAGGACCGCATCGCCCCCACCGACCCCTGGGCGCCGCTCTCCGAGCGGCTCGCCGGGGGATACGCCGAGGTGCGGGAGGAGCCGGTGCGCGTCGTCGATCGGCGGGCCGCCTTCGTGCTCCAGCACCTCATGCAGGAGGTGGCCACGGTGGGCACCGGGGCCCAGGCGGCCAGGCTCGGGAAGCCGGTGGCCGGGAAGACCGGCACCACCAACGACTCCTTCGACACCTGGTTCCTGGGCTACACCGCCGACCAGGTGGCCGGGGTCTGGCTCGGGTTCGACAACAACGAGCAGCCGCTCGGGCGCGCCGAGACCGGGGGCCGGGCCGCGCTCCCCATCTGGCTCGCCTTCATGCAGGCGGCGCTCCGCGACCGGCCCCAGCCCGCCTTCCCGATCCCGGAGGGGATCGTCTTCGTCCGAATCGACCCGAAGACGGGCCAGGCGGTGGAGCCCTTCGAGCCCGGCGTGCTCGAGCCCTACCTGGAGGGCACCGAGCCGGTCCAGAAGGCGCCGGGCGAGGCGGGCGCGACGAAGGTGGACGTGCAGGACTTGTTTTCTGACTGACAGCGCGGTCTACGAAGTAGACCGGGCGGATTCAGCCGGTCATTGCAACGTTCGGTGAAACATATCTGCGGGTGAAGTGAATGCCAACGTCTTCCTGGGACGTTCGTTGAGTCGGCGCGCCACCCGGTTCAGGTCTGACTGCGAGAAGTCGGAGAACCGTGTGCCCACCGGGAAGTACTGACGGAGCAGGCCGTTCGTGTTCTCGTTGGTGCCCCGCTGCCACGGGCTCTGGGGGTCGCAGAAATACACCTTCACGTCGGTAGCGATGCTGAAGGCCTTGTGCGTGGAGAGTTCCATTCCACGGTCCCAGGTCAGTGTGCGGCGGAGCTCGGCGGGCAGCTTCTTCACCTGCCTCGAGAGCGCCCTGACCACGCTGGCGGTGTCCTTGCCCCTGACCTTCACGAGCATCGTGAACCGCGACCGCCTCTCGACCAGAGTCGCGATGTGGCTGTTGTTCGTGCCGGTGAGCAAGTCGCCTTCCCAGTGGCCAGGTACGGCCCTGTCCTCGGCGCTCGCGGGACGTTCCCGGATGGATACGGCGTCGACGATCTTTCCGCGGTTCTGTCCGGTCCTGGTCGCCTTCTTCGACTGCCTGATCACCCGCCGGGACCGCAGGTGCTCCTGCAACTCCTTCTTGAGCACACCCCGAGTCTGCACGAAGAGGCTGCGGTAGATGGTCTCGTGGGACACGTTCATCGCGTCTTCGCCGGGATGTTGCTGGCTCAGCCAACCAGAGATCTGCTCCGGGGACCACTGCAACGATAGCTTCGCAGCGACAAGCCTTCTCAACCGAGGATGGATGGCCAGCTTGCACTGCTTGGGTCTACGCGCACAGTTCCATGCACGGCCATCGGCGCCGGCCGCTCGGTACCCGTCGCCCCCGCCATTCCGCCGAAGTTCCCGGGAAACCGTCGAGGGCGCGCGGTTCAGTCGAGCGGCGATCTCTCGTATGGACTCGCCGCCGGAGAGCCCTCGGGAAATCTCCTCCCGCTCCCCCAGAGTGAGGACTCGCGCATTCCGATGCCGCTCAGGCGGGGCAATCCCGCCCCATTCCCGAAGCATCCAGTGCACGGTCCCAGTTCCACGTCCCAGCGCACGGGCAATGTCGCTGCAAGACTCCCCGTCCTTCCACCGCTTCCACAGGTCCGCCTTCTCGGCGAACGAGGTTGCTCGTCTGGTCCGAACCATGCTCCACCGTGCCTCTGCGACGGTCACCCCGCCACTTGGTGTTGCACGGACCAGTTGAATCCGCCCGCGCAAGGAGCCACCAACCCCCTTACCTCAGCACTCCCCCCTTCCCGAGCAGCACCCTCCACTGCCCCGCCGTCACGGGCACCACCGACAACCTCCCCTGCCTCAACAGCGCCGATCCCTCGAACGACCTTCTCCCCCCGCAGCACCCCCAGCGTCACCGGCATCTCGAGCGCCACCCCCGCCGCCAGGTCCACCGCCACCCGCTTCCCCGTCGGGATCCCCCGGATCCGGGTACGCCCCCCGCGCCACGCGCGAAAGCCCCACCGCCGCCTTCTCCCCCGAGTGGTACACGACGACCTCGTCGCCCTCGCGCATGGCGCGGAGGCTCGCCTGGGCCTGCGCGTTGGAAACACCGTCCCAGCGGGTGTTCCGATCGCGCAGGAGGTCCTGGAACGCGTACGTCGAGGGTTCGGTCTTGACGAGCCAGAAGGACATGCCGTGGTATAAACGCCCCTTCCATGTTCGGCCTCGGCTTCGGTGAGATCGTCATCATCCTCGTGCTCGCGCTCGTGCTGCTCGGGCCGCAGAAGCTGCCCGAGGTGGCGAAGCAGCTCGGCAAGGGGCTGCGCGACTTCAAGAAGGCCAGCGACGACCTGAAGGGGCAGTTCGAGCAGGAGCTCTATGCCGACGAGCGCAAGGCTTCGCGCGCTCGCATCGCCCCCCCCACCGCGGCCGCCCCCGTTCCCGCCGCTGCGCCCCAGCCGGTGCCCCCGGCCAGCGTCGACAACGTCCCGGGGCTCGACGCGGCGCTGGCCGAGCCGGCCCCCCCGCCCGCTGCGGCCGTGCCCGCTGCTGCGCCGCTCGCCGAGGCCGATCCGGCGGCCGGGACGAAGCCGGCCGCGGAGCCGGAGAAGCCCGACGACGGCCCCACCCTGCTGTCATGAGCGAGCCAGCCGAGACCGCCGCGGCCGAGGGGACCGGCCCTCCTCCCCCGGAGGGCGAGGTCCGGGCCACCTTCTTCGACCACCTGAAGGAGCTGCGCATCCGGCTGGTCCGGGCGCTCCTCGGCGTCGCCGTCGGCGTGGCCGTGGCCGGCTGGTTCTCCGAGCGGCTCTTCCGCTTCGTGATGCAGCCGGTGCTCGACTCGCTCCCGGAGGGGCAGCGGGCCCTCAACTACACGAGCTCCCTCGAGCCCTTCCTCGTCTACCTCAAGGTCGCGCTCTACGGCGGGCTCTTCCTGGCCGCCCCCTGGGTGCTCTTCCAGCTCTGGCTCTTCATCGCCCCCGGCCTCTACAAGAAGGAGAAGACGCTCGTCATCCCCTTCGTCGCCATCGGGACGTTGCTCTTCTACTGCGGGGTGGCCTTCACCTACTTCGTGGTGATGCCCTTCGCCTTCCCGGCGCTGGCCTCCATCGCCGGGCCGGACATGAAGCCCATCCTCACCATGCGCGAGCAGCTCACGCTGGTGCTCGCCATGATGCTCGGCTTCGGCGTGGTCTTCGAGATCCCGGTCATCATCGCGTTCCTGGCGATGATCGGGCTCGTCACCCCCGAGTTCCTGTCCAGGTACCGGCGCCACGCCTGGATCGTGAACGTGATCCTGGCGGCCATCCTCACCCCCACCGGCGACCCGCTCAACCTGTTCCTCATGGCGGCGCCCATGATCGTCTTCTACGAGGTGGGCATCATCGCCGCCCGCATCGTGGGGAAGAAGAGGAAGACGGCCGAGGCCGCCACCGCGTCGTGACCATCCTCCTCGCGCTGGCGGGCTTCTACGCCGCCATGATGATCCTGCGGTACGGGCGGCGGGGCGTCCTGGTCCTGGCGCCGTCGCTCGTCTCCTCCCGATCCGCGCCGGACGTCGCCGCCCCGACCGAGGCGCAGCGGGCCGCCGCCGAGGTGCTCCTGCCGCTCGGATTCCGGCGTCTGGGCAGCCACGCCGAGGACGGGCCGTTCCGGGGGCTGGGGCTCCGCTCCGAGACCTTCGCCGACGCCGACGGGCTGGTCTTCGCCGACGTCTTCGAGCTTTCGCCCCACCCCGGCGACGTCGCGCGGGTCCAGTTCCTCTCCACCTTCCCGGACGGAGCCGCCGCCCTCACCGCCAACCACGGGCGCGCAGCCAGGTCGGGGAGGCTCGGCGAGGTGAGCGGCCTCCCCGGGGTGGCCCTCGTGCAGGTGCTCGAGATCCACCGGCGTGCGGTGGCCCGCCTCGCGGGCGTGCACGGGGCGCCCCTGCCGGCCGGCGACCTGGCCGGCCGCGACACCGCGGCCCGCGCCTGGTACCGGGGGATCGGCGGCCAGGAGATCCGCCGCCGCTTCGCCGTCTACCTGGGCAACACCCTCTTCGCCGCCGGAGTCCTGGCATTCTGCGTCACCTCGATCGTCCGTTCGCGCCCCGCACCCTGAAGCTGGAGGTCTGCATGCGTTCCGCCACACCGCAGGAGATCGTCTTCGTCGCCGGCCGCCGGACCCCGTTCGGAACCTTCGGCGGCACGCTCAAGGACCTCACGGCCACCGACCTGGCGGTCCACGCGGCCGGCGCGGCCCTTCGCGACGCCGGGCTCCCGCCCGCGGAGATCGGCCATGTGGTGGTGGGCAACGTGCTCCAGACCTCCGCCGACGCCATCTACCTGGCCCGCCACGTCGGGCTCCGGGTCGGCGTCCCGGTCGAGACTCCCGCACTGATCGTGAACAGGCTGTGCGGGTCGGGCTTCGAGGCGGTGGTGCAGGGCGCCTTCCAGATCGCCACCGGCCAGGCCGAGGCGGTGCTGGTGGGCGGGACCGAGTCGATGAGCCAGGCCCCCTACGTCCTGCGCGGCGGGCGGTTCGGGGTGCCGCTGGGCAAGACCCCGGCCATCGAGGACGCGCTCTGGACCGCGCTCACCGACACCCAGGCGAAGATGCCCATGGCGCTCACCGCGGAGAAGCTCGCCGAGCAGTACCGGATCACCCAGGACGAGGTGGACGAGTTCAGCGTCCTCTCGCAGCGCCGCACCGCCGAGGCCCAGGCCGCCGGGCGCTTCAAGGACGAGATCGCGCCGGTGGAGATCGAGACCCGCAAGGGAAAGGTGACCTTCGACAAGGACGAGCACCCCCGCCCCGAGACCACGATCGAGGGGCTCCGCAAGCTCCCCCGCATCTTCAAGAAGGACGGCGTCATCCACGCCGGCGCGGCGAGCGGCGTGGCCGACGGGGCCGCCATGATGGTGGTCATGACCCGGGCGGCGGCCGACCGGCGCGGGCTCGCGCCGCTGGCCCGCCTCGTCAACTGGGGGGTGGCCGGGGTGGACCCCACGGTCATGGGCATCGGGCCGGCCCCCGCCTTCAGGAACGCCATGGCCAGGGCCGAGGCGAAGCTCTCCGACTTCGACCTCTTCGAGGTGAACGAGGCCTTCGCGCCGCAGTACCTGGCGGTGGAGAAGGAGCTGGGACTGCCGCGGGACCGGACCAACGTGGACGGGGGCGCCATCGCGGTCGGACACCCGCTCGGGGCGAGCGGGGCAAGGCTCACGCTGCACACCATCCAGGCGCTCCGGCAGCGGGGCGGGCGCTTCGGCCTGGCCGGGGCCTGCATCGGCGGTGGACAGGGTATCGCGGTCATCGTCGAGGCGCTGTAGGCTCGGGTTTCAGGTCTCGGGGCGAGGGGGCGACCATGGAGAAGTTCACGGGGTGCAAGGTTTTCTCGGCGACGCTGGCCCGCGATCGGGACGCCATGAGCGACACGATCAACAACTGGCTCGGCAAGCACCCCGAGCTGGAGATCGTGGACAAGTCGGTGACGCTCTCGTCGGACAACCAGTTCCACTGCCTGACGATCATCCTCTTCTACAAGCCGGCAGGAGCCTGACCGTTGTCGTCCGGCCGCCCCGGAAACCTCCTCTCCTTCGGCGGGCGGGTCCCCGCCGCGGTGGGAGGCCTCATCGTGGCGACGGTCGTGGTCAGCCTCGTCGCGGCGGTGGGAGGGCGCAGCGGCCTCGGCCTCCAGCAGCTGCTCCTCCTCGACATCGGAGCGGTCTGGCAGGGCGAGGTCTGGCGGCTCGTCACCTGGGTGCTCGTCGAGAACGACCCCGTGAACCTGCTCTTCGGCGGCCTGGTGCTCTACTGGTTCGGCCGGGACCTCGTGGAGGCCTGGGGGGAGCGGCGCTTCCTCCTCACCTACTTCGCCGTTCCTGCCGTGGCCGGCCTCCTGGCCTCGCTCCTCGCGCTCGCCTGGCCGGGGCTCGAGGCCTACCGCTTCAGCGGCCTCTGGGTGGCGCTCAACGCCGTCGTCGTGGCCTGGGGGCTCAACTTCCCGTTCCGGCAAATCCTGCTCTTCTTCGCCGTCCCGGTCTCCGGAAAGACGCTCGTCCTCGTCACCGTGGGTGGAACGGTTCTCTTCGCGCTCTTCACCGGCGTCGGGGCCTTCGTCCCCCACCTCCTGGCCGAGGGGATCGCCTGGGTGCACGTGAGCGGGAAGGGGCCGGGGCAGTGGCTGCGCCGCATCCGCCTGCCGCGGCGGAAGAGGGGGCGCGGGCGCTTCGAGGTGATCCACGCCGACCGGGATCCGGACCGGCGCTGGATCAACTGAGCCGCGCCGGATCCGGTCCGATCGTGCTGCCTACGGCGTGAACTCCGCCGAGAGGAAGTCGGCCCAGCCGTGGGGAGTCCGGAACGTCCGGGGAGCGCTCTCCGAGAAGCCCGGCATGTGGTTGGCCTGGATCTTCACCACGTAGGTCTTGCCGGGCTGGAAGAACCAGTCGGGCGGCTGGAACTGGGTCTGGGTCGTCTGGATCCGGTAGGTGGCCGATTGCTGGGTGCCCCCGGTGGCCGTCGGGCTCAGCTCGAGGAGCTGGACGAAGTAGTAGTCGGCCGTTCCGATGGCCGGGGGTGCCCAGGTGATGAGGGGAGCCACGGGGGGATTCATGGTCCCCTGGTAGGGGACCCGCGCGTCCCGCCCCGCGATCATCGGCGAGGAGACCTCGCCGACGAGCGGAGTCGCGGTCGTGCCCGGAGAGAAGGCCCGAAAGACGGCGGCATCCACGGCGACGTCGAGCGCGATCGACGCACCGAAGGCCGTTCGCGGAACCTGCTCCGAGTAGCTGAAGCTCTCGCGCGGCACGTAGCCCGGGGACGCCAGGTCACCGTAGCTCATGGACGAGATCCGGATGTCCGGGTTCCCGATGATCGCGAGCAGTTCGATGAGATCCAGGGTGCTCCCGCCGTAGCGGATCGGCGTGATCGGCGCGGCGCTCGCGTGGAGCGTGTAGGAGTGGTCTCCCCACGTCGGGACGCCCGAGGAGGACAGCACCGACTCGAACTGGGTCAGCCGCCAGTCGAGCGAGGTGGTCGGCCTGGAGGAGGGGGGCGCGAGCTGGACCGCGAAGCTGGCCGGGACGCCGTCCTGGAGCGCCTGGCCGGTGACGACGCCACCCGCCACGCCCTGATCGTAGATGTAGGAGGCGCCGGTGACGGCATCTCTCGCCGGAGTCCGGCGGAACTGGACCACGTGGAGCACGTCCGTGGCGCGCAGCAGCCCCCCGTAGATGTTCCGCCAGTTGACGAGCACTCCCGGAGTCGACGACGCACCGGAGGACACCCCGTTGCCCGGGAAGACGTTCCAGTCGTACGCGTCGTTCGTGAAGAACTGGAGCGAGTCGATGACCTCGGCCCAGGGATCGAGTCCGGTCAGCGCGACGGTCACCGGGGTCGAAAGCGCCGGCACGACGACGTCGGACCGGTACCCCTCGTAGGTGCTGAGGTCGATGGCGTTCCCGGCGACGTCGAAGTTTCCGAAGCCGACCGGGTTCACCAGGACGCGGCCCGCCGGCACGCCGTGGAGGGTGTACGTACCGTCACCGTTGTCGACGGCCGGCAAGCGCATCGTGATGCCGGGGGTGACGCCCTCGGGGTTGCGCAGGACGGCCCCGACATCGAGCCCGGTCACGTTCACGACCGAGGGTGCGCCGACCTCCGGAAGGAAATGGCGCCGGCGGGTGACCGTCACGTTCCGGGCGCCCGCCGTGACCTGGAGCATGACGTCCACCCGGACGGGGGCACCGGGTGCGCTCGCCGAGGTGAGGTCGACGTAGGCGTGGTAGAACCCGGCCGCCGGGAGCGGGCCGATCGGCGTCAGGGTGAGCGCGTAGGGCGGGGCGCTCCCGGTCACGTCGGCGGTCAGCCAGCCCGCCGCGGTCGGGAAGGTGACTGTAAGTGAAGGACGGGCGAGCGACCCCGTTCCGCCGTTGGCGACGGAGACGACCTGGGCGGGTGGTGCTGCACCGCCTGGAGTGCCACCGAAGGCGATCCACTGCCTCGCGGGCATCACCACCGGCGCCGGCGCCGCCACCGTCACCGTGGCCGTGGCGCTCCTCGTCGGGTCGGCGGCGCTGGTCGCGACGACGTGGAAGGTGCCTGCGACGGAGGGCGCCGTGTAGGCCCCGGAGGCCGACACCGTCCCCCCCGCGGCACCCTCGGTGACCGACCAGGTCACGGCCCCGTTCGCGGAGCCGCTCACCGATGCGACGAAGGTGGCCTGGTCCCCGTAGCCGAGCGAAGCCGCGGTGGGGGAGACCACGACGCCGATGGCAGGGGCCGTCACGGTGAAGGTGAGCGGGACGATCTGGGTGGAGTTGCCCGCGCCCACCTCCTCGATCTCGACGTTCGCGGTGTAGGTCCCGGGTGGAAGGCTCGTGGCCCTGGTCGTGACCACCAGCGAGTAGGGCGCCGCGGCGCCGATGACCCGGGCCGTGATCCAGTTCGATCCGGTCGAGTAATTCGCCCAGGCGAATGGCAGGGCGAGCGTACCCGTTCCCGCGTTCGCGATCGTGAGCGTGGTCGCGACGCTGGTGCCGGAGGATGCCGTCGCCGACACGGCCGGCGGGGAGACGGAGAGCCAGGGCTGGGCCGGGGCCGCGACGGTCACCGTCGCCGTCGCGCTGCGGAGCGGGTTCAGAGTGCTGGTCGCGACGACGTGGTACACGCCGGTCGTGGCCGGTGCGGTGTAGACGCCGCTCACGACTGTCCCGCCGGCCGCCCCCTCCTGTACCGACCAGGTGACCGCGGTGCTGGGAACTCCGTCGACCGTGGCCGTGAAGGCGATCTGCTGGCCGGGCGCCATGCTGGCCGATGCGGGCGACACGCTCACCGCGACGTCGGCGATGCACTGTCCGGATCCGTTGCAGACCTGGGCGGTCCCGCAGGTGGTGAGCGGCGGGGCGACGCCGGTCGGCGAGCAGGTCGTGACGGTCAGCGAGGGGTCGCAGGTGGTGGTGTAGGTGCGGCACGGGTCGGGGATGCCCGTCGGCGTGCACGCGACGACCGCGACGCACTGGGCGCTGGTGCGGAAGATGCCGGAGACGATGGCGGCGCTCGCGGAATGGTCCGCATCGGACGCGTAGCTCGAGAGGACGAACGCGTAGTTCTTCTCGGGCTGGAGGATGCCGGGAGGGATTGCAAGGGTCGTCGCCTGCGTGGAAAAGCTCGCGGTCGCCCGACGGGTCGTGCGGATGCCGCTGCGGAAGATCTCGTGGATGGTGAGCCCGTAGCTGGTCGGGACTCCTACCCGCGGTGCGGTCCAGGTGACGGTGGGAGTCGTCCCCATGCTCTCCCCACCGGCGAAGAAGTGGCTCGACCCGACGAAGGCGGCCACCGGGGCGGTGAGGCTGGGCTCGAACGGACGCGACTGGGAGGCGTCGACGGTCATCCAATCGCGAAGCGAGTCGTTCAGGCCCAGGAAAGACGTGGTCGTACCTGGCAACAGCAGCGGGACCGGCATGGAATATCCGCCCATGGCGCTTGCCGCCCACGTCCCCGGGAGTGCGTCGGCGGCCGTGGCGACGTTCATCGCCCCGGTGGCTGCGTCCGAGCCTGTGGAATCGTGCATCCAGAGCAGGTCGGCGCTCGCGGAGTAGTAGCCGTCGCTCGCCAGCCCGGGGAGCGCGTAGATGCCCAGGTCGCCGCCAGCCCAGGGGCTCGTGGGGCTCGCGCCGACGTGGGCGGGGTTCCCGTCCAGCTCGACGGCCCCGCGCCACTGGGAGCCGCGCCAGTCGAAGGAGACGGTGCCCCGGTTGATCGGGACGAGGACCACCGAGGCGGGCGTCGTTCCGCTCGCCGGGAGGTCGAAGGAGGGCACGACGCCTACGCGCGCCATCGAGATGTAGGGCAGGCCATTCCCGGACGTGGCGGACGAGAGTTGCGCGACGATCGCCTGGTCCCCCTTCGAGCCCTCGATGAGGTAGTTCGTCGGCGCGGCGTTCAGGAACCGGACGTCGATGGGAAGGTGGGCGCCGACGTCGCCCGGCTGGAGGGGCGGATCCGCCAGGATGTCGGTCTCGAAGTCCCAGTCGTTCACCTGGGGGGAGAAGAACTCCAGCCAGTCGCCCACCTGCCACGAGGCCATGCCGGACACCGCGAGATTGAGGATCGAGCTCTGGGTGAGAGCGGTCCGAAGGGAAATCGGCTTCCCCGCGACCGAGGATCCCAAGTTCGCCACGTCACCCGAGCGGAACGAGTAGCTGGTCCCCCGGCGGAGGAGGTGCTCGCCCTGCGGAACGTTCGGGAAGCGGACGGTCCCGGCTGCGGCGCCGGTGCCCACCACGGCCGGGATGCTCCGGTACGCGCCTCCGCCGGTCGGCACCAGGATCTCCGGTGGGCTCGACGAGAAGTCGACGAGGACGTTGGCCCGGGACGTCGGCGTGATGTACGTGGTGATCCCGTAGCCGACCACGTCGCGCGTCGCCGCCGGAGCCCCGGCGAAGGCCTGGCCGAGGTGGCCGACCTGGGCGCTGACGGTGTGCGCCACGGTGTCGACCGTGCCCTCCAGCGCGTCGAAGCCGGTGCCGTCGAGGCGGGACGAGTAGATCGAGGCCTGGGCGACGCCCGCGGGGATGGGGATTGTGACGACGGGAAGCCGTGCGAAGATGACGCCGTCAGGGGCTAGGTCGTACACGGGCGAGTAAGCCGCCACGCCCGCGGGGGGCGCCGACGCCGACCGCGCGATCTGGAAGCTCCGGGTGGCGTCGAGGGAACTCGCTGGGACGGCGAGCCTCGCCCCGCTCAGGGTGGTGACCGACCCGCCGGAGACGCCGATGCTGGCGCTGGCGCTGTCCGCGGCGCACGTCCCCGCGGAGCAGATGCTCGCGGTACCGCAGGTCGTGCCGTCGGGGAGGTTTGCCGCGGGCGAGCAGGACGTGACCGTGCCGGTCGCGTCGCAGGTCGTGGCGTAGGCCCGGCAGGCGATTGGCGTCCCCGCGGGCGTGCAGGCGTTGCCGGCCACGCATGCGGCGACGCAGCTGCCGATGCTGCAGACGAGGCCGCTGCCGCAGGTCGTCCCGTCGGGCCGGTTGGTGGCGGGCGAGCAGGTCGTCACGGTGCCGGCCCCGTTGCAGGTGGTCGCGTAGGTCCTGCAGGGGTCGGCTGTTCCGGCGGGCGTGCAGCCGCTGCCGGCCACGCAGGCCGCGATGCAGGTCCCGGTGGCGCTGCAGACCAGGGACGAGCCGCACGAGGTCCCCTCGGCCTGGCTGGCGGCGGCCGCGCAGCCCTGGACGCCGGAGGCGGAGCAGGTCGTCGCATACGTGGAGCAAGGGTTGGCCGATCCGTACGGGAAGCACGTCTGGCTCGGGGTGCAGGTGGAGGCGCCGGTGCGGGTGGCGACCGCCGTCGCCACGAGGTTCGTGTAGCCGGCCAAGTCACCGTGGATCGTGTAGCTCCCGCCCCCGCTGATCGTCAGGGGACTTCCCGGCGTGATCGTGCTCTGGAGGCGCCCGCTGAAGGTCGTCACTCCGTCGGCGCCGAAGCCGTTGCAGGCGTCGTAGACCGTGGTGCCGATCACCGGCCCGTAGCAGTAGTAGGTCGTGTTCGGGGTCGTGAGCATCGAGCGGACGAAGTTCCCGGCCTGCGTGCGCACCCGGGTCCCGGTGCTGGTCCCCGTCTGAGGGGAGCGGGGCGACGGCCCCGTCCTCGTGTAGTCGATGGCGACCGAGTAGGTTCCGGAGATGTCTGGGGGAGGAGCCGTCTGGGGCGCCAGCGCTCCGGTCGGCACGTGGACGACGGTGCCGGCCTGCGCACAGGAAAATCCACTCCAGGTGTACGTGACGTCCCCGGTCTCCCACGTCGCCAGGGAGCCCGGAGTGACCGGCGCGGTCACCGAGTAGCTGCCGGAGCACGTCCCGTCGAGGTTCACGATGGTGCAGCTGGCCGAGACGGTCGTGCCCGAGAGCGTGCCGGTGCAGTCGCTCTCCGAACCGAGGCTCGAGACCGTCGTGAAGCTGACCGCGCTTCCGACCTGGATCGCCTCGCGAGCGGCCGCGAAGGTCACGGGTGCGCCCGCCGTGCCGCCCGGAGGCGTGGCCGTGGCCGTGAAGGTCGTGCCCGTCCAGGTCCCGTTGAGGTCGATCACGACCGGCGGGGCTCCGCAGGCCCCCGCGGTGCAGACGAGGCCGCTCCCGCAGGAGGTACCGTCCTGGAGAAAGGCGTCGGGGGAGCAGGTGGTCTGGGTGAAGGTCGCGTCGCAGGTCGTGGCGTAGGCGCGGCAGGCGATCGGAGCGGCGGGGGTGCAGGAAGCGCCGGGCACGCAGAGCGTGACGGTCGACTTCACGAGGACCACGTCTGCGACCGCGGCCCGCGAGGAACACGAGTCGCTCACCAGCTCGAGGACGAGCGACCCGGCCGCGGCCGTGTACTCGTAGGTGCCCGTGACCCCCGCGCCGCAGGCGTCGTCGGTGAGCGCGATCAGGTTGCCGGCGACGGTCCAGGCGCCCGAGGCGACCGGGCCGCCGGCCGTGGCCCTGCTCCAGGTGCCGTCGGCGCGGATCGTCACGACGGCGACGCCGGAGCCGGGAACGGTCCCCTTCCACTGCCCGACCAGCGAAGGGGTGACGCAGGAGCCGCCCTGGCAGGTGTTGCCGCTGCCGCAGGTGGTGCCGTCGGGCCTCCCCGTGCCGGTGTCGGAGCAGACCGGCGCGCCCGACGTGCAGGCGATGGCGCCGACGTGGCAGGCGCTGGCGACCGAGCAGGCGTCACCGGGAGTACACGGAAGCCCGACGTAGCCCAGGCTGAAGTGGGTGACCTGGGTGGAGGCGACGCCCGGCGTGGAGAGGCTCGCGAGGTGCGGGGTCCAGGCTCCCGTCGTGCCGGGCTGGCTCCAGTAGATGGTCGTGCCCGATGGAGGCGTCCCCGCGATCGGGAAGCTCACCGTGACGGGCTGGGCGAAGGTCATCGAGGGGAGGAACTCCAGGACCGGGGAGAGCGCGCCCGGCGGAGCGGCGCCGCCGACCACGTTGACGGTCACGACCGTGTCGGCCGGGATCGCCCCGGGCGGAAACTGGACGACGACTCCTCCGGGAAGGGTCACGGTCCCGCCGCCGCTCGCGGTGACGGTGCCGGTGGCACTCGGGGCGATGCAGGTGCCGAGGCCGCAGATCTGGCCGCCGCCGCAGGACGTCCCGTCCGTCGCGAGGAGCCCCGTCTCCGAGCACGCCGGCTTCCCGGTGACGCAGGTCTGGGACCCGGCGCGACAGGTCGTCTCCGTCGCGCACGCCGCCCCCTCGGCGCAGGGCTGGCCCACGAAGACCGAGCCCACCTGCCCGACCTGCGCGGTCGCGGTCGAGCCGCTGCCCGTGGTGGTCACGGTGGTGGGGAGGGCCTGGTAGGTGCCCGTCTGGGTCCCCGAGGAGAGGTAGATGGTGGCGCCCGACGAGACCGAGACGCCGGCGGGGATGGGAATCGAGATGGTGACCGGCTGGAGGAACTGGGTACCGGCGGGCCCCACGTTGTAGAGCGGGGACGACGCGCCCGGAGGCTGCGTGCTCGTCTTCTCGATGGTGATGGTGGTGGGCTGGCTGACGGCGCCCGGGGGGACGGTCACCGTCGCGCCGCTCGGCAGGGAGACCACGACGGGAGAGGTGCTCTCGGGGCTGACGACCCCGGTCGCCTTGTTCGGGTCCGCCGGGGGAGGCGGCACGTCGCCTCCGCTCTTGCAACCAAACGTGAACGCCGCGCACACCAGCACCCACAGCAACGCACCTTGCCCTGCACGAACCATGTGGCCCCCCACCAGCGCCCGGAGATTGGCGCTACCAGACGGGGGATCCTGCCAGGACGCCCCACCGCGTTTCCCTGTGGAAAACCCCAGGGAATCGAGAATTCACCAAAAAAGGGGCTCGAAGGGGCCTTGGAGGGGGTTCACGGGCTGAACGTGCTCGTGAGGCAGGAGGCGAACGCGAACGGAAAGCCGGGCACGAATCCGTACGTCCCGAGGTAGCCCGGGACGTCCCAGGGGGCCGAGTGGGCCGTGATCCGCGCGAAGTACGCCGAGGACGGCAGGAGGATCTCCCCGGGCACGCGGAACGACGCCGAGCGGAGGAAGGCGTGGAGCACGAGCGTCGCGGTGGAGTTGCCGTTCAGGCGGTAGAGCTCCAGCTCGTAGCTCGTCGCCGTCCCGAGGTGAGGCGGAGACCAGGACAGGAGCGGGGTGGTCGACACGCCCGACTCCTGGCCGAAGAGATTCTTCCCGTTGATCAGCGGATCCGAGGGAGGTCCGACCACCGGGGAGATCGTGCCCGGATCCCCGGTGAGCGCCTCGGCGCGGTAGATCTTGCTGAACATGGTGACGGGATTCCCGCCGGACACCGGGTACTGGACCGAGGCCCGGAACTCGGTGATCAGCACCTCGTTCCACCGCGCGTCGAGGAAGCGGCCGTAGGTGAGCGAGGCGCCCGTGACGTTCCCCGACCCCGCCGGGACGAAGGTGTACAGGAGATCGGGGATTCCCCCCTCGATCCAGGGCGAGGGGAGCCCGGTCGAGAAAGGCGTCGCGGCCACGCTCACCACGATCCCGATCGCCGTGGGACCGACCCCCATGCCCGGCTTCAGCGCCTCCCACTGCGAGACCGGCAGCGTCAGCGGAAGGGCGTGAGGGGTGGCATCGACGAGGCTTGCGGTCAGGGAGGCGGGGGTACCGCTCTGGAGCGTCAGGTCCGTGAGGCGCGCGTACCGGGCGGCGGCGAGGTACCAGAGACCGGCTCCGGGCAGGCCGGCCGGGACCGATTGGCCCTGGAGCTGGTGAACCCAGACGTCGTCCCCGCGGGAGGCGTCCGGGAGGTAGGGAACGCGGAGCCGGGTGTACCAGTCGACCGGCCCGGGGAGCCCCGAGGTGTCCACGGCGCCGGACGGGAGGTCGGGTGCCCCGAAGAGCGATCCGGCCAGCACGGCCAGGAAGCCCGCGTTCGACGAGGTGGCCTCGAGCACGCCCGAGGCCCAGGGCTCGAGGTTCGAGACGCTCACCGTGACCGGAGTGCTCGTCCGCGCCGTCGCCGTGTCGGACCGTCCCGCGTAGGTCCGGTCGACGGAGAGCTGCCCCGCGTCCGCTTCCCACACGACCACGTTGAAGCCCCGCGCACGGGTGTCGAGCACGAGGTAGAACGGGTCGGCGGGCGCCGAGGGAATGGTGAAGGTGCCGGCCGTGCTGACCTGCGCCGAGGCCAAGCGTCCCCCGGTGGGCTCCCAGGAGAAGGCAGAGACGGTGCTCCCCGCCACGCTGTCGTCCACGACCTCCGTGATCGTCCCGTCGTCCTGCCAGTGGCGGATTGTGAAGTCCCCGGTGACCATTCGGGTCACGAGCGCGTCGGGGTCCGGACGCGGGGTGCACGCCCAGAGGACGACGAGGAGACCTGCCAGGGCGTGTCGTTTCATGCGCGTTCCGCTTCGGGCATCGAACGGTCGGGGAGGATAACAGACGAGTCGAGCAGTAGTCACGGGAGCCAGGTCCGCCCACACCGGTCCCTTGCGGCGCACAGGACCTGGGCTGCTACCGTCATTCCGGGAGGCTGGACATGGCTCGAGAGATGGTTCCGGGATGGCTCGCGGCGCTCGCGGCACCTGCAGGAGACGACGTCGGCGCGGGGCCCTCCCCGCGCGATGCGGTGCGGCCGGGCATCCCCACGCCTCCGGTTCCGGTGGCGAACGACGTGGTGGAGGCCGTCATCGCGGGGATGGCGGCGCGCGACCCCGGGTTCCGGGGGAGCGGCACGCGTTAGCGCGGAGCCCTGCTAACATGTCCGGCTGCGATGCTCTCCTGCAGCCGGTGCAACCGTGAACTGACGCCCGGGGCGCTCTTCTGCGCCTTCTGCGGCAACGCCGTTCCCGGTTCACCGATCGAGGGGCAGGCCGGGGATCCCTTCATCGGCCAGACCTTCCGGGGCGTCTACTTCGTCCAGCAGCGGATCGGCGGAGGAGGCATGGGGCAGGTCTACAAGGGGCAGCACGTCACCCTCGAGTCGCCCGTCGCCATCAAGATCCTGAAGAAGGCCCTGCTCGCCGATCCGGCCATCGTCCAGCGCTTCCAGCGAGAGGCGCGGGCTGCGTCCCGGCTTCGCCACCCCAACGTGATCAACGTCACCGACTTCGGCCAGGCGGCCGACGGGACGCTCTTCATGGTGATGGAGTACGTGGCGGGGAGGAGCCTCGCCGAGGTGATCGCCGCCGACTCGCCCCTGCCCGAGCGGCGGGTCGTCCGGGTGGGGCAGCAGATCCTGGCGGCACTCGCCGAAGCCCACGCCGACGGCATCCTGCACCGCGATCTCAAGCCGGAGAACGTGATGCTGGAGTCCCGGCGCGATGCCCGGGACCTCGTCAAGGTGCTCGACTTCGGCATCGCGAAGATCCTGGAGCCCGGGGAGGGCCAACGGACCCTCACCCAGGACGGGCTGGTGTGCGGCACGCCGGGCTACATGAGCCCGGAGCAGTGGGAGGATACCGAACTCGACGCGCGCAGCGATCTCTACGCCGTCGGCGTCATCCTCTACGAGATGCTCACCGGCGAGCTTCCGGTGGAGGGGCGGACGCCGCTCGACCTGGTGCGAAAGCACCTGGTGGAGAAGCCGCTCCCGCCCAGCGTGCGGTGCCCGGGTCGCGCCTACTCGCCGGAGCTCGAGGCGCTGGTGATGCGGACGCTGTCGGTGGACCGCAGCGCGCGGCCGGCTGATGCCGAGGAGATGGGCCGACTGCTGCTGGCCTGCGAGCTCCTTCCCGGGCCGGACGACGGGGACGTTCGCGACACGCACCAGACCGCGGTGCTCGACCGGACCACGCCCGGCCCGCGCCCCCCCGGGAAGACCCCCCCCCCCGCCGAGGCGCCGCCGCCGCCCAGGGTGCCGCCACCGGTGCGGCGGACTCCGGCCCGGACCGGCCAGGCGCAATCCACCAGACCGGCTCCTGGCGGGAACGCCGGGGGGCTCCGGCCGCGCACCGTCGCGGCGGGCGTCGCCGCGATCCTCGCCGTCGTGGCCGCCGGTCTGGGGGTTCGCGCCCTGCGCCCCTCCGCCCCTCCATCCGCCGCCGCAGGGCCGGTCTCCACGGCCCCGGCAGCGCCGCCCGCCGCTCCGCCGACGGCGTCGGCGCCGAGCCCTGCCCCGGCGGCCGAGCCCCAGCCTTCCCCGGCCTCCGCGCTCCCGGACCGGGCGGCGCCAGCGACCCCGGCGTCCCGGCCTCGCGAGGCCGCGCGAAACCGGGAGCCCGTCGAGGTCCAGGACGCCCTGAACGCGATCGCCACGCCGGCGGCCTCGACCGGGCAGGGCGTACTCTCGGTGCAGGTGGAGCCCTTCGGCGACGTTCTCCTCGACGGCCGGCCGTACGGCGAGGCGCCCAAGGAGTTCCGCATCCGGTCGGGAACCGTCTTCGTGGTCGCCACCCACCCGCAGCTGGGACGGCGCCAGGAACGGATCGAGGTCCGCGCCGGCGAGCGGGTCACGCGGACGTTCAACTTCTCCGCGCGCTAGAAGCGGAAGGGTCCGAGCTCGCCCGTCTGCTTGATGCTGAGGTAGCCCAGCACTCCCGTCGCGATCAGGCATACGCCAGCGCCGACCCCGGTGATGACGGCCACCTGTCGCGACGAATCGCCGCTGGCGATGAGGGCCTGGTACTGGCTCGCGTCGGCGCCGGGAGGGAGCGCGCCGGAGGGATCGAGCATCGACTGGGCCTGGGAGTAGCTGCTGTTGGAGGAGAGCAGTTGCCAGATGGCGACACCGCCCAGGCCGACGGCCGCGACGCCGGTCCCGAAGGCGGTCCACCCGAGGACCCTCGAGTCGCTGGCAGGGGCGCCCGTCCTCGCGGAGTCCAGGGCCGAGGCCGGAAGCGCCGGCGTCGACAGGTCCACGGCCAGGGACGGGTCGCCCGGGAGGAGGACCAGGCCGGAGGCCGTGCTCCCGGTGGCGAGGAACTCGGCCAGCGCGGTGGCGCCGCCGAGGGGGAGCGCACGGTTCACAAGGCGCACCTTCCCCTCGCGCGTCAGGGTCCCCTTCGAGACGTCGAACACCCGGCCGGAGAGGATGGCGGGGCCGTCCAGGTTCACCGCGACCAGCGCGTCGAGCCCGAGGAGGGCGCCGGCCGAGACCGCGCCGCGGGTGGAGGCGGGCTCAGCCAGGGCCAGGCCGGGACCGAGCAGCGGCCGGAGCGACTGGGCCGGGGAGAAATCGAGGGGCAGTTCCTGGTCGCTCGAGCCGAGGTCGACCTCGACCACCACCGACCGTGTCGATCCCGAGCGTCCCGAGACCCGGTACCGGCCAGCCGCGAGCTCGACCTTGATCGGGGCCTCGCCGACCGGCCGCCCGTCCACGTAGGCGCGCGTCCCCGGCAGGGTCGAGCCGATGGCGAGCCGACGGGTGGGGAGCGCAGCCAGCCTTCCCTTCGCCTCCTCGACGAGCCGGGCGAACTTGGGCGGGTAGAGCTCGGGGTCGGCGACGACGGCCGGGGCGGCGCGGACCAGCCGGTCGAGGACGGCGCGCGCCTCGTCGGTGCGACCGAGGTCCGACTCGGCCTTGGCGAGTCGCAGCATCGCCCGCGTCCACGCCTGGAAGACGTCGTCGCCCGGCGGCAGCTTGGCGAGCGAGGTGGTGACGGCGCGGAAGGAACGGATGGAGGTGGCGAAGTCGCCGTTCTGGTAGGCGGTTCGCGCCGCGTCGTATGATCGATCCAGCTCCGCGAGCTGCGCGGGCACGTCGGGCCCGGCCATCCGCTCGCGAACCTGCTGCGCCTCGAGGACCCCCGGGCTGCGTTCGGCCAGCGCCTGGCGCACCTGCCTCGAGATCTCGATGAGCTCGGGAGAGGGTCCGGGCGGCTCCGACACGGCCAGCACCGCCGTGGTCTCGCCCCCGGCCGCCGGCGAGCGGAGGGGCGCCGCGCCCAGGAGGGCGAGCACCGCCAGGCGCATGATCCAGGTTCCAGACATCGCGACCCCCCCCACACCACCGGATGAGGGGGAAAATCTCGCCTGCGCGTCGGTTCCAAGTCAACCGTGCCGCCGGGATCACGGCCCGGCGCGGCCGGGCGGTTGCCTCCGTTCGCCGGTGCGTGGTACGCAAATCAGCGCCGCGTTCGGGGCGCCCGCCCCCTCCGCGCGGCCCACCGGGCCGGGGGACGCGTGAATCCGTTCGTCGTCTGGATCGAGGACACCGAGAAGAAGTCCAGGCGGCCGTGCGCCTTCGCGCAGTCGCCGGTGCGCCTGGGTCGCAGCCCGCGAAACGACATCGCCGTACCCATGCCGTTCGTGTCCTCGTTCCACGGGGTCATCCATTTCGACGGCGACGGGGCCCGCTACACCGACCTGGCGTCCACGAACGGCTCGGAGATCGACGGTGTCCCGGCCGAGCCTCGGGTCCCCGTCCGGGTGGGCAGCGGCTCGGAGATCCGGATCGGGACGCTCCGCCTGACATTTCGCACGCCGCCCGGAGCCGAGGCGCCGCCGGAGACCGGCTCCGACGCCCCGGACACGAGCCAGCCGCCGGTTCGGCGCGGCGGAATCACGGCGCTCATGCTCGACCTCGCACAGGGGCCCTGCGGGGAGGACGACGGCGAGTGGCGCCGCGTCCTGTTCCCGGGCGCGACCATCGGCCGGTTCGAGCTGGTTCAGGAGATCGGGCGAGGCGGTTTCGGCCTCGTCTTCGAGGCCAGGGACCGGGAGCTCGGCCGGCTCGTCGCGTTCAAGGCGGTCAAGCCGGGCCGCTTCTCCCAGGTCCGCCTCCGGAAGGAGCAGCTGCAGAAGGAGGCCGAGGCGATCGCCCAGCTGAGCCACCCCAACATCGTCCAGATCTACGACGTGGGGAGGTGCGAGAGCGGTCCCTTCCTCATCCTCGAGCTCCTGCGCGGCCAGACGCTGCACGGTCGCCTCCGAGAAGGCGCCCTGCCGCTCCGCCTGGCCATTGACGTTGCCATCGACGTCGCGTGGGCGCTCGAGCACGCCCATGCCGCGGGCGTCGTCCACCGGGATCTGAAGCCGTCGAACGTCTTCCTCTGCGAGGGGGGCAGGGTGAAGGTGCTCGACTTCGGGATCGCGCACGTCTTCGGGGACGGGGAGCCGCGAGCGCTGGGCACCCCGGCCTACATGGCACCGGAGCAGTGGCGCGAGGGAAGCCAGGACACCCGGACGGACGTGTTCGGTGCGGCGGCCATGCTGTTCGAGTCGGTGACCGGGAAGCTTCCCTACGTGGTGACCCCGGAGTGGAGCTCGGTCCTGGACGAAGGGGCCTGCCCCGCGGTGGAGGGCGCCGGCCTCCCTCCCCGGCTCGAGGCGCTCCTGGCGGCGGCCCTGGACCCCCGGCCGGACGCCCGCCCCCGGGACGGTGCGGCATGGCTCGAGGGGCTGATCGCGGTCCAGGCGGCGATGGATCCCGCAGAGACCGGGGCCGGCCGCCCCGGGCCGGTCCCGGCCCGTCGGAACCGCCTTGCCTTGCTGGCGGTCCTCGCAGCCGGCGCGTGCGTGATCGGATGGGCGCTCCTGGCCCGGTGAGCATCGAACCACGACGGGATATGATGCCGGCCATGGCCATCGAGGAACGCGTCCGGGACCTCCTGGCGGCGGGCGACACGCGGGAAGCCGCGACCGCGGTGCTGCGCCACTTCGGACCGAAGGTGCTCCGCTACCAGGGGGCCATTCTCCGCAGCGACGCCCATGCCGCCGATGCGTTCTCCCTCTTCGCGGAGCAGGTCTGGAAGGGGCTTCCCCAGTTCGAGTGGAGATTGTCCCTGCAGACCTGGCTGTACCGCATCGCCTTGCGCGCCGCCACGAACCTGAAGCGCGACGGCTGGAACCGCCTCGGCCGGCCCTTCGAGACCGGGGAGGCCACGGCGCTGGCCGAGGACATCCGGACCAAGTCGGTGGTGCGCGTGGAGCGTCAGAAGCGGACGCTCGACAAGCTGAGGGAGGCCTTGAGCGACGAGGAGCAGTCACTCCTGACGCTCCGCGTGGACCAGGGATTCTCCTGGGACGAGATCGCCGAGGTGGTATCGAAGGACGGCGAGAGGATCGAACCGGCCGCGCTCCGGAAGCGGTTCGAGCGGCTGAAGGAACGCCTGACCCTGCTGGCGCGCGAGCAGGGGCTCGTCGACTAGCGCGTCGCCCTGCCTTGCTACGCCACCGTGATCTGCCGGACGGCGGCCCGGTAGACCCAGACCCGCGCGGTGTTGGTCCGGCCGTCGAGCGGCAGGACGAAGAAGCCGAGGGAGTCGGGCGAGTAGTCGGGGGAGAGGCCGGAGATCTGCCGACCGTCGCCGAAGGTGACCCGCACCCGCGTGCCGGCGGCCGCTGCGGGACGATCGCCGGCCTGGAGCATGAAGAAGATGGCCTTCACCTGCTCGGCCGGGATCCGCGCCACCGCCCCGCTGGGCTGGATGAGCGGGAGCTCCGGGTCGGCGAGGTCGGCATTGGCGAGCGACCCGCGCAGGACCTGCCCCTCGACCGTGTGGAGCACGATGCGGTGGTCGCCGGCGACGAACGACGGAGAGGGGGCGAACGGATTGGGCGTCGTCGCCCGGAGGGACCAGGGCGGCGGCGAGGCCGGGGCACGGGGCGCCTCGACGCCGTGCGTCGGCGCGGGCAAGGGGGGCGGCAGCGGGGGCGCCAGCGACTCGGCGCTGGCCGGCGGCGGCGTGGCGAGCAGCGCGTCGAGGGACACGACCTCGCCGGAGGGACCGTCCTCGTCGATCCACGAAACCGCGGCCAGGGCGACCGGGGCGTTCGTGTCGGGCAGGACCTCCTCCACGTCCTCCGCTGCGACCTCGGGGATGACCTCCTCCACATCCTCCACGGGGACCGCCGCGTAGGCCGGGTCGGGCGGAGGGACGGATGGCGACCCGGGCTCCCGCGCGGCGGCGTCCGGGAAGTCCCACGTCGAGAGCTCGGCCGGAGCCTCCACCGGCCCGTCGTCCCAGTGCACCCTGGCCGGTTCCTCGATGACGGGATCCGCCGCGGTGGCCGCGCGGAGATCCTCCCACCTCGCCTGCTCCTCCGGCGTGAGCCCTCCCGAGCGAAGCCTCTCGTCGAGCTCGCTGAATTCCCGGCTGGCTTCCTGGATGTCGATCATGTGTGCGGGTGCCGCTCCGAACTTCGATGATACCGCCGCCCGTCAATCGGTCAAAAAGCGTGGAGGCTTGATCGCGGGGCGACGTGGGGCACATGTATGTCCCGTGGACACGCCCCCCAGGTTCCTCCCCATGTTCCCCGACGAGGTCGCCGCCCGCGGCTGGGACGCGATCGACGTGCTGCTGGTGACGGGCGACGCCTACGTGGACCACCCTGCCTTCGGCGCATCCGTCGTCGGCCGGGTGCTCGAGGCGCGGGGCTTCCGGGTGGGGATCGTCGCCCAGCCACGCTGGGACTCGCCGGAGGACATCCTGCGCCTGGGGCGCCCCCGCCTCTTCGTGGGCATCACCGCCGGAGCGATGGATTCCCTCGTCAACCACTACACGGCCCACAAGCGTCCCCGCTCCGACGACGCCTACACGCCCGGCGGTGAGGCGGGACGGCGTCCCGACCGGGCGGTGACGGTGTACGCCCGGCTGGCGCGCCAGGCCTTCGGGCCGACCACGCCCATCGTGATCGGCGGGGTCGAGGCCTCGCTGCGGCGCATCGCCCACTACGACTACTGGGACGACCGGGTGCGGCCATCCGTCCTGGTGGACAGCGGCGCCGACCTGCTCGTCTACGGGCAGGGGGAGAAGCCCATCGTCGAGATCGCCCGGCGGCTGGCCTCGGGGGAGGACGTCTGCGGGCTCGTGGACGTGCCGGGCACCGCGGTGGCGGTGGCCGACCTGGCCATCGCCGGTCTCGAGGATCGGGCCCGGAAGACGCTCGTGCTCCCCGCCTTCGAGGAGGTGGCCCGGGACAAGCGCACCTTCGCGTTCTTCTCGAAGCTCTACCACCTCGAGCACAACCACGAGAACGCGCGGGTGATGGTGCAGCGACATGGCCGCGGCAGGGCCGAGCGGCACGTGGTGGTGAACGAGCCCATGCCGCCTCCCTCCACGGAGGAGCTCGACGCGGTCCACGAGCTCCCTTTCGCCCGCGACGCCCACCCCTCCTACGGCGGAGCCCACATCCCGGCGCTGGAGCAGATCCGCTGGAGCGTGGCCATCCTTCGCGGCTGCGCCGCCGGGTGCGCCTTCTGCTGCATCACCGAGCACCAGGGGCGCGACGTCTCCTCGCGCAGCCACGGGAGCGTGATCCGGGAGATCGAGACCATCACGAAGGACCCGAAGTTCCGCGGCACCATCACCGACCTGGGCGGGGCCACCGCCAACATGTGGCAGATGGGCTGCACCAGCGCCGAGGCCCACGCCGCCTGCCGGCGGGCCTCCTGCGTCTACCCCACCGTCTGCCAGTTCTTCGCGGTGGACCACGGGCCGCTCGTGGATCTGTACCGGGATGCACGGAAAGTGAAAGGCGTGAAGCACGCCTTCGTGGGCTCGGGGCTGCGCTACGACCTGGCCCACCACGACAGGAAGAACGGGCAGGCCTACCTCGAGGAGCTCATCGGCCACCACGTCTCCGGGCAGCTCAAGGTCGCGCCCGAGCACGTCTGCGACGACGTCCTCAAGGTCATGAAGAAGCCCGGCCCGGCCGAGTTCGAGCAGTTCCGCGGCGAGTTCGAGCGCTACTCGAGGAAGGCCGGCAAGGAGCAGTACCTGGTGCCGTACTTCATCTCCTCCCACCCCGGGGCCACCACCGAGCACGCCGTCCAGCTCATGGAGTACCTCCAGAAGAACCGCTGGAAGCCGCAGCAGGTGCAGGACTTCATGCCCACCCCCATGACGCTGGCCTCCGACATCCAGTGGTCGGGCTACCACCCCATGAGCGGCAAGCCGGTCCACGTGGTGCGCGACATGCGGGAGAAGCGCACCCAGAAGGCGCTCATCCGCTGGGGTGATCCAAGGAACCGGCCGCTCATCGAGGAGGCCCTGCGCCGGACCGGGAGGTTGAAGCCCGGGCAGCGGCTCGACGCCGGGATGCGGCCGGCCACGGGGCGGCGGCGCTGGACCCTGCGGTAGCGAGGAGGCTCCCCTGGTCAACCTGGTCATCGTCGGCATGATCCGTTGACCGCCCTCGTCCGCCTTCCCCGGCGTGGCCTCCTGCGCTAGCTTGTGCGCCCCATGGCCCAGGACACCGACGCAGGCGAGGCCGCGCGCGCCCGACACGAACAGCTCGTCGCCGCCGACCACCGCCACCTCTGGCACCCCTTCACCCAGATGCAGGAGTGGCTCGGCGAGGACCCGGTGGTCATCGATTCCGGCGACGGGGTCTTCCTCGTCGACACGCTGGGGCGCCGTTACCTCGACGGCGTCTCGTCCCTCTGGTGCAACGTGCACGGCCACCGGGTTCCGGAGATCGACGCGGCGATCGTGGCCCAGCTCGGCCGCATCGCCCACACCACCCTGCTCGGCCTCGCCTCCACCGCGTCCATCGAGTGCGCCGAGGAGCTCGTCCGCATCGCGCCGCCCGGCCTCACCCGCGTCTTCTTCTCCGACGCCGGGGCCACCGCCGCCGAGATCGCCATCAAGATGGCCTACCAGCACTTCCAGCTGCGCGGCGACCCGGAGCGGAAGGAGTTCGTCGCCATCCGCGGCGGCTACCACGGCGACACCATCGGCTCGGTGTCGGTGGGCGGCATCGACCTCTTCCACCGCATCTTCAAGCCGCTGCTCTTCCCGGTGCGCCACGCGCCGCAGCCGTACTGCTACCGCTGTCCGCTCGCGAAGACCTGGCCGGACTGCCGCATGGCCTGCGCCGACGAGGTGGAGAAGGTCTTCGAGGCCCACGCCGGAAAGGTGGCGGCGCTGGTCATCGAGCCGCTCGTGCAGGGCGCGGACGGGATGATCGTGCAGCCCCCCGGCTACCTGCGCCGCATGCGGGAGATCTGCGACCGGCACGGGGCGCTGCTGGTCTGCGACGAGGTGGCCACCGGCTTCGGCCGCACCGGGACCATGTTCGCCGTGGAGCAGGAGGGGGTCCGACCCGACATCCTCACCGTCGCAAAGGGGCTCACCGGCGGCTACCTCCCGCTCGCCGCGACCCTCACCACCGAGCAGGTCTTCGAATCCTTCCTGGGGCCGTTCGAGTCGCGCCGGACCTTCTTCCACGGCCACACCTTCACCGGGAACCCGCTCGCCTGCGCCGCCGCCACGGCCAGCATGCGCCTCTTCCGCGATCGGCAGATCCTGGCCGGACTGCCCGCCAGGCAGGCCGCGCTGGCCCGCGCGCTGGCGCCGCTCGCCGTCCATCCCCACGTCGGGGAGGTCCGCCGGCGCGGGCTCATGGTGGGGATCGAGCTGGTGCGCGATCGAGCCACCAAGGAGGAGTACGCCTTCGAGCTGCGCGCCGGCCACCAGGTGACGCTCGAGGCGCGCCGGCGCGGGGCCATCCTCCGCCCGCTCGGGAACGTGGTGGTGCTCATGCCGCCGCTCGCCATGACCGGGGCGCAGCTCGGCGAGCTCGGGCGCATCACCGTCGAATCGATCGACGCGGCGGTGGCGCGGCTCTGATGCGCGGCCTCTTCGTCACCGGGACCGACACCGGAGTGGGAAAGACCGAGGTCGCCGTGGCGATCGTGATCGGCGCCCGCGCCCGCGGGATCGACGTGGGGGCCATGAAGCCGGCCCAGTCGGGCGTCGGGGACGGCCTGCCCACCGACGCCGACCGCCTGCGCGCCGCGGCCGGCGAGACCGATCCGGCGGAGCTGGTCTGCCCGTACGCGCTCCGGGCGCCGCTCGCGCCCGCGGTGGCGGCCCGGCTCGAGGGGGTGGAGATCTCGATGGCCCACGTGCTCGCCTGCGCGGCGGAGCTCTCCCGCAGGCACCAGGCCACCGTCGTCGAGGGGGCGGGCGGGTTGCTCGTGCCACTCACCGCAAGTGAAACATACGCCGACCTGGCCGTGGCGCTGGGGATGCCGGTCCTGGTCGTGGCCCGCGCCGGGCTCGGCACGGTGAACCACACGGCGCTCACCTGCGAGGCGCTGCGCGCCCGGGGCCTCGCCGTCGCCGGCGTGGTGCTGAACCGCGCTTGCGCGGGAGCCGATCCCTCCGAGCCGCACAACGCCGCCGAGATCGAGCGGCTCACCGGCGTGCGCGTGCTGGCGTCGATCCCGTACGAGCCCGACGCGCGGTTGCGCGCCCGCCTGCTCCCGGATCGGCTCGCCGGCGCTGTCCAGTTTTGAGCCTGGCGGCAGGAAAATGGATCGATCCCGCGATCGATCCTAGAGATCGCTCCGTGGCGAACATCGTCGATCTCACGCTCACCGCCGAGGCCCGGCGCTCGCTCCACCGCGTCCTCGACCAGCGGGGGATCGGGTTCTTCCTGAAGCGTCGCCGGCGCGAGCCTGCCCGCCTCGACCCCCGCCGGATCGCCTGGGTGGTGGAGGCGGCCGCCCGGCGGACCCGGCGCCCCTCGCGGGATCCCGACGCCCTGGCGCGGACGCGACGGGTGATCCGCCGCGAGCTGATCCGGAGGCTGGCCGAGTCGTACGTCGAAGCCGGCCTGTAGCGCCCTACGTCGCCGGGCCGGGCTTCGCCGCCGTCCCGCGGCTCTTCTCCACGAACTTGAGCCGCAGGTCGGCGAGAAGGTCGGAGAGGAAGCGGGTCTCCTCGGCGGTCAGGTTTCCGCGGGTCTTCTCCTCCAGCATGGCGAGCAGGTCGATGACCTGCCGGGCCAGGGCCAGGTTCTCCTTGGCCTCGGTGCTCTCGGGGTGCTGGATCTCGCCGAGGTGCACCAGGGCCGACGAGCCGAGGGACAGGACGAAGGTGCCGAAGTCCACGGGGCCGTGGTGCGGGGCGTCGGTCATGGCGCGATTCTAGTCCACATCGAAGGCGACGCGCTCGGCGGCGAACCCCCGCTGCACGAGCAGCACGAGCCGGCCGGCGGTGCGCGCCTGGACCGCCGCCTTCCTCCACTCGGCCAGCGAGGTGATCTCCAGCGAGTTGACCTCGCGAATCCAGTCGCCGGCCTGCAGGCCGGTCTCGGCGGCCGGGCTCCCGCGCCGCACCGAGCGGACCACCACCACCGCGCCGCCGCGCACCTTCTCCTCGCCGAGGACGAGGCCGGTGACCTTCAGGATGACCTGCTCGGCCCGCTCGGGCGAGAGCTCGACCAGGCGCACGGAGAGCTGGAGGCGGTCCTTGCCGCGCGCGATCCCGAGCCGGACGGTGCCGCCCACCGGGACGTCGCGCACGCGGAAGCGGTACTCGGCGGCGCTCTCCACCGGCGCGTCGGCCACCGACTCGACCACGTCGCCCTTCCTGACCCCGGCCGCGGCGGCAGGCGACCCGGCCTCCACCGCGCTCACCTGCACGCGCACCCGGTCGCCCCCGATCCGGTCCGACTTGACCGGCTCGTCCTTGACAGCGACCCCGGTGAACCCCTCGCGGACCTCGCCGTGCCGGATCAGGTCCTCGGCGACGCGGAGCGCCCGGTCGATGGGGATGGCGAAGCCGATCCCGGCGCTGCGGTCGCCGATGATGGCCGTGTTCACCCCGATGAGCTGTCCCTGGATGTTCACCAGCGGTCCACCCGAGTTGCCCGGGTTGATGGAGGCGTCGGTCTGCACCATGTCGAAGAGCTGCCGGCGCGGGTCGCCCACCTTGCGGTGGAGCGCCGAGACCACGCCGGTGGTGACGGTGTGGGCCAGGCCGAAGGGGTTGCCGATGGCGATCACCGTCTCGCCGATCATGAGGTCGTCGGAGCGCCCGGCGGGGAGGAAGGGAAGCTTCTCCTTCGTCTCCACCCGGAGCACGGCCAGGTCGGTGGCCGGGTCGGTCCCGAGCACGCGGGCGGGAAGCTCGCGCCCGTCGAGGAGCTGCACGCGGAAGCGGGCCCCCCGCTCCACCACGTGGGCGTTGGTGAGCACGTGGCCGTCGGGGGAGACGATGACCCCGCTGCCCAGGGAGGTGACGGCGTAGCCGCTCCGGAAGCGGGGCTTCCCGAAGAACTCCTCGAAGAGGAGCTGCCCCACGTCGGCGCCCGGCGTGGGCACCCGCACGCGGACGAGCTCCTCGGCGGAGACGTTCACCACCGCGCCGCGCGACCTCTCGGCGGCGGTGACGACGGGATTGCGGCGCTCGGAGGGAGGGCGAGGCTCGGCGCGCGGGAGCGCGGAGGGAGCCTGCGCCGGTGCCACCCCGGGGAGGAGCAGGAGCGCGATGACGCCGCACAGGGCCGCGCCGGCCCGCACTAGTCCTCGCCCGTCTCGACGTGCTCGACCTCCGACTCGACCGGGACGGCCTGGTCGGCCACGTCGGGAAGGGACTTCAGGTGACGGTCGAAGTCCTTCTCGTCGAGCAGTCCCTTGCGGACGTTGCGACGAACGACGCGCTTGTCGATGATCTTGTTCTCGAGGGTATCGGGCATGGGTCCTTGTCTTGCGGCGTGTCCGGGAGGCGGGAAAATAGGCCCGGCTTGCCGGCGCGTCAAGCGACGTGCAAATGTGCCTGGCGATGGAGGATTTTGCCGAACAGCACGCGTCGCGGATCACCCGGCTCCGCGGGCTCTACGCCATCGTCGGCGACGACGACCCGGTCGGGAAGGCCCGCGCCGCGATCGAGGGCGGGGCAGGGGTGATCCAGGTCCGGATGAAGTCCTCCCCGGCCGGCGCGATCCTCGAGGCGACCCGGGAGATCGTGGCGCTCGCCTTCGGCCGGGCGCTTGTCATCGTGAACGACCGGGCCGACCTGGCGGTGCTGGCCGGGGCCGACGGGGTCCACGTGGGGGACGACGACCTGCCCGCCGCCGAGGCCAGGCGGATCGTGGGCCCCGGGATGCTCCTGGGGCGGAGCACGCGAACCCTCGCCGAGGCGCGCGCCGCGATCGCCGACGGCGCCGATCACGTGGGGTTCGGGCCCATGTTCGGGACGCGAACGAAGGAGATCGCCGCCGCGCCCCGCGGCCTGACGGCGCTCCAGGAACTGGCCACGGCGCTCCCCGCTCCGGTGGTCGCCATCGGCGGGATCTCGCGCGAGACGATCGCCGACGTGGCCCGGGCTGGCGCGGCGGCGGCCGCGGTGATCGAGGACCTGTTCGCGCGCGGCGACGTCCGGGAGCGGGCGGCGCTGCTCCTGGCCCACTTCGCCGAGGGTGCGGGGAGCCGACCGTGAGCCGGCCGCGGATCGCCATTCCACTCGACGTGAACGTCTCCGGCCGGTACGAGCAGCCGCGGGCCTACGCCGACGCGGTGGTCCGCGCCGGTGGCCTGCCGCTCCCCGTGCCCTGCGGCGATCCGGCCCTCGCCACCGAGTACCTCGCCTGGTGCGACGGCCTCCTCGTCGCCGGAGGCGACTTCGACATCCCGCCCGAGCGCTACGGGGAGGCGCGCCGGCCGGCCTGCGGCCCGTCCCGCCCGGGGCGCACCGCCTTCGAGGAGGCGATGCTGGCGGGCGCGCTCGCCTCCGGGATGCCGGTCCTCGGGGTCTGCGGCGGGATGCAGCTCCTCGCGGTGGTGCACGGGGGGGCGCTCCACCAGCACCTCCCCGAGGACCTGGGGGTCTCCCACGAGCAGCCGCCTCCGAAGGACGTCCCGAGCCACGTCGTGGAGATCGGGCCGGGCTCGCTGCTGGAGCGGCTGGTCGGCCCGGAGCCACTGCTGGTGAACAGCACCCATCACCAGGCGGTGAGCCGGCCCGGGAGCGGCGTGGCCGTGTCGGGATGGGCCCCCGACGGCGTCGTCGAGGCCATCGAGATCGAGGGGGTGCGCTTCGCGCTGGGGGTGCAGTGGCACCCGGAGGCGCTGGCGTCGCGCGACCCGCGTCAGGCGGCCATCCTGCGCGGGCTGGTGCGGGCGGCCGGGGAGCGGCGCCGGTGAGCCGGGCGGTGGAATCACCGCGGGTGCTGGTCTGCGCCGGGCTCGACCCGAGCGGCGGAGCCGGCCTGCTGGCCGACCTGGAGGCGCTCGCGGCCGCCGGCGCCAGGGGATGGGCGGTGGCCACCGCGCTCACCGCCCAGGGCCCTCGCGGGGCCCGGGCCGTCGTGCCGGCCACCCCGGAGATGCTCCTCGCCCAGGTGGACGCGCTCCTCGACGGCTCCCGGGAGCATCCACTCGCGGTGAAAACTGGGATGCTGGGAAGCGCGGCCAACGCGTCGGCGCTGGCGGAGCGGCTCTCCGCCCGGCCGCTCGGAAAGGTCCGCTGGTCGTCGATCCCGTGCTCTTCGCCTCGTCCGGACTCCCGCTCCTCGACACCCCGGACGCCCGGTCGGCGCTCCACGCCCTCCTGGCCCGCGCCGCGCTCGCCACGCCCAACTGGCCCGAGCTGGAGGCGCTCGCCGGTCACGCCATCCCTTCCGAGGAGGGGGCGATCCGGGCCGCCCGGGACCTGCCGTCGCGCGCCGTGCTGGTGAAGGGCGGCCACCGGGCCGGTGCGCCGGTCGATCTCCTGGTTCGCGGCCGCAGCGTGGTCCGCATCGCCGGTCGGCGCCGACCGGGGACCGCGCGCGGAACCGGCTGCCGGCTGGCCTCGGCGGCGGCGGGCTTCCTGGCGCGTGGCATGCCGCTCGAGGAGTCGGTGCGGAGGGCGAAGCGGGTGGTGGAGCGGTACCTCGACGCGACGGCGCGCCTCGATCGTCAGGTGCGCTGAGCGCGGGCGGGGCGCGATGCCCACCAGGCGAGGGGAGCCAGGACGACCGTCGCCAGGACCTGGAGGATCGGCGTCATCACGACCGCGATGGCTCCCTGGGCATCGCGGTTCCAGAAGACGACGTCGAGCAGGAAGAGAATGCCGCCCGCGGATACGACGAAGGCCAGGATGCACCACGACCAGGCCGACCTGCCCGTTCTCCGCGACCACAGGAGCGCGGCGATCGTCACCACGTGGGGAGCGGTCAGCCATGCCGCGAGGACCAGGAACGCGCCGACGCTGGAAGGGCGCAGCCGGACCTCGATGGCCACCGTGAGGAACGCCGCCAGGGCCGTCGACGCGACCGTGAGGGCGACGGGCGGCTTCACGGGCTCCTCCCCGCGCCCGCGCGCCGCCCGTGCCGGAGGAACGCCACCAGCGCCAGCACCGAGAGCACGGCCAGGAGCGGGTAGAAGAGCAGGAGATCGACGCGGATGTTGCACTCGCCGGAGCAGAGGACGCGCATCTTCATCGCCTGCTCGTAGGGAAAGTAGGCGAGCCACGCCAGCGCGGCCACGAGCACCGGACCGCGCCTGCACCGGTAGTACAGGGCGGCGAAGAGGGCCGCCGGGAGGAGGGCCAAGCGGCTCGTCGAGCGGTACCTCGACGCGACGGCGCGGCTCGGTCGTCAGGTGCGCTGAGCCTACCCCGCGTCGCGCTTCTTCTCCGCGAAGAAGGTGTGCTTCCGGAAGAAGACCAGCGACATGAGGCCGGTGGGCCCCTGGCGGTGCTTGGCCAGGATGAGCTCGATGTCCTGCACCTCGGCGTTGATGGCGTCCTGGCCGCCCTCGGCCTCGGGCTCGGGGCGGTGCAGGAACATCACCACGTCGGCGTCCTGCTCGATGGCGCCCGACTCGCGGAGGTCGGCGAGCATGGGGCGCTCCCCCTTGCGCTTCTCCACCGCGCGGTTGAGCTGCGAGAGGGCCACCACCGGGACCTGAAGCTCCTTGGCCAGCGCCTTGAGCGACCGGCTGATGGTGGCGATCTCCTGCTCGCGCGACTGGCTGGCCCGGTCGGACGGGGCGTGCATGAGCTGGAGGTAGTCGACCACCACGAGGTCGAGGCCGCTCTCGCGCTTGAGCTTGCGGCACTTCGAGCGCAGCTCCACCGGCGAGAGCATGAAGCTGTCGTCGAACCAGATGGGGGCGCCCATGAGCTTCTCGCCCTGCACCATGATGCGGTCCCAGTCGTTCTGGGCGAGCTTGCCCTTGGAGACCCGCTCGCTGTCGAGCTTGGCCTCCGAGGAGAGGAGGCGCAGGGCCAGCTGGTCCGAGGGCATCTCCAGCGAGAAGAAGACCACCTTCTTCTCGCCCTTGGTGGCCGCGTGGGCGGCGATGTTGAGGGCCAGCGCGGTCTTTCCCACCGACGGGCGGGCAGCCAGGATGCAGAGCGTGCCGGGCTGGAGACCGAGGGTCTGGTCGTCGAGCCAGGGGAGCCCGGTGGGCACGCCGGTGACGTGGGAGAGCCCGGCCTTGGCGCGGGCGTGGATGGCCTCGAGCCGGTCGAGGGCGGCGCCCATCGCCTCGGCGAAGGGCTTCATGGTCTCGAGCGTGTTTCCCTGCGCCGCGCCGAAGACGTCCTGCTGCGCCTGCTCCAGGAAGTCGCGCACCCGCGGGCCGGCCTCGTAGCCCCGCTCCACCACCCGCTGGGCGGTGAGCATCATGCGGCGCAGCCGCGCCAGCTCGTTCACCGCCTCGGCGTAGTGGGAGGCGTTGGACGAGGAGCCCACCGAGGCGGCCAGCCCGAAGACCAGCTCGCGCGGCACCTGCGCGCCGAGCAGCCCCTTGGCGTCGAGCCGCTGCTGCACCAGCACCGGGTCGATCTTGCGCGATTCGCGGGCCAGCTCCTCGAAGGCCGAGAAGACGTGCTGGTGGGCCAGCGCGTAGAAGTCCTCCGACTTGAGGATGGGCGCGACCTGGTCGAAGGCGGTCTCGTCGAGGAGGACCGCTCCCAGGACCGCCTGCTCCGCCTCGAGGTTGTGGGGAAGGTCGCGGACGCCGCGAAGTGCCAGTGGTTCGCCCATGAACGGCGGGCAAGATAGCAGGCGGGTCCGACGGGATCACCGTCGGCAGCCGGTGGAGAAGTCGGAATTTCCCGGTGGATATCCTGCGCTTCGGGTGTGGATGGGGTGTGGGCGGAGGGACTGCCCGAACCTCAGGCGACCGGCTGGACGCCCTTCACCGTGTAGTACACCGCCCCCGGGTGGTGCAGCACGATCGCCGAGGTGGACTGCTCGGGCACCATCTGGTCGGCGCTGGTGAGCGAGACGCCGATGTTCCGCTCCGGGTCGAGGAGCTTCCAGAGCTTCCTCTGGTCGTCGAGCTCCGGCCAGGCGGGGTAGCCGGGCGAGTAGCGCTTTCCCTGGTCGACGCCCACTCCCAGCTCGCTGCGCACCCGGGCGTGCCAGAGGTCGGCCAGCGCCTCGGCGGTCTCGACCGCGAGTCCGTGCAGGTAGAGGGCGCGGGAGTAGTCCCCCCGCTCCTGCATCTCGTCGGCGACCTTCGACGCCTGGTCACCCACCGTCACGACCTGGAAGGCCACCACGTCGGCGCCGCGCTCGCTGCGGAAGTAGTCGGCCAGGCAGAGGTTCCGCTCGTCGGGCTGGCGCGGGAAGCGCAGGCGCACCAGCTCCTCGCGCCGGTGCTCCGGGTCGAGGATCACGAGCTCCTGGCCGTCGGCGTGGCAGGGGAAGTAGCCGTAGACCACCTTGGGCGTGAGCCACCCTTTCGACTGGACCTCGGCCTTCAGCTCCTCGAGCTTCGGGCCGAACTCCTCGCGGATCATCCGCTCGTACTCCTCCCCCTTGGCGCGCACGCCCCACTGCAGCTTGAAGAGCTCGGCGAGGTCGAGGTGCGGCCAGAGGTCGGACAGCGGGACCGCGCCGGAGGGAACCACCCGCACTCCCCAGAAGGGCGGGACGGGGGGCTTCTCCACCGGACGGACGTCGCTGCGGGGGGCCGGCTGGGTGGGCGCCACCTCGGCCACCGGTGCGTTCCGGGCCTGGAGCGCCTTCTCCACCGTCTTGCGGCGCAGCGTCTCGCGCCGGGCCGGGTCCACCAGCTCCTGGACCAGCTCGAGCCCCTCGAAGGCGTCCTTGCAGTAGTAGACGCCGCCGGCGTACGGGGCGCCGTCGGGCAGGAGGTTGGTGCGCAGGCCGAAGCGCCGGTTGATGGCGGCGCCGCCGATGAGCACGGGGAAGGAGAGGTTCCGCCGGGAGAGCTCCTCCACGCAGTAGGGCATCTGCTTCGAGGTGGAGACGAGCAGGGCGGAGAGGCCGATGGCGTCGGCGCCGGTCTCGACCGCCTTCTCGATGATGGTGGCCACCGGCACCTGCTTGCCCAGGTCGTGAACGGTGAAGCCGTTGTTGGAGAGGATGGTCTTCACCAGGTTCTTGCCGATGTCGTGCACGTCGCCGTAGACCGTGGCGAGCACCACGACGCCCTTGGTCGATCCCTCGACCCGGTCGAGGAACTTCTCGAGGTACCCCACCGCGCGCTTCATCACCTCGGCCGACTGGAGCACGAAGGGGAGGATGAGCTCGCCCGAGCCGAAGCGGTCCCCCACGTCCTTCATGGCCGGGAGCAGCACGTCGTTCAGCACCGCGACCGGCGGGTGGCGGGTCAGCGCCTCGTCGATGAGCGCCTCGATCCCCTCCGGCTTGCGGTGCAGGATCTGGAGGTGGATGCGCCGCTCGGCCGGCTGCCCCTCGCCGAGCACCTCGGCGGTGGCCGCCGCCTGCGGGGCCTTCCCCTCGAAGTGGGCGATGAGCCGGGTGAGCGCGTCCTCGCGCCGGTCGAGGATCAGGTCCTCGGCGAGCAGCCGCTCCGCCTCCTCGATGAGCGGGTAGGGGCGGACGTCCTTGGGGTTGACGATGGCCAGATCGAGGCCGGCCTGCACCGCGTGGAAGAGGAAGACCGAGTTCACTACCTCGCGCGCCGCCTTGGCGAGCCCGAAGCTCACGTTGGAGACGCCCAGCGTGGTGAAGACCCCGGGGCTCTCGGCCTTGATGCGCCGGATGCCGTCGAGCGTCTCGACCGCGCTGTGCCGGTACTCGGCGCCGCCGGTTGCCAGCGTGAAGGTGAGCGCGTCGAAGATGAGCTGGTCCGGCTCGAGGCCGTATTCGCGGGCCACCGCCACGGTGCGCCGGGCGATCTCGGCCTTGCGGTCGGCGGTCTGGGCCATGCCCTTCTCGTCGATGGTCATGCAGACCACCGCAGCGCCGAAGCGCTTCACCAGCGGCAGCACCTTCCGGACCCGCTCGCCCCCCTTCTCGAGGTTGACCGAGTTGACGATGCAGCGCCCCGGGTAAACTTTGAGTGCACTCTCGACGACGTCGGCCTCGGTCGAGTCGATCATCAGCGGAGCGTCGACGCTCTGGGCCAGCAGGCGCACCAGCGTGCGCATCTGCGCCGCCTCGGCGGCCTTGATCCCCTGGGTCGCGGCGTCGACGGCGAGCCCGCGCTGGCCGGTGACGAGGAAGGCCACCGCTCCCTGATCGCCGAGCGTGGCCACATAGGTGGGCAGGTTGCAGCCCGGGTCCCCGCACTGGGAGGACCACCCGGCCATGAAGGATGCGGCGGGGTTGGGGAGGGCCCCCGCGATGCGGGCCTGGGCGCGGGCCGCGGTCACCCCGGCGTCGGCCAGCGCCACGTCGGGGGAGCGGTCGCGGGCTGATGCGCACCGCGTCTTCTCGAAGGTCTAGCAGGGCCGGGACCTCGAAGGCCAGCGGGCCCGGGGGCGATGATCGTGAAGGCCAGGAGGACGCGACGAGACCATCGGCTCTTCACCCCCCGGCACGGCGCCCTTCACCGTGTAGTACACGGCGCCGGGGTGGTGCAGCACGATGGCCGAGGTGGACTGCTCGGGTTCACCATCTGGTCGGCGCTGGTGAGCGAGACGCCGAGTTCCGCTCGGGGTCGGGAGCTTCCAGGCTCTGGTCCTCGAGCCCGGCCAGGCGGGATAGCCCGGCGAGTAGCGCTTGCCGCTCGGATCGGCGGGCCATTTTTTTTTTTTTTTTTCTTGCCGAGCTCGGCGCGAACCCGGGCGTGCCAGAGGTCGGCCAGCGCCTCGGCGGTCTCCACCGCGAGTCCGTGCAGGTAGAGGGCGCGGGAGTAGTCCCCCCGCTCCTGCATCTCGTCGGCGACCTTCGACGCCTGGTCACCCACCGTCACGACCTGGAAGGCCACCACGTCGGCGCCGCGTTCGCTGCGGAAGTAGTCGGCCAGGCAGAGGTTCCGCTCGTCGGGCTGGCGCGGGAAGCGGATCATGCGCTCGTACTCCTCCCCCTTGGCGCGCACGCCCCACTGCAGCTTGAAGAGCTCGGCGAGGTCGAGGTGCGGCCAGAGGTCGGACAGCGGGACCGCGCCGGAGGGAACCACCCGCACTCCCCAGAAGGGCGGGACGGGGGGCTTCTCCACCGGACGGACGTCGCTGCGCGGGGCGGGCTGGGACGGCGCCGCCTCGGCCACCGGTGCGTTCCGGGCCTGGAGCGCCTTCTCCACCGTCTTGCGGCGCAGCGTCTCGCGCCGGGCCGGGTCCACCAGCTCCTGGACCAGCTCGAGCCCCTCGAATGCGTCCTTGCAGTAGTAGACGCCGCCGGCGTACGGGGCGCCGTCGGGCAGGAGGTTGGTGCGCAGGCCGAAGCGCCGGTTGATGGCGGCGCCGCCGATGAGCACGGGGAAGGAGAGGTTCCGCCGGGAGAGCTCCTCCACGCAGTAGGGCATCTGCTTCGAGGTGGAGACGAGCAGGGCGGAGAGGCCGATGGCGTCGGCGCCGGTCTCGACCGCCTTCTCGATGATGGTGGCCACCGGCACCTGCTTGCCCAGGTCGTGCACGGTGAATCCGTTGTTGGCCAGGATGGTCTTCACCAGGTTCTTGCCGATGTCGTGCACGTCGCCGTAGACCGTGGCGAGCACCACGACGCCCTTGGTCGATCCCTCGACCCGGTCGAGGAACTTCTCGAGGTACCCCACCGCGCGCTTCATCACCTCGGCCGACTGGAGCACGAAGGGGAGGATGAGCTCGCCCGAGCCGAAGCGGTCCCCCACGTCCTTCATGGCCGGGAGCAGCACGTCGTTCAGCACCGCGACCGGCGGGTGGCGGGTCAGCGCCTCGTCGATGAGCGCCTCGATCCCCTCCGGCTTGCGGTGCAGGATCTGGAGGTGGATGCGCCGCTCGGCCGGCTGCCCCTCGCCGAGCACCTCGGCGGTGGCCGCCGCCTGCGGGGCCTTTCCCTCGAAGTGGGCGATGAGCCGGGTGAGCGCGTCCTCGCGCCGGTCGAGGATCAGGTCCTCGGCGAGCAGCCGCTCCGCCTCCTCGATGAGCGGGTAGGGGCGGACGTCCTTGGGGTTGACGATGGCCAGATCGAGGCCGGCCTGCACCGCGTGGAAGAGGAAGACCGAGTTCACCACCTCGCGCGCCGCCTTGGCGAGCCCGAAGCTCACGTTGGAGACGCCCAGCGTGGTGAAGACCCCGGGGCTCTCGGCCTTGATGCGCCGGATGCCGTCGAGCGTCTCGACCGCGCTGTGCCGGTACTCGGCCCCGCCGGTGGCCAGCGTGAAGGTGAGCGCGTCGAAGATGAGCTGGTCCGGCTCGAGGCCGTATTCGCGGGCCACCGCCACGGTGCGCCGGGCGATCTCGGCCTTGCGGTCGGCGGTCTGGGCCATGCCCTTCTCGTCGATGGTCATGCAGACCACCGCGGCGCCGAAGCGCTTCACCAGCGGCAGCACCTTCCGGACCCGCTCGCCCCCCTTCTCGAGGTTGACCGAGTTGACGATGCAGCGCCCCGGATACACTTTCAGTGCACTCTCGACGACGTCGGCCTCGGTCGAGTCGATCATCAGCGGAGCGTCGACGCTCTGGGCCAGCAGGCGGACAAGCGTGCGCATCTGCGCCGCCTCGTCCTCGCGCTCGTTGAGCGCCGTGCACACGTCGAGGACGTGCGCGCCCCCCTCCACCTGGCCGCGGGCGATCTCGAGCAGGCCGGCGTAGTCGTCGGCCAGCAAGAGCTCCTTCACCTTGCGGCTGCCCTGGGAGTTGACCCGCTCGCCCACGATGAGCGGGCGGGGCTCCATGTCGAGCGGCACGGCCTTCATGGCCGAGGAGAGCTCGGGGAGCGGCCGGGGGCGGCGCCGCCGCGGGGCCTGCAGGGCGCGGATCCGCGCGGCCACGGCGCGCATGTGATCCGGCGTGGTCCCGCAGCAGCCGCCCACCAGGTCCACGCCGAAGTCGCCGGCGAACTGGGCCAGCGCCTCGGCCAGGTCCTCCGGGGAGAGCTTGTACACGGCCCGGCCGTTCACGTTCTCGGGGAGGCCGGCGTTGGGCATCACCGAGACGAAGTGGCTCGACTTCTGGCAGAGCGTGCGCACGCTCTCCCGCATCTCGGCAGGGCCGGTGGAGCAGTTGATGCCCACCGCGTCGAGGGGCAGCCGCTCCATGGTCGCGAGCGCCGCCGAGACGTCGGTGCCGAGCAGCATGCGTCCGGAGGCGTCGATGAGCGTGGGCTGCGCCATGAGGAAGACGTCCCGCGCCGCCTCGCGCCGGGCCGCGTCGGCCCCCAGCACCGCGGCCCGCAACTCCAGGATGTCCTGCTGGGTCTCGATGAGGATGGCGTCGGCGCCGCCGTCGATGAGGGCGCGGGCCTGCTCGAAGTAGATCTTCTCCAGCGCGTCGCCGGTGATGGAGGAGAGGGCCGGGTCGGACGACGACGGGAGCATGCCGGTGGGGCCCATCGAGCCGGCCACGAAGCGGGGCTGCCCGGGCGTGGCGTGCCGCTCGGCGGCGCGGCGGGCCAGGATGGCGGCCCGGAAGTTCACCTCGTAGGTGCGGTGGCCGAGCCCGTACTCGTCGAGCTTGAGGCGCGACGAGCCGAAGGTGTTGGTCTCCACCACGTCGCAGCCCACCGCGAAGTAGCGGCCGTGGATGGCCTCGACCAGGTCCGGGCGGGTGAGGGTGAGCAGGTCGTTCGCCCCCTCCTTGCCTCCGAAGTCGGAGGCCTTGAGGTCGAACCCCTGGATCTGGGTTCCCATGGCCCCGTCGAAGACGAGGACGCGCTTCTCGACCGCTTCCCGGAACGTCACGTTTGCTCCCCATCCGCTGGAACGGAAAGCCGATACCTATGGCGTTTCGCCCCTCCGGGCAAGGGGCGAGGGAGGCGTCTCCCATGTAAGATGCGCGGCCATGCAGGGACGACGCGGGGGGATGCAGACGGTCTGGGCCATCGCGCTCGGCGCGGCGGCGTTCCGCTTCCTGCTCTTCCGCGGTCTCGACCTCTACGCGGACGAGGCCTACTACTGGATGTGGTCGCGACGCCTGGCCACCGGCTACTTCGACCACCCGCCCATGGTGGCCTGGCTCGTCCGGGCCGGGACGGAGATCCTCCCCGGCGAGCAGGGCGTCAGGCTGTTCTTCCTCCTCTGCGGCGCGCTGGCGGTGGTCTTCGCGGCCCTCATCGGTCGCGAGATGAGCGACGACCCGCGCGTCCCCGCGGTGGCCGCCATCCTCGCCGCCACCTCCCCCATCCTCATGCTCACCGGCGGCCTGGCCCTTCCCGACGCGCCGGTGGAGGCGGCCTACGCCGGGGCCACCCTGCTCGTGGCCCGGGCCCGGGGGAGGGGGTGGATCGCGGCCGGCGTCGTCGTCGGGCTGGCGCTCCTCTCCAAGTACACCGCCGCGCTGCTCGCCCCGGCGCTCCTGATCCTCGTGCTCCTCGACGGCGAACTGCGGCGCGAGCTCCGCACCCCGTGGCCGTGGATGGGAGGGGCGGTGGCGATCCTGGTCTTCCTCCCCAACCTGCTCTGGAACGCCTCCCACGGCTGGGCGGCCATCCTCTTCCAGATGCGGCACGGGCTGGGCAGCCAGGCGACAGGACGCACCGTGCTGGAATACCTGGGGGGGCTCCTGGGCGGGGCGGGGGTGGTGGCCCTGCCGCTCGGCCTCTGGCGGCTCGCCCGGGGGCGCGACTCCTTCACCTTGCGTGTCGCGGTCGCGACCATCGCGCCCATCGCGGTCACCGCGCTCTCGGCCCTGCGCGGGCCCGTGGAGGCCAACTGGGCCGCGCTCGCCTACCCGGCGCTCTGCGGCGCGGCGGCGGTGGAGCTGGTGCGGCTGCGCCCGGCCTGGTCGCAGGGGCTGCTGGCCTTCACCGTGGGTCTGGGCATGATCGCCGCGGTGGGATTCGGCCTCGAGGTGCGCAACCCCGGCCTCATCCCGCCCGACAGCGAGGTGATGAAGCGGTTCCGGGGCTGGCCCGAGCACGCGGCCAAGACGCGCATCGCCGCCGGGCTCGCCTGCGGGGCGATCGGCGACCCGCCCGGCTGCCGCCCCGAGAACCCCTTCGTCTACCCCTCGAGCTACCAGGAGGCCGCCGAGCTCGCCTTCTACGCGGGGTGGACCCGCTTCGGTCCGGCGGCCGAGCGCCCGTCCCAGCTCGACATCTGGGGGGCGGAGCCCCGCCCCGGCGAGGCGTTCCTCGTCGTTGGGAACATTGTCCAGGAAAAACGGCTGTTTGCGGCGGAGGGCTCCAGCCCCCCCGCCATCTCCGAGGTGCGCATGAAGGGCGCCGTCCTGCACCCCATCGAGGTCACCGCCTGGAAAAACTGGCAGGGCCCCCTCCAGCGGCGCGCCACGGACTTACCTTACCTGAAGGATGCCTATCCTCGCTGAGCCGGGCCGCCGCGCCCCCGCCCCGCCCGCGCGCTTCTTCGAGCGGGAAGGGGACGGCCGGCTTCGCTGCACCCTCTGTCCCCGGGAGTGCCTGCTCGGGGACGGGCAGGCCGGATTCTGCTCGGTCCGGGAGAACCGGGGCGGCGAGATGGTCCTGCTCGCCTACGGCAAGAGCACCGGCTTCGCGGTGGACCCCGTCGAGAAGAAGCCGCTCTACCACTTCCTCCCCGGGACCGAGGTGCTTTCCTTCGGGACGGTGGGCTGCAACCTGGGCTGCCGGTACTGCCAGAACTGGAACATCTCCAAGGCCCGGGCGTCCGGGCAGGGGATGCGGACGAGCACGCCGGCGCAGGTGGTGGACCTCGCCGTGGCGGAGGGGTGCCCATCCATCGCCTTCACCTACAACGACCCGATCATCTGGGCCGAGTGGGCCATCGACGTGGCCCGGGAGGCACGCCGCCGCGGGATCCGCACCGTCTTCGTCACCTCCGGCTTCGTGGAGGAGAGGGCCCGGGAGGAGATCTTCTCGTGGATGGACGCCGCCAACGTGGACTTGAAGGCCTTCACCGAGGACTTCTACGCGAAGGTGACGCTCTCCCACCTCGCCCCGGTGCTCGAGACCCTCGCGTGGCTGGCCCGCGGCGGCAAGGTCTGGACCGAGGTCACGAACCTGCTCATCCCGGGGCTGAACGACGACCCCGGGGAGACCCGGCGGCTCTCCGAGTGGGTGGGGGCGAACATGGGGCCCGACACGCCCCTCCACTTCTCCGCATTTCACCCTTCGTGGAAGATGCAGGACCGGCCCCCCACGCCCCCCGAAACCCTGACCGGCGCCCGGCGCATCGCCCGCGAGGCCGGCCTGCGCCACGTCTACACCGGCAACGTCCACGACCCGGAGGGGCAGACGACCCGATGCCCGGCCTGCGCCGCGGCGCTGGTGGTGCGGGACTGGAACGCGGTGCGGGCGAACCGGCTCGGGCCGGGAGGGACCTGCCCGGACTGCCGGGAGCGGATCGCCGGGCGCTTCGACGGCTAGGGAGGCGAAGCCCCGTCCGGCTCGGACATGATCCCGATCGTGCTGCAGCCGTCGCCGCCCCCTGGGGCCGGGAGCGCGAGGCCGCAGGCCACCTTGCCCGGGCAGGTGTTGAGCATCCAGGCGCAGGTTTCCACGTTTCCGTTCGGCTCGGGACAGGTGCCCAGGAGGGAGTTGCAGTAGTCCTCTTCCGAGCTGGAGGGAGCCGCCGCCCGGACCCGTGCCTTCACGTTGGTCTTGCAGTTGTTGCGGACCTGCCCCTCCGGCTCGCACTGGCAGATCCGCTCGCCCAGGACCTGGCAGTGCGTGCTGCAGCCGGCGGCGCCGAGCGCGAGGGCCAGTCCGAGGGCCAGCGAGAAGTACAGGCGGGTCTGCATGAGGCGGCGGAGGATCGCCCGAACCCCCCCCGGGGTCAAGCGCGGGCGGGGCCCCGTCCGATCAGGGCTTGCCGGCCGCGGCCAGCGCCTCGATGGCGAAGTCGAGCCGGTCGTTGCCGATGAACATCTCCTGGCCGACGAAGAGGGTGGGAGCGCCGAACGAGCCGCGGTCCACCGCCTCCTGGGTCTGGGCCTTCAAGGCATCCTTGAAGTTCGGCGCCTCGGCGACGAGCGCCGCGCCGTCGAGGCCGGCCCTGGTCGCCACGTCGGCCACCACCGCCGCGTCGGAGATGTCGCGCCCCTCGGCGAAGTAGGCCCGGAACATGGCATGGGTGTAGGGCACGAGCTTGCCGTGCCTCTCGGCGGCGAAGGCGGCCCGCAGCGGCAGCACGGTCAGCACCGGGAACTTCGGGGGCCAGGCGAGGGGGACGCCGAGCCGCCTGGCCCAGCGAGCGCAGTCCGTGACCAGGTAGGGCGCCTTGGCGGCGACCTCGACGGGAGCCTTGTTGCCCGTGGCGTTGAAGACGCCACCCAGGAGGAACGGGCGGAACCGCACCGTGCCACCCACCTTTGCCACCTCCGCCTCGACGCGGGTCGATGCCAGGTACGAGTAGGGACTGACGAAGTCGTAGAAGAATTCGAGGGTGGCCATCGTCTCTCCCGTGCCCGGCCGGCGGGCCCCCTCCTGTATAAACCATCCATGCTCCCTCTTGCCGCCTCGCTCGCCCTGCTCCTCGCCGCCGCCCCCACCGGGGCGCCTTCGGCCCCCGATGCGACGGCGCTGGCCCGCAGGGTCCAGGGCTTCTACGAGTCCACCCGCGACCTGAGCGCCCGCTTCGTCCAGACCTACACCTACGCGGCGCTGGGGCGTCGCCAGGTGTCGAAGGGGACGCTCCAGGTGAAGAAGCCGGGGCGCATGCGATGGGACTACGAGTCGCCCACCGGGAAGACCATCGTCGTGAACGGCTCCCGCCTCGTGCAGTGGGAGCCCGAGGCCAACCAGGCCTACGTGGACGAGAAGTTCGACGCCACCGCCATGAGCGCGGCGGTGACCTTCCTCATCGGGAAGGGGAGCCTGGAAAAGGAGTTCCGGCTCTCCGTCGGCGACGGAGGCACGCTGGTGCTCCGCCCCCAGAAGCCCGATCCGCGCGTGGACACCGTGACCCTCACCGCCGGACCGGACGGCGAGGTGACCCGGACGCGGGTCGTGGACGGGCAGGGGAACGTGAACGACATCGCCTTCGAGGAGATCCGAAGGAACACCGGCATCCCCGACGGGCGCTTCGAGCTCGTGCTGCCGGACGGGGTGCGGCGCCTCGCCATGCCGGGGAAGTGAGATCCTCCGGGGGCAGGGGAGTGAACCCCACCGGGACGTATCCCCGGGCCCACGAACGCGGGATCCTCGGGCATGAGCCGCCGCGCCGCCTGGATCGTCGCCCTGGCCGGGGTGCTCGCGAGCACCCCGGCCGGCGCCCAGTACCTCGAAGCTCCGCCGGGGCCGGTGGAGCCGGTCGCCCCCCTGCCGGAGGAGGAGATCCCGCCCGGGCAGGAGTGTGCACCGCCGGTCGATCCGACCCTGGGGCGGCACCTGGGCTTCCTCTTCCGCGCCGAGCTGGGGTTCGGGTTCATGAGCACCTCGGCCACGGTGCCCGTCGAGGGCGGCGTCGCCCGTGGATTCATCGAGGGGCCCTCGGTGACGTTCGCCCTGAGCGCGGGCTGGTCGGTCCTGGAGAACCTGTCGCTGGCCGCGGAGGCGTGGATGACGGCGGCCTACTCCCCGACCTTCGGCTCCGCCGGCCAGTCGGTCCGCGTCGAGGATGCGAGCGTTGACCTCTTCGGCATGGGGCTCCAGGTCACCTACTACCTCATGCCCGTCAACGTGTACCTCTCGGTCACGCCGTCCATCTCCACCCTCTCCACCACCGAGGCCAACGTCTCCACCTCGACCCGGGAAGGCTTCGGCCTCAAGGTCGCCGCGGGCAAGGAGTGGTGGATCGGCGGCCACTGGGGGATCGGCTTCTCGGGTCAGTTCTTCCTCGGGTCGAACCCGGACGCGGGCGCGGCTGGCGTCACCTGGACCACGATGGGCGGAGCGGTGGCCCTGAGCGCCACCTACAACTGACCGGCAAGAATCCGTTTCGCCGGAAGCACGGCGGGCGGCCGGTGGTTGTACTCTCCGCCCGCATGTCCGATCTCGTCGCCATCGGCGCCGCCCCGGCGGCGAAGCGCCCCCGGTGGAGGAACCCGTACCGCGCCCTCCCCGCCGTCCGCTGGGGCGTGCAGGGGCTCTACCTCGGGTTCCTCCTGCTCGTCGGCTACGAATTCTGGCGCTTCCATGAGCAGGCGGTGGGCCCGGGCCCGGTCACGGCCACGCGCCCGCCCTCGGTCGAGTCCTTCCTCCCCATCAGCGCGCTCGTCGGCCTGAAGCGCTTCCTCCTCACCGGCTTCTGGGACCCGGTCCACCCCGCCGGCCTCACCATCCTCGCCGCCGCCATCGTGGGCGCGCTCGTGGCCCGCAAGGCCTTCTGCGGCTGGGTCTGCCCGGTCGGGACCGTCTCCCGGGGGCTGGAGTGGCTGGGGGAGAAGCTCCTCTGGCGGCGCCGCTGGCCGGCCGTGCCGCGCTGGCTCGACCTCGCGCTCATGTCGCTGAAGTACTTGCTGCTGGCCCTCTTCGCCTGGGCCATCCTCTGGCAGATGCCGCCCGCCGCGCTGGAGGGGTTCCAGCTCTCCCCCTACAACGTTGCCGCCGACGCGAAGATGCTGCACTTCTTCCTCGACCTCTCGGCCACCTCGGCATGGGTGCTCGGCGGCCTGGTCCTCTTGTCACTCGTGGTGAAAAACGCCTGGTGCCGCTGGGGCTGTCCGTACGGGGCGCTGCTCGGCCTCGCCAGCTTCGCCTCGCCGCTCCGCATCGTGCGCGACACCGCCACCTGCAACGACTGCGGCGCCTGCTCACGGGCCTGCCCGGTGGAGATCCCGGTCCACGAAAGGGCCCAGGTCCGATCCCCCGAGTGCACCGGCTGCCTCTCCTGCGTGGCGGCGGGCACGGTTCCGTCGTGCCTGGGGGTGAGCCGCTCGAAGCGCATCTCCCCCTGGGTGCTCCCCGCCCTCGGGGTGGGGACCATGCTCGCGTTCTGGGCGGTGGCCGTGGCCACCGGCTTCTGGACCAGCGAGGTTCCGCTCGAGGCCTTCCGGCGCGCCTACCGGATGGCGCCGATGCTGAACCACTGACCGGGTCACCGGCCGGGGCGCGAGCCGGCCCGCAGCACCGGCGGTGGCGCGCACTCCACCTCGACCGGCGCTCCGGTCCGGGGGTGGGCGAGCTCGACCCGGAAGGCGTGCAGCCGGTAGCCCGGATCGCCCGGAACGGCGAGGCCACCGGGGATGGGCAGTCCCCCGGCGCCGAAGAGCGGGTCGCCCAGGAGCGGGTGGCCGGCGAAGGCCAGGTGGATGCGGATCTGGTGGGGGCGTCCGGTCTCGATCTCCACCTCGAGGAGCGACGAGGCCACCTCGCCCCCGCGCCGCTCCAGGACCCGGACGGTGCTCCGAGAGGGCCGGCCGTCCGGGGTGGCCGCGTGGAGCGTTCCGGTGGGCGGGTAAGGGACCTCGCCGATGGGGGCCTCCACGTCGAAGGCGTCGGCCGCGGGGTGGCCGGCGCAGAGCGCCCGGTAGACCTTGCGGACGCGCCGCTCCCGCAGCGCCCGCTGAAGGGAGGACCGCGCGTCCTGGGTCCGGGCGAAGAGCACCACGCCCGACGTGTCGCGCCCCAGCCGGTGGATCGGCGTCGCCCCCGGGTCGCGTCCCCGGACCACCGCGAGCAGCGTCGACTCGAGGTAGAGCCCGCCGCCCGGCATGGTGGGCAGCCCACGGGGCTTGGCGACGGCGAGGAGGTCGGCATCCTCGTAGAGCACCGCGGTGCAGACCGGCGCATCCGGCTCGTCCCACGGAGGGCGCTCCCAGGTGAGCCGCTGCCCGGCGCGGAGCCGATGGCCCGCCGCGGCCACGGCGCCGTCCACCCGGACCTCCCCGCCCTCGATGCGGCCGCGCCACTCGGCCTCCGACGCACGCTCCCATCGGGTGCGGAGGTGATCGACGACGGTGCGCCCGGCCCCGGCCGCGTCCACCTGCTCCCCGTATCGGTATCCGCGGTTGCGCATGGAAGGGGACGATGGTACGTCGCGAGGCCATGAGCCGCATCTACAAGTCGCTCCCCCCCAAGGGCACCGCACTCGGCATCGCCTTCTCCGGCGGCCTCGACACCCGGTGCGCGGTGGCCTGGCTCGCCGAGCAGGGGCTCGCCGTCCACGCCTACACCGCCGACCTGGCCCAGCCCGACGAGGCCAACCCGGCCGACATCCCGCCCATCGCCATGCAACACGGCGCGGTGAAGGCCAAGCTCATCGACTGCCGCGAGTCCATGGTGCGCGAGGGCATCGCCGCCATCCAGTGCGGGGCCTTCCACCTCTCCTCCGGGTGCAAGAAGTACTTCAACACCACGCCGCTGGGGCGGGCCGTGACCACCACCGCCATCGTGCGGGCCATGCGCGAGGACGGGGTCCACGTCTTCGGCGACGGCTCCACGCACAAGGGCAACGACATCCAGCGCTTCTACCGCTACGGGATCCTGGTCGACCCCGACCTGCGCATCTACAAGCCCTGGCTCGACCAGGCCTTCGTCACCGCCTTCGGCGGGCGCAAGGAGATGAGTGAGTACCTCGAACGGCGCGGCCTGCCCTACAAGATGGGCACCGAGAAGGCCTACTCCACCGACGCCAACGTGCTCGGGGCCACCCACGAGGCCAAGGACCTCGAGCGGCTCGACACCGGCATGCGCATCGTGGCGCCCATCATGGGAGTGGCCCACTGGAAGCCCGAGGTGAAGGTCGCCGCCGAGGAGGTCACGGTCGGCTGGGAGAACGGCCTGCCGGTCGAGATCGACGGGCGCCGCTTCGCCTCCCCGTACGAGCTCTTCCTGGAGGCGAACCGCATCGGCGGCCGGCACGGCCTGGGCATGAGCGACCAGATCGAGAACCGGGTCATCGACGCCAAGAGCCGCGGGGTCTACGAGGCCCCGGGCATGGCGCTCCTCCACCTCTCCTACGAGCGGCTCCTCTCGGCCATCCACAACGAGAACACCCTCGACCTCTACTTCACGCTGGGTCGCAGACTGGGGCGCATCCTCTACGAGGGCAAGTGGTACGACCCCGAGGCGCTCATGCTGCGCGACGCGCTGACCCGCTGGGTCGCCCCGTCGGTCTCCGGGTCGGTGACGGTCGAGCTGCGCCGCGGCGACGACTGGAGCTACCTCGACACCAAGGCCCGTTACATGAGCTACGCCCCCCACAAGCTGTCGATGGAGCGGGTCGAGAATCCGGCCTTCACGCCGGAGGACCGCATCGGCGCGCTCGAGCTGCAGAACCTCTCGGTGGGGGACAACCGCGACCTGCTCCTGCACCACCTCGAGGCGGTCCGGGCGCTCGGCGCGGGCGCACCGCAGGCGCCGCGCCTGGGCGCGCTCCTGGGGACCGACGACGGGGAGTAGGGTTCACGCCGCGGCGAGGATGGCCCGGCCCCGGCGGGGACGCGGACTCAGCCGCCCGGCGCCTGATCGACCTGCCGGGTCAACCATCCGCAGAGGTCCCGGAGGCTCTCCTCCGAGATCTCGTGCCCGATCGGGTACTCGCGGTAGTCGAGCCGGAGTCCCAGGCCGCCGAGCAGGGTGCGCGCCTCGTGGCCGAAGGCGATCGGCACCACCGGATCGGCCCGGCCGTGCTGCCAGAGCACCGGGAATCCCGCCAGGGCAGGGGCGGGGAGCGCCGGGACCGCACGCCGGGTGATGCGCCCGGAGTGGGACACGATGCCGCGGAGCAGCTCCGGACGGGAGAGCGCGCAGGCCGTCGCCATGGAGCCTCCCTGGCTGAAGCCGACCAGCCAGACCCGCGACGGGTCGGCGACGTAGGCCTCGGCCGCCTCCTCCACGAAGCGCAGGATCGCCCCCCGGCTCTCCACCACCTGCTGGAAGTCGATGAGCGGCGGGACCTCGCTCCAGTCGATGTCGAACCAGGAGTAGCCCATCGGCTGGGCCTCGTGCGGGGCGCGGGCCGACACGACGAGGAGGCGCGGGTCGAGGTAGGGGGCGAGGCCGAAGAGGTCCAGCTCGTCGGCCCCCAGGCCGTGCAGCAGGACCGCCATGGGCGGGCGGTCCGAGGCGACTGCGGGGGGGCGGACGACGTGCTCGAGGGTCACGGGATCACGCGCAGCGGGGAGCGCTTCCCTGGCGCGGGCGCCGGCGCGGCGGGGAGGCGCCGACCGGCGCGCCTCGGCTCGCGGGCGACCACCTTCCCGACCAGGTCGTAGTCGCCGGCCGCGGTGATCTCGACCGTGACGAACTCGCCCGGGTAGGCCACCTTCTGGCCCGGCAGGTCGAACGCGTTGATGTAGGTGACCCCGTCGATCTCCGGCGCCTGCCGGGCGTGGCGCCCGACGAGCAGGTGGTCGGTGCCCTCGGCCTTGCCCTCCACGAGCACGAGGAGCCGCTGGCCGACGAGGGCCTCCTGCTCCGCGCGCGAGATGCGCTGCTGCAGCGCCATCACCTTGCGCTGCCGCGCCTTCTTCACCCGCTCGGGCAGCTGCCCGCCCATCTCGGCGGCGGCCGTGCCCTCCTCCTGCGAGTAGGTGAAGACCCCCAGCCGCTCGAAGCGCTGCTCGCGCACGAAGCCGAGCAGGTCCTCGAAGTCCTCCTCGGTCTCGCCCGGGAGCCCGACGATGAGCGCGGTCCGCATGGCGATCCCGGGGACGCGGTCGCGCAGCTTCCCGAGCAGCGCCCGCAGGAACTTCACGTCCCGGCCGCGCTTCATGGAGCGGAGCAGCCGGTCGGACGAGTGCTGCAGCGGCATGTCCACGTACTTGGCGATCTTCGGCTCGTGGGCGATGACCTCGACGAGCGCGTCGGGGAAGTCGCGGGGGTAGGCGTAGTGGAGCCGGATCCAGCGGATCCCGTCCACCTTGCAGAGCTCCGGGAGGAGGTGGTGGAGCCGGACCTTCCCCGGGCCGGGCAGGTCCTGGCCATAGGCGGTGAGGTCCTGGGCGACGAGCGAGAGCTCCACCACTCCCTGCGCGGCGAGCGCCTCGGCCTCGGCCACCACGTCGTCCACGGTGCGCGAGCGCTGCGGGCCGCGCAGCGCCGGGATGATGCAGAAGGCGCAGGCGTTGTCGCAGCCCTCGGCGATCTTGAGGTACGCGGTGTGGCGGGCCAGCGAGTTCACGCGCGGTGTGGAGGCGGAGTGGACGAAGTCGGGGTCGGGGACGATGACCCGCCTGGCCTGCGCGTCGGAGACGATGGTCGCGATCTCGGCGTACGCGCCGGTGCCCACGAAGTGGTCCACCTCGGGCATCTCCCGGGCCATCTCGTCGTGGTAGCGCTGGGTGAGGCAGCCGGCCACCACGAGCTTCTTGCAGCGCCCCTCCTCCTTGTGGCGCGACAGCTCGAGGATGGCCTGGACCGACTCCTCCTTGGCGCTCTCGATGAAGCCGCAGGTGTTGACGACGATGACGTCGGCGCGGGCCGGGTCCTGAACCAGCCGGTAGCCGGCCTGGGTCAGGGTGCCGAGCATGATCTCGCTGTCTACCCGGTTCTTCGGGCAGCCGAGCGTGTGCATGTAGACGGGCGTCGCCATGGGACGGCGGCGATCTAACCGGCCTGGGTGGGGGCGCGCAACGCGCCCCGGGTCACTTCCTCTCGACCGGCGCCGGGAGCGTGCTCACCAGGGGCACGCCCATGGGGCCAACCGGGATGTAGATGACCGAGTGGTTGGGGCTCCCGGCCAGGGCCTTCTGGGCCTCGATGGCCTCGTGCTGCACGTAGAGCGGGGTGAGCCGCTGCTGGATGATCTGGGTGGCCCGGGCGATGCCCTCGGCCTCGACCACGCGCCGCTCGGCGTCCTTGCGGGCGATCTCCACCTGGGTGGAGCGGGTCTCTAGATCTTGGGCCACCGCGAGCTTGTTCGCCACGGCCTGCGAGACGACGGCCGGGTACTGGAGATTTCCCACCACGACGTTCATGACCTCGAAGGGCGTGCCCTTGGTCTTCTCCTGCGCCCAGCGGGTCAGGTCGTCGCTGATCTGGCCGATCTTCTCGTTGAGGGCGAAGGCGTCGTACTGGGCGGCGGCCTCGCGAATGCGCGTGCGGAGCGGCTCCTTCAGGTAGTTGGCGAAGGCCACCTGGACCTGGTTCGGTCCCTCCCCGATGGTGGTGTACTGCTCGATGAAGTCCTTCACCTTGTCTCCGCGGACCCGGAAGATGATGTGGGCCTGCAGGGAGACCATCAGCTTGTCCTTGGTGAGCACGGCGTTCTCGCCGGCGAAGGCCTCCTGGTAGCTGAAGGGGGTGATCGAGACGTTCATCACGCTCACCAGCCAGGAAAGGCCGTAGCTGGTGGGGCCGGTCTGCATGCCGACGTAGCTCGCCTTCCCCACGACGGCGCCGCGGGTGAGGTAGCCGACGTATCCGGCGGGAGTCGCCGGGTTCTTGCAGCCGGTGAGGGCGAGAAGCGAGACGACGGCGACGACGAGAAGGTTTCGCACGTGCATATTCCTCATTCCCTGAAGTTCTGGAACTGGATGGGGATGCCCAGGTTGCCGCCCCGGATGAGCGCCATGGCCTCCTGGAGGTCGTCCCGCTTCTTGCTGGTGATCCGCACGGCCTCGCCCTGGATGGCGGGCTGGACCTTGAGCCCCGAGCCCTTCACGAGCGCCACGATCTTCTTGGCGTCCTCCTGCTTGAGCCCGCGGCGGAGCTTGACGAGCCGCTTCACGTGGCCACCGGCGGCCGGCTCGATCTTCTGGGGATCGAGCCCCTCGAGCGGGACGCCGCGCTTGGCGAACTTCTCCATGAGCACGGTGTAGGCGGCGTCGATGCGTCCGTCGCTGTTGGCCTTGAGGAGGATCGAGCCGTCCTGCTGCCGTTCCAGCTCGGTGGAGGTCCCCTTGAAGTCGAACCGCTGGGCGATCTCCTTCTTCGCCTGCAGGAAGGCGTTCTCGACCTCCATCATGTCGAGGTCGCTCACCGCGTCGAAGCTCGGCATTGCCTTCCACCCCCCGGCGCGTCGCGCCGCGTTCAGATCTCCAGCACCACCACCTGCACCGCCGGGCGCCTCCCGGCCTCGCGCCGGAACCAGCGCCGCACCGCGAGCGCACCCTCCCGCTCCAGCGCCTCCACGTCCCGCTGCGCCGCCGGCAGGTCGATGAGCGCCCGGGACACGTCGCCGGCCACCTCGGCCTCCCGTCCAGCGAGCCCCGCCGCGCCGCGCCCCCGGACCTCCGGAGGCCGGACCGGCTCCCGGGTCGTCCGGTCCACCACCACCGCCACGAGCACGATCCCCAGCTCGGCGAGCCCCCGCCGATCTCGTACCACGTCCCCGGAGATGGCGGCGAAGCCGGCGTCGCGGGCCAGGTGCATCCTTCCGGAGGGGAGCCGTTCGGGGACGCGGACCACGCCCGCGTCGGAGAGCTCGAGCACCTCGCCGTCCACGAGGACGTGGCGACGATCGGCCCCCAGCCCCTCGGCGGCGGCGTGGCCGGCGTGGCGGGAGAGGTGGCGCAGCTCCCCGTGGATGGGGAGGAAGTGGCCGGGGCGGCACAGCCGCAGGAGCCGCCGCTGCTCCTCCTCCTGCGCATGTCCGGAGGCGTGCAGCGCCCGGAAGTCCTCCCAGAGCACCTCGGCGCCCCGGGCCACGAGCCCGTCCACGGTCCGGCCGATGGCCACCTCGTTTCCCGGGATGAAGCGGGAGGAGAGGAGCACCCGGTCGCCGGGGCGGACCGGAAGGCCGGTGAGCTCCCCGCGGGCGGCGCGGCCGAGCGCGCTGCGCGGCTCCCCCTGGGTACCGGTGACGACAACGCATGCTTCTCGGGGCTTCAGATCCCGGGCTTCATCGGCCGACGCCAGTTGCCCCGGGGCGAGCCGGAGGTAGCCGAGCTCCAGGCCGAGCCGGACGCTCTCCTCCATCGACCGGCCCACCGGGACGAGACGGCGGCCGTATGCGCGCCCGGCGTCGGCGATCTGCTGGATGCGGTGCAGGTGGGAGGAGAAGCAGGCCACCCAGATCCGGCCCGGAGCACCGTCCATGGCGCCGAGGATCGCCGGCCCCACCTCCGATTCGGACAGCGAGGTCCCCGGACGGTCTGCGTTGGTGGAGTCGGAGAGGAGCAGCCGCACCCCCTCGCGCCCCAGGGCCTCGATGCGCGCCAGGTCGGTGCGCCGGCCGTCGAGCGGCGCCTCGTCGATCTTGAAGTCGCCCGAGTGGTAGACGACGCCCTGCGGCGTGGAGATGGAGAGCGCGCAGGCGTCGGGGATGGAGTGGGCCACCGGGACGAACTCGACGGTGAAGGGGGAGCCGTCGCCGGGGCGGACCACCTCGCCGTCGCGGACCTCGCGCAGGTCGGCCCGGACGCCGGCCTCCTCGAGCCGCGGCCGGAGCAGCGCGAGCGCGAGCCTGGGCCCGTAGACCGGGACCGGCACGTCGCGGAGCAGGAGGGGCAAGGCCCCCAGGTGATCCTCGTGGCCGTGGGTGAGCAGCACCGCGCCCACCCGGTCGCGCCGCTCCCTGAGCCAGGTGAGGTCGGGGGAGACGGCCTCGACGCCGAAGGGCTCGGCCGGGAAGAGCAGCCCGCAATCCACCACCGCGATGCGCTCCTCCGACTCGATCGCCAGGCAGTTCATGCCGATCTCGCCGAGGCCTCCGAGCGCGGCGATGCGGACCGGGGAGGGCATGGGCTCAATCTACCCGGCCTTGAGGTAAGGTGCGCCACCGTGGGCATCCCGGACCCCATCCTCGACCCCTTGAACGACGCCCAGCGCGAGGCCGTGCTGCACGGGGACGGGCCGGTCCTCGTGCTGGCCGGCGCCGGCTCCGGCAAGACCCGGGTCATCGTCCACCGCATCGCCCACCTGATCCGCGTCCGGGGCGTGGCGCCCTGGCACGTGCTGGCCGTCACCTTCACCAACAAGGCGGCCGGGGAGATGCGGGAGCGGCTCGCCGACCTGCTCGGCCTCGAGGGGGCCGACGCCTGGGTCCAGACCTTCCACGCCTTCGGGGCCAGGTTCCTGCGGCGGGAGGCGGCGCGGGCCGGGCTGCCCCCGTCCTTCGCGATCTACGACGACGACGACCAGAAGCGGCTGGTGAAGCGGATCCTCTCCGACATGGGCATCTCCGACGACGGCCGCTTCGGGCCGCGCGACGTGCTCTCCCGGATCGACCGCTGGAAGAACCTGGGCCACTCCCCCTCCTCGGTGCGCTACGAGGACCACGACGTGGAGACGGAGCGGAGCCTGGAGGTCTGGCGCCGCTACGAGAAGGCGCTGGCCCGCGCCGGGGCGGTGGACTTCGGGGATCTGCTGCTGCGCCCCGCCCAGCTGCTCGAGGCGGACGCCGAGCTTGCGGCGCGCTGGGCCACCCGCTTCCGCCACGTGCTCGTGGACGAGTTCCAGGACACCAACCCCGCCCAGTACCGGCTCCTCCGGCTGCTCTGCGGGGAGCGGAGGAACGTCTGCGTGGTGGGCGACGACGACCAGGCCATCTACCGCTGGCGCGGCGCCGACGTGGGCAACATCCTCGACTTCGACCAGGACTTCCCTGGTACACGGGTGGTGAAGCTGGAGCAGAACTACCGCTCCACGGCGAACGTGCTCGCGGCGGCCCACGCGGTCATCTCCCGGGCCAGCCGGCGTCGCGAGAAGAAGCTCTGGACCACCCGCGAGGCCGGGGCGCCGCTCTCCCTGCTCGTCGCCCAGGACGAGCACGAGGAGGCGCAGCGCATCGCCGCGGCGGTGGAGTCGGAGCGCCACCGGGGCACGCGCGGCGACGAGATCGCCGTGCTCTACCGGGTGAACGCGCAGTCGCGCCCGGTGGAGGCGGCGCTGCGGGCGGCGCGGGTGCCCTACGTCATCGTCCGGGGCACGAGCTTCTACGAGCGCGCCGAGGTGCGCGACGCGGCGGCCTGGCTGCGGCTCGCGCTCAACCCCGCCTCGGACCTGGACCTGCTGCGGGTGGTGAACCGCCCGGCCCGCGGCATCGGCGAGAAGACCATGGAGCGGCTGCAGGCCTTCGCCGCGGCGAGCGGCCTCACCCTCTTCGACGCGGTGGGGCGGCGCGACGAGGTGGGCGATCTCAAGACGGCGGCGCGCCGCAACCTGGGGGAGTTCCACGAGGTGGTGGCCGGGCTCCACCGCGACGTGCCCGCCCTCGAGGCCGGCGTGGCGGTGCAGGAGGCCGTCACCCGCAGTGGATTGATGGAGCGGTTGCGCGCCGAGGGGACCGACGAGGCCGCCGACAAGGCCGAGAACCTGCTCGAGCTGGTGGCCGCCGCCCGGGAGTTCGACGAGGCGCTGGCCGTCGAGCGCCCTCCCCGCGACCCGGAGGAGACGCTTCCCCCGCCGCTGGCCCGCTTCCTCGAGCAGATCGCCCTCATCGGCGACGCCGACGGCCCGACGCCGGAGGGGAGGGTGGCCCTCATGACCCTCCACGCCGCCAAGGGGCTCGAGTTCGAGGCGGTCTTCCTCTGCGGGATGGAGGAGGGGATGCTGCCCTACGAGCGCCCCTGGCGTCGCGACGCCGAGGACGGCGAACGCTCGGCCGAGCTCGACGAGGAGCGGCGCCTCTGCTACGTCGGCATGACCCGCGCCAAGTCGCGCCTGGTCCTCTCCCTGGCCCGCCGCCGCATGGCCTACGGCGACGCCGGGCCGAGCTGGCGGGACCGCGAGCCCTCCCGCTTCCTGGGCGACCTGCCGCCCGAGCTCTTCGGCCTGCCCTCCCGGCCGCCGCCCCGCCCCGCTCCCACCGCTCCCGTGGTCCGCCGCCACCCCGGCGCAATGCCTGGCGATCCGGTCATCGAGTTGGACGGGCCCAGCGTGGACTACTCCTTCGACCAGCGCCCGGAGACCGGCCGCGCGCCATTCACCCGGGGTGACGTGGTGACGCACCCCAGCCTGGGCGAGGGGCTGGTGCGCGCCTGCGACGGCGTGGGGCCGGACGCCAAGGTGACCGTGGCCTTCCCGGGCATCGGCGAGAAGCGGGTGATCGCGAAGTTCCTGCGGCGGCGGTGATCCCTCCTTTCAGGCGGCGGCGACCCACCAGGCGGCGACCGGTTCCGAGACGCGGGGGACCTCGCGGGCGAACCGGTCCATGAGGTCCTCGCCGTAGGTGGCCCGTGCCGTGAACTGGTTGTGAAACCGGCAAAGCAATCTCAAGTTCTCGACCTCCGAGGAACCGCCGCGACCCCTCGGCACGACGTGGTCGAACTCCAGCCTCAAGGTCGACCCGCAGATGCCCCCGCCCTCGAGCGGCCACCGGCACCTCCCCCCGTCCCGCTCCCAGACCTCCCGCTTCACCTCTGCGCGGATGCGTCCGGGCGCCGCGGTCCGGGCTGCCCGCGCTGGCTTCGCCCCGATGCCACGCCGCTCGCGGTGACGGGCGAGGAGGAGGTCGAGGCCGGCCTCGAGGATGACCTCGTTCGTCGCGCATGGATGCGAATGTGAGAGGGCATCTCGAGCGGCGTCGAGCTTGGCGAGGAAACGGCGGGACACCGTGATGTGCATCCGGCGAAGGTCCTCGGTGAGCGG
>CAWHDZ010000007.1:0-272033 GCA_963828255.1 uncultured delta proteobacterium | reverse complement strand
CGGCGGCAGCGTGCCGCCGGGCGGCGGGTTCCGGAGGTAGCGCGAGCCGGGCGAGCCCTCCCGGCCGCCCGGCTGGCCGACCGCATCGGCCCTCCTGTCCAGCATCCACGGGACAGGATCGCAGCATCGAGAGGGCCGCGCGCGCCACCCACCCCGGGCGCGGGCGCTCCTTCGAGGGGACCCGTGCCGGACGAGTCGGGCCGTGTGGGGCCGTGTACGCTTTCGGCGCGGCGGTACACCGGCAGGGGGGCTCGACCATGTTGACTGATCGTGGAACATGGACTCGTCGCAGTCTGGCGACCATCGCCTTGATCGCCAGCGCCATCTGCGCGACCGGTTGTGGCGGAGGCGGGAGCACCGGTGGTGACACCGGCGGCGGCCCGGGTGGCGGAACCGGTGGAGGAGGACTGCCCGGGACCACCTCCAACGATGCAACGCTGGAATCGGCAGGCGTCCAGCCTCCACCTCCCTTGAGCATCGTCCCGGAGCGGCCCCTGTCCGGGAAGGACGTACGGGTTCGCGTCGCCGCACCCGGGGCCACCGGCATCGATCTCACCCTCGCTGGACGCGGCTGCGGCACGCTGTCCGCCAGGACCGGCGCGGCGACGCCGCTCGAGGTGACGGGAATCGCCGGTGCCGACGGATACTGCGATCTGACGGCGGTGGCGCACCTCGCGGGCGGCACGACCAGCACCTGGATGGCGCGCTTCGAGGTCCAGTCCACCGCGCCCGACCTCCCTCCCATCTCCGCCGACGCGGGGGTGTACGAGCTGGGGGAGTTCCCGGCCCCGTCCTCCGGTCCCACGGTGACGGCGGTCGATGGCCCCCCGGGCTTCATCAATGGCGCCACGGCGACCTACACGGTCCGCTCCACGGGTGCGCAGGAGGTTCGCGCGGCCCTGGTGAAGGTTCCCGGATACGACGGGTACTTCCACGTGCCGGTGACTCCCGCGGGCGGCCTGGTGTCGTTCGACCTCCGGTTCGCCGCCGACTTCTTCACCCGCACGGCGGGCTTGCAGCGGAGCCGGATGCTCGCCGCCGCCGCGAGCGGTCCCGTGGACGTCCTCGTCGCGCTGGAGGACGCCCTGGGGCGCGTGGGCGCCGCCTTCACGTTCCCCCTCACGCCCCGGCAGGTGCAGACCGGGGAGGTCAAGGTCTCGATCGCCTGGGACACCCCGACCGACGTGGACCTCCACGTCACCGAGCCCGGTGGAACCCGGATCTACTACGGCAACACGACCTCCCCGTCCGGCGGGCGGCTCGACCTCGACTCCAACGCCGGTTGCTCCATCGACGGAGTGAACAACGAGAACATCTACTGGCCCGTGGGGCAGGCCCCCAATGGCGCGTACACGGTGCGGGTGCACATGTTCGCCTCCCCTTGCAGCGAGAACGGTCCGGCCGGGGCGAGCGGAACCCTCTCCATCACCTACTGCGGGAACGACTCGCCCAGGATGATCCCGTTCTCCCTGGCTTCCGATGGCTCCGCCTACGAGACCACCTTCACCTCCACCTGCGGTTCGCGCGTGGTGGGGACGGTCCGCTACGAGGACTTCCCCGTCACCGACGCCGGCTTCGGATCCGGAGATCTCGTTCCGTCCCGCTTCGTCACGGTGCAGGTGATCCGCGCCAAGGACGACGTGGTCCTGGCGGAGGGCAGCACCGACGCGGCGGGCAGGTACGACCTCTCGTTCGCGAACGACAAGGAGCCCGGGTTCTACGTGAACGTGCTCGCGAAGAGGGACAGCACCGGCATCAAGCAGTCGGTGCAGGACCTGTCGGGAACCCTCTACGCCTTCCGCAAGCCGAAGAAGACGGAGACGGCGATCGACGAGACCCAGCCGACCGCGCCCGGGCAACCGTTCCAGGTCGACGTCGACGTCCGCAAGGCGGATGGCGCCGGGGCGCTCAACATCTTCGAGGTCGGCCTCGCCAGTGCGCTCTACACCTACGGCAAGTCGGGCAGGTCGCCACCTGCGCTCGTCATCAAGTGGGAGGCCGGGAGGTCCCCTCCCCTGGGCAACACCTCGTACTACCAGTCCGGGGTGGGCATCTTCGTGAACGGGGATGCCGACAAGCCGCGCGAGTACAACGACGTGGTCATCGCGCACGAGTATGGCCACTTCGTGCTGGACGCCTACAGCAAGGATGACAGTCCCGGAGGGGATCACGGTCCCTGGACACGGGACGGTCCCACCCTGGCCTGGTCGGAGGGATGGGCCACCTTCTTCGCCGTGGCCTCGCAGCGACGAAGCTCCTACATCGCCATCAACTCCGACGGGCCGGGCGTGTCGTTCAGCATCGAGACGCTCCCCGGCAACGTGCCGACGGGAAACACCGGCGGCGTGCTGTCCGGAAACGTGAGCGAGGCGGTGGTCTCGGCGGTCCTCTACGACCTGTTCGACTCGACGAACGAGGACAAGGACGATCTCTCCGGCAAGAACGCCGCCATCTGGACGGTCCTGACCTCCTACCTGAAGGCGGGCAACGCCAAGTTCGCGGAACGCGGAGCGGCCGGCCGCGACCTGGTGGATTTCCTGGACGGCTGGTCGTGCCTCGGCTTCGGTGATCGCGGCGCGGACGACGCCCACGGACTTCGGGGGATCGTGAAGGGACTGGCTGGCCTGAGCTACGACTTCGCGGAACTCGCCTCGTGCAAGTGAGCTCCGCGGCCCGCTGGGCGCGCGTCGCCTTGCTGCTCGGCGCCGGCTTCTCGCTGGCGCCGGGCACGGCACGGCCGGAGGTGGAGGCTCCGCTGCGCGGCACGCTCTCCCCGCCCAGGTCCACCGCCGTCCCGGGCGGCACCGTCGCGCTCACGCTGGCGCTCCGGTCCTCCGGGCCCGTCGACGCGGTGGAGGTGAGATTGAGACTTCCCAAGGGCATGACGCTGCTCTCCGGCCCGCACCGCGTGGAACTCCGCGGCCTCGTGCCCGGGAAGGAGCGCACGGTTCGCTGGAAGGTCCGGGTCGACCGCGACGGCCCGCAACGGGTCGTCGTCGATGCCGGCGTGATGGGATTGCAGGACGCGGTCCTCCGCACCTCCTTCTCCGCCACCGTGAACGGTGACCCCGGCACGGGGGAGAATCCCCCGTCCTTCCGGACCGACGAGAAGGGCGAGCGCCAGCGGGTCTACGGGATCTCAGGGGACTGAGAACGTTTCGCCGCGGGGCCTGGGACCCTTTTGGGTCTAGTCTCGTTTGGGTATGGAAACGCCCCACTCGGGACTGAATAGATGCTGCCGTCCCAGGCTGCATCCTCCCGCGACCGAAAGGAATTCCATCCATGGTTCGACTTTCCCGGATCCTCATCGGCGGTGCCCCCATCGGGGTCGTCGCCGCGCTGCTTCTTCTCCTGCCCGGGGTCTCGGTCGCGCAGACCGCGGCTCACGCCAAGGACGCGGACGACCACGAGGTCACCGCCACCGGAACGACCGCCGCAGTCGACGCTGAAGGGCGGCTCCGCGAGCCGACCCATCGCGAACGCGAGGAACTCGCCCGCCAGGTCGAGGGCATGATGAACCGCTCGGCCCGCAGCACCCCCTCGGTGTCGGTCACGCCCCGCGGCGCGGTGATGGTCGAGCTCGACGAGAGCTTCGACAGCCTGACGCTCGCACGTGTCGCCGACGGGAAGGCGCAGACACGGTGCGTGGAATCACCCCAGGAGGCGAAGGCCTTCCTGGAAGGGCGCATCGCGGCTCCCGCGAAGAGCGCGGCCCAGCCGATGGAGGTCGAGTGAACATGCGCGCCCTCCCCGCCCTCCTTGCCGGACTCCTGCTCGCCGCTCCCGCCACCACGCTCGCCCGGGCCAAGATCACGGTGGTGAACGCCAACGCGCCCGGGATCGGATTCAACGACCCCACCCCGGTGGCTCCGCTCCCCACCAACCCCGGCACGACCGTCGGCCAGCAGCGGCTCATCGCCTTCCAGTACGCCGCCGACTTCTGGGGGAAGCACCTCGACAGCAAGGTGGAGATCTTCGTCCAGGCCACCTTCGAGCCTCTCTCCTGCACCGCCACGGCCGCCGTCCTCGGCTCCGCCGGCACCCGCACGGTCTTCAGCGACTTCCCGGGCGCGAAGTACCCGGGCACCTGGTATCCGGTGGCGCTCGCCAACAAGATCGCCGGCGAGGACCTCGATCCGGCCGCCACCGGGAACAGCGGCGACGACATCCGGGCCCGCTTCAACGCCAACATCGGCCAGCCGACCTGCCTGGCCAGCTCGGGCTGGTACTACGGGCTCGACACCAACCAGGCCCCGAACCAGATCAACCTTGTCGTCGTCCTCCTCCACGAGTTCGCCCACGGGCTCGGCTTCGCGAGCTACACCAGCGCGGCCACCGGCGCCTTCCTGGCCGGACTGCCCGACGTGTACTCGCTGTTCTACTTCGACAACGTGCTCGGCAAGTCGCGCGTGGCGATGACCGTCGCCGAGCGCGTCGCGTCGGCGGTCAACCCCCGCAACGTGGTGTGGACGGGTGAGGAGGTGAACGACGAGGCGGAGGAGATCCTGCAGCCCGGGACGCCGTTCCTCTCGGTGGCCTCTCCGGCCGGCGTCGCGGGCCTGTACTCCGTCGGCCCCGCCTCGTTCGGTCCGCCGCTCACCGCGGCCGGCGTGCGCGGCCCGGTGGCGCTCGTGGTCGATGCGGCCGGAACCACGCTCGGCTGCTCACCCCTCCCGGGCGCTTCCCTGGCCGGGAAGATCGCGCTCGTCGATCGCGGCGTCTGCGCCTTCACGGTGAAGGTACGGAATGCCCAGGACGCCGGCGCCATCGCCGTCGTGGTCGCCGACAACGCCCCCGTGGCTCCCCCCGCCGGGCTCGGGGGCGCCGACCCCCTCGTCACCATCCCCTCGGTGCGCGTCACCCAGGCGACCGGCGCGGCGCTCAAGGCCGCCCTGCCGGGCGTCACGGCGACCCTGCTGCTCGACATGACGGTCCTCGCCGGCGCCGATCCGGCCGGCCGGGTCCTCCTCTACACGCCCAACCCGGTCGAGTCGGGGTCGAGCGTCTCCCACTGGGACACGCTCGCCACGCCCAACCAGCTCATGGAGCCGGCCATCAACGCCGACCTCCCCATCAGCGTGGGCGAGCCGAAGGACCTGACGATGAGCCTCCTCGAGGACATCGGCTGGGACGACGAGGGGAAGAAGCACAAGAAGGAGAAGCGGGAGAAGAAGGACAAGCACCACCGCGACGAATAGGCAGGGCTCCCGCCCGCAGGCACACGGACGGCCGTCGATCTCCGGATCGGCGGCCGTCTTCGTCCATCGGTGCCGAGGCGGCGGACCCGATTGACACTCCAGGTCCGGCTGCTAGGGTTGCAACCCGGGGAGGGAAGTCATGATGCGTCGAGCCGGATTGCTGGCGGTGCTGCTTTTCCTCGGGGTCCTCGTACCGGACCGCGCACTGGGGATCGAGGTCCGGCCGTTCGTGGACTTCGAGGCCGGCCCGGCCTTCCCCGGCTACAACGACGTCCGCATCCCCGGGGACGGCGGGACGAGCTTCTCGCTGACGCAGCAGCTCAAGGCCCCGGCCATCCCGTACTTCCGGGCGCGCGCGGGTGTCCGCATCGGCCGCCACGAGATCTTCGCCTTCTTCGGCCCCGTGACGATTCGCGCCACGGGCACGGTCCCGTACGACGTCCTCTTCGTGGACGCCATGTTCCCGGCGAACACGTTCCTCGACGCGAACTGGACCTTCGATACCTACCGGCTGACGTACCGCTACTACGTCGTCGACAACGAGAGCTGGCAGGTCGCCGTCGGCGCGACCGCCCTGGTCCGGGTGGCGTCGATCTCCCTCACCGGCGGCGGCCTCCACCAGGTGAAGGACAACGTCGGGGTCGTGCCCCTGTTGAGCTTCAAGGTGGCCTGGACGTTCGCCGGACCCTGGGCGATCCTCCTCGACGGGGACGCGCTCGCGGTCCCCCAGGGGCGCGCCGAGGACGTGTTCCTCGGGGTTCGCTACCGCTTCGGCGATGCCGTCAGCGGCCGCGTCGGCTACCGCATCCTCGAGGGCGGGGGGGACAACTCCAGCGTCTACAACTTCGCGCTCGTGAACTTCCTCGCGTTCGGGTTCGACGTCACGCTCTGACGGAGGCGGAGGGTCCCGGCGCACGGCGCCGCCAGGACCCCGCCGCCCAGCCTGCGTCAGTCGTCGTTCGACATCCGGGCGACGTAGATGCCCGCCCAGGTCACGGAAGCATCGGCGTTTGCCATGCTGACGTTGATGGTCAGGAAGCTCCTCCCGTCCTCTCGTCCGTCGCCGCGGAAGGAGTCTCGCTCGATTCCCATCGAGGTGACCATGAGCGCGGTCGCCCCCGCGGCGTCCGCGGGCGGAGCTCCCGGGTCGAGGTCCCACGCCGACGTCCTGGTATCCACCACCACCTTGAAGGCCGACTCCCTCGTCTCCGGACCGGCGGCCATGTAGATGCCCACGGCGCCATCGGGCCGGACCGCCTTGAATGCGAGCCGGTAGCAGGTCTCGTTCGACTGTGGCGCGTTCACGGCCGAGAAGGCGTTGGAGCGCCAGCGCGGCGGCTCGAGCGTGTCCTCGCCGCCCTCGTCGCCCCCCTCGCCGGTGCCGGGCGGGCGACCGGAGTAATTCCAGAAGAGGAAGTCCTTGAAGTAGGCGCCGGTCCGCGCGGCCATGGCGATCTTTCGCTCCGCCGTGTCGTAGACGAAGAGGCCCTGGTTCACCGGTACGGTCTCGAGATACTTGCCCGTGTAGAGCCCGTCGACGAGGAGGCTGTGCTCCATGCAGTACTGGATCACCGCCTTGTTGCCGTCCGCAGGGCAGGTGAGCTCGATCGTGCGGGTCTCCGGGCCCCATGCGGCCCAGAAGGCCACGTACCTGCCGTCGAAGGAGAGCCCTTCGCCGAAGCGGGTGAACGTGTAGGGGGTACGGGTTCCAGGAGCGTAGATGTTGTTGCCCTTGAAGTCCTTCACCCTGTCACCGATCTTCACGAGCACCTGAAGATGCGGGTCCGAGACCAGCGGGGCGCGGTAGACGCCGCCCTTCGTGGGGTTCTGCTCATTGTCGAAGCCCACGAACACCATGTAGCCCTTCGCGCCGCTGGGAGGCGCGGTGGAACCGAAGACCGTGTCGTGCCCCGGGATCTTCCTGGTGAAACTGTCGGCGATCCGGACGATGGGGCTCACCCCCCCCGAGTCCGCCGCCCTCACATCGCGGAAGTACACGCCGGTCCTCCCCACCGGATTCGCCCGATCGGTGAGGTCGGTCCAGTTGCCCTTGAACACGATGGCGGTGGATCCGGCCACGCCCGGGATCGCGCCGGCGACGCCGGGTGCCCCCGGGAACTGGTCGAAGCGCGTGCCCGGCGCGGCGCCCGGCACCTGGAACTGCGGGAAGAGGAGCGCGCCCGTGGCGAAGTCGGTAGCCGCGCCGACGAGGCTCGCACCGGTGAACAGTGGCCCCCCGCCCGGGTTCGCGTACACGCCCGAGGTTCCGATCCTGCTGGTGCTTCCGATCGCGTCGATGACGAACTCGTAGACCGGTCGCGACTGGCCACGCGTGGCGATGGTCTGCGTCATGAGGTCGATGCGGGGGATGGAGGGAAACTCGTTGAAGGGTGATGGACCCGGATTCGTGATGTTGTTCGGCTGGGGTACCTCGTCGCCGGTCCGAACCAGGGTGGCGATGGCTCCCGGCGCCAGCCGGGTCGCCATGTCGCGGGTGAAGATCCCGCGCACCGGCCCCGCGTCGGCTGCCGCCGCGAGCGTCATGGTCTCGCCGCTGCCCCCCTCCGATCCCTTGCTGCGGGCGCGGAAGACCACGAGCCCCTTGCCGTTCACGGAGGGCTGGTTGTAGGAGCTGAACTTCTTTCCCCCAGCGTCCGGAATCACCGTGGCGTTGTTGGCGACGGTCTCCCACGCGAACCGACCCGGAAGGACCTCTTCCGCACGCAGCGCCGAGACCGCGGGCGAGACGCCCTGGCCTTCCTCGTCCACCTGTCCGCCGCACGCCGCGACGGCCACCGCACACACCACGAGATAGGGCACGAGTGCCCGCTTCGATCCACGCGTCGTCATCTGGGTTCCCCCCCGGGATTCACAGACCGCCGAAATGGCCGCCGGCTTCATTCAATTTCGGGGTCCACTTTAGGTTCGGGATCCGGTACGGCAACTCCCACGATTTGGGGTCAGTGCGATCGAGGAATTATTGGAAGGGACTCATCATCCGGGTCACGAGATGACCCGGGTCAAGACCTCGGCTTCCAGCGGGCGAGCTTTCATCCCTCGTTTGGGGTCGCCTTCGCGCCGTACCCCGGCCGCGGGCCGGACTGGCCACGTGTGGGTCGTTGACGACGAGGGCCGGAGTGCGGACATCCTGCACATCCGGGCTCGCGACCCGCCCACGCCGACACCTCGTCACGCCCGCGACCGACGGACCTCAAGGGGGAGCCATGGTGACGATTGCGCGTGGACGCGCGTGGGTGACCGTGGCGGTGGGGCTGGTGGCAGTCGGTTGCAGCAGCGGGGTCGGCGGAGGAGGAGTCGCTCCAGTCCAGACCTATGTTGTCTCCGGCACGGTCTCGGGGGATGTCGCCTCGGGAGTCACCGTGGCGCTCTCGGGAGCAGCGTCCGCCACGACGACCACCAGCGCGACCGGAACCTACTCCTTCTTCGGGCTCGCCAGCGGGAACTACACCATCACCCCTGGCTTCTCCGGCCACACCTTCGCCCCGGCCAGCCGCTCGGTGACGATCGCAGGCGCCAGCATCCCGGGGCAGGACTTCACCGCCAGCACAGCTGGCTCGGCGGGGGGAAGCTGGCGCTGGGAGCTTCCCCAGCCCCAGGGAAATCCAGTGAACGCAATCTGGGGGACCTCCTCGACGGACGCGTGGGCGGTAGGGGACGCCGGGACCATCCTGCACTGGGACGGGTCGGCGTGGTCGGCCGTGCCGAGCGGGACGACCGCCGCCCTCTACGGAATCTGGGGCTCTTCGCCCTCGAACGCATGGGCCGTGGGCGCCGCGGGGCTGATCCTGCAATGGAACGGAAGTGCCTGGTCCTCCGTGCCGAGTCCCACAACGGGATGGCTGCAAGGTGTGTGGGGGAGCTCCCCGTCCGACATCTGGGCGGTGGGCCTCGACGGTCATGTGGTTCATTGGAACGGCGCCAACTGGTCGTCGGTGTCGAGTGGCACGAACGGCGGTCTCCGCGCGGTATGGGGTACCTCGGCCACGGACGCATGGGCCGTGGGCGACGGCGGCGTCGCCGTCCACTGGGACGGCAGCGCCTGGATGTCCGTCTCGAGCGGAGTGCCTGGCGATCTGCTCGGAGTGTGGGGGCCGGCTCCGACGGAGGTGTGGGCAGTGGGAGCGAGCGGTACGGTGATCCGTTGGAACGGCACCGCTTGGGCGGCGGTGCCGAGCGGCACGAGCGGCCGGCTGCGTGGGGTCCGGGGCATCGCGGCGACGGACGTTTGGGCCGTTGGCGACGGCGGAGTCGCCATTCACTGGGACGGAAGCCTGTGGACGACCGTCTCGACCGGTGTCGCGAACACCCTGCACGCGGTCTGGGGAAGCACGACGACCGCCGTGCTGGCCGTCGGAAGCGGCGGTACGGCGTTGCAGTGGAGTGGGGCCGCGTGGTCGGTCGTCACCGGGGGCCGCACGACGGCGCTCCGCTCCACCTGGGGCGTCTCGGAATCGGACGTCTGGGTCGTGGGTGCTGTCGGGAACCCTCCTGCACTGGAACGGGGAAGCGTGGTCCAGCCTGCCGAGCGGTACCGGTCACGATCTCCTCGGCGCCTGGGGCGCCTCGGCAAACGACGTGTGGGTCGTCGGCGCGTCAGGCACGATCCTGCACTGGGACGGGACCGCCTGGGCGACGGTGCCGAGCGGAACGGGCGATGACTTGCTGGGCGTCTGGGGGAACTCGGCGACCGAGGCCTGGGCCGTCGGCGACCGCGGCACCATCCTGCGGTGGAACGGGAGCATGTGGTCGCCGGTCCCGAGCACCGTGACCCGCCGCCTCTATGCCATCTGGGGCAGCGCAGCGGCAGACGTCTGGGCGGTGGGCGGCAACGGGACCATCCTGCGATGGAACGGGAACCTGTGGTCGTCCGTCCCGAGCGGGACGCCCAGCCTGCTCACCGGGGTGTGGGGCAGTTCCATGACCGAGGTCTGGGCCGTGGGCGGGGACGGGACCATCCTGCGGTGGAACGGGACCTCGTGGTCGTCGATTGCGAGCGGCACCCGGCTCTGGCTGGAGGGGGTCTGGGGCAGGTCGGCGACCGACGTATGGGCGGTCGGAGCGTCCGGGACCATCCTGCACTGGAACGGGGCGGACTGGTCCTTCTCGCCGAGCGGTACCACGAACGACCTTCTCGGCGTCTGGGGCAGTCCGGCCGTATCCGTCCGAGCGCTGGGGGAGACCGGTACCATCCTGCGTCGCCCGTGACCTGGCGCCGGATCTCCCGGTCAGAAGCGATACCCGGCGCCAGCAAGCCCGAACTGGGCCGTGTAGCTTCCCTCCACGCTAGAGCCCCATGTGTAGGAGTAACTTGCAAACAGGTAGAGACCCTCCCAGATGGCCACCTCGAGCGCCGGCGTGACGGTGCTGTCGGTCGTGCTCGCCCGGTACGGAACCAGGTTCTCGAAGACGCCGGATCCCTGGGGCGTTCCGCCGCTGCCTCCCGAACCCGTGCCGGGTCCGCTTCCCGGACCCGAACCCGTGCCTGGGCCGGAGCCCGTCGCTGGCCGGGTCTCGGTCCGAAGCGCGGCCACCGGAGTGGTGAGCGGCACCGAGGCGTAGAAGGTCTGCTCGCCGGTCTGCCAGGCATAGCCAAGGCCGAGGTAGATCCCGGTCGCGATGCGCCACTCCAGGCTTCCGCCGATCCGGTTGGAACTGGTCGAGTAGGCGTCGTCTTCCGCCCAGCGTTGCGTGTAGACGTATCCGGCCCGCACCGCCAGCCAGTCCCAGGGCTTCACCCGAAGTGTCACCCGGAGCGCGATACCGGGGCCGCTCCGCACCGGGTCCGAATACCAGGACCAGGCTCCTCCGGCCGCGGCGATGACTGCCACGACCTCGCCGATCCCCTGGATCCAGAGCAGGTCGGCCCCGGCGGCGTTCCGGCTGAGGTCCGTGGCGCCGGGGTAGTAGGCCCCGTCGTACCGGAGCCCGGCGGAGAGATGGGTCGTCTCGCCTGGATCCCATCCGACCCCGAGGCCGGCCCAGGCCGCTGCGAGCGCCGACCCGGACGTGGGCTGGCCCAAGGGGGCGAGGGTCAGGTTGCCCTCGTATCCGCCCCCGGCGCCCACCTGTCCCTCCAGCGCGACACGGGCGTCATCCGGCGCGAGGAGGAGCAGGGCAAGGCAGAACCCGGGTCCCATGGCGCTCCTCCTGGCCCGGCCAGGTCACTTCCCGCCCTGCTTGCCGCCTCCGGGCGACCCTGGGCCGCCCGGCTGTCCGGCCCCGCCACCGGCTGCCCCGCCGGCCTGGTCGCGGGTCCGCTCGTGGGCCTGCTCGCGGGTGCGCTCCATCGTGCGCTGGCGCAACTGCTCCTGCTTCTGCTGGTCGGTGAGCGCCAGCTTCTTCTGCTCGCGCTGCTGCCTCTGCTCGCGCTGGATGGTCCCGAGGGCCTTTCCCGCCTGGCCGTCCGACTGACCCTGCGCCATGAACTGGTTCATCGACCGGACCGCCTCGCACAGGCAGATTCCGCCGCAGCCCTCCCCGACGGAGCTCTGGACCATGGCGCGGAACTGCTCCTGGTGGCCGCCGCGCTTCAGGTACCCGTCGAGGTCCCCGCTCACGGATGCCACCTCCGCATCCGACAGTTTTCCGTCGACCTTGAGGATATCCTTGAGCCGGTCTCGATCGCGGGTCCGGTCCTGATCCCCGGTTCCCGGGACACCGGTGTGCGCCGTGGGGTCCTTCAACTGGGTCTGGTCCCGATCCTGCGTCCTGTCCTGGGCGGTTCCGCGAGTGGCCATCCCGACCACCATGCTCGCTGCGACCAGCAGCCCCAATCTTGCGGTCTTCATGGGAACACCTCCGTGCTGACGTGAACGTCGAGCTTCCGCCCGTATCAACACCTTGAGCCCACCCCGGGTGCGCGCCAGACCCCCTCGGTGGTCGCGGCATCCTGTCGCACCCGGATGCCCTGACCCATGCGCCTGACTCCACCCGGGGTGCACCCGGCAGATCCCGTGACGGGTCCACCGGGCACCTGCAACGAGGAGACGACTGTCCCTCCTCGATGGCCAGGGCACCTCGGAGAGGTACACGCCGGACCAGCCGGCCTCCCCAGTTTTTGGTTGCAGCAGGCGATGCGCGCCTTGTTCTCCTCCCGCGGGCAGTAGAGGCGCACGGTCCGGGTGTGGGTACCCCTTCCGGCTCGGCTGGGCGCCGCCCGGGCGATGTCGTGCCCGGGCAGCTTCGGATGCCGATTCAGGCCCCTGCCTACCGGACGGACCCGGCGCCGCTCTTGAAGGTGAAGATGTACGGTGCGGACAATCTTGCGGTGGTGACCGACTTCACCTTTGCGGCAACCGTCACGGTGTAGTCGGTGAGCAGGGCAAATGGAGTGCCGGGTGTGAAGATTGCGGTCTTCGTCGTGGAGTTGTACGAGGTCACTCCCGGAAGATTCCCGGCGGCGCTGCTCACGGTGATCGCGCCCACCAGGGTGGCGGGTTCCACGTCCTGGCTGAAGGTGACCGTGATGGGACTGCCCAGCGGGACGTCGGTCGCATTGTTCGCCGGACTCGTGGAAACGACCCCGAAGACGAGGACAGATGCGGTGGTGAAGCTCTCGATCGACCCCTTGACCGGTCCCGTCGGGTTGGCGGCAGCCACCCGGTAGTAGTAGGTCGTCGCGGAACTCAATCCCGACAGGGTCGCCATCACCGGCTGTGAACTGGTCCCCGCCCCGAGCGCCTGGATGGACGTCGTGCCGAAGGTGGCCAGGCCCGGACTGGTTCCCCACTCGAACCATGCGTCGGTCGCCAGACCGTTCGGGTTCACGCTCCCGTTGAGCGTGGCACCGGTCGTCCCGACCCCCGTCGTCGTGAGCGTCGCCACCGTCGGCGCCGCGCCAGGGCGGAAATTCAGGATGGCGCCCTTGCTCGTGCCCGCTCCATTGCTTGCCGCGACCCGGTAGTAGTAGAGGGTCCCGGTGGTGAGGCCGGTCAGGGCCTGATTGACCGTTTGAGATGTGGACCCCGATCCGACCGCCTGGGCTCCCGTCGTGCCGTAGGTGGCGAGACTCGAGTCCGTTCCCCATTCGAACCATGCGTCGGTCGCCAGACCATTCGGGATCACGCTCCCGTTCAACGTTGCTCCGGTCGCCTCGACCGACGTCGCCGCGACCGTCGTGACCGCAGGAGGACTGCCCGAAGACGCCGTGGTGAAATTCAGGATCTGGCCGGCCGAGTAGCCCGCACCGTTCTCCGCACAAGCCCGGAAGTAGTAGGTCGTTCCCGGTGACAGGGCGCTCAAGGTCGTGCTCACCGGCTGGGCGATCAATCCATTCCCGACGTCCTGGTTGGGTGTGCTTGCATGTACCTGAAGCCCCGGATCCGTGCCGTATTCAAACCAGGCCTGGGTGGCAAGGCCGTTGGGATTCACCGTGCCATTCAGGGTGGCGCCGGTTCCGTCGATGGACGTGGCGTCGACGGATGTGGTGATGGGTGTCGAGTTGGGACTGCTGGCGCAACTCCTGAAGACGAATACGTACGGTGCGGGCAATCTTTCGGTGGTGACCGACTTCACCTTTGCGTCAACCGTCACGGTGTAGTCGGTGAGCGGAGCGAACGGATTGCCGGGCGCGAACGTGGCCGTCCTCGTCGTGGAGTTGTACGAGATCACTCCCGGAAGGTTCCCGGTGGCGCTGCTCACGGCGATCGCGTCCACCAGGGTGGCGGGTTCCACGTCCTGGTTGAAGGTGACCGTGATGGGGTTGCCCAGCGGGACGTCCGTCGCATTGTTCGCCGGAGTCGTGGAAACGACTCCGAAGGAGAGAGAAGACGCGGTGGTGAAGCTCTCGATCGAACCCTTCGCCGGTCCCGTCGAGTTGGCGGCAGCCACCCGGTAGTAGTAGGTCGTCGCGGAACTCAATCCCGACAGGGTCGCCATCACTGGCTGGGAACTCGTCCCGGCCCCCAGCGCCTGGATGGATGTCGTGTCGAAGTTGGCCAGGCTCGAACTGGTTCCCCACTCGAACCATGCGTCGGTCGCCAGGCCGTTCGGATTCACGCTCCCGTTGAGCGTTGCGCCGGTCGTCCCGACCCCCGTCGTCGTGAGCGTCGTCACCGTCGGCGCCGCGCCAGGGGTCGTGGATTCCCCACAGGAGGACAGAAGGGACATCAGAAGCAACGAGAGCAAAGGGAAGGAAGCGACCCTTCTCATGGTTCCTCCTGGTCTCATGATTCCTCCTGGCTTGAAGGTGCGAGGGGCTGCCTCCGGGACATCGCCGGAAACGTCCATTCCACCGCTGCGATCCGATGAGGGGGCCGCCCTGACGCGGGCGACCCCCCCGCCATGCACCTAGTAGGCGACCACCGGCAACCGCCAGTTGTGCACGTACCAGATGGTCTTGCGCGCGTCCTCGGCCGCCTGCGTGAACCAGTTCGCGCCGCCGCAACCGAAACCGCTGGCCCCGTACACCGGATTGGCCGCCCCGGCGTCACAGAACACGTCCAGCGGTGAACCGCCCCGGCACACGGTGACCGCGGCGCCGAGCGAGTCGATCGCCGATTCAGGGCGAAGGTAGACCCCGTCCGGCGGACCACCGAACACGGACACGGCCGTCGGCGCGAAGTGACGACCCGTCCATGGTGGTGAGAAGCCCCACGGTGTTGTCGGCGACCGACGGATTGCACGCATCCTTACCCTTCGTGTAAGCGAACCAGCCACCCACTCCATCATCGGTGGAATCCTTGAACTGGAAGTACTTGATGGTCAGGGTCTTCACCTTCTTCGACGTGGTGTAGGTCCACGTGTTGACCCCGACGTAGTTGTTGAGGTTGATGACCTCGTCGAGGGTCACCGGGCTGGCCTTGTCCGCCCCGGCCGCGAGGAACACGGCCGCCGAGAGCATGTCCTTCCTCGTCACCGACGTGGAGCCGTTGCACACCAGGTGACCGAGCCCCGAGGTTTCGAGATTGACCTTCGCCGCAGCGCTCAGCTCGATCGTCACGGTGATGATTGTCCCCTCCTCGCCCCTCGTGGTGTCGGTGACGGGTCCGAGGCATCCACCACTGGTCATCGACGCCCGGTACAGTCCGAGGTTCTCGAGCGGCGCGTCGATCGTCTTCCAGGCATAGGTGACGGGGACCGTCTCGTACGCCAGACAGAGCGTGATCCTTCCCGCCGGGTCCAGCTTGATGGCGCGTCCATCGATGGCGCCATTCGTCGTGAGGCATTTACCTGGAACTGCCAGGTTGATCGACTTGAGGGCCTCCCCGTACGACTTGTCGATGACCGTGGCGGGTGCCCGGGAGACGCTCTCTCTCCCGAACGAGACCGCCTGCAGGCCAGCCGTGTAATCGATCGGCAGGGTCTGCACGGCGCATGCGTCCTCCAGCTCGGGATTGAACAGTGGCTTGTCGAAGTTCAACGGGAGGAAGCTGCAATTGGCGGCGAGCGGTTGCTGGCAGGAGTACGCCACTCCATTGATCGTCTTGTCTTTCGGCACCGGCACACCGTTGCCGTCGCGCTCGATGACGTACAGGTCGCCGTACAGTGCGCCAGCCGCCTGGGCAGTGCCTCCGCCCGATCCGCCGCCGCCCGATCCGCCGCCGCCCTGCCCCACTGATGCGAGCGGCACGAGTGGCGCGTCCGGTTCCTGCAACGGGGTACACCCCGCCGTCATGCTGGTGAAGGCAATCGCAACAACAAGCGCCATAGTCGCTCTACGTGTGAAGGTCATCATCCCCGGTCCCCCCTCCGGCAGCTTTCCTGCCGGTGGAATGTTTGCATCGCTCCTCGGGTGAACTTCCCCAGTCACAGGCTTCACTTCTCGTGCGGGAAAAACCATCCCGTGGACGCCATTTCACTTGGGGTGGCCTCCTGGTGTGAACCATGCGGGGTCCTCTGGACTCGAGCGGTCCAGATGGGCGTGGGGGACGCAACACGCCCTGGACGCGCCACGCCGCCATTCCACCAGTTGGCGGCCGCCGGATCCGCGGGGACGGCAGGGCAGCGCTGCCTAGACCGATCGGGTGCGCCATCATGCCGCACCGTGCGAGGAGAACCTGCCGGCCGCCGCGGTGTTTCCTGATGTGGAGAAGATTGCACCTCGTTCACGGGACCTTCTCCGGAACGGAGCCGTCATGATCCAGAGGTTCGTCGTCGTCGTTGCCGCCGTCGCCGCCGCATCGCTCGCGGGGTGCGGAACCAGCACCATCTCGTCCGCCGAGGACGGGACCACCGTCACCCCGGGCGCCGCAACCACCACCACGGGCACCGCGACCACCGCCACCGATCTGACGGTGGGCGATGCCGTCGCAGTGGACCTCGTCTTCCTCCGCGAGGAGGAGAAGCTAGCCCGCGACGTCTACGTCACGCTCGGTGAACGCTGGGGCCTCCTCATCCTCGCCAACATCTCCGCGAGCGAGCAGCAGCACATGGACGCCGTGCTTCAGCTTCTCCAGGCCGCGGGCATCCCCGACCCGGCCGCGGGAATGGGCGTCGGGGAGTTCACGAACGCAGAGCTCGGAGCACTCTACGTCGAGCTCGTGGATGCGGGGACGGTGAGCTCCGTCGACGCGCTCTTCGTCGGCGCCACCATCGAGGATCTCGACCTGTCCGACCTGGCCGGCATGGCCGAGCGGACCGAGGACCCCAGGATCCTGACCGTCTACGAGAGCCTCATGAAGGGCAGCCGGAACCACCTCCGTTCCTTCGTGGAGCACCTCACCGCGGCCGGCGTCACCTACCAGCCGCAGTTCATCGACGAGGCCACTTTTGAGGCCGTCGTGACGAGCCCGGCCGAGCACGGCCGCTGAGGCCGAGCCCGGTCCGTACATGATGGCACTCCGGGTGCGGGGCATGGCGGTGACGCAGAAGTGCCCTCCCCACCCGGACGCTCCCCGCTCCCTCACCATCCTCACCAGCGGCCACCTGACTGCACCAGATGACTGAAACTTGGATTTCGGGGCGGCGGGGCGGGGCTGGGTCTGGCTGGTCAGAGTTCACTCTTGGATGAATGCAGATTCTAGGAATCACCGGGATGGGAGGGGGACAGACAAAGAGAAGAAGGCGGGAGTTTGAGGGGGATCGTCTGTTCGTTGGGGTCGTTGTCGTGCTCGGGCTGCGTTAGGCTCTTTGGGTCATGAAGGGCAAGAGCTAGAATCGGGTCCGGGTCGAGAAGGGGCTCTTCGAGCGGCGGAAGGCCGAGAAGCAGCGCGACGAGGACCGGCTGGCACTCGAGTCCGGGCAGAAGAGCCGGGAGCAGCTCAGGCAGGAGAACGGGCTCTTCTCGGGCACCGGTCCGGATTGAACTCGACCGGGCGAAGGCCCTCTCGTGATGCCCGTGGGACATGCTTGCGGCCCCGGATGGAGGCGTGTTACATTTCGTAGGTCTTTATTATTTTAGACCTACGATTTGTGACATGCCCTCGATCGCGACCAAGACCTCCGAACTGCTCCGGCTGGCCGGCTCCGGCCCCCTGCGGACGCGCGACGTCGACGCGGCGGGCATCCCGCGGGTCTACCTGCGACGGCTGTGCGAGCGCGGCCTCCTGGAACGCGTTGATCGCGGGCTCTACCTGCTCCCCGAGGCACCGGTCACGGAGCTGCACTCGCTGGTCGAGGTCGCCCGACGCGTCCCGCACGCGACCGTCGCCCTGCTGAGCGCCCTTCAGGTCCACGGACTCACGACGGAGGCCCCGCACGCGGTCTGGATACTCATCGACCGCCATGCCCGGACGCCGAAGGTCACCTATCCGAAGCTGGAGGTCGTGTACGCGAGTGGCCCCGCGCTCGTGCAGGGCGTCGAGACGAGGACCATCGAGGGCGTCCCGGTCCGGCTCACGACGCCGGCCAAGACCGTGGCCGACTGTTTCAGGTACCGCCGGCACGTCGGCCTGGAAGTCGCGCTGGCCGCGCTGCGGGGGTACCTCGGTCGCCCCGTCGCGAGAGGCGGTGACCGGCGCGCCGGCTCGCCCATCGACGACCTGGTCGCGGCTGCCCGCGCCGACCGGGTCTCGGCGGTCCTCCGGCCCTACCTGGAGGCCCTGGCGTGAGGTTGGAGCGGCCGCCAGGCGGCCGGCAACCCTTCGGAGGAGGTGCGCGACTCTATGATAGTTGCTATAGACGGCACCATGAGCAGGCCAGCCGATGGCTCCCACCACATCTCCACCATGGACCTCCGCGCCAAGCTTGGCGACGTGCTCGACCGGGTGCGTCTCCGCTTCGACACCTACGTCATCGAGCGCAAGGGCGAGGCGGTCGCCGCCATCGTTCCGGTCGAGCGCATGCGTCGGCTGGAGGAATTCGCACGCGAGCGCGCCGACGAGCTCGAGGCGTTCCAGCGGGAGACCGCCGCGCGTATCGGGCCAGAGAAGATCGAGCGTCGGCTGCGCGCATCGCTCGAGCAGGTCCGCGCTGAGCGGGGCACCAAGGGCAAGCGGCGGTGAGACCCTGGCGGGTCGTTCTCGACACGATGGTCTGGCTCAGCGCCGCGGCAAACCCCGGTGGCGCGCCCGGAGTGATCGTCCGATTGGCTCGTGGCGGTGCATTTCGGATCGTGACGTCAACGGCCATCCGCGACGAGATCCTCGATGTCCTCACGAGGCCGCAGAATCGCGAGATGTTCGATTCTCGCTTCGACGCGGAGGTGTGGCTCGACGTCGTGGAATTCGGCGCCGCTGACGTCATCCAGGACTCCCTCGGACCGCGCATCTCGGCGGACCCCAAGGACGACATGTTCTGCTGGGCCGCTTTCACGGGAGCAGCCACGCACATCGTGTCGAAGGACCCGGACCTGCGGAACCTGAAGCACTACCGCGGTGCCCAGGTCCTCGCCCCGGCCGCCTTCCTGGCCGCCTGGCGTGTCCACACCGGCCGCTGACTGGCCCGTGCCTGCCCGCCACAGTTGGCTGGCGCGCCGTGGCAATGAACTGGGAAGCCTGGCGAAGGACGGTGAAGCGATGAAGACCAAGAAGACGTCGCGGAAGACGTCGCAGAAGCAGGGGCCGCCCGGAAAGCCGCTCCCCAGGCTCGCAACGGCGGCCGAGGAGGAGCGCTTCTGGCTCTCTCATGACTTCGATGAGGCGATGGAGGCCGGCGGCGAGGAAGTCGTCTACGAGCCGCAGGCGACCCGCCAGGCGCGCACCCACGTGTATCGGGTCCGGCTCGATGACCTGGAGATGTCCACGCTGCAGGCGCTGGCCAAGCGTCGGGGCGTGAACGCGTCGGTCGTCCTGCGCGAGCTCGTCCGGGCCGCGAGGCCTGCCAAGGCTGGCGAGACCGCGACGAAGTAGGCTTCGGCTGGCGACACCCTCGACGCCTCGCCACGATCAACGGGAGCGGTAGCCGTTCACGCCCTGGTTGCTGCCGGCACGCCCATGGGGTGCTCGGCGCTCGGTGGGTCCGACGACGGCGGCTTCGAGGAGTTCTGCGAGTTCCTCGCCAGCTGCGAGCGGGGTTCCTGGTTCTCGGCCCGGAGCCGCACGACCTCGGCATTCTCCGCCCGGAGCCGCGTGACTTCCTCCATCAGCCAGGCAACCTTCGCCTCCAGCTCGGCGATGCGTTGGTCGCAAAAGTCAGGCGCGACAGGCACCAGGAGTGTAGATCACACTCCAGATCCCCTGTCGATCCCGTGAACGGTTGCCCTTGCCCAAGAGGAGAGAAGGAAATGAAAGAGATCATCGAGACACACGAGGTGACGCAGGAGACTTACTGCCGAGCTGAAACGGACCGAACGTTTTTCAACGCATCGCAGCTGACTGGCGGCGTGAACAAACTGTTCAGCTTCCGCCAGGTCACGCCGCTGGACAGGCAAACGGTCGTCCGGATGAACAAGGACACGCTCTACACGGTGGCCTTGGTGGATACGTCCAAGGGTGCCACCATCACGGTGCCGGAAATGCCAGCGGGCCGCTATTTCTCCGTGCTGTTGCTTGATAACGATCACTACTGTCCTGGCGTGATCTATACCTCGGGCACGCACAAACTGCCCCAGGACACCAAGTATCTCGCCATCAATGTTCGTATCCAGCTGTTGCGCCCGGATGACCCTGCGGACATCGCGCTGGTCAATAAATTGCAGGATCAGTTTGTCATCAAGGCCAACAGCGCCGACCCTTTCCCGGAACCGAAATGGGACAAGAAGTCTTTGGCCGCACTCACCGCGGAATACAACAAGGAGTTCGCAAAGTTCGCTCTGTATCCGGACGGCTGGATGGGCAAGCGCGGAGAAGCCGATGAAGCAACCCGTCACCTGGGCTGCGCCGGGGCGTGGGGACTTTTCCCGAACAAGGACGCGGTTTACATCAATTACAACGGACATCTGTCCGCCGATAGATGCCACACCGCCACCTACCAGGTGCCCGAGAACAATGCGTTCTGGTCCATCACCGTTTACGGCGCGGATGGCTACATGAAGAGCGTCAACAACATTCTCAACGCCGCGAACACGAAGATGAATGCTGACGGCACGTTCACGGTTCACTTCGGGTCGAAGGAAGCCTGCGGCGACGTGCCCAACCGGCTGGATGTGAGCGAAGGTTGGAATTTCCTGATGCGCGTGTATCGCCCCGGCCAATCCGTCCTGAATGGCAGCTACAAACTGCCGGATGCCGTCCCCTGCAAATAGGCTGACTGGAGAAGAATCATGAACATGACTGCCGACAAAGCCCGCGCCATCGCGAAGGAAGCCTACATCTACGGCTTCCCGATGGTGGATAACCTGCGGGTGCAATACGCCTACTTCACCGACAAGAAGGATCCGGACTACAAAGCGCCTTACAACACCCTCTTCAACATTCCCCGCGTGTTCACGCCGGACGACAAGGCGATCCAGACCGCCAACTCGGATACTCCCTACTCGTGGATCGGTCTGGATTTGCGTGCGGAACCGATCGTGTTCACCGTGCCGCCCATCGCCCGGGAGCGGTACTGGAGCCTGCAACTGATCGACCTCTACACGCACAACTTCGACATTCCCGGCAGTCGCGCGACAGGCAACGATGGCGGCAGTTTTCTCATCGCCGGTCCAAACTGGCACGGGGAAAAGCCCCCGGGTATCACGAAGGTGATCCGTTGCGAGACTGAAATGGCTTCGGCGCAGTTTCGGACGCAGCTCTTCAATCCCGCCGACCTCGACAACGTCAAGCAGATTCAAGCGCAGTATGTCGTCAAGCCCTTATCGGCTTTCCTTGGCCAGCCAGCCCCACAAGCTGCCCCTTCGATCAATTTTCCCAAGCCGCTCACACCGGTCACCCAGAAGACCTCGCTCGAGTTCTACACGCTGTTGAACTTCTACCTGCAGTTCTGCCCGACCCATCCATCAGAGCAGGCCCTCATGGACCGATTCGCCAAGATTGGTGTTGGCGCGGGCCAGCCTTTCGATGCCAGCAAGCTTTCAGCGGAAACGAAGCAGGCGATCGAGGCCGGCATGGCCGACGGCTGGTCCGAATTCAATGGATTATTGGATCGGGTCAACAAAGGGGAAGTGACGTCAGGCGACATTTTCGGTACCCGTGAATATCTCAAGAACAATTACCTCTACCGTATGGGCGCCGCGGTGAAAGGCATTTACGGCCTCTCGAAGGAAGAGGCGATTTATCTCCCCTACTTTCTGGATGGGGACCGGCAGAAGCTGGACGGTGCCAATCGCTACAGCTTAGGCTTCAAGAAAGGCCAGTTGCCGCCCGCCGACTCGTTCTGGTCGCTGACCATGTACGATCATCCGGCGAACCTGCTCGTCGCCAATCCGATCAATCGCTACCTGTTGAACTCGACCATGCTGTCGCAATTCAAGATGGATGATGACGGCGGGCTGACGCTTCATGTCCAGAACGAATCACCCGGCAAGGACAAGGAAGCCAACTGGCTGCCCTCGCCGAAGGGACCTTTCTGGGTGGTCTTGCGCCTCTACGTCCCGAAACCCGAGGCGCTGGAAGGCAAGTGGATCGCGCCGCCGATGAAGCGTTTGCAATAGGTCTGGCCAGCTAACAACCGGGCAACCGTTCACGGGATCGACAGGGGATCTGGAGTGTGATCTACACTCCTAGTGCCTGTCGCGCCTGACTTTCGCGACCAACGCATCGCCGAGCTGGAGGCGAAGGTTGCCTGGCTGATTGATGGAGGAAGTCACGCGGCTCCGGGCGGAGAATGCCGAGGTCGTGCGGCTCCGGGCCGAGAACCAGAAACTCCGGTCGCAGCTGGCGAGGAACTCGCAGAACTCCTCGAAGCCGCCGTCGTCGGACCCACCGAGCGTCGAGCGCCCTCGAACGCTTGCGTCAGGGCGACGCGTATACTATACGTATGTCAGGAGGACTCGTTATGGCATCCCGTAAGAAGCCACGCACCGACGGCCCTTTCTCCACGACGGAGAAGCTGATGCAGACCATCCGCATGCCTCGTGAGCTCGTCACCTTCCTCCGTGGCGAGGCCGACGCCCGCGGCGTGGACCTCACGGCGCACGTCGTCCGGCACCTCGACGGGCTCCGGACCTGGTTCGGCCTACCAGTCGCCGCGGTGGCGCTCCTGGATGCGGATCGCGGCGCGCTCGGCATGGGACGGTACGAGTACCTGCTCCACCTCCTCTTCCAGCGCGCCCTCGTGCTCCGCGAAGAGGAGCCCGGCTTCGACGGCCCGAACTCGAATCCAGGGAGGAAGCGGTAGCGACCCCAACGGGGCCGCGCCGCCCGGAGGCGCGCCATGCCGAACGTCAAGGGAGCCGTCCTCACCGATCGCGATCGCGCCCTCCTCGCCTACGTCGGCATCGCCCGGTACGCATCGGCCGACCAGGTCCACCGGCTCATCGCGCCCGACCGCAGCAAGAAGCTCGTCTACCGCCGCCTCGCGAAGCTCTGCCTGCCCGGTGGCCGCCCGGGTGAGGGGGCCTGCCTGCGCCGCCTGCACTACCGGCGCTACGAGGGCACGAGCGTCCCGGTCTGGGCGCTCACGCCCTACGGCCGCAGCCTCGTCACCCCGGGCCTCCCCTGGCTCCCGGCCCCGGCGAGCGACGTCGGCGCCCGGTTCCTGGAGCACACGCTGCTCCTCAACGACGTCCTCCTCGAGCTCGTCCTCTCGCTCAGGCGGTCGGAGACGGCGCTGCTCGAGGAGCTTCCGTTCCGCTGGCGCGCCGAGAACGACGAGGTCCTCCAGTTCCGCGCCTTCGGCCACCACCTCGGGGAGTCCCACCAGGCCGTCCTCAAGCCCGACGCCATCCTGGAGGTCCCGGGCCGGGGCCGCCGGCTCTTCATCGAGGCCGAGACGGGCACGCAGAGCATCGTCACCGCCCATCCGGAGCGAACCGGGGCCATCGTCTCGAAGGTGCGGCGATACCGGCAGTACTTCGACGTCCTCTCCGACGACCGCAAGGCCAGCTGGTACGTTCGCGCCTTCCCGGACGGGTTCGCTCCGCGCCTCGTCTTCGTCGTCCATTCCCTCGATCGCAGGCGGCGGGTGGAGCAGGCGGTGAAGGCGTGCCTCGACGGCACGAGCTTCCCGGAGGTCAGGGCCCGAATGGAGCACCGAGCGTTCGAGGTCATCGTCCTCACCTTCGCCGAGGCCGCTCGTAGGCTCCTCGGGTACTTCCCGGACCGACTGGCCTCCACCGTCCCGGCCAGTCGGCCTCCTGCTGCTGCGCCATCCGCCTCGAAGCCGACGACGGCGGTGGCCACGGCGCCGGTCCCTACCCCGCCCAGGTTCGCCCTGGCCGTGGACGAGCGCGAGCTGCGCCTCCTGCAGGACTCCCTTCAGCGCGTGGACGAGTCGCTCTCGGACGCCTACGAGGCCATCGCCCTTCACCAGCGAGCCGGCCACTGCAGATTCGACCTCGACGCCCTCCCCAGGACCGACCTCGACTACCTGCGAAAGCTCATCCTGCGCGACCCACCGGCTCCGGTGCCCGGAAGGACGGTGGGACCGTGAGCTTTCCAAAGGTCGCCATGGACGCAACGACGGCATCGCCGCGAGTTGCCGACGCACTCTGGACTGCCGAGGACGTGGCCGCCTTTCTGCGGGTCTCGCTGTCGATGGTCTACAAGCTCCGCCGGCAGGGGTCGCTTCCCGCCGTTCGCGTCGGGGCGCTCTTCCGGTTTAGACCCGACGCAGTCCGGGATTTCGCGCGGGACGATGGGGTAGCCGGGGATCCTGGCCGAAGGTAGGAGGTCCGAATGGGCTCGGTGCTGAAGCGGAAGAACGGCCGGACGATCATCCAGTGGATCGACGGGAGCGGCCGCCAGCGGCAGCAGGCCGTCATGGCGACGGGCCGCGACGGACTGCCCCTCTCGGCCCGGGCCACGGAGCAACTCGCTCGGCGGCGGCTCGGAGAGATCGAGGAGAAGGCCCGCCGGCAGCGGCTCGGTCTCGACCCGACCCGCAGCGAATCGCTCTCGATGCCCTTCGGCGCCCTCTTCGACTGGTGGTGGGAGCAGAAGGGCAAGACGCTGCGCTCGACGGCGGTGAAGCCATTCCTGCTGAAGCACCTGCGCCCGACCATCTGGGGCGCGCCGCTGCGCGAGGTGACGGCCGCCCGCGTCCAGCGCCTCCTCGCCGACAAGATGGACAGTCTCGGTCCCAAGTCCCGGAACGACCTGCGCGGCTACCTGTTCAACATCTTCGCGGTGGCGCGGAAGACTGGTGGACCGTGGGAGGGGCGCCAGAACCCCATCGAGGAGGTCGAGCGGTCCAAGGTCGTGCCGAGGCCGAAGAAGATCCTACGCCCTCGGAGTGGGAGCCGGTGCTCGCGGAGGTCCCGCCGGAATGGCAGGGCCCGGTGGCGACCGGCCTCTACGCCGTGATGCGCGAGGGGGAGATCTTCGGGATGCGCAAGGAGGACGTGGATCTCGCGGCCGGCATCATCATGGTGAACCGGTCCTGGGATGCGCCGCGCACGAAGGACGGCAAGGCGCAACCGGTGCCCATCGCCGATCAGCTCCGGCCGCGCCTCACGAAGGCGCTGCGCGAGGCGCCCGGCCCGCTCGTGTTCCCGAGGGCCGACGGCACCATGCACTCGCGCAAGCTGCGACTCAACCGGATGCTCCGGGCCGCCATCGCCCGCGCCGGCCTCATCGAGGGCTACGAGCATCGCTGCCGGGCCGCGCACTGCGGCTGGAAGGAGCTGCGGCCCTCCGCGGCCCTCCCGGAGACGTGCCCGAGCTGCGGCAAGCCATCACTCTGGGCGAAGCCCGTCCCGCGGCACGTCCGCTTCCACGACACCCGCCACTCCGGCGGCACGGCGGTGGTGCGGAGCGCGGGCATGGCAGTCGCGCAGAAGTTCCTCCGCCACTCGGACGTGCGCCTCACCATCCACACCTACGGCCACCTGGACGTCGAGGACGTCCGGGAGGGGCTGTCCCGGTCGTTCTCTACCGGCCCGGTGCAGGTCCGGACTGCTGGCGGACTGCGCGAGGGGTCGGAGGCGAACGGAAGCGCGAAGCTGCGCACCGGAGGAACTGCCGAAGACGAGCCGCAAGTGCCTGTCGCGCCCGACGATTCCGGGAGCGACCCGATCAGAACGCGTGCACGAAGAGGCCGGAGCGCAGCTTCGGCTCGAACCATGTGCTCTTCGGCGGCATGATCTGCCCGGCGTCGGAGACGTCCATCACCTGGTCCACCCGCGTCGGGAAGAGATGGAAGGCCACGCTCCAGCCCTCCTCGTTCACCCTCCGTTCCAGCTCCTTCGCGCCGCGGATGCCGCCCACGAAATCCACGTTGGTATCGCGCCGCGGGTCGGCGATCCCGAAGATCGGGGCCAGGACCTGATCCTGCAGGATGGAGCAGTCGAGCGAGGCCACCGGGTCCCTGGCGTCGAAGCTCCCGGGACGGACCCGCGCCCGCCACCAGCGCCCCTCGAGGAAGACGCCGAACGCGAGCGGCCCGTCCGGCTCGGGCCGGTCGGCGGGCGAGAGGTTGAACACCTGCTCGAGCGCGGCCCGGAGCTCGGCGGGCCTTCGCCCCTTCGTGTCCCGGACCACGCGGTTGTAAGCCAGGATCTGCATCTGGTCGTGCGGGAAGACCACCGCGAGGAAGCGGTCGTGCTCGCCCGGCTTGCCCTTGCGCAGCGCGTGGACACGGGAGGCGGCCGCCGAGCGGTGGTGACCGTCGGCCACGTAGAGGGCGGGAACCGACCGGAAGAGCGCTGCGATGCGGGCGCTGGCCTCCCCGCCCGCCACCCAGAGCCGGTGCTCGACGGCGTCCTGGGTGGTCATGTCGTACTCGGGCGCGCCCTCCATCACCCCGGCGACCGCGGCGTCGATCTCGCTCGAGGCGCGGTAGGTCAGGAAGACCGGCTCGTCGTGCGCACCCATCTCGTCGATGTGGCGGGTGCGGTCGTCCTCCTTGTCGGCCCGGGTCTTCTCGTGCTTCTTGACGAGGTCGGCGTCGTACTCGGCCACGGAGGCGCAGGCCACCAGCCCCACCTGACGGTGGGCGCCCATCTTCTGCGCGTAGACGTAGAAGTGGGGCTCGACGTCGGGGCGCAGCACGCCCCGTTCCCGGAAGTCGGAAAGGTTCCGTGCCCCGCGCGCATAGACCGCGTCGGCGTGGTCGTCGGTGCCCTCGGGGAGGTCTATCTCGGGGCGGGAGACGTGGAGGTAGCTGTCCGGGTTGCCCCGGGCGATCTCGCGCGCCTCGTGCGTGTTCACGACGTCGTAGGGGGGCGCGGCGACGCGGACCGCGTTGTCGCGCGACGGACGCAGCGCCCGGAACGGATGGAGGGTGGCCACGGGGTGGCTAGCCCCAGAGCTTCTCGTCCTTGCCCTGGACCGATCGGCCGCAGTGGACGCAGACCTTCACCCGCCCACCCACGAGCGCGCTCTTGCCGCCCGCGTAGGTGTGGGAGCACTCGCGGAGGAGCTCCTCCTCCTGCTCCAGCAGGACGCGGATCGACTCCTCCAGCTTCACGATCTCCGACCGCAGCGCATCTCGCTTCGCCAGGCGTTCGTCTTGCGTCACGATCGACTCCTTCAGAGGTGCCGCCCGGCGCGGGACAGCCGCGCGTGGCGACCTCATCATAGCCAAGTCGCGCCCCGCGGAGGAAGCGATTGCGAGGAGATGTTTCCTCCTTCGCGCCCTGGTCCAAGAACCGCGGCATTCACTCTGGGTGTCAAGAGGGCGGCGGGAGCCCGCGCGGGGGCATCGAGAAGCCCTCCCCCATTGCGTCGGGTCAAGATGAGAAATCAAACATTTAGTCCATCGGAGTCAAACGCTGGCCTGTCCCGTGCACACGGTACATCATCCTACACAAAAGGAAGCGCAATTCCTGCGGTGTAGGTTTTTGGGCTCTGGAGGGTTCATGTCGGGATTGCGGTCAAGTGGCACCCATGGCTTCGTTAGCGCCCTGATTCTAGGGGTTTGCGTAGCCTTCGTTTCAGGTTGCTCCGACCCACGCCCAATGGCCTCGAAGGGGACGGACGGAGGGGCCGGCGGCGGAAGCAAAGCTTGCACCCTTTGCCACGGTGACGCGACCCGCGTGGCGACCTCCACGAACCCGATGCTCCCGTCGGCTCCCCCCAAAGGAACCAGAGGCGAAAGTGACGTGACTGCCCGCGCCGTGGGGGCCCACCAGCTCCACCTCCAGGGCGGAACGATCGGCCCGGCGGTCGCTTGCGCCGAGTGCCACACCGTCCCCACGACCGCTGCCCACGCCAACGGAATGGTGGACCTCGCTTTCGGAACGCTCGCAACCACCGGCGGAGCGGTCCCCGCCTGGAACGGCTCCTCCTGCTCGGCGTCCTACTGCCACGGCGGCTTCGCCGGGGGCTCCTCGACCAATGCGCCCGTCTGGACCCAGGCCCGCGCAACCTCCTGCGGCACCTGCCATGGCCTGCCTCCCGCCGCTCCCCACCCGGACGTGGGCGTGGCCTCCAACTGCGGAACCTGCCACACCGGCTACACCGCGACCACGGTGAACCTCGCCACCCACGTGGACGGCAAGGTGGACGTCGCGAACATGACCTGCACCTCCTGCCACGGCGATCCGGCCCGCGCCGACACGACGCTCAACCCCCGCAACTCCGCCGCGCCGCCCACGGGCTCGAAGGGCGAGTCCGCCACGACCACCCGCGCGGTGGGCGCGCACGCCCTCCACCTCAAGGACGGCAACGCCACCGCCTGCACCGAGTGCCACGCCGTCCCCACCAGCAACACCCACTCGAACGGGTCGGTCGAGATCGCGTTCGGGACCGTCGCCGGGACCGGCGGAGCCACGCCGTCCTGGAGCGGCGCGACCTGCTCCAACGTCTACTGCCACGGCGCCTTCCCCGGCGGCAACGCCGGCTACACGCCGACCTGGACCAACCCGGCCGCCTCGAGCTGCGGCACCTGCCACGGCGTCCCGCCCTCCGCGCCCCACACCCAGAGCTCCGACTGCGCCTCGTGCCACACCGGCTACACCTCGACCTCCGTCAACGCGTCGACCCACGTGAACGGCAGCGTGGACGTCGCCGCGATTTCCTGCTCCTCCTGCCACGGCGACGCGACCCGGGTCGCCACCGCGCTCAATCCCGATCTCGCCGCCGCGCCGCCCAAGGACACCACGGGCAGCAGCGCCACCACCTCCGCCGGCGTCGGCGCCCACCAGGCCCACCTGAACGCGGGCTCGCTGCGCATCGCCATGGCCTGCACCGAATGCCACGCCACTCCTGGCCAGGGCACGCACCCCAGCGGCGCCCTCGACCTCGCCTGGGGCCCTCTCGCCTCGACCGGCGGCGCCGCCCCCGCCTTCGACCCGACCGGCCTCACCTGCACCAACTATTGCCATGGCGCCACCCTCGGTGGAGCCACCCACAACCGCCCGCTCTGGACCGGCGGGAGCGTGGAAGTGACCTGCGGAAGCTGCCACGGCAGCCCGCCTCCGGCGCCCCACCCGTTCGTCGCCGCCACGGCCAGCTGCGGCAGCTGCCACCCTGGCTCCACGCGCACGGCGGTCGATCCGGCCACCCACGTGAACGGCCTGGTCGAGGTCAACCTCTCCTGCACCTCCTGCCACGGCGACGCGGCCCGCGCCGGCAGCACGCTGAACCCCCAGCTGGCCGCCGCGCCCCCGGTGGACGCCAAGGGCAACACGGCCACCACCGCCCGCGGAGTCGGCGCTCACCTGCGCCACCTCCAGGCCAGCGCGACCTCCTCCGGCACGGCCTGCGGCGAGTGCCATTCCGTCGTCCTGAGCAACGCCCACTCGAACGGGGTGGCCGAGGTGGTGTTCGGCGCGCTCGCGAAGACGGGCAACGTGAGCCCAGCCTGGAACGGCTCGGGCTGCGCCTCGAGCTACTGCCACGGCAACTTCCGGAACGGCGCGACCACCTACGTCCCGAGCTGGACGGCGCCGGCCGCGAACGCCTGCGGCACCTGCCACGGCACGCCCCCCGGCGGGACGCACCCGGCCAACGCCGCCTGCGCGAGTTGCCACACGGGTTACACCGCGACGACGGTCAACCTGACCACCCACATCAATGGGGTTATCGACGTCGCCAACATGACCTGCACGTCGTGCCACGGCGCCACCGGCCGCGTGAGCGTGGCCGGCGCAGACCTGAACCAGGCCGCCGCCCCCCCGATCGACACGGCGGGCGCCTCGACGGGCGTCGCCGTCGGAACCCACCTCGGCCACGTGAACCCTGCTGCCGCCGGCGCCGTCTACAAGCCGGTCGCCTGCACCGAGTGCCACACCAACAACGCCGGCAACATCAGCCACTCGAACAGCACGGTGAACGTCACCTTCGCCACGGCCACCGGCGCGAACCTGGGGGCCTTCACGGCCACCCTCGTCCAGGGCAACGGCACCACCACCCAGACCACCTGCGCCACCTACTGCCACGGCTCCTCGCTGAACGCGACGACCACCCGCGGCAGCGTCGCCTCCTGGTCCTGGAACAGCCTGGTCGCCGCCGACTGCGGCAGTTGCCACAAGTCGCCTCCGACCACCGCCAACCACCACAACGCCGCCGCGCTCACCACCTGCGCGAGCTGCCACGGCGGAACCGTCAACGCGGCCGGAGTGGTCAACGTCGCCGGCGGCCTGCACGTGAACGGCGCCGTCGATACCTCGACGCTCACCTGCGTCACCTGCCACGGCGGCACGCTCGTCGCCACCGGCACGCAGGACCCGAACGTCGGCGCCGCGCCCAGGGGCGCAGGCTCCCCCGACACCTACGGCACCGTCCTCACCACCGCCCGCGGCGTCGGCGTCCACGCGGCTCACGTCCTCGGCACCCGCTCCCGTCCGGTGCTCTGCAACGCCTGCCACGTCGTTCCCACCGCCCAGGTCCACAAGACCGGCGTCGCGACGACCGGCACGGTTGGGCTCGCCAACCTGTCGACGACCGGTGGCATCACCACGGCCAGCTACTCCACCACCACCCTCACCTGCTCCAACACCTACTGCCACGGCAACCTCGGCGGCGGCGTAGGCGCGACCAACGTGACCCCGGCCTGGACCGCGGCCGCCACGCTCTCCTGCACCTCTTGCCACGGCGCGCCCCCTGCCCTGAACGCGGCGTCGCACCACCCAGCCAACGCCACCTGCGCGACCTGCCACGGCGCGGGCAACACGGCGACGACCGTGGTCGCCGCGACCCATGTGGACGGCACCGTCAACCTGAGCCGCTCCGGCTGCACCCTCTGCCACGGCGATCTCGCCCAGACCGCCGTCGCCGCGACGTCGAACGCCTCGGCGCCCGGCTTCAACGCCACCGCCGCCGACACCACCGGCGCAACCGCTGCGACGGCCGCCGCGGTCGGCGCACACGCGGCCCACCTGACGGCACGCGCTGGCGCTCCACGCCGCTCGCCTGCAACGAGTGCCACACGGTTCCCGGCGCGGGCGACGTCGCCCACGCGACGGGCGTCGGCACCGGCGGTGCGCGCGCCATCATCGCCTTCGGCACGCTCGCCCGGACCGGCGGCATCACCACCGCCGCCTACGCGGGCAGCACCACCGGCGCCGGGACAACGGCGCCGGCACCTGCTCCAACGTCTACTGCCACGGCAACTTCCGGAACGGCGCGACCACGCTCGCCCCGTCCTGGCTCGGCGGCGTCGCCGCCGCGAACTGCGGCACCTGCCACGGCACGCCCCCCGGCGGCACCCACCCGGCCGGCGCTACCTGCGCGAACTGCCACACCGGCTACACGGCGACGACGGTCAACACCGCGGCCCACCTGAACGGCGTCATCGACGTCGACAACCTCACCTGCACCTCCTGCCACGGCACCGCCGCTCGCGCGAGCGTGGCCGGTGCCGACCTGAACCAGGCCGCCGCTCCCCCGATCGACACCGCTGGCGCATCGACAGGCGTCGCCGTCGGAACCCACCTCGGCCACGTGAACCCGGCCGCCGCCGGCGCCGTCTACAAGCCGGTCGCCTGCTCCGAGTGCCATCCGAACAACACGAGCAACGCCCACTCGAACAACGTCGTCAACGTGACGTTCGCCACCGCCACCGGCGCGAACCTGGGGGCCTTCACGGCCACCCTCGTCCAGGGCAACGGCACCACCACCCAGACCACCTGCGCCACCTACTGCCACGGCTCCTCGCTGAACGCGACGACCACCCGCGGCAGCGTCGCCTCCTGGTCCTGGAACAGCGCGGTCGCCGCCGACTGCGGCAGCTGCCACAAGTCGCCTCCGACGACGGCGAACCACCACAACGCCGCCGCGATCACCACCTGCGCGAGCTGCCACGGCGGAACCGTCAACGCGGCCGGAGTCGTCAACGTCGCCGGCGGCCTGCACGTGAACGGCGCCGTCAATACCTCGACCCTCACCTGCACCACCTGCCACGGAGGCGCGCTCGTCGCCACCGGAGCCCAGGACCCGAACGTCGGCGCCGCCCCCAGGGGCGTTGGCTCCCCCGACACCTACGGCCTCACCGCGCCGGCCACTGCGAACGGCGTCGGCGTCCACGCGGCGCACGTCCTCGGCACCCGCTCCCGTCCGGTGCTCTGCAACGCCTGCCACGTCGTTCCCACGGTCCAGGTCCACAAGACGGGCGTCGCGACGGCCGGAGCGGTCGCGCTCGCCAACCTCTCCAACACCGGCGGCGTCACCTCGACCTACGCGGGTGCGGGCGGGACCTGCTCGAACACCTATTGCCATGGCAACTTCGCCGGCGGCGCCGGCGCCATCGCCACGCCCACCTGGAAGACGGTCGCCACGCTCTCCTGCACCGCCTGCCACGGGGCGCCTCCCGCGCTCACCGCCGCAAGCCACCACCCTGCCAACGCCACCTGCGCCACCTGCCACGGCGCCGGCAACACCGCCACCACCGTGGTCGCTGCGACCCACGTGGACGGCACGGTGAACCTGAGCCGCTCCGGCTGCACGCTCTGCCACGGCGACCTCGCCCAGACCGCCGTCGCCGCGACCTCGAACGCCTCGGCTCCTGGGTTCAACGCCACCGCCGCCGACACCACCGGCGCGACCGCTGCGACGGCCGCCGCGGTCGGCGCTCACGCGGCCCACCTCGTCGGCACGCGCTGGCGCTCCACGCCGCTCGCCTGCAACGAGTGCCACACGGTTCCCGGCGCGGGCGACGTCGCCCACGCGACGGGCGTCGGCACCGGCGGTGCTCGCATCCGTCGTGGCCTTCGGAACGCTCGCCAGGACCGGCGGCATCACCACCGCCGCCTACGCGGGCAGCACCACCGGCGCCGGGACGAACGGCGCGGGCACCTGCTCCAACGTCTACTGCCACGGCAACTTCCGGAACGGCGCGACCACGCTCGCCCCGTCCTGGCTCGGCGGCGTCGCCGCCGCGAACTGCGGCACCTGCCACGGCACGCCCCCCGGCGGCACCCACCCGGCCGGCGCTACCTGCGCGAACTGCCACACCGGCTACACGGCGACGACCGTCAACACCGCGGCCCACCTGAACGGCGTCATCGACGTCGACAACCTGACCTGCACCTCCTGCCACGGCACCGCCGCTCGCGCGAGCGTGGCCGGCGCGGACCTGAACCAGGCCGCCGCTCCCCCGATCGACACGGCGGGCGCATCGACAGGCGTCGCCGTCGGAACCCACCTCGGCCACGTGAACCCTGCCGCCGCCGGCGCCGTCTACAAGCCGGTCGCCTGCTCCGAGTGCCATCCGAACAACACGAGCAGCGCCCACTCGAACAGCGTCGTCAACGTGACGTTCGCCACCGCCACCGGCGCGAACCTGGGGGCCTTCACGGCCACCCTCGTCCAGGGCAACGGCACCACCACCCAGACCACCTGCGCCACCTACTGCCACGGCTCCTCGCTCAACGCGACGACCACCCGCGGCAGCGTCGCCTCCTGGTCCTGGAACAGCGCGGTCGCCGCCGACTGCGGCAGCTGCCACAAGTCGCCTCCCGACGACGGCGAACCACCACAACGCCGCCGCGCTCACCACCTGCGCGAGCTGCCACGGTGGCACGGTCACCGCGGCCGGAGTCGTCAACGTCGCCGGAGGCCTGCACGTGAACGGCGCCGTCAATACCTCGACGCTCACCTGCACCACCTGCCACGGCGGCACGCTCGTCGCCACCGGCACGCAGGACCCGAACGTCGGCGCCGCACCCAGGGGCGCAGGCTCCCCCGACACCTATGGCACCGTCCTCACCACCGCCCGCGGCGTCGGCGTGCACGCCTCGCACGTCCTCGGCACCCGCTCCCGTCCGGTGCTCTGCAACGCCTGCCACGTCGTTCCCACCGCCCAGGTCCACAAGACCGGCGTCGCGACGACCGGCACGGTTGGGCTCGCCAACCTGTCGACGACCGGTGGCATCACCACGGCCAGCTACTCCACCACCACCCTCACCTGCTCCAACACCTACTGCCACGGCAACCTCGGCGGCGGCGTAGGCGCGACCAACGTGACCCCGGCCTGGACCGCGGCCGCCACGCTCTCCTGCACCTCTTGCCACGGCGCGCCCCCTGCGCTCACCGCCGCAAGCCACCACCCTGCCAACGCCACCTGCGCGACCTGCCACGGCGCGGGCAACACGGCGACGACCGTGGTCGCTGCCACCCATGTGGACGGCACCGTCAACCTGAGCCGGACCGGCTGCACCCTCTGCCACGGCGATCTCGCCCAGACCGCGGTCGCCGCGACGTCGAGCGCCTCGGCGCCCGGCTTCAACGCCACCGCCGCCGACACCACCGGCGCAACCGCTGCGACGGCCGCCGCGGTCGGCGCACACGCGGCCCACCTGAACGGCACGCGCTGGCGCTCCACGCCGCTCGCCTGCAACGAGTGCCATACGGTTCCCGGCGCGGGCGACGTCGCCCACGCGACGGGCGTCGGCACCGGCGGTGCTCGCGCCGTCGTGGCCTTCGGAACGCTCGCCAGGACGGGCGGCATCACCACCGCCGCCTACGCGGGCAGCACCACCGGCGCGGGGACGAACGGCGCGGGCACCTGCTCCAACGTCTACTGCCACGGCAACTTCACGAACGGCGCGACCACTCTCGCCCCGTCCTGGCTCGGCGGCGTCGCCGCGGCGAACTGCGGCACCTGCCACGGCACGCCCCCCGGCGGGACCCACCCGGCCGGCGCTACCTGCGCGAACTGCCACACCGGCTACACGGCGACGACCGTCGGCGCCAACCACCTGAACGGCGTCATCGACGTCGACAACCTCACCTGCACCTCCTGCCACGGCACCGCCGCTCGCGCGAGCGTGGCCGGCGCGGACCTGAACCAGGCCGCCGCTCCCCCGATCGACACGGCGGGCGCATCGACAGGCGTCGCGGTCGGAACCCACCTCGGCCACGTGAACCCGGCAGCGGCGGGCGCGGTCTACAAGCCGGTGACCTGTACCGAGTGCCATCCGAACAACACGAGCAGCGCCCACTCGAACAGCGTCGTCAACGTGACGTTCGCCACCGCCACCGGCGCGAACCTGGGCGCGTTCGCTCCCACCCTCGTCCAGGGCAACGGCACCACCACCCAGACCACCTGCGCCACCTACTGCCACGGCTCCTCGCTGAACGCGACGACGACGCGGGGTAGCGTGACCTCCTGGACCTGGAACGGCGCGGCTGCCGACTGCGGCAGCTGCCACAAGTCGCCTCCGACCACCGCCAACCACCACAACGCCGCGGCGCTCACCACCTGCGCGAGCTGCCACGGCGGAACCGTCAACGCGGCCGGAGTCGTCAACGTCGCCGGAGGCCTGCACGTGAACGGCGCCGTCAATACCTCGACGCTCACCTGCACCACCTGCCACGGCGGCACGCTCGTCGCCACCGGCACGCAGGACCCGAACGTCGGCGCCGCACCCAGGGGCGCAGGCTCCCCCGACACCTATGGCACCGTCATCACCACCGCCCGCGGCGTCGGCGTGCACGCCTCGCACGTCCTCGGCACCCGCTCCCGTCCGGTGCTCTGCAACGCCTGCCACGTCGTTCCCACCGCCCAGGTCCACAAGACCGGCGTCGCGACGACCGGCACGGTTGGGCTCGCCAACCTGTCGACGACCGGTGGCATCACCACGGCCAGCTACTCCACCACCACCCTCACCTGCTCCAACACCTACTGCCACGGCAACCTCGGCGGCGGCGTAGGCGCGACCAACGTGACCCCGGCCTGGACCGCGGCCGCCACGCTCGTCTGCGCCTCCTGCCACGGGATGCCGCCGTCGACGACGTCGACCGGGCGCTTCCACCCGAACCGCACCGATTGCGGCTCCTGCCACACGGGCTACACCGGTGTCGCCGTCAACGTGGCGACTCACGTGAACGGCGTCATCGAATACACCACCCAGACCTGCACCACCTGCCACGGCGATCCGGCCCGCACCGGCGCCGACGCCAATGCCGTCGCCTTCTCGTCCTCTCCTCCGGTCGATGCGACCAACCTCTCGACGGGCGCCAAGGTCGGCGCCCACGCGAAGCACCTCTTCACCGGCGCCGCCGGCGGCCCAAGCTTCTCCAAGCAGGTCGCCTGCAGCGAGTGCCACAACGCCGCCATCCCGGCCACCCCGCTCCACGCCAACGGCGCGCCCAACGTCGTCTTCGGGACGCTGGCGCGGACCGGCACCGGGACCACCTTCCCGGCCCCCTCCTACGCCGGCAGCACCTGCTCCAACACTTACTGCCACGGCAACTTCACGAACGGTGTCGGCGCCGGCGCCATCACCTGGACCGCCGCGGCGACGACCTGCACCTCCTGCCACGGCACGCCTCCGGGCGGCACCCACCCGGCCGGCTCCACGCTCGCCACCTGCGGCAACTGCCACGGCAACTACAGCAATGCCACCCAGTCCATCATCAGCGCGGCGGGTCACGTCGATGGCGCTGTCGACCTCTCCAACATGTCCTGCACCTCGTGCCACGGCACCAGCGGTCGCGTCAGCGTCGCCGGCGCCGACGTGAACCAGGTGGCGGCACCTCCGGTCGACACGGCGGGCGCCGCGACGGGCGTCGCGGTCGGCACGCACCTCGGCCACGTGAACCCGGCAGCGGCGGGCGCGGTCTACAAGCCGGTGGCCTGTACCGAGTGCCACCCGAACAACACGAGCAACGCCCACTCCAACAACGTCGTGAACGTGACATTCGCCACCGCCACCGGCGCCAACCTGGGCGCGTTCGCTCCCACCTTCGTCCAGGGGAACGGGACGACGACGCAGACGACGTGCGCGACTTACTGCCACGGCTCCTCGCTCAACGCGACGACGACGCGGGGCAGCGTGACGAGTTGGACCTGGAACGGCGCCGCCGCCGATTGCGGCAGCTGCCACAAGTCGCCTCCCACGACTGCGAACCACCACAACGCCGCCGCGATCACCACCTGCGCGAGTTGCCACGGCGGAACCGTCAACGCGGCCGGAGTCGTCAACGTCGCCGGCGGACTGCACGTGAATGGCGTCGTCAACACCTCCACCCTCACCTGCGTCACCTGCCACGGCGGCACGCTCGTCGCCACCGGCACGCAGGACCCGAACGTCGGCGCGGCCCCCAGGGGCGTTGGTTCCCCCGACACCTACGGCCTCACGGCCCCCGCCACTGCGAACGGCGTCGGCGTGCACGCGTCGCACGTCCTCGGGACGCGGTCCCGCCCGGTCCTCTGCAACGCCTGCCACGTCGTCCCGACGGTCCAGGTCCACAAGACGGGCGTCGCGACGGCCGGAACGGTCACGCTCGCCAACCTCTCCAACACCGGCGGCGTCACCTCGACCTACGCCGGCGCGGGTGGGACCTGCTCCAACACCTACTGTCACGGCAACTTCGCCGGCGGCGCCGGCGCCATCGCCACGCCCACCTGGAAGACGGTCGCGACGCTCTCCTGCACCTCCTGCCACGGCGCGCCGCCTGCGCTCACCGCCGCGAGCCACCACCCTGCCAACGCCACCTGCGCGACCTGCCACGGCGCGGGCAACACGGCCACCACCGTCGTCGCCGCGACCCACGTGGACGGCACCGTCAACCTGAGCCGCTCCGGCTGCACCCTCTGCCACGGCGACCTCGCCCAGACCGCGGTCGCCGCAACGTCGAACGCCTCGGCCCCCGGCTTCAACGCCACCGCCGCCGACACCACCGGGGCGACCGCTGCGACGGCCGCCGGCGTCGGCGCACACGCGGCGCACCTCGTTGGCACGCGCTGGCGCGCCACCGCGCTCGCCTGCAACGAGTGCCACACGGTTCCCGGCGCGGGCGACGTCGCCCACGCGACGGGCGTCGGCACCGGCGGAGCGCGCGCCACCATCGCCTTCGGCACGCTCGCCAGGACGGGCGGCATCACCACCGCCGCCTACGCGGGCAGCACCACCGGCGCGGGGACGAACGGCGCGGGCACCTGCTCCAACGTCTACTGCCACGGCAACTTCACGAACGGCGCGACCACTCTCGCCCCGTCCTGGCTCGGCGGCGTCGCCGCAGCGAACTGCGGCACCTGCCACGGCACGCCCCCCGGCGGGACCCACCCAGCCAACCCAGCCTGCGAGGCCTGCCACACCGGTTACACCATCGGCAGCATCAACCCGGCCAACCACCTGAACGGGTCGGTTCAGGTCGACGCGCTCACCTGCACGTCCTGCCACGGCGCGGCGACCCGTGTGAGCGTGGCCGGCGCGGACCTGAACCAGCAGTCGGCGCCCCCCGCCGACTCGCTGGGAGCCACGACCGGCGTCCGGGTCGGAGTCCACGTCTCCCACGTGAACCCCGTGGCCACCGGCGCGGTGTACCGGCCCGTCGCCTGCGTCGAGTGCCACCCGAACAACGCCGGAAACAACGCCCACTCGAACAGCACGCGGAACGTGACCTTCGCCACCGCCACCGGCGCGAACCTGGGCGCGTTCACTGCGACGTTCACGCTGGGCAACGGCAGCACCACCGCCACCACCTGCGCCACCTACTGCCACGGCGCCACGATGGCGGCGGGCTTCACCGGCTCGGTGGGGGCCACCTGGTCCTGGACCGGCACCGCCGCGACCTGCGGCAGCTGCCACGCCTTCCCGCCCACGGTGAGCCACACCGGCGTCCTCGCGGCCGCCACCGACTGCAACCGCTGCCACGGCGGCACGGTCAACACCGACGGCACCATCAACGTCGCCGGCGGCCTCCACATCAACGGCCAGCTCGACGGCGGCGGCGAGCCCGCCACCGGCGGCTCGAGCTGCGGCGGCTGCCACACCGACTACTTCAACCGGATGACGGCGGTGACCGGCGCGCCGGTCTCACGGCACGCCCTCGGCAGCGACGTCCCGGCGGACGGCGCCTTCAGCTGGACCGGAACCGATCTCAACACCTCGGTGGCGATCGCCAACCGGACCTGCATCTCCATGTGCCACGGCGACCACCCGCACACCGTCACCAGCCCGGCCGGAGCGGGGCACGCCAACAACGTCTTCCTCGACGCCACAACGCAGGCGACCCGCGCCGTCACGGCGACCACGCGCATCGGCACCGGCGGCACCGGCACCCAGAACCGCGCCCGGACCGATTTCGACACCACGCTCAACGTGGGCCTGTGCGCGAGCTGCCACCAGAAGCCCATCCTGGCGAACGGCATCACCGTCTCCGCCGCGACCTTCGGCCTCTCGGCCCACGACTTCTCCACCAACACCGTGGGGGCGACGACCTACAACTGGAGCTACGGGCTCCACGACGCCAGCAGCTTCGCCCGCAATTGCACCAAGTGCCACGCCAGCCGCGTCGAGGGCAACACGCCCGCGAGCACGACCACCGTCTCCGTCCACTACTCCACCACCGACGTGAACCTGCTCGCCGGCACCACCAACCCGGCCGGAACGGCGGCCAACTTCGCCTGCTACAACTGCCACGGCTCGACGGCGACTCCCGCCGCCGGCGCCCAGGGCAACCGCTCCGGCAAGGACATCCAGACCCAGGTCCTCCACGCCACCACCGCCAACCAGTCGGGCCACCCCTCCAACTCCGACACCCGGCACAACTCGGCCGCCGAGTTCACCAACGCCGTCTTCGGCAACGCGCTGGGCGTCACCGCAGGCGCCGGCCAGCGCCACGCCAGCTGCATGGACTGCCACGACTCCCACGAGGCCAAGCCCACGTCCGGAAGCCTGCGCGTCACCGGCAGCGCGACCACCGGCAACGTCTCAGGACCCGCGCTCCAGGGCGCCTGGGGGGCGCAGCTCACCTCCAACCCGGCCTTCTTCACCGCCCCGACCTCGGCCAACTTCACCAAGAAGGTGATCGCCGCCGGCACTGACCTCCAGGCCACCCTCTGCTTCAAGTGCCACACCGGGTACTACTGGGGCACCGGAACTCCTCCGACGTCACCCTCCGGCGCCTTTGCCGAGACCGACCAGGCCAAGGAATTCAACCCCGCCAACGTGGGGAGTTTCGCCGGCACGTGGGCGAACAACGAGACCGCCGGCAGCTTCCACCCTGTTCTCGCGAGCGCAGGGAGCAACCTGGGCGCCACCAGCAACATCAAGGCCCCCTGGACGCGAACCAGCCTCATGACCTGCACCGACTGCCACGCCTCCGACACGACCACCGATCCCAACGGCCCGCACGGCTCGGCCGCGAAGTTCATCCTCAAGGGACCGAACACCGCCTGGAACAACACCCTCGTCGGAACCAGCGCCGGCATGCCCGCCAACACCTTCTGCATCAACTGCCACAACCAGAACTTCGGGAGCTCACGCTTCGCGACCCACGTCTCGCGCGGCGACCACCGCCTGGCCTGCTTCAACTGCCACGCCGCCATCCCCCACGGCGGACCCCGCCCAGGCATCCTCGTCGCCATCGCCGGCGCCAGCGCCAACGTCGGCGGCACCATCGCCGGCTGGGACAACGCCGCACCCTACGCGCAGGGCGGCACGGGCAGCAGGCTCTACATCGTCTCCTACCCCGCCAACAACACCACGGGCTGGGTCAAGGACAACTGCGGCTGCAACGGCACTGGTCACTGATCCCCGGGGGCGGCGGCTGGCCACAGGGCACGCCGCCGCCCCTGCTGTTCACTGAACGTGACCCCCTGGCACCCGGAACGGTGACCAGCTGCCTTCCCGTCGAGCGGTCCCGTTCGGCCGAATCCTGAGAATTCTGCCATTTACCCCATCAGGGTCAGCTCTTGGCCTGTCCCGTGCAAAGGGTACGGAAATCTACATCGTCAATGGCGCAAATGTTGCGATTTGGGTTTTTGCACCCAGGAGGAACCCATGCGGGGACGGCGGGCAGGCAGCACTCATTCATCTGCTTACTCCCTGATCCTGGCATGTTCCGTCGTCATTTTTTCAGGTTGTGCTGACCCACGTCCGGCAGCGTCGAACGGAGTGGACGGCGGCGCCGCCGGCCAGAGCAAAGCTTGCACCCTGTGCCACGGCGACGGGACGCGTCAGGCAACGGTGACCAACCCCCAATTCCCCTCCGCACCCCCCAAAGGCACCAAGGGCGAAGCCGCCACGACCGACCGCGCCGTCGGCGCCCACCAACTCCACCTCCAGGGCGGAACAATCGGCCCGGCGGTCGCTTGCTCCGAGTGCCACATCGTCCCCACCACCACCGCCCACGCCAACGGAAAGGTCGACCTCGCCTTCGGCCCGCTCGCCACCACCGGCGGCGCGGCTCCCACCTGGAACGGCTCCTCCTGCTCGGCCTCCTACTGCCACGGCGGCTTCGTGGGCGGCTCCTCCACCAACGCCCCGGTCTGGACCCAGGCCCGCGCGTCGTCCTGCGGCACCTGCCACGGCCTTCCTCCCGCGGCTCCGCACCCCGACGTGGGCTCGGCCTCGAACTGCGGCAGTTGCCACACCGGCTACACCGCGACCACCGTCAACCTCGCCACCCACATCGATGGCAAGGTCGACGTCGCGAACCTCTCCTGCTCCTCCTGCCACGGCGATCCGGCCCGCGCCGACACCACCCTGAACCCTCGCTTGTCCGCCGCGCCGCCCAGGGGCTCGAAGGGCGAGACCGCCACCACCGCCCGTGCAGTCGGCGCCCACGCCCTCCACCTGAAGGACGGCAACTCGCTCTCCTGCACCGAGTGCCACGTCGTCCCCACGAGCAACTCCCACTCGAACGGGCCGGCCGAGATCGCCTTCGGGACCATCGCCGGGACGGGAAGCGCCTCGCCCGCCTGGAACGGCGCGACCTGCTCCAACGTCTACTGCCACGGCTCCTTCTCCGGCGGCAACGCGGGCTATGCCCCCACCTGGACCAATCCCGCCGCCACCTCCTGCGGCACCTGCCACGGCGTCCCGCCCGCCGCGCCCCACACCCAGAACTCCGACTGCGCCTCCTGCCACACCGGCTACACCTCCACCTCGGTCGATGCTTCACTCCACGTCAACGGCACGGTCGACGTCAACGGCATGTCCTGCACCTCCTGCCACGGCGCGGCTGGTCGGGTAAGCGTGGCCGGTGCGGACCTGAACCAGGCGGCCGCGCCTCCGGTCGTCGCGTCGGCCACCGGCATCGCCGGCGTCCACCTGGCGCACGTGAACCAGGGCGCCACGGCGCCTGCGCTGTCGAGGCCGATGGCATGCGTCAACTGCCATGTCCTTCCGACGAGCAGCACGCACTCGAACGGCGTCATCGGCGTGACCTACGCTGGCCTGTCGACAGCCCAGGGCGCGGTGCCGACGGCGTACAACCCGACGGCGCACACCTGCTCGAACACCTACTGTCACGGCAACTTCCCCGGCGGCAACCAGAGCGCTGCGGCGCTCTCCTGGGCCACCTCGGGCAAGCTCGCCTGCACGGCCTGCCACGGGGCACCCCCCGCGCTCACCGCCGCAAGCCACCACCCTGCCAACGCCACCTGCGCGACCTGCCACGGCGCCGGCAACACGGCGACGACCGTGGTCGCTGCCACCCATGTGGACGGCACCGTCAACCTGAGCCGCTCCGGCTGCACCCTCTGCCACGGCGACCTCACCCAGACCGCGGTCGCCGCAACGTCGAACGCCTCGGCCCCCGGCTTCAACGCCACCGCCGCCGACACCACCGGCGCCACCGCTGCGACGGCCGCCGCGGTCGGCGCACACGCGGCGCACCTCGTTGGCACGCGCTGGAGGAGCACGCCCCTCGCCTGCAGCGAGTGTCACACCGTGCCCGGCGCGGGCGACGTCGCCCACGCGACGGGCGTCGGCACCGGCGGAGCGCGCGCCACCATCGCCTTCGGCACGCTCGCCAGGACCGGCGGCATCACCACCGCCGCCTACGCGGGCAGCACCACCGGCGCCGGGACGAACGGCGCGGGCACCTGCTCCAACGTCTACTGCCACGGCAACTTCCAGAACGGCGCGACGACGCTCGCTCCCTCCTGGCTCGGCGGCGTCGCCGCAGCGAACTGCGGCACCTGCCACGGCACGCCTCCCGGCGGGACCCACCCGGCCAACTCCGCCTGCCAGACCTGCCACACCGGCTACTCCGCGACGACGGTCAACACAACGGCCCACCTGAACGGCGTCATCGACATCTCGAACATGTCCTGCACCTCGTGCCACGGCTCGGCTGCGCGCGTGAGCGTGGCCGGCGCAGACCTGAACCAGGCGTCGGCGCCTCCGGTCGACACGGCGGGCGCGACGACGGGCGTCGCGGTCGGAACCCACCTCGGCCACGTGAATCCTGCCGCAGCCGGCGCGGTCTACAAGCCGGTGGCCTGTACCGAGTGCCACCCCAACAACCTGAGCGCCGCCCACTCGAACAGCGTCGTCAACGTGACGTTCGCCACCGCCACCGGCGCGAACCTGGGCGCGTTCGCTCCCACCTTCGTCCAGGGCAACGGGACGACGACGCAGACGACGTGCGCCACCTACTGCCACGGCTCGAGCCTGAACGCGACGACCACCCGCGGCAGCGTCGCCTCCTGGTCCTGGAACGGCGCGGCTGCCGACTGCGGCAGCTGCCACAAGTCGCCCCCGACGACGGCGAACCACCACAACGCCGCCGCGCTCACCACCTGCGCGAGCTGCCACGGCGGAACCGTCAACGCGGCCGGAGTGGTCAACGTCGCCGGAGGCCTGCACGTGAACGGCGCCGTCAATACCTCGACGCTCACCTGCACCACCTGCCACGGCGGCACGCTCGTCGCCACCGGCACGCAGGACCCGAACGTCGGCGCCGCACCCAGGGGCGTTGGCTCCCCCGACACCTACGGCCTCACCGCGATCACCGGCCGCGGCGTCGGCGTCCACGCGGCCCACGTCCTCGGGACGCGGTCCCGCCCGGTCCTCTGCAACGCCTGCCACGTCGTCCCCACGGTCCAGGTCCACAAGACCGGCGTCGCGACGACCGGCACGGTTGGGCTCGCCAACCTGTCGACGACCGGCGGCATCGCCACGGCCAGCTACTCCACCACGGCCCTCACCTGCTCCAACACCTACTGCCACGGCAACCTCGGCGGCGGCATAGGCGCGACCAACGTGACGCCCGCCTGGACCACCGCCGCGACGCTCGTCTGCGCCTCCTGCCACGGGATGCCGCCGTCGACGACGTCGACCGGGCGCTTCCACCCGAACCGCACCGATTGCGGCTCCTGCCACACGGGCTACACCGGCGTCGCCGTCAACGTGGCGACTCACGTGAACGGCGTCATCGAGTACACCACCCAGACCTGCACCACCTGCCACGGCGATCCGGCCCGCACCGGCGCCGACGCCAATGCCGTCGCCTTCTCGTCCTCTCCTCCGGTCGATGCGACCAACCTCTCGACGGGCGCCAAGGTCGGCGCCCACGCGAAGCACCTCTTCACCGGCGCCGCCGGCGGCCCAAGCTTCTCCAAGCAGGTCGCCTGCAGCGAGTGCCACAACGCCGCCATCCCGGCCACCCCGCTCCACGCCAACGGCGCGCCCAACGTCGTCTTCGGGACGCTGGCGCGGACCGGCACCGGGACCACCTTCCCGGCCCCCTCCTACGCCGGCAGCACCTGCTCCAACACTTACTGCCACGGCAACTTCACGAACGGTGTCGGCGCCGGCGCCATCACCTGGACCGCCGCGGCGACGACCTGCACCTCCTGCCACGGCACGCCTCCTGGCGGCACCCACCCGGCCGGCTCCACGCTCGCCACCTGCGGCAACTGCCACGGCAACTACAGCAACGCCACCCAGTCGATCATCGATCCGGCCACCCACGTCAACGGCACGGTCGACGTCAACGGCATGTCCTGCACCTCCTGCCACGGCGCGGCTGGTCGGGTAAGCGTGGCCGGTGCGGACCTGAACCAGGCGGCCGCGCCTCCGGTCGTCGCGTCGGCCACCGGGATCGCCGGCGTCCACCTGGCGCACGTGAACCAGGGCGCCACGGCGCCTGCGCTGTCGAGGCCGATGGCATGCGTCAACTGCCATGTCCTCCCGACCACCAGTACGCACTCGAACGGCGTCATCGGCGTGACCTACGCTGGCCTGTCGACAGCCCAGGGCGCGGTGCCGACGGCTTACAACCCCACGGCCCACACCTGCTCGAACACCTACTGTCACGGCAACTTCCCCGGCGGCAACCAGAGCGCTGCGGCGCTCTCCTGGGCAACCTCGGGCAAGCTCGCCTGCACCTCGTGCCACGGCGCGCCCCCGGCCCTGAACGCGGCGTCGCACCACCCTGCCAACGCCACCTGCGCGACCTGCCACGGCGCGGGCAACACGGCGACGACGGTGGTCGCCGCGACCCACGTGGACGGCACCGTCAACCTGAGCCGCTCCGGCTGCACCCTCTGCCACGGCGATCTCACCCAGACCGCGGTCGCCGCAACGTCGAACGCCTCGGCCCCCGGCTTCAACGCCACCGCCGCCGACACCACCGGGGCGACCGCTGCGACGGCCGCCGGCGTCGGCGCACACGCGGCGCACCTCGTTGGCACGCGCTGGCGCGCCACCGCGCTCGCCTGCAACGAGTGCCACACGGTTCCCGGCGCGGGCGACGTCGCCCACGCGACGGGCGTCGGCACCGGCGGAGCTCGCGCCACCATCGCCTTCGGCACGCTCGCCAGGACGGGCGGCATCACCACCGCCGCCTACGCGGGCAGCACCACCGGCGCGGGGACGAACGGCGCGGGCACCTGCTCCAACGTCTACTGCCACGGCAACTTCACGAACGGCGCGACCACTCTCGCCCCGTCCTGGCTCGGCGGCGTCGCCGCAGCGAACTGCGGCACCTGCCACGGCACGCCCCCCGGCGGGACCCACCCAGCCAACTCCGCCTGCCAGAACTGCCACACCGGTTACACCATCGGCAGCATCAACCCGGCCAATCACCTGAACGGGTCGGTTCAGGTCGACGCGCTCACCTGCACGTCCTGCCACGGCGCGGCGACCCGTGTGAGCGTGGCCGGCGCGGACCTGAACCAGCAGTCGGCGCCCCCCGCCGACTCGCTGGGAGCCACGACCGGCGTCCGGGTCGGAGTCCACGTCTCCCACGTGAACCCCGTGGCCACCGGCGCGGTGTACCGGCCCGTCGCCTGCGTCGAGTGCCACCCGAACAACGCCGGAAACAACGCCCACTCGAACAGCACGCGGAACGTGACCTTCGCCACCGCCACCGGCGCGAACCTGGGCGCGTTCACTGCGACGTTCACGCTGGGCAACGGCAGCACCACCGCCACCACCTGCGCCACCTACTGCCACGGCGCCACGATGGCGGCGGGCTTCACCGGCTCGGTGGGGGCCACCTGGTCCTGGACCGGCACCGCCGCGACCTGCGGCAGCTGCCACGCCTTCCCGCCCACGGTGAGCCACACCGGCGTCCTCGCGGCCGCCACCGACTGCAACCGCTGCCACGGCGGCACGGTCAACACCGACGGCACCATCAACGTCGCCGGCGGCCTCCACATCAACGGCCAGCTCGACGGCGGCGGCGAGCCCGCCACCGGCGGCTCGAGCTGCGGCGGCTGCCACACCGACTACTTCAACCGGATGACGGCGGTGACCGGCGCGCCGGTCTCACGGCACGCCCTCGGCAGCGACGTCCCGGCGGACGGCGCCTTCAGCTGGACCGGAACCGATCTCAACACCTCGGTGGCGATCGCCAACCGGACCTGCATCTCCATGTGCCACGGCGACCACCCGCACACCGTCACCAGCCCGGCCGGAGCGGGGCACGCCAACAACGTCTTCCTCGACGCCACAACGCAGGCGACCCGCGCCGTCACGGCGACCACGCGCATCGGCACCGGCGGCACCGGCACCCAGAACCGCGCCCGGACCGATTTCGACACCACGCTCAACGTGGGCCTGTGCGCGAGCTGCCACCAGAAGCCCATCCTGGCGAACGGCATCACCGTCTCCGCCGCGACCTTCGGCCTCTCGGCCCACGACTTCTCCACCAACACCGTGGGGGCGACGACCTACAACTGGAGCTACGGGCTCCACGACGCCAGCAGCTTCGCCCGCAATTGCACCAAGTGCCACGCCAGCCGCGTCGAGGGCAACACGCCCGCGAGCACGACCACCGTCTCCGTCCACTACTCCACCACCGACGTGAACCTGCTCGCCGGCACCACCAACCCGGCCGGAACGGCGGCCAACTTCGCCTGCTACAACTGCCACGGCTCGACGGCGACTCCCGCCGCCGGCGCCCAGGGCAACCGCTCCGGCAAGGACATCCAGACCCAGGTCCTCCACGCCACCACCGCCAACCAGTCGGGCCACCCCTCCAACTCCGACACCCGGCACAACTCGGCCGCCGAGTTCACCAACGCCGTCTTCGGCAACGCGCTGGGCGTCACCGCAGGCGCCGGCCAGCGCCACGCCAGCTGCATGGACTGCCACGACTCCCACGAGGCCAAGCCCACGTCCGGAAGCCTGCGCGTCACCGGCAGCGCGACCACCGGCAACGTCTCAGGACCCGCGCTCCAGGGCGCCTGGGGAGCGCAGCTCACCTCCAACCCGGCCTTCTTCACCGCCCCGACCTCGGCCAACTTCACCAAGAAGGTGATCGCCGCCGGCACCGACCTCCAGGCCACCCTCTGCTTCAAGTGCCACACCGGGTACTACTGGGGCACCGGAACTCCTCCGACGTCACCCTCCGGCGCCTTTGCCGAGACCGACCAGGCCAAGGAATTCAACCCCGCCAACGTGGGGAGTTTCGCCGGCACGTGGGCGAACAACGAGACCGCCGGCAGCTTCCACCCTGTTCTCGCGAGCGCAGGGAGCAACCTGGGCGCCACCAGCAACATCAAGGCCCCCTGGACGCGAACCAGCCTCATGACCTGCACCGACTGCCACGCCTCCGACACGACCACCGATCCCAACGGCCCGCACGGCTCGGCCGCGAAGTTCATCCTCAAGGGACCGAACACCGCCTGGAACAACACCCTCGTCGGAACCAGCGCCGGCATGCCCGCCAACACCTTCTGCATCAACTGCCACAACCAGAACTTCGGGAGCTCACGCTTCGCGACCCACGTCTCGCGCGGCGACCACCGCCTGGCCTGCTTCAACTGCCACGCCGCCATCCCCCACGGCGGACCCCGCCCAGGCATCCTCGTCGCCATCGCCGGCGCCAGCGCCAACGTCGGCGGCACCATCGCCGGCTGGGACAACGCCGCACCCTACGCGCAGGGCGGCACGGGCAGCAGGCTCTACATCGTCTCCTACCCCGCCAACAACACCACGGGCTGGGTCAAGGACAACTGCGGCTGCAACGGCACTGGTCACTGATCCCCGGGGGCGGCGGCTGGCCACAGGGCACGCCGCCGCCCCTCTTGAACCCCGGCCCGCGACCGATTACAGCGAACAGACCTTGTCGAACCTCCTCCGGTTCCTCCGATCGCCTCGCCTCGCCCTCTCGGTCATCGGCTTCCTGGCCGTCTGGACCGGCGTGGGCGCCTGGGCCCCGTGGATGCAACCGCAGGGGCCCGCCGCGCCAGCCTGGGCCGTCGCCATCGGCCTGGACCATCCGTTCACCTCCTGGCCGTTCCTCGTCGTCGTGGCCCTGCTCTTCGCGAGCACGCTCGCCTGCACCTGGGGTCGGCGCGCCCGCACCCTGGCCATCGGACGCGGCGAGTTGCCTCCGTCGGCGACCAGGCTCCCCGTGCGCTCCGCCGACGCCCGGGCGTTCCTCGCGGAGCAGGGCTTCCGCGGCCAGGGCGAGACCCTCACCCGCTTCGGCCCGGCGCTCTGGGGAGGCTGGGTGCTCCACGTCGGCCTCCTCGTGCTCATCGCCGCGGTCCTGGTTCAGCACGCGCTCTTCGACTCGGGGGTCTTCGACCTGTCCGAGGGGGAGAAGGCGAGCCTCGCGGCCCACGGAACCGTCTTCGGCCGGGAGAAGGGGCCGCTCGCACGGCAGTCCCTCCCCGAGGTCGACGTGGCGCTCGTCCGCTTCGACCCGTTCCAGAAGCAGGCCGGGTACTCCAGCGACCGGCTCTCCGAGCTCGAGGTGATTGTCCCCGGCGAGCCGCTCCGGGTGGAGACCGTGGACCGGGCGGCCGGCATCCGCGCTGGCGACATCGAGATCTTCCAGGCCATCCCATCGGGCATGGCCATCACGATCGACATCCCCGGGATGGGGATGCGCTCGCTCCGGCTCCAGACCGAGGCACCGCGGAGGGCCGCCGCCGAGGTCACCAGCCCCTCCGGAGAACCGGCACGCTTCGTCCTCGAGACGGAGCGGGACATCGACGGCTCGGCCGGGACGGGCAAGCTCCTCCTCTGGATGGAGAGCCGCGGGGAGCGAAGGGAACTGGCCCCGGGGGTCGGCTTCCCTTTCGGCGCGGGACAGGCGCGCGTGCTCGGCATCGGGCGCTGGGGGCGCTTCACGTACACCCGCACTCCCGGGCTCTCCGGCGTATTCGCCGGATTCATCGTCATCCTGGCCGGCTGCACGCTGCTCGCCTTCCCAGCCGGCGTGGCCCGGATCGGCCGGGCTGGGGAGGGGGCCGCCGCGCTGGTCTTCACCGTCCGTGGGGGTGCGGCCATCGCCACCGACTGGGAGCGCGCCGGTCCGCCGGCCTGAGGAGAACCCGTGCAGAGCATCCTCTTCTGGAGTGCAGTCACCCTCTATGCGCTGGCGACGGTCGCCTGGTTCGCCTGGGCAGCCTTCGGGAAGGAGTGGGGCGCCCGGGCGGGGATGGCGCTCCTCGCCGCCGCTCTCCTGCCGCACGCCGGCTCGCTCGCGCTGCGCTGGGTCGAGGTGGGGCACGGCCCCTACAACACCCGCTACGAGGTGATCTCGGCGGACACCTTCATCGTGGTGGCGGTCTGGCTGGTGGCCACGGCGATGGCCCGCGGCCTTCGTGGCCTGGGCGTCTTCGTGGCCCCATCGGCCTTCCTGCTCATGGGCTGGGCGGTCTCCACCTTCGAGCTGAAGCGCGAGGTGCCCATCATCTTCAAGTCCTGGTGGCTCTTCATGCACATCGGATTCGCCAAGCTCTTCTTCGCGGCCATCCTGCTCGCGGCTGCCTGCGCGGCTGCCTGGCTCCTGAAGGATCGCAAGCCGTCGGCGCTCCCCAGGCTGCCCAGCCCGGAGAAGCTCGACCTCTACGCCCACCAGTTCATGATCATCTCCTTCCTCTTCCTGGGAGTGATGATCGCCGCCGGCGCGCTCTGGGCCCACCAGTCCTGGGGGCGCTACTGGGGGTGGGATCCCATTGAGACGAGCGCGCTCGTCACCTGGATCGTCTTCGGCATCGTGCTCCACTTCCGGGTCCTGCACCGCTGGAGCGGCCGGCGCATGGCCTGGCTCACCTTCGTGGCGCTGGGATTCGCGGTGGTCACCCTCTTCGTGGTCGCCATCCTCGTGCCGACCATCCACAACTCCTACATGGTGGGGAGCTGATGCGACGGCTCGCTGCCACTGCGCTCCTCGTCCTCGGGTCCTGCCAGGGCGCCTCGCAGGAAGCTGCGAAGGCGGTTCGCGCCTATGACGACGCGCTGGTACGCGCTTACGCCGGCGGCGACGCCTCGCCGCTTGCCAACCTGGCCACCGCGAAGGAGATGGGGCGCGTGCAGGTGCTCGTGGACCTCAAGACCTCGGCGAAGCTGGTTCTCGAGAGCCGGATCGATGCCTTCGAGGTGACGAGCGCCTCGACGACCGGGGACGCAGGCACCGTCGAGACCCGCGAGAGGTGGCGCTACCACGACCGCCACACGAAGCCCGGAGAGCCCGACGGGCCGACCTTCGTCGCCGACATGAAGATGAGCTACGAGCTGGTTCGCGAGGGCGGCCGATGGAAGGTGGCGTCCGTCTCCACCCTGTCGAACGAGTACCTGGAACCGAAGGGCGGGAAGCCGGGCGGGGCCCACGGGCAGGCACCGGCGCACGGTGCGGAGATGAAGGCCGACATTCCGAGGTGACGCTTCGGCGCGAGACCCACCCGGAATCCCGGGTGGGCCTCACCGTTGCGCGACGGACAATGAGCGCTTCCTGGTTGGACTAAAATGCCCTTTGGGGGTAAACGCGATTGTCGGTTCGAGGACCGATCCCGCACAAGTTTCACGTGTTTTTCCCAGGAGGCTGCCCGTGACTTCGACCCGGATTCCCGTCCTCGCCGCCGCGGCCTTCGTCTGCGTTCTGTCCACCTCCGCCTGCACCTCGCGCCCCGCTGCACCGGGCGGCTCGGTGAGCAACCCCGATGCCTGCGTCTACTGCCACGGCACGGCCGGACGCATCGGGAACCTGGCCGGAACCGACCCGCAGCTTGCCGCGGCCCCTCCGGTGGTCACGACCGGATCTCCGGTCTCGGCGGAGGGCGCTCACCTGCGCCACGTGAACCCCTCCAGTGCCAACGCACTCCGCGCTCCCCTCAGCTGCAACGAGTGCCACCTCGTTCCGACGGACATCGCCCACGCCACCAATCCACCAGCGAGCCCCGTCCTCTTCGGGGCGCTCGCGAGGACGCAGGGGAACAACCCGGCCTGGAACGGGACCACGCTGGGCTGCTCCGCCACCTACTGTCACGGTGGGTTCGACTTCGCCGGCGTGCGCGGCGCCTCGGGGACGCCGCTCTGGACCGACACCGACATCCAGTGCGTGAACTGCCACGGCCTGCCGCCCACCGGCCACCCGGCGCTGGCCCCGCCGGTCACCGCGGCGACCTGCAGCCAATGCCACCCGTCCACCGTGAACGCCAACGGGACCATCAACGTCGCCGGCGGAGGCCACGTGAACGGTGTCGCGAACGTGGCGGCCAACTGCACCTCCTGCCACGGCACCCCGGGTCGCCCCGTGACAGCCACCAACCCGCTGCTCGACGCGGCGCCGCCGCTGGCGCCCGGAGGTACCGATCCTGCCAGGGTCGTTGGCACCCACCTGCTCCACCTGACCGACACCACCATCCGCGCGGCCGTGGCCTGCAACGAGTGCCACGTGGTCCCGGACGACGCGAACCACGCCCTCACGCTCCCCGAGCGCATCGTCTTCAGCCCCGGCACGCTCGCCACCACGCAGGGCGCGGCCCCGACCTACAACGCCACGACCCTCTCCTGCTCGGCGACCTACTGCCACGGGAATTTCAACTTCGGTGGAGTGACCGGGAATGCGGGCGCCACGCCGGCGTGGAACGCCACCCCGACCCTCTCCTGCACCGGCTGCCACGGCATGCCTCCCACCGGCCATCCTGCCACGGGGGCCGTCACGCCTGCGTCCTGCAACGGGTGCCACCCCGACACGGTGAGCGCCGGCGGGGTGATCAACGTCGGGGGCGGCAGGCACATGAACGGCCTCGCCGAGTACTCGGGCATTCACCCGGCTGGCTGGGCCATCCCCACAGCGCACGGCTACTCGGCCAACCAGCAGGGGCTCCAGACCTGCACCGGCTGCCACACCGGCTTCGGCGCGGCTTCCGGCATCGCCACAAGTTCCTGCAACACCTGCCACTCCAATGCCTCTCACCCGGACTGGCAGAACGAGTGCACCTTCTGCCATGGCACCACGGGAAGGACCGGCAACGTCCCCGGGACGGACCCCTTCCTGGCCTACTCCCCCCCGGTGGGCCCGCAGGGGCAGACCCTCACCACCGACGCCATGGTGGGCGCCCACCAGAAGCACGTGAACCCGCTGGCATCCGGGCAGAGGGCACCGCCGTTCGCCTGCACGAACTGCCATGCCAGCCCCCTCCCGTCCGGTGTGGCCCACGTGGACGGCCAGAGGGCTTCCCTGCCCTTCGGCGGGATCGCCATCACCGGCAGCGCCCGGCCTGTCTTCAACCCGACCACGCTCACCTGCTCGGCGACCTACTGCCACGGCAGCTTCACCGGTGGAGCCACGACCGCCGCCCCGCTCTGGACTGGCGGACCGATGACTTGCACGTCCTGCCACGGCCGGCCGCCAAACACGGGGGAACACTCGCTCCACAACGGCGCGGGCATCGGCTGCGGCTCGTGCCACTCCGGATACTCGACGACCGTCGTGAACGTGCCCCTGCACGTGAACGGCGTGAAGAACGTGGCAGGAGCGGGAACCAGCATCAACTCGTGGAACGCTTCCACGCTCCAGTGCGCCCCGGCCTGCCACGGCAGCGAGACCTGGTAGCCCCCGGAACACCCGACGGGCCCGCCCCGTCGTCCTTCTTGGATGGCGCGGCGGGCGTGGTACCTTCCCGGGGTATTCACCCTGGGGGTATCATGCGCCACGGCAGAACCGCCGTCCTTCTTGCCGTCACCGGTCTCGGCCTCACATCCTGCTCCGCACGCGAGGCGTCCGAGAGCGGGAGCGGCGGCGAGCCCACCACCGGCGCCCACACGGTCCACCTCTCCGGGCCGATCGCCAAGGTGATCTCCTGCGGCGAGTGCCACAACGGGCAGTTCGCCGTCACCCTGGAGGGGAACCTGGCCCGGGCCAACGGGGCAGTCGGGGCGTTCAACTCCACTTCGCTGTCCTGCTCCAACGTCTACTGCCACTCGGGCGGCCCCGGCCTGCAGATCGGCGGAGGGACGGTCCCGGCCCCGATCTGGAACCCGCCCTCGGTCCTGGGATGCGGGGGATGCCACGCCTCCCCGGGTGCCGGCACGGCCACCCCGTGGCACCCGGTGGTGGCCGCGGGCGTGCAGTGCGCCCTCTGCCACCCCGGCTTCACCAACTCCACGGTGGACCGGCAGGTCCACGTGAACGGCCTGCAGGATCTCACCGATCCCACCATGCTCACCAACTGCGCCGCCTGCCACGGTGACGCGAGCCGGGCGCTGCCCCCGGGCACCCCGGACATCGTGAAGGCGGCGCCCCCGGTGGACCGGAACGGCGCGTCCAGCCCGTCGCTGCGGGGAGTCGGCGCGCATCAGCGCCACCTGCTCCCCGCCGGGGATCCGCTTTCCCTCCCCGCGGCCGGCCCCCTCTCCCTGCCCATCGCCTGCTCGGCGTGCCACGTCGTCCCCACCGATCTGGCGCACGTCGGCCCGACCGCAACCAGCAGCGCCACGGTGACCTTCTCGGGGCTCGCGTCGGCGAACGGCGCCGTCCCCGTTCTCGTGCTCCCTCCGCCCGGGGGCTCCTCCATCACCTGCAGCAACGTCTACTGTCACGGCGGCGGCCCGGGCCTGCCGCTCGGCGGCGGAACACTCACGACCCCGTCGTGGAATCCCCCCTCGGAGATCACCTGCGGCTCCTGCCACGCCCTCCCCGGCGGCTCCATCGACACGAGCGCCTGGCACCCCGCGATCGCGACGGGCGCCGACTGCGGCTTCTGCCACCAGGGCTACTCGCGGGCCACGGTGAACCCGACACTCCACGTGAACGGTCTCCCGGACGTCCGTGCCCCGTTCCTCAGCGCCGACTGCACCGCCTGCCACGGCGACCCGAACCGCGTGGTGCCAACGGGCATGGACGCCCTGGTGAAGGCCGCTCCGCCGGTGGACCGGTTCGGCTCCTCCGACACGCGGCAGGTCGGCGTGGGCGCCCACCAGGCCCACCTCCTCCCCGGTGCGAGCGCCATCTCCGAGCCCATCGACTGCACGGAGTGTCACGTCGTCCCCTCGCCCGCGAGCCTCCTCCACGTGGGGCCGGCCTTCACGACGCCCGCCACGCTCGACTGGGGCCCGCTGGCCACGGCGAACGGCGCCCAGGCCTCCTTCGACCGGACCGCCGCCACCTGCGCGAACTACTGCCACGGGGCGACGCTCACCGGTGGAACGACGACCGCGCCCGAATGGACCAAGGTGGACGGGACACAGGCTCGCTGCGGCGCCTGCCACGGCGATCCGCCCACCACCGGTTCGCACCAGATGCACGCCCTTCCCAACTGGTACGCGGTCTCCTGCGGGACCTGCCACCCGGCCGGGTACAGCCTCGGAGCCGTCGGCCCGGACGCCCTCCCGTTCCACGTGAACGGCGTTCCGGACATGAACACGGCCCCGGCTCCCGGGGCCCCGGATTTCTCCAACTGGAATCCGTCCGCCCCCGGTCCCAACGGTTACACTGGAACCGCAACCGGCTGCCACGGAGGAACCCGGTACTGGACCCCCGGCACGAGCCCGAGCTGTCAGTGACCCGGAGGCGTGAGAAGTTTTCGATTTCGAGACCGTTTCGGATGAAGGGAGCAGTCGTGAATGCCGGGCCCCTTCATTGGTAAATTATCATAGTAAGGACGAGTCTTTACGGGCAATTACAGGGATCGACTCGGCGCGTCCTGTTTACACTAGAAGTACCGTGAATCCCGGACTACAGAGGGGGCAATGCGCGCGCTCCATTTCCGTACCGGTTCGGCGGTCGTCCTCCTCTCCTCCGTGGTCCTCGGGTGCCAGGGCGCCAGCACGGACGGGACCGCGTCGGGGGTCGTGCCGCAGGGCACGAACCACCAGACCCACCTGGTGGCAGGCTCGATGGGCCCCTCCGTCACCTGTGCGGGCTGCCACGCACCGACCGGATTCGTCGTCGACTTCTCCCAGAACCCGTCGGTCCACCAGGCGGGCGCGACCTTCGACCCGTCGTCGAAGACCTGCAGCAACGTCTCCTGCCACGGCAATTTCACCATGGGTACAGTGACGGGCACGCGCGCGGCCCCGGCCTGGCCCGACACCACCCCGCTCACCTGCGGGTCCTGCCACGCCATGCCGCCGACCGGACACCCCAGGGTGGGCGGCCAGGACGCCGCGTCTTGCTCCGGATGCCACGCCGACACCGTGAACGCCGACGGCACCATCAACATCGCCTTCGGAGCCCACATGAACGGCCTTGCCGAGGTGACCGGCGGCGACTGCTCGGCCTGCCACGGCGACCCGGCCCGCCTCCCCGGCATGGCGAACGTCGACCCCTTCCTCACCTCGGCCCCGCCCATCTCTCCGGCCGGCGCGCCCGCCTACGCGGACGGCGCGCACCTCATCCACCTGAACCCGAACCCGGCCATCGCCGCGGCCCACCCGACCGCCTGCAACGAGTGCCATCTGGTGCCGACCGACGCGCTCCACGCCACGGTCCCCCCTGCGCAGAAGGTCGTCTTCGGGGCCATGGCGACCGCCAACGGCGCCAGTCCCACGTTCAACCCCGTCACCGCCGGCTGCTCGGCCACCTACTGCCACGGGAACTTCTCGTTCAGGACGACCCCGCTCGTCGCCGGCCAGGCGGCGACGAACATCACCGGCTCGACGGCGACCCCGATCTGGAGCGACACCACCCGCATCGCCTGCGCCTCGTGCCACGCCATGCCCCCCAGCCGGCCATCCCCCCGTCACCGGGACGTCCGCCGCCTCCTGCAGCGCCTGCCACCCCCAGACCGTCGATGCCGCCGGTCTCGTCGTCCTGGCCGGCTTCCACATGAACGGGCGCGCCGACATCGCCGACGTCGGCTGCGTGGACTGCCACGGCGACGCCGCCCGCGTCGGAGCGCTCGCCGGAACCGACATGAACCTCAAGTCGGCCCCGCCCAGGACGACCACCGGCGCGCCCGCCACCGCCGTCGGCGCCCACCTCGGCCATCTGAACCCGTCGGCGGCCTCGGCCCTCATGGCGCCGATGGCCTGCTCCGAGTGCCACGTGGTCCCCTCCGACTTCGGCCACGCCTCGAACCCGTCGCCCCAGACGGTGGTGTTTGGAACGTTGGCAAGGAAGGGGGGCGCGGCCCCCACCTACGTGGCCGGGTCGCTCGGCTGCGCGGCCACCTACTGCCACGGCAACTTCAACTTCGCCGGCATCACCGGCTCCAGCGCCACCCCGGTCTGGACCGACGCCGCCCCCATGACCTGCACCTCCTGCCACGGCATGCCTCCCACCGGGCACATGCCGGTCACCTCCCCGGTCACGGCGGCCTCCTGCGCGCCCTGCCACCCGAATGCGGTCAACGCAAACGGGTCGATCAACCTCGTGGCCAGGGGGCACCTGAACGGCGTCTCCGACACCTCCGCGCTCGGCTGCTCGGCCTGCCACGGCGACGCGAACCGCACGGGCAACCTCGCCGGCACCGACACGAACCTCATCTCGGCGCCGCCCGCCGCGACGCCGAACGCCAAGCCATACGCCGTCGGGGCGCACCAGGGGCACATGAACCCCACGGCGGCCACCTACATGATGGCCCCCATCGCCTGCACCGAGTGCCACGTCGTCCCGGTGGACTCGGCCCACGCCAGGACCCCGCCCGCCCAGAAGGTGGTCTTCGGCGCGATCGCGCGCAGCGGAGGCGCCATCCCCACCTGGACCAGCACGACCACCGGATGCGCCGCCACCTACTGCCACGGCAACTTCACCTTCAACGGGGTCGTCGGGGCCAGGGCCACGCCGCTCTGGACCGACACCGCCCCCCTCACCTGCACCTCGTGCCACGGGATGCCGCCCACCGGCCACTTCGCCGTCTCCTCGGCGACCGCGGCCTCCTGCGCCGTCTGCCACCCCGACGCGGTGAATGCGAACGGCTCCATCAACGCCACCGCCAAGGGGCACATCAACGGCAAGCCCGACGTGAACAACATGGCCTGCAACAGCTGCCACGGCGACGCGAACCGGAAGCCCAACCTCCCCGGCACCGACGCCAACCTGACCTCCGCGCCTCCCGTGGCGCAGCCCGGCGCACCGGCCTACGCGGTGGGCACGCACATGGGGCACATGAACCCCACCGCGGCGAGCTACATGATGGCCCCCATCGCCTGCGCCGAGTGCCACGTCGTCCCGGCCGACGTGGCCCACGCCACGAGTCCCCCGGCCACCGTGGTGGTCTTCGGCGCCCTCTCGAGGACCGGCGGCGCCCTGCCCACCTTCAACGCCACCACCGCGGGCTGCTCGGCCACCTACTGCCACGGCAATTTCACGTTCGGTGCGGTGAAGGGCTCGAACGCGACCCCGATCTGGACCACCACCACGCCGCTCACCTGCAGCTCCTGCCACGGCATGCTGCCCACGGGCCACCCGACCTACGCCGGCGCCATCACCGCGGCGAGCTGCTTCCAGTGCCACCCGCAGTCGGTGAACTCGGACGGGAGCATCAAGCAGGGCGGCGGCCACGTGAACGGGAAGGCCGACGGCGGCGGCTGCACCGCCTGCCACGGCTCCCCCCCCACGACGCGTGAGCACGGCGAGCACCGGAAGGAACGCTGCGACGGCTGCCACCCCACCGGCTACACAAGCACGACCGCCGTGGGGGCCTTCCACCAGAACGACGTCGTGGACCTGGGCACCCAGGCTGGCTACAGCTGCGGGCTCAAGGGGTGCTCGCCGACGGGCACGACCTTCGGCAACTGCACGGTCAACTGCCACGGCAAGGACCACAAGGCGGAGAAGTGGTAGCCTCCTGGGACCCACTGTGCCCGGTCGCCGTCGTGGCGATATCGCACCAGCACCTACATTTTATTACATAATAAATTAGAGTACTTATAGTATTCATACCATGAATCAACGACTAGGCTGGGGGGAACATGCGAGCCCCCCGTCTGAACCTCCTCCTGGTCGTCTCGAGCATCGCTTCGTTCATCGCCGGATGTGGAGCAACCACCTCGAGTTCCGCCCCCGCGGTGGTCGCGCCGGCAGGAGCCCTCCACGCCAACCACCTCCGCGGCGGCGCCTTCTCCTCTGGAGTCACCTGCGCCGGTTGCCACGCCCCCACGGGCTTCGCGGTGGACTTCTCCCAGAACCCGATGGTCATGGCGGCTGGCGCAACCTTCGACCCGGTGGCCAAGACCTGCAGCAACGTCATGTGCCACGGGAGCTTCACCTTCCGGGGCGTGCAGGGGTCCGGCGCAAAGGTCGGGTGGACCGGTTCGGCCCTCATGACCTGCGACTCCTGCCACGCCATGCCGCCCACAGGCCATCCAGCGATGGCGACGGGCGCGACTCCGGCGAGCTGCAACGCCTGCCACTCCGGGACCGTGAAGCCTGATGGCAGCATCAACGTGTCCGGCGGCGCGCACCTGAACGGGATGGCGGAGATCGCGGCCAACAGCTGCATGGAGTGCCACGGCGACGCGTCCCGCATCCCCAACGTCCCCGGAACCGACATCTACCTGGCCTCGTCCCCACCGGCCTCGTCGCCTGGCGCCCCGCCCTCCTCGGTGGGCGCCCACCTCGGCCACGTCAATCCCATGCCGGCAAGCGCGGTGATGCCGCCTCTCGCCTGCGCCGAGTGCCACCAGGTGCCGACCGACGACGTCCACGCCATGGCGCCTCCGGCCCGGACGGTGGTCTTCGGGACCCTCGCCTCCACCGGCGCCGCGTCGCCGACCTGGGTGGCCGGGACCGCCGGCTGTGCCGCCACCTACTGCCACGGAAACTTCTCCTTCAACGGGGTGTCCGGCTCGACGGTCACGCCGATCTGGACCGACACCGCCCCCATCGGCTGCGCCTCCTGCCACGGCATGCCTCCCACCGGACATCCCCTGGTCCAGGGGACTTCCGCGGTCTCCTGCAGCGGCTGCCACCCGACGTCGGTGGACGCCTCGGGCGCCATCGTGTCCGGCGGCGCCCACCTGGACGGCAAGGCCGACGTGGCGGCGCTCGGCTGCACGAGCTGCCACGGAGACGAGGGGCGAACCGGCAACATGGCGGGCGCCGACGTGAACCTGGCCTCCTCCCCTCCGGCCGCCAGCGCCGGCGCACCGGCCTACTCCACCGGGGCCCACCTGGCCCACCTGAATCCGTACCAGGCGGGGGCGTTCATGGGGCCCATGGACTGCGCCGAGTGCCACGTCGTCCCCAGCGACTTCGCGCACGCCACCGCGCCCCCTGCCCAGAAGGTGGTCTTCGGAGCCCTCTCGCGAACCGGGGGCGCCGCCCCCACGTTCGCCGCCGGGACCGCGGGCTGCGCCGCCTCGTACTGCCACGGCAACTTCGACTTCAACGGGGTCAAGGGCGCGCTGGCCACGCCCATCTGGACCGACCCGAACCCCCTCACCTGCACCTCCTGCCACGGGATGCCCCCGACCGGCCACGTGGCCGTCGCGGCGCCCGCCAGCTCCGCCGGGTGCGCGACCTGCCATCCCTCCGCACTCAACACCGACGGGTCGGTCAACCTGGTCGAGCGCGGCCACATGAATGGCAAGGCCGACGTCGCCAGCCTGGGATGCACCGGCTGCCACGGCGACGCGGGGCGCATCCCGAACCTGCCGGGCACGGACATCGACCTCACCTCGTCACCTCCCGTCTCCTCCCCCGGCGCTCCGGCCTACTCCGCGGGCGCCCACGAAGGGCACGTGAACCCCGCGGGCGCGTCGGCCGTCATGAACCCCATCGCCTGCGCCGAGTGCCACGTCATTCCCACCGACGCGACCCATGCGCGGAACCCGCCTGCGCAGCGCGTGACCTTCGGCCTTCTCTCGAGGACGGGCGGGGCCACGCCGACCTTCGTCGCCGGGACCGCCGGGTGCGCGGCCTCGTACTGCCACGGCAACTTCACCTACAACGGCGTCTCCGGATCGAACGCCACGCCGCTCTGGACCAGCACCGCACCGCTCGCCTGCACCGGTTGCCACGGGATGCCGCCAACCGGCCACCCGCCGCTGGCCGGATCGATCACGGCCGCCTCCTGCGGCGCATGCCATCCCCAGACGGTGGACGCGGCCGGCGACATCCTGCTCGGCGGCGCCCACCTGAACGGCCTGGCCGACGTGGCCGCTCTCGGGTGCACCGCCTGCCACGGCGACGAGATGCGGAAGCCGCTGCTCCCGGGCACCGACCCCAACCTCATCTCGGCGCCTCCGGTCGCTCCTCCCAATGCGCCCGCCTTCGCGGTGGGCGCCCACGAGCGGCACGTGAACCCGGTCGACTTCAGGGCCATCATGGGGCCCATCGCCTGCGCCGAGTGCCACGTCGTGCCCGCCGACTCCGCGCACGCCTCGACCCCGCCGCTCGCCCGGGTCGTCTTCGGACCCATCGCCACCGCAGGCGGCGCCACGCCCACCTTCGTGGCCGGCAGCGCGGGCTGCGCGGCCTCGTACTGCCACGGGAACTTCAGCTTCAACGCGGTCTCCGGGACGAGCACGACGCCGGTCTGGACCGACACCACCCCGATGACCTGCACCTCCTGCCACGAGATGCCGCCCGTGGGCCACCTGGCCGTCGCCGCGCCGGTCGTCGCCGCCTCCTGCGCCAGTTGCCACCCCGCGGCGGTCAACGCCGACGGGTCGATCAACCTGGCCGACCGGGGCCACCTGAACGGCAAGGCCGACGTGACCGCCCTGGGCTGCACCTCGTGCCACGGTGACGACACGCGGACGGGCAACCTCCCGGGCACCGACGTGAACCTCGGCTCGGCTCCCCCGGCGGCGCCCCCCGGCGCGCCCGCCTTCGCCGTCGGCGCCCACGCCGGGCACGTGAACCCGGTGGCCGCGACGGCGTTGATGCGCCCCATCGGTTGCGCCGAATGTCACCCGGTGCCCGTGGACACGGTCCACGCCACCTACCCGCCGGCGCAGGGCGTCACCTTCGGCCCGCTCGCCAGGTCGGGAGGGGCGCGGCCGGCCTGGAACGAGGCCTCGGCCGGGTGCTCGACCTCCTACTGCCACGGCAGCTTCAACTTCAACGGGGTGACCGGATCCGCGGCGATCGCGATCTGGACCAGCACCACCGCGCTCTCCTGCACCTCCTGCCACGCCATGCCCCCCGCCGGCCACCTGGCGGTCGCCGCGCCGGTCAACGCCGCCTCCTGCGCGAGGTGCCATCCCTCGGCGGTGAACGCCGACGGGACCATCAACAGGGTGGACTGGGGACACCTGAACGGCAGGTCCGACACCGTGTCGCTGGGGTGCACCGACTGCCACGGCGACTCCACGCGGAAGGGCAACCTGGCCGGGGCCGACCTTCACCTTGCGTCTGCCCCGCCCAGCGCACCGCCTGGAGCCCCCGCCTACGCGGAGGGTGCGCACCTCGGCCACGTGAACCCGGCCACCGCCACCGCCGTCAGGTCCCCCATCGCCTGCGCCGAGTGCCACGTGGTCCCGGCCGACGCGGGGCACGCCACCCGGCCACCCGCACAGAGGGTGACCTTCGGCGCGCTCTCGAGGACCGGCGGCGCGGTTCCCTTCTGGAGCTCGGGCTCGACCGGTTGCTCCGCGTCGTACTGCCACGGCAACTTCTCCTACAACGGCATCGCCGGGGACAACGCCACGCCGCTCTGGACCAGCACGGCCGCGCTCACCTGCACCTCCTGCCACGGGATGCCGCCGCCGGATCACGTCCCGGTCTCGGCGCCGGCCACCTCCGCTTCCTGCGCGGGCTGTCACCCGAAGGCCTTCAACGCCAACGGTTCGCTGAACCTCGTGGACAGGGGGCACCTGAACGGGCTTGCCGACACCTCTCCGATGGGCTGCACGAGTTGCCACGGCGACGCCACCCGCACGGGCAACCTGGCCGGCGTGGACATCCACTTGACCTCGGCCCCCCCCGTTGCGCCGCCCAACGCGTCCTCCACCGTCGTCGGCGCACACCTGGGACACTTGAACCCCACCGCGGCCACCGCGCTCATGGGACCGATCTCCTGCTCGGAATGCCACGTGGTACCCGGGAACTCGACCCACGCCACCAGCCCCCCGGCGCAGAAGGTGGTCTTCGGGGCGCTGGCCCGGACCGGCGGCGCGGCCCCCACCTTCACCGCGGGAACCCTGGGGTGCGCGGCAACCTACTGCCACGGCAACTTCGCCTTCGGCGCCGTCACCGGCGGGAACGCCACGCCCACCTGGACCAGCACCGCCGCGATGACCTGCACCTCCTGCCACGGCATGCCCCCGACCGGCCACGTGGCGGTCGTGGCGCCCGTCACCGCAGCCTCCTGCGCCATCTGCCACCCCAGGGCCGTGAACGCGAACGGCACCATGAACCTGACCGCCCGCGGCCACCTGAACGGGCTGAACGACACCTCGGCGGTGGGGTGCACCACCTGCCACGGCGACGCGGCCCGCAAGGGCAACCTCGCCGGCACCGACTTGAATCTCGCCGCCGCCCCTCCGGTCGCTCCGGCCGGCGCCCCGTCCTACGCGGTGGGAGCCCACACGGGCCACGCGAACCCCACGACGGCGAGCTACCTCATGCCGCCCATCGCCTGCTCGGGATGCCACCCGGTGCCGACCGACTCGGCCCACGCCACCGCTCCGCCACCGTCCCCGGTGGTCTTCGGGACGCAGGCGAGGACCGGGGGTGCGGCTCCCACGTTCGACCCGGTGACGGCCGGCTGCTCGGCCACCTACTGCCACGGCAACTTCAAGCTCGGCGTGGTGTCGGGATCGAACGCCACAGCGGTCTGGTCGAGCACGGCGCCCCTCGCCTGCACGGCCTGCCACGCCATGCCGCCCACCGGCCACCCCACCTACACCGGGACGCCCACCGCGGTGAGCTGCTTCCAGTGTCACCCGCAGTCGGTGAACGCCAACGGCACCATCAAGCAGGGCGGCGGCCACGTGAACGGGAAGGCCGACGGCGGAGGCTGCACCGGCTGCCACGGCGACCCACCCACCACGGGCAAGCACACCATCAGCGACCACAGGAACCTGCGCTGCGACAAGTGCCACCCGACGGGCTTCACCAGCGCGGCCACGGTCGCGCCCTTCCACAACAACACCAGGACGGACCTGGGAACGCAGGCCGGCTACAGGTGCAACAACGTCGCGTCGCTCGTGGGCTGCACGACCGGTCAGACCCGGACGTGCGCCAACAGCTGCCACGGATCGGAGAGGTGGTAGCCGGCTCACCCCGGAGGGTGCGGCGTCATCCCTGGTCGGGGCGCTTCTCGGGCGCCCGGCCGGGGAACCCCACCACCGCGGCCACCAGGCCGAAGTAGGCGGCGCTGCGCCAGGCCGACGAGGTGATGGCGCAGGTTCCGCCGGAGCGGCAGCCGATGAGCTCGTAGTAGGCGATCCCCACGAGCGCGCCCACGCCCGCGAAGAGCGCCGCCCGCCAGGGGGACTTCCAGAGCCGCTTCCAGATGCCGGTGACGTCCATTCCCACGCTCCCTTCCAGATGATACGGAGGTTGGAGCCCGGGCGCCCGGGAAGGGTTCCGAGGCGCCCAGAATCCGGAGCCGTCCCGTGCGCCCCGTCCAAGCCACCCTCGCCCTTCCCGCCCTCCTCCTCGCCGCATCTTGCTCGACCCAGGAGACGGCGCGCACCGCGCTGGCTCCGCCGGCCACCCCCGACTGGGAGGTCGAGAACCCGGTGCGGCCGCTCCCCGCCGCGCCGCTGGGCGTGGCCGCCGAGCTCTCCGACCTCACCACCCCGCGGGTCACCCCGGAGAAGGTGCGGCTGGGGCGCTGGCTCTTCTACGACCCGCGCCTCTCGAAGGACGGCACGGTCTCCTGCGCCTCCTGCCACGAGCCGGAGACCGGCTTCAGCGAGCGGGACCCGGTGTCCACCGGGGTGGGAGGGCAGAAGGGGAACCGCAAGGCGCCGCCGGTGCTCAACGCCGCCTTCCCCATCTACCCGGTCTGGTTCTGGGACGGCCGGGCGGGTTCGCTCGTCGAGCAGGCCAAGGGTCCCATGGCGAACCCGATCGAGATGGGGATGACCCACGCCAGCGTGGAGTCGGCCGTCCGCGCCATCCGGGGGTACCGGAGCTACTTCGCCGAGGCCTTCGGCGACGACCGGATCGACGTGGACCGCGTCGCCGAGGCCATCGCCTCCTACGAGGCCACCCGCATGTCGGGGAACTCGGCCTACGACCGCTGGGACGCGGGCGACCCGAAGGCGCTCGACGAGAGGCAGAAGGCGGGCTTCCGGCTCTTCTTCGGGAAGGCCGCCTGCAACCAGTGCCACCTGGGTGCGAACCTGACCGACTCCCGGTTCCACAACCTGGGCGTGGGGTGGCGGCAGCCCCCGACCGGCGCCGATCCCGCCTCGGGCTTCGCCGATCCGGGACGGTCCAAGGTGACCGGAAAGGCGGCCGACACCGGAGCCTTCAAGACCCCCACGCTCCGCGACGTCTCGCGCCGGGCTCCCTACATGCACGACGGGTCGGTCGCCACGCTGCGCGAGGTGGTGCTGCTCTACGATCGGGGAGGCGTCGGCAACCCCTGGCTGTCTCCGGAGATGAAGCCGCTCCACCTCACGGACGGGCAGGTGGATGCCCTGGTCGCCTTCCTGGAGGCGCTCGACGGCGAGGGCTTCCTGGACGTGGCACCGCGCAGCTTCCCGCGCTGAGGCGGCGAACGGCCGGGCGGGCGGGCCGCGGACCCTTCAGCCCGGGCGCCCCGCGAACCAGGAGAGGACCAGGTTCACGAGGCTCACCACCAGCGCACCGAGGAAGGCCGCCCCGAATCCGTTCACCTTGAACCCGAGGCCGAGCGCCCCGGAGAGCCCCGAGGTGATCCAGAGGGCGAGGGCGTTCACCACGAAGAAGAACAATCCCAGCGTGAGCAGGATGAACGGGATCGAGAAGAAGGTGAGCACAGGCTTCACGACGGCGTTCACCAGGGCGAAGACGAGGGCCACGCCCAGGAAGCCAGCCCAGCCTCCCTGGTAGGTGATGCCGGAGACGATGCGCACCGCCACCCAGAGGGCGGCGGCGTTGACGAGAAGCCGGAGGACGAGTTCCATCCGGCATTCAAGACACCGCGACGCCGTCCGCGGATAGACCCCTCATGGGCACGAGGCGGCGGCCGGAGCCCGGGGAGCCGTGGCGGTCGTGGCCGCGCCCCGTATGGCGCGACCTCCTCCCTCGCCAGCGGTGCGCCGCCCGGGGGCCCTCCCCGGGTGAACAGGTCCATGTGCGCGTCGCCGTAGACCTGGCGCGCGGCTTCCAGGTTGTGCGACGTCGCAGAGGATCCTGCAGTTCTCCACCGTGGAGGGACCTCCCTTCCCGCGTGGCACCACGTGGTCGATCTCCAGCCTCACCTCCGACCCGCAGACCCCACCCGAATCGAGCTTCCACTGGCACTTGCCCTCATCCCGCTTGCGGACCTCCCGCTTCACCCTGGGCGGAACGCAGGCCCGCCGCTTCTCCTGCTGGGCGAGCAAGAGGTCGAGCGCCGCCTCCAGCACCTGCTCGTCCTCCGCGCCGGGCTGGACGTGCGACTGGCCGGCCCTGGCCTTCCTGAGCTTCCCCACGAACACCCTGGACACGGTGAGGTGGAGCCGGCTCATCGTGGAGGTGAGCGGCTCGACGACGGTCCTCGCCGGTTCCCGCGCTGGTACGGGCGCACACTCCGGCGCAGTCGCCGAAAGTTCACCCGGATGAACTGGCCAACTCATTGATTTCACTGGGGGCGGGATCTCGGTGACGACCGTCCTCCTCGGCACCACCGCCGCCGGCATGACTTCCACCGCCACCTGCTTCGCCTCCTGCTTCGAGCAGTGGAAGAACTTCGGCAGCACCTCGGCCCGGTTTGCCTCGGTCATGACCTTCGCCAGTTGGACGATGCTGGTCAGACACAACCGCCCGTCCCGCAGCGGTTCCACGACCTCGGGGAACCGGGCGACGAGGCGGGCCGCCACCTTCCGGTAGTGGGCCGCTCCCCGGGACACCTTCAACTCTTGGAGCAAGTAGTCGAAGAGATTCGCGAAGCCGAGCCTCCGGTACGCCCCCGTCCGGTCGAACTCCGAGAGGGCGACGAGGAACTCTGCAAGGGCCACGTGCTCGCGGCGGAGAAGGTCGGCGAGGTGGCGGGAGGATTCGCGGGCCTGGACCAGGTTCGTGTCGTTCATGGCTCCACTGTCTCACGGGAAATTTCGGCCTCGCCAAGCGCGCGAGGAAGCCCGGGCACGCGCCTTTCCGTGCGGAGATCTCGAACCTCGCCCGGAACGCCGCGCGTCGCCGCACGGCGAGATGCGGCGGCGGCAGGCCCCTTCCGCGCGCAACCTGTTCGCGGAACGTGAAATCGTCGCGAAATGTGTCAAGCACTTTCGAGAACTTTCGAGCCCGTTTCTGCGCAGCGAACCACATGACCGATGGTCCGCGGCGCTGACCATCGGGTGGGCTCGACGTGCGGGCGGTGGGGCACGTCCGGTGACGGGGGAGTGCTCGTCGGAGGTGCTTGCTCGCCGCGCTGCGGCTCGCCGTGGGGTGTCAGACCCGCCCCGTAGTCTCCCGCCCGTGACGCCAAGGAGATACGTCGCCCTCGACCTCGAGACCGTGCCCGACGAGGAGCTCGTCTCGGCCGTCGATGGCGAGCCGGCGCGCCCCTACCCCGAGAAGCTCCGCCGCCTGCTCGACGAGCGGCGCTCCCGGAGCGGCGGCCGAACCGACTTCCTGCCCATTCCCTACCACCGCCCGGTGGTGGCCTGCACCGTCGAGGCCGAGGAGCGCGACGGCGTGATCCGCGTGGTGGACGCCAGCACCTGGACCGACCGCGCCGGAGACGAGGCCGCCTTCCTGCGCCGCACCTGGCAACGCATCGCCGGCCGCACCCTGGTGTCCTTCCACGGCCGGGGCTTCGACATGCCGGTGCTGGAGATGCGCTCGCTCAAGCTGGGGGTCGCGGCGCCGCGCTGGTTCCAGGGAGCCCGTGCCGAGGGGGCCGAGGACCACCTCGACCTCATCGAGCTTCTCTCCAACGGCCGGGCCTCGCCGGCGGCCCCGCTCGACCTCTACGCCAAGCTGGTGGGGTTGCCCGGAAAGGGCGAGGTGGCGGGCCCCGACGTACACGCCCTCTATGCGGCGGGCGCCCTCGACCGGATCGCCGCCTACTGCATGACCGACGTGGTGCAGACCTGGCTGCTCTTCCTGCGCTACCGGCTTGTGGAAGGCACCCTCACCCGCGACGGCCACGACGCCAGCGTCGCGTCGGTTCGGCAGGACCTCCTGGCCATCGCGCGGCGCAGCCTGTCGCCCGCCGAGGCATCCCACCTCGATCGCTGGATGGACCGGAGCGCGCCCTACTTCGGCGACCCGGCGCCGGCGCGCCAGGCGCGCTGACCGCGCCCGGCGGCCGGGAACGGCCAGCCCCTAGCGGGGAGACTTCTTGGCCCTGCGCTTGCGCTTCTTGGAAAGCACGCCTGCGCGCTTGGCGGCCGTGCGCTTCACCTTGCTGCGGTTCTTCACCTTCTTCTTCGATCGATTCGAGCGGAGATTCGCCATCGTTGCTCCTTTGTGGGGCGGCAGTCTATTCGGCGCGGCCGGGACGTCAACCCGGGCGGCTCGTCCTCAGGTGATCCAGTCCTTCTCCTTCAGCTTGGTGGGCAGGTACTCCTCGGTGATGAAGGAGATGCCGCGGCGCGAAAGGGCCTCGAGCTCGTACTTCACGCCCGACTTCACCATCTCCTGGATCTCGCGCTGCCACTGCTTCTGCTGGAACCAGGGGTAGGCGAGCATCTGCCTGGCCCGGGCCACGTCGCCGTCGTCCATCTTGATGGCCACGTTGGAGGGGAGCTTGTAGGTGACCTTGTCGAAGGACGACAGCCCGATGAAGCGGGCGTCGGGCACCGCCATGCGCATGGACTCGAAGGCCAGGTTGATCGACCCCTGCTTCACCACCGAGTAGATGTAGAAGCCCCAGGGGTCGTTGTCGACCAGGACGTACACCGGGAGTCCGAGCTCGCGGTGGAGCCGCTGCACCAGGCGGCGCACCCCGCGGGGCGGCTGCCCTCCCCCGTGGATGATGACGGCGTCCTGCCGCTTCCAGAACTTGTCCTCGTTGAAGCGGCTCCAGACCGCGTCCTTCTCCACCAGCAGGACGTACTTCGCCTCGTGGCGGCCGAACTGGATGACGTTCTCCTCGACGATCGAGGGAACGCCCCAGCCGCCCGACCCCATGCGGCGCAGGTCGATGGTGTCGCCCGAGTCGCGGATGGTGATGGGCCCCACCATGGTGCCCTTGCGGGAGGCGAAGAGGTGAAGCTCCTCGCGCAGCGCGTCGAGGGCCACCTCGATGTCCTCGATGATGGGGTCGGACTCGTCCTGCTCCTCGAAGGTGTTCTGCCTGGTGTCGCCGATGGAGTGCTTGGTGATGTAGTAGAGGTCGCGGATGCTGGTGGTCTTCCCGGACTCGATGAGCTCCTTGCAGGCGTCGGAGACCAGGAAGGTCTGCATGAACTTCTTGGCCATCGAGACGTTGAAGAAGTAGCGCTTCTGCCGCTGGTTCCCCAGCTCCACCACCCGCTTCTTCTCGTTGAAGCGCACGTTGGCCAGGCTGCGCACCGGGATCTCGACGAAGGGGTTGCCGCCCCCCTTCACGGCCCGGATCACCGACTCGGCCAGCTTCTCGATCTTTCCCACCGTCCTCTTCGACACCGCGTCCATGCGCGCCATGGCTACTCGTCCTCCTCTGAGCGCCGCGGGCGCCTCGCCGTCTTCTCGGCCGCCTCCTCGAGCTTCGCGTCCTGGGACGCGAGGTCGGCCTCGGTCACCTTCTCGGCCACCCGCATGAACTCGCGGCGGATGGGGTCGGGGCTCCGGCCCACGATCTTGCCGATGGCCTGCGCCACCTCGTGGATGTAGAGCTCGAAGATGGAGCGGCGCTGGGCCTGGTAGTCGAGGTGCTGCCGCTTGCGGATGTGGGCGGCCAGCTTGCGGCCGCACTCCTGCGCGGCCAGCTGGATCTCCCGGATGATCTCCGGGTACGGGGCCACCGCCTCCTTCGACTCGCTGGTGAACGGCACCCACACCGAGGCGATGTGCACGAGGAGCGCCATGGGGCCGACCGGCAGGGAGCCCTTGGGCTGCGAGAGCAGGTAGTTCCGCCAGTCGGTCTTCACCACCGCCTCGGTGATCCCGCAGGCGCCGCGCTGGAAGAGGAGCGGCACGCGGTTGGCGAAGCGGAAGAGCTCGACCGGCCTGTCGGCGGGCCAGCTCCCTCCGTGGGCCAGCCCCACCTCCACCTGGAAGGGGTTTCCGCGGTAGACCCGGGGCGGGCGGGTGACGGTGGCGATGAAGTAGTCGTGCCCCTTGATCTTCTCGACCCCCTCCTCGGCCTCGACCTCGGCCGGATCGGGCGCGGGCGCGGGAGCGGGCCTGGCCTTGCCCTTCTTGCCCTTGGTCTTCCCGGCCTGGTCGAGGTCGAGCTGCCCGTCCTCGCCGTCCGGACCCTCGGTCTCGATCACCGAGAGGAAGGAGACCAGCCCCTGCCGCATCAGAGCGTCGCCGATGGGGGAGAGGCAGTTCACCGGGGGGGCCATGATCTTCGTCCCCTGGATGCCCTTGTGGAGCTTCTCGGCCAGGTCGCGGTCCCCGGCGATCTCGCGCGGGCGCATGCGCTCGCGCAAGCCCGCGTTCCGGAGGATCTCGCCTGCCACCTGCGCCGAGACCCGGCTGAACGAGGTCTGGAGGAACCCCTTCACGTCGTGGCTCTTCGAGTCCCCCGCAATGGTCATGAGGGCGCCCAGCTCGACGCCGTGCGGGTGGGGACGGATCTCCAGCGCCTCCTTGGGCAGCTCGGAAGTGGCCCGCGGGAAGGAGAGCCGGGCCTGCTTGGGGCGCAGGTAGTGGACCGTGCAGTGGGGGTTGGCGAGCGAGGTGTGCTCGACGTAGCGGTTCACGAACTTCTGGCCGGACTGCCAGTTGGCGACGATCTCGAGATCCACCCGGGTGCCGTGATCCTGGTGCCAGTCGTCGAGGGTCTCGTCGCGGGTCACCACCGGGCTGTTCTTGCGGGTGTCGATCTGGATGTCGAAGCTGTGGGTGGGCTTGCCCTTCCCGGTGCGGGAGACCACGCGGATGGGCTGGCCGGTGGTGAGCTGGCCGTACATGGCGGCGGCGCTGATGCCGATGCCCTGCTGCCCGCGCGACTGCTTGAGCCGGTGGAACTTGGAGCCGTAGAGCAGCTTTCCGAAGATCTTGGGGGCCTGGGCCTTGACGATGCCCGGCCCGTTGTCCTCCACCGACACCACGAAGCGCCCTTCACCCTTGGTGAGCTCGCCGGAGGCCTCGAAGCCCAGGTCACGGACCCCGATGGTGATCTCGGGGAGGATGCCCGCCTCCTCGCAGGCGTCGAGCGAGTTGTCGACCGCCTCCTTGATGGTGGTGAGGAGCGCCTTGGACGGGTTGTCGAATCCGAGCAGGTGGCGGTTCTTGGTGAAGAACTCGGAGATGGAGATCTCGCGCTGGCGGGTGGCCATCTCCTCGGCCGTGGCGCGGCGCTTGGGACGGCGCGACTCGGGCGCCTCTACCTCGGCCGGCTCGGGAGCGGGAGACGGGACGGGCGGCCGCGCGGGCGCCTCCGCCGCCTGCCTCTCCACCGGCACCAGCTCGAGCTGCCTCCCGCCCCGGTCCGTGTTCACGGACCTCGCGGGCCTCACGGACTTCGCCCCCTTCGTCACCCTGGACGCCTTCGCCGCCATACCCGCCTCCGATATCGCCCGGATTCGCGTGTACCACGGACCGGCCTTCGGCGCTAACTCTCGGACGCCCTTCGGGAATTCCCGGGCGGGTGGTCTCGATTGGGTTTGACGGGTCGGGGGGCGTGGTTAAATTGCCCCCCATGGCATGGAACGAACCCACCCCGACCCGCGGCACCACCGTGCCCAAGGTCTCCGGCTCGAGCGGCTACCTCAAGACCTTCGTGCTCATGGCGGGGCTCATCGCCCTGCTGGGCATCGGCGGGAGCATGATCGGCGGCGCCCAGGGCATGGTGCTCTTCGCCGCCATCGGGCTCGTCATGAACTTCGTCATGTACTGGTTCTCCGACCGGATCGCGCTCGCGACCAACGGGGCGAAGCCGGTGACGCGCGAGGAACTGCCCGAGGTCTTCGACATCGTCGAGCGGCTCACGCGGAAGCAGGGGATGCCCATGCCCCGCATCTACCTCATCCCCTCCGAGACCCCGAACGCCTTCGCCACCGGACGCAACCCGGAGCACGCCGCGGTGGCCGTCACCGAGGGCATCCTGCGCATCCTCGACCGCCGGCAGATCGAGGGGGTGCTGGCGCACGAGCTGGCCCACGTGAAGAACCGCGACATCCTCATCGCCACGGTGGCCGCCGGCATCGCGGGCCTGGTGGGCTCCCTCGGCCACATGATCCAGTGGGCCGGCATGTTCGGCAGCCTGGGCTCCCGCGACGGCGACGGGCGCGACACCAACATCTTCGGCGCGCTGGCCTGGGCCATCCTGGCGCCCCTCATGGCCATGCTCATCCAGCTCGCCGTCTCGCGCTCGCGCGAGTACGCCGCCGACGCCTCCGGAGCCGAGATGGTCGGCGACCCCGAGCCGCTGGCCCAGGCGCTGCTCTCGCTCGAGAACGCCAACGCGGCCCGCCCCATGGAGCACGCCGGCCCGGCCACGGCCCACCTCTACATCGTGAATCCGCTCCACGGGCGGGCGTTCGCCAGCCTGCTCTCCACCCACCCGCCCGTCGAGGAGCGCGTGAAGCGGCTTCGCGAGATGCGGCCGGGCGTGCGGTACGCCTGAGCGGCGGTCTACGGCACCAGCACCACCTTGCCGAACTGCTCGCGCCGGGCCAGGAGCCCGTGCGCCTCCCGCGCCTGGGAGAGCTTCATGACCCGGTCGAGCACGGGCTTGAGCCGCTTCTCCTCGATGAATCGCAGCACCTGGAAGAGCTCCGACTTCGAGCCCATGGTCGAGCCCAGGACCGAGAGCTGCCGGTAGAAGACGTGGCGGAGATCGGTGGCGGTGTCGAAGCCGGTCGTTGCACCCACGGTGACGAGCCGGCCGCCGTTCACCAGCGAGAGGAGCGATCGCTCCCAGGTGACCTTTCCGGTGTGCTCGAAGACCACGTCCACCCCGCGCCGCCCGGTCAGCGTCCTCACCTCCTGGAGGAAGTCGGTCTTCTCGTAGTCGATGGCGTGGTGGGCCCCGAGGGCCAGCGCCTTCTCGCACTTGTCCTTGCTCCCGGCGGTGGCCAGCACCCGGGCCCCGATGAGCCGGGCGATCTGCACCGCGGCGCTCCCCACGCCCGAGCCGGCCGCGTGGATGAGCACCGTCTCCCCGGGCTTCACCTGGGCCCGGCCCACCAGCGCGTGCCAGGCGGTCAGGAAGACCAGCGGGATGCAGGCCGCGTGCTCGAAGGACATGTTGCGCGGCTTGGGGAGCACGTTGGCGGTCGGTACCGAGACCAGGTCGGCGTAGCCGCCCGTGGTGTGCTCGCCCAGGATGGCGTACTTGCGGCACAGGGTGTCCCGGCCACCCAGGCACTCCTCGCAGCGGCCGCAGGAGAGCCCGGGGTTGAGCACCACCTCCAAGCCAGGGGCGATCCCGCTGGCCTCGCAGCCCGGCCCCACCGACTCCACGATGCCCGCCACGTCCGAGCCGAGCACGTGGGGCATGGGGAGCTCGAGCCCCGGCCAGCCCTGGCGCACCCAGATGTCGAGGTGGTTGAGCGCCACGGCCCGCACGCGCACCACCACCCGTCCCGGCTCGGCCACCGGGTCGGGCAGCTCCGCCATCTCCAGCACCTCGGGCCCGCCGTGGCCCCGCATCACCATCGCCTTCATATGGACTCCTCCCGTAGACGTGGATGGCATCTCACAACTCCGGGCCGCTTTCGTTGCGCAGCGCGCCATCCGCGGATAACGGACTTCTCATGACAATCCCGATCCTGGCCGCGCTCCTCGGAGCGTCGGCGTCGCTCAAGGTGGGGGACAAGGCGCCGGACTTCACATTGCCCGGCACCGATGGAAGGCCGGTCATCCTCTCGAAGCTTCTCGAGCGGGGACCGGTGATCCTGGCCTTCTTCCCCAAGGCTTTCACCCCTGGTTGAAACAAGGAAAATCAAGCGTACCGGGACCGGTATGCCGAGGTCGAGAAGAAGGGCGCGGAGGTGGTGGGAATCTCCACCGACTCCGTGGAGAAGCTGGCGAAGTTCAAGGCCGAGTTCAGCCTGCCGTTCATCCTCCTGTCGGACGAGAAGGGAACGGTCGTCGCGCAGTACCCGGGGAAGATCCCGGTGCTCGGCTACGCCAACCGGGCGACCTACGTCATCGGCCAGGACGGGCTGGTGAAGGAGATCGTCACCGGAGGGGACGCCATCGACCCGTCGACGGCCGTGGCCTCCTGCCCCATCGGGAAGAAGAAGTGACCGGCGCGGGCTGGGGGGGTGCTCTCCGGAGCGCTACTCCGGCTCGCGCACCACCACCCTGCGGACGATGGCCTCGCCCGCGGGGGTGGTGAGCCGCTCCCCCTCGCGCCAGAAGGCGCGTCGCAGGTAGCCCAGTCCCAGGCGCCCCTGGCTGGTCTCGGCGGCGCTGGTCACCCAGCCGGCCTCCTTGTCACCCGCGGTGAGAACGGTCCCGGGCCCGGCGCCGGGGGGCAGCTCGAGCTGCACCAGCCCCTTCTGGATCTGGCCGCGGACGGTGGCGCGCAGCACCACCTCCTGCCCCAGGTAGCAGCCCTTCTGGAAGTGGATGGCGTCGCGGGTGAGCGCGGCCTCCATGGGGAGCCGCTCCCCGTCCATGTCGGCCCCGAAGCGGGCCACCCCCTCCTCGATGCGCAGCGCCTCCAGGTCGGCGGAGTCGAGGTCGGCGGCGCCGGCGGCGAGCAGCGTCAGCCGGACCGCGGCCAGCCGATCGGTTGGACCGATCATCTCGACGGCGGGAACACCCCGTCGCGGCGTCGCGGCGGCGGTGAGGTCGCCGGCTGCTCCACGCGCTCCGGCCGCCGCTTCCCGGGCCAGCCCGATCCCCTTCGGCCCCAGGACCGCCATCGCTCCCAGCGAGGGCGACGCGTCGTCGATCTTCACAGGGGCGTTGAGCAGGTACTTGCGGAGGTGCGGCAGCAGGATGGCCACCTCCTCGACCTCGGTGACGAAGAGCAGGTCGTCGGGACGGGCCACCACGAGCCCCTCCCCCACGATGTGGCCGCGGCCGTCGAGGAAGGCCGCGTAGGCGCTCCCGTCCGCGGGCAGGGCGGATAGGTGCTGGGTGGACATGCGGTGCAGGAAGTCGCGCCCGCCCTTTCCGGAGAGGCGGAGGATGCCGCGGGACTCGACCGGGCCGGCGGCGGCCGCACCGCGCGCAGCGGCGAGCTTCTCGGAGAGCGTCATCCTCGAATCCTATGCGCCCGCCGACGCGGGCGCTGCTGGGTCAAGAGCACCCCGACGATGACCAGCACCCCTCCGGCCACGAAGGAGGGAGTGAGCGGGTCGCCGTACACGGCCCAGGCGAGCAGCGCCGTCAGCACCGGCTGGGTGTTGGACCAGATGGCGACCCGGCTCGCGTCCTCGCGGGCCAGCGCCCAGTAGTAGAGGAGGTAGGAGACCACGCTGGTGAGCACCACCAGGTAGGCCACGCTCCCCCAACCCGCCGGCGAGAGCGCGAGGAAGCTCGCCGTGCTGGACAGGGCGAGCCCGAACGGAAGGTAGAGCAGGCTGCCCGCGACGATGGTGATCCCCGTGGTGGTGATGACGCCGTAGCGCTCCGCGTAGGGCTTCCCCCAGACCGCGTAGACCGCCCAGGAGATCACGGCGAGGAGGATGAGCAGGTCCCCGATGAGCGCGCGGTCCCCCCCGGCCTGGCCGGAGAGCTGGCCGCGCGCCACCAGCACCACCGCAGCGCCGGAGAAGGCCAGCACGATGCCCACGGACTTGGAGGGGCTCGACCGCTCCTCGCGCCGCAGGAGCGCCAGCACGAAGACGAAGATGGGGGTCATGGCGTAGAGGAGCGCCGCGTGCCCGGGGGTGGTGAGGGAGAGCCCGAAGAGGAAGAGCCCCTGGTTGAGCGGGATGGCGACGAAGCCGAGCACGCACAGGGAGAGAAGGTCACGCCGCGTCACCTTCCGCGGCCGCAGCCGCAGGAGCCCGGCGTAGACCAGGGCGGCCATGCTGAAGCGGGCCAGCCCCAGCTCGAAGGGCGAGAGCTCGCCGAGCGCCCGCTTGGCCGCCAGGTAGGTCCCGGCCGACAGGGCCGAGTGGAGCAGCATGACGAGGTCGATCAACGGACGGGGCCCCCCAGCCGGTCGAGCGCCCACCGGGCCGCCTCGGCGACGCCCGGCAGCCCGCTCCCGGCGAGCCGGCGCAGCTCGGGCGCGAGCGACGCCTCCCCCGAGCCTCCGGCGACGAGCGCGCCGTTCCGGACCAGCCCGGGGTGCCCGGCGCGGGCCAGCGCCGTCCCGTGAAAGCGGGCGCGGAACGCGTCGGGGGTGAGCCGGACCAGTTCCCCCAGGTCGAGCGAGGGGTGGCGCACCGGGCGAAGCTCGGGGTCGCTCGTGGACCCCTTCCCCCGGTTCCACGGGCAGGCGGTCTGGCAGTCGTCGCAGCCGAAGCCCCACCGCCCCATCCGACCGGCAACCGCCTCCGGCACCGCCCCGCGCCGCTCGATGGTCTGGAAGGAGATGCAGAGCCGCGCGTCCACCAGCCCCGGCTCCGGAATGGCGCCGGTCGGGCAGGCGGGGATGCAGGCGTCGCAGTCGCCGCAGCGCTCCGGGTGCGGCTCGTCCGGCTCGAGGTCCCGGTCGAGGAGGACCACCGCGAGCAGCACCCAGCTGCCCAGCCCGGTGGTGATGAGGCAGCCGTTCTTGCCGATCCACCCCAGCCCGGCCCGCTCCGCCCAGACCTTCTCCATGACCGGCCCGACGTCCACCGAGGGGAGCGCGCGGGCCTCAGGGTCGCGGCCGTGGATCGCCGCGACCAGGACCTTGAGCTTCTTCTTGATGACGGTGTGGTAGTCGCGCCCGCGGGCGTACCGGGCCACCGCCGCGCCTCCGGGCTCCGCCGCCGGGGCCTCACCATCGTGGGCCACGGCGAGCGCCACCACGCTCCGGCAGCCGGGCAGGAGCAGGCGCGGGTCGAGCCGGACGTCCCGCTGGGTGCGCAGCCAGGCCATGTCGGCCTCGGCGCCGAGGGAGAGCACCCGGTCGAGCGGACCCGGATCGAGCGGACCGGCCCGTGCCACCCCTGCCAGGTGGAAGCCGGCGGCGAGGGCCGCCTGCTTCACGAACGCGCTGTCGAGGGCGCCCTTCGTGGCGGCTCCGCTACCCGCGGGTGGGGCCCGGGGGGAGGATGCGCCGGAGGGCCATGCGGAACAGCACGGCCGCCGGGGCGCCCACGATGGCGCCGAGGACGATGGCCCAGAGGGCCGGGACGACGGCCCGGCCGGGCGTGACGTTGTAGCTCACCACCATGCCGAACCCGAGCGCGACGCCGGCGGCGATGGTGGCCCCGGAGTCGCGGCGGCAGCGGACCTCGCCGGCGGCGGCGAGCGCCAGCGCGACCAGCGACAGGATCCAGGCCAGCCCGTGCGGGAGCCAGTTCCGGTACAGCTCCACCCGCAAGGGCGCGGTGGAGAGCCCCTGCACGCGCTCGAGCCGGATCTCCTTCGTCGAGGCCGGGAGCGTCGCCTCGAACCAGTCGGAGTCGTGGTCGTGGGTGACCTTGGTGCTGCCGCCGCGGCCGACCCGCGCGAACCCGGTGGTGCGGCGAAGCTCTCCCGTCACCGGCTCCTCGAATCCACCCAGCCGGAACTCCACCACCGGCTCGGCGGCGCCCCCGAGGCGGGTGGAGACGAGGAGCAGGACCCTCCCGTCCGAGCCAGGGGGGACGGACTGCACGTCGCCGGCGCGGGTCAGCTCGGCCACCGCGTGGGGCTCGCCGGGGTGGACCGCCTCGTAGGCGGGCACGGCCGCGACGAGGAAGGAGAGGACCCCGGCGACGCCGAGCAGCGTCCGGGTGACCGGGTCGAACCTCGCCGAGAAGGCCGGCCGGAGCACCATGAGCCCGAGGACGAACGGGACGAGGACGGCCACGATGGCGCCCACCGCCGACTCGGTGAGCATCCCGGTCATCCAGAAGACCCCCACCCCGACCACGATGGTCAGCCCGAAGGACGGGAAGAACCAGGGGCGGATGAGCCCCTCGAAGGGGCCCGGGGGGCTGCGTCTCTCTTCGGACATCTCGGATGACTCCCGGTGGATCGAAAAATGGACAGGATCGATATCGCCCATACCATGCGTGGCAATGGCGCGACGACTCGAACTGCACGACTGGGACGACCTCCCGGGCACCGAGGAACGTGGCCCGGGCTGGGCGATGGTCCTCGGGAACAGCATCGAGGTCCTGGAGAAGCTCCCGCCCCGGTCGGTTGACCTGATCTTCGCGGACCCTCCCTACCACCTGTCGAACGGCGGCACCACCTGCCAGGCCGGCCGGCGCGTCCGGGTGGACAAGGGGGAGTGGGACCAGTCGCGCGGGGTGGAGGCCGACCACGCCTTCCAGCGCAACTGGCTGCAGGCCTGCCGCCGCGTCCTCAAGCCCTCCGGAACCATCTGGGTCTCGGGCACGCAGCACGTCATCTTCTCGGTCGGCTACGCCATGCAGGAGCTGGGATTCCACCTGCTCAACACGGTCACCTGGTTCAAGCCCAACGCGGCGCCCAACCTGGCCTGCCGCATGTTCACCCACTCCACCGAGATCCTGCTCTGGGCGGCGCCCATGAAGTCGAAGCCGCTCGCCCACCGCTTCAACTACCGGGACATGAAGCAGCGGAACGGAGGCAAGCAGATGCGCGACCTCTGGGAGGTGGCCGAGCGCCCCGAGCCGGGCGGCTCGCAGGTGGTCTGGCCGCTCCCCACGCCGGGGCCGCGCGAGAAGCTCCACGGACGCCACCCCACCCAGAAGCCGCTGGCGCTGCTCGAGCGGGTCATCGCCGCCAGCTCCACCGAGGGTGACCTGGTGCTCGACCCGTTCACCGGCTCCGGGACCACCGGCGTGGCCGCGGTGATGGCCGGCCGGCGCTTCCTGGGCGTGGAGATGAACGAGGAGTACCTCGACCTCGCGGCGCAGCGCATCCGCGCAGCCGGGGTCGTGCCTTCCGCCGAGTCGCGGGCGGGCTAGGTTCCTCCGGCCCCCCCGGCCAGCTCCCGCGCCCGTGCGACGAACGGGGCGATGGTCCGGAAACGCTGCCCGTGCGGCGGCGGGTCGGGCCAGGGACCGCTTCCTCCCAGGCAGAGCGCGACCCCCGACGCCGCGCAGGCCTCGCCCAGGATCCGGGCCTGGCTGCGCAGCCCCTCGGCGCCGGACGTGGACGACGACGCCGAGACCGCGATCATCTCGGCCCCCCGGGCCCGCGCCAGCTCGGCCAGGGAGAGCACGGGCGTGTCCTGCCCGGCCCAGAGCGTCGTCCAGCCCGCCTCCCGCAGCGCGACCTCCACGAGCGAGAGGCCCAGCGCGTGCCGGTCCCCCTCGGCGCAGGCCAGCACGCAGCGCGGCGCCCGGGGCTGCACGGGAAGGGCGTCGGAGACCCGCGCCAGCGCCCGCGCCAGCCGCTCCGAGGCGAGGTGCTCCTGGAGGATGGTGACCGTCCCCGCCCGCCAGCGCTCCCCCATCTCCGCGAGCACGCCTCCGAGCATCTCGGCGACCTCCATCCAGGAGCCGATGCGCGACCGCTCGGTGAGGAGGCGGGCCTCGACGCCCAGGCCGTCGCTGTGCAGGAGGAGGTCGAGGAAGCTGGAGGAGGTCGGGCCGCGGATCGAGTCGAGGAACCTCTGGACCGTACGGCGCTCGAACCGGCGGTGGCCGCCAGCGGTCTTCACGCAGGGCAGCATGCCCAGGTCGGCCCAGCGCTTCACGGCGGTCGGGCCTACCCCGGCGAGGCGCCCGACGTCGACGGTGGAGAGCAATTCGTCCATTTCGGCTTATTCTAACTTATCGCTCCACGTAATCTCAACGTTATTTCCTGTTGCGAGGGCGATTTAGACGATTATAGTACGTCCATGAGCCTTGGAATCGAGCTGGCCGAGAGAGGTTTCGTCCCCACCCCGGTCGTGCGCCTCGGCATCCGCCGGCTGCTCCGGAACCGCATCCGGGACGAGGAGAAGCGCCACGCCGACCGCGAGGCCGCCCTGGCCCGCTTCATCGCCTCGATGGAGGGCTCCGAGGTCGCCCCGGTGCCGGCGCTGGCGAACCGGCAGCACTACGAGGTTCCTGCCGCCTTCTTCCGGACCTCGCTCGGCTCCAGGATGAAGTACTCGGGCGGGCTCTGGCCCGAGGGCGTCTCCACCCTCGACGCCTCCGAGGAGGCCATGCTGCGCCTCACCGCAGAGAGGGCCGGCATCGAGAACGGCCACCGCATCCTGGAGCTGGGCTGTGGGTGGGGAAGCTTCTCCCTCTGGGCGGCCGAGCACTTCCCGGCCTCGAAGGTCGTCGGCGTCTCCAACTCGGCGAGCCAGCGGGACTTCATCCTCGGAGAGGCCCGGCGCCGCGGCCTCTCCAACGTCGAGATCGTCACCTGCGACATGAACCGCTTCGAGGCCCCCGGAACCTTCGACCGCGTGGTGTCGGTGGAGATGTTCGAGCACATGCGCAACTGGCCGGAGCTCTTCCGGCGCATCTCCGGCTGGCTCGTCCCCGGGGGCAAGCTCTTCATCCACGTCTTCTCGAGCGCCCGCTTCGCCTACCTCTTCGAGACCGACGCCGACGACGACTGGATGGGTCGCCACTTCTTCACCGGGGGGATGATGCCATCCCACGACCTGCTGCCCCGCGTCGCCGCTCCGCTCACCCTCGAGGAGGACTGGGTGGTGCCCGGGACGCACTACGCGCGCACCTCCGAGGCCTGGCACGCCAACCTCGTCGCCAACGGGGACGCGGCCGTGGCCTCCCTCACCGGCCCGCTGCCGCCGGCCGAGGCGCGCGTGCAGGTGCGCCGCTGGGCCATGTTCTTCCTGGCCTGCGCCGAGCTCTTCGGCTTCGACGAGGGGCGCGAGTGGCAGGTCTCCCACTACCGGCTGGTCAAGGCGGGAGGAGCCCGGTGAAGATCGCGGTCGTCGGCTCCGGCATCTCCGGACTCGTCTCGGCGCACCTGCTCGGGCGCCGGCACGACGTGGTCCTGTTCGAGGCCGATGCCCGCGTTGGCGGCCACACCCACACCTTCGACGTGGCCGAGGACGGGCGCACCGTCCCGGTGGACACCGGGTTCATCGTCTTCAACGAGCGCACCTACCCGAACTTCCTCGCGCTGCTCCGTGAGCTCGGCGTCTCCTGGAAGGAGAGCGACATGAGCTTCTCGGTGCGCAGCGACCGGCGGGACTTCGAGTACGGGGCCCCGGCGCTCGGCGCCCTCCTCGCCCAGAAGCGGAACCTGCTCGACCCGCGCTTCCTCCGGATGCTCTACGACATCCCCCGCTTCTACCGGGAGGCGAAGGGGCTGCTCGACGAGGGCTCGGAGGTCCCCCTCCTCGAATGGCTCACGGCCCGCGGTTACTCCCGCGGCTTCACCGAGGATCACCTGCTCCCGCTGGTGGGCTCGGTCTGGTCGTCGTCCGCGCAGGGGGTGCGGGAGTTCCCGGCCCGCTTCCTGGCCCGCTTCTTCGAGAACCACGGCTTCCTGGAGGTGAAGCGGGAGTTCCCCTGGCTCACCATCCGGGGCGGATCGCGGGAGTACGTGCGCGCCATCCTGGACGGCTTCTCCGGCGAGGTCCGCACGAGCTCGCCCGTCGAGCGCATCACCCGGGGCGACGGGGTCGTGGTGAAGGGCGCCGGCCAGGAGGCCGAGCGGTTCGACCACGTCGTCCTCGCCGTCCACGCCGACCAGGCGCTGCGCATGCTCTCCGACCCCTCCCCGGTCGAGACCGGGCTGCTCGGCCACTTCCCCTACCGGGCCAACGCCGTGCGGCTCCACACCGACGAGCGGGTGATGCCGCGTCGCAGGAAGGCCTGGGCCTCCTGGAACTACCAGCTCGACGACGAGGGACGGGACGGCGCGGCGGTCACCTACTGGATGAACCGGCTCCAGTCCCCGGACACGAAGCGCGACTACTTCGTGACCCTGAACCGGAACGCGGCGGTGGCCGACGACCGGACGCTCCTCGACGTCACCTACGAGCACCCCATCTTCTCCTCCCCCGGCGTGGCCGCGCAGAGGCGGCACCCCGAGCTCATCGGCCACCGGAGCACGAGCTACTGCGGCGCATACTGGCGCAACGGGTTCCACGAGGATGGGGTGGTGAGCGCTCTCGCGGTGTGCAAGGCTCTCGGAGAGGTCCTGTGAGCGACCGGGCGAGCGCCATCTACTCCGGGGTCGTGTCGCACGCGCGGCGCGGCGCCCGCGCGCACGCCTTCTCGTACCGCATGTACATGCTCTACCTCGACCTCGGCGAGCTTCCGGGGCTGGGGCTCCGCTCCTTCCGCCGCTCCGACTACCTGGGCGATCCCTCCCGCGACCTGGCGGGCGAGGTCCGCGACCGGGTCGAGGCCGCCCTGGGGTTCCGGCCCGCCGGCCCGGTGCGGCTCCTCACCCACGTGCGCTCGCTGGGCTACGTCTTCAACCCGGTGAGCTTCTACTACTGCTTCGACGAGGGCGGCGAGCGGCTGCGGGCCGTGGTGGCCGAGATCACCAACACCCCCTGGGGCGAGCGCCACGCCTACGTGCTGCCTGCCGGCCCGGACGGCGTGGTCTCCACGTTCGACAAGGCCTTCCACGTCTCGCCCTTCTACCCGATGGAGCAGGCCTACGACTGGCGTCTTCCGGTCCCGGGACAGCGGCTCGAGGTGGAGATGGTGAACCTCGAGAAGGGCGCCGAGGTCTTCCGGGCCCGCCTGTCCCTGCGCCGGAACCCCTTCTCCGCCGGCGCCCTGCGCCGGGCCGCGCTGCTCCAGCCGTTCATGGCCTGGAAGGTCCACGCCGCCATCTACTGGCAGGCCCTTCGCCTCTGGGTGAAGGGTGTCCCGTTCCACGTCCACCCCGCCAGGCGGCCGTCCGCCGCCGCGCCCAGGAGCACGCCATGACGACCCAGGCCCAGGCCGGAACCGCGCCCCCCGCAGGCCTCTCCTTCCGGGGGCTCGTGCTCCCCCGCCTCGCCGGCCTGGCCGAGGGACAGCTCACCCTGCGTGAAGAGGGAGCCAGCAGCACGTTCGGACGCCCGGCCCGCGACGGCCTGTGCGCCGAGGTGGTGGTGCGCCACCCGGGCTTCTGGCGCCGCGTCGCCACCGGCGGCACCCTGGGGGCGTCCGAGTCCTACGCCGCCGGCGAGTGGGACACCCCCGACCTCACCGCGGTGGTGCGGCTCATCGCCCGCAACGTGGCCACCATGGACGGCCTGGAGGCCGGGATGGCCACGCTGCGGCGTCCGGTGGACGCGGTCCTGCACGCCCTGCGGCGCAACACCCGGACCGGCAGCCGGCGCAACATCGCCGAGCACTATGACCTGGGCGACGACTTCTTCCAGCTCATGCTCGACCCGACCATGACCTACTCCTGCGGGGTCTTCGAGCGCCCCCAGTCCTCCCTGGAGGAGGCGAGCATCGCCAAGATCGACCGGCTCTGCCGCATGCTCCGGCTCGGCCCCGAGGACCACCTGCTCGAGATCGGCACCGGCTGGGGCGCCTTCGCCATCCACGCGGCCAGCCGCTACGGCTGCCGGGTCACCACCACCACCATCTCGGCGAACCAGCTGGCCCGGGCGCGGAAGCGGGTGGCCGACGCCGGCCTCTCCGACAGCGTCAACGTCCTGCACACCGACTACCGCGACCTCACCGGCCGCTTCGACAAGCTGGTCTCGGTGGAGATGCTCGAGGCGGTGGGCGCCGACTACTACGGGACCTTCTTCTCGAAGTGCGCCTCCCTCCTGGAGGAGGACGGGCTCATGGCGCTCCAGACCATCACCATCGCCGACGCCCGCTACGAGCAGCACGTGCGGGGCGTGGACTTCATCAAGCGCTACGTCTTCCCGGGGTCGAACATCCCCTCCATCACGGCGCTCCTCCAGGCCGCCACCCGTTCCTCCGACCTGACCCTGCGCCGGCTCGACGACATCGGCCCGCACTACGCCACCACGCTCGCCGCCTGGCGGGAGAACCTGGCCCGCAACGCCGATGAGGTGTCGCGGATCACCGTGGAGCGCTTCCGCCGGATCTGGCACTTCTACCTCTGCTACTGCGAGGCCGGCTTCGCCGAGGGATACCTGGGCGACGCCCAGATGCTTCTGGCCCGGCCGCGCGGGAGGGCCTGACATGACCACCGTCGCCGCCGCAGCCGCTCTCCTCGTCCTGGCCTCCCCGGTGGTCGAGCGGTTCCAGGGGATCGCACGCTCCCGGGACGGCGCCGTGGCCTACGTCGAGACCCACGAGGTCCTCATCTCCGGCGGAACCGTCACCTCCGCCGAGACCCGCTACGACCACCCCGACGGACGCACCATCGCGCGCCTCACCTCGGCCTACGCCCCGGGCTCCTTCGCCCCGGACTACGAGTTCAAGGACCTGCGCTCCGGCGCGCGCGAGGCGGTCCAGAGCGCCCCCGACGGAGTCCGGCTCCAGGACGGCGACCGCACCAGGATCCTGCCGCTCCCGGACGGCGTGCCGCTCGTGGCCGGGCAGGGGCTCGACCGCTACGCCCGTGCCAACCTCGACGTCCTGGCGCGCGGGGAGACCCTGGAGGTGTCCCTGGCCCTGCCCGGCCGGCTCGACGCCTTCAGCTTCCGGCTCCGCGGCGACCGGCTCGAGAGCGGGCGCGTCCGCGTCCGGTTCGAGCCCACCAGCTTCTTCCTCCGGCTCCTCGCCCCGTCGCTCGAGGGGGAGTACGACCCGGCCACGCGACGCCTCGTCCGCTACGTCGGCGTGTCCAACGTCGCCGCGGAGGACGGTTCCCCCCAGCAGGTGGAGATCGCCTATTCCTACGCAGAGCCAGACCCGTCCTGACCGCATCGCGGCGCTCCTCGGCATCGCCGGCTTCGCCGGAAACGTCGCCGGCGTGGCCTTCCTCTGGGAGATCCCGGTGGCCTACCGGCCCACCGACATCGACCGCTGGGCGGCGCTCTCCTTCGCCCAGCCCCAGGCGACGGTGGCGAGCGCCGTGTCGTTCATCCTCGGGCTCGTGGCCCTGGCGGGCTGGGCCAGCGGCCTCGGCCGGCAGGTGGGGACGCCGGTGGCTCGCTTCGGTGCGTCCTCCATCGCAGTGGGCGCGCTCTTCAACGCGGCGGGGTGCGTGACGCCGCTCGTCCTGGTGTCGCACCTGCTGCCGGGCTGCGAGGGCGTGGCCTGCGCGCCCGCGGCGCGCGCGCTGCTGGGCGTGACCCTGTCGCTCGACGCCCTCTTCAACCTGCTGCTCGGCATCGGACTGCTCGCGCTCGGCTCCGCGCTGTGGCGGAGCGGGGCGCGCGCCCTCGCCGTGCTGGGCCTCCTGGCCGGCCTGGCCTCCGTCCCGGTGGCCGGCCAGCCCTTCTCCGAGGCGGCAGCGAAGCTGCTCGGCGTGGCCGGTCCGCTCTGGCTCGTCTTCGTCCTCTGGTCGAGCGTCCGTCTCTGGCGCGGCGCCGCAGTGCGGCCGTGACCACCATCCTCTCCGCGTCCGCGGCGGCCATCGCCGCCTACATGGTGGTGGTCTGGGCCCTCTCCCTGCCGCTGCGGGACGCCTCCATCGCCGACGTCTTCTGGGGCCCCGGCTTCGCCTTCGTGGCCATCGTCTCGGCCTCCCTGTCCCCTCCCTCGGCACGCGCGACGCTCCTCGTGGTGCTCACCTCGGCCTGGGGGCTCCGGCTCGCCCTCCACATCGGCACGCGCTGGAGGAAGAAGAAGGAGGAGGACCGGCGCTACCAGGCCATGCGGGCCACCTGGGGCGACCGCTTCCCGCTGGTGAGCCTCTTCACGGTCTTCCTCCTCCAGGGGGGGCTCCTCTGGACCGTCTCCCTGCCGCTGCAGGCCGGGGCGGCGCTCGGTGCGGAACGGCCGATCGGCCCCCTGGACATCGCCGGCGTCGCCCTCTTCGCCGTGGGGCTGACCTTCGAGACGGTGGGCGACGCGCAGCTGTCCAGGTTCCTCGCCGACCCACTGAACCGCGGAAAGGTCATGGAGAGCGGCCTCTGGCGCTACACCCGCCACCCCAACTACTTCGGCGACGCCCTGGTGTGGTGGGGGCTGGGGCTCGTCGGGGCGGCCTCCGGGGCCTGGTGGTGCCTGCTGGGGCCGGCCCTCATGACCTTCCTGCTGGTGAGGGTCTCCGGGGTGTCGCTCCTCGAGAAGGACATCGCCGGGCGGCGCCCCGAATACGTGGCCTACGTCCGCAGGACGAGCTCCTTCCTCCCCCTGCCACCCGCGCGGGATCCCTGAGGGATCCGGCCGTTGCCGCCCCCCGGGCCGCGTGGTAACGGTGATCGCCGTGAGAACGCCCGGAAGGCGCGAGCGCGCCGAGAAGCAGGAAGAGACCCCCTCCGCGGGCGGCACCATCGCCTCGTCGTCCGACCTCAAGGCCGGCGATCGGGTGGTCTACCCGAAGCAGGGCGTCTACCGGGTCACCGGGCTCGAGCAGAAGGACATCGCCGGGCAGCGGCTCGAGTTCGTGAAGATGACCCGGGAGGAGAACGGCGCCTCGGTCCTGGTTCCCCTCGGCAAGGTCGCCACCATCGGGCTTCGCCGGGTCGCCTCGGCCGAGGACATCGAGGGGGTCTTCCACTACCTGGGCGCCACCTATGACGACCCGGAGCTGGACTGGAAGGTGCGCCACCGGGACAACGTCGAGCGGCTCATCGCCGGCGGGGTGCTGGGCGTGGCCGAGGTGGTGAAGGGCCTTCACTCCCTGTCCCGGCTGCGCCCGCTGCCTGCCAAGGAGCGCGAGCTCTACGACAGCTCCCGGCACCTGCTGGTCAACGAGATCTCGGTCTCCCTCGACGTCCCCGACGTCATCGCCGAGGACTACATCGACTACGCGCTCATGCCGCCCGCCGGCGTGAAGCTCCCGCTCAAGCCGCCCCCCACGCCGGTCGAGCTGAAGGGCCCGCCGTGGAAGCGGAAGAAGCCCACCGCCTCCGAGGACGACGACGACCTGGGTCTCGCCGAGCTGGGCATCGACCTGCGCGCCATCGAGGGGGCCGGCGCGGGAGAGGCCGAGGAATCGGAGGAGTCCGAGGAGGGCGAGGAGAAGAAGCCCGCCGGGGAGGACGAGGAGGACGAGGGCGTCCCGGTCAAGGCGCCGCCGCCGCCGCCGAAGGGTGCGAAGCCCGCACCCGCCGTCAAGCCGCCAGCACCCTCGGTGAAGCCGCCCCCGCCGGCGAAGAAGGCCGCCCCGGCCCCGAAGGCGCCGGCGCCCGCGAAGAAGGCGCCCGCCCCCTCGAAGAAGGCCGCGCCGCCGCCACCGAGGAAGGCTCCGCCCGCCAAGAAGGCGCCACCCGCGAAGAAGCCCGCACCGAAGAAGCCCGCACCGAAGAAGGCGGCCCCGGCCAAGAAGCCCGCCAGTCCCGCCAAGGGGAAGAAGAAGTGATCCGCATCGTGACGCTCTCCCCCTTCGACGAAGGGGACATCTCCTTCCTCGCGAAGACCCTCTACCGCTCCTTCGGGGTAGGCACCGAGCACGCCGGCGACCGGGCGCTGCCCCGCAAGGCCGAGCAACCGGACGGCCGCTTCAACGCGCTCAAGATGCTCGAGGACGCCTCCCCGGTCCGCGCCTTCGCCGACGACAAGGTGCTCTACCTGATCGACGTGGAACTCGCGAACCCCAAGGGGCCGCTGGGCGAGCCACCCGCCTGGGGCCACGCCGTGCAGGGCGGGGATCGCGCGATCGTCTCCACGTTCCGCTTCAAGCCGCGCGGCGTGACCGAGGCCTCCATCGAGATCTACCGGCGGCGGCTCACCCGGGAGTCGATCCACTTCCTCGGCCACCTCTGGGACCTGCACCACTGCTACGACGCCCGGTGCGCCATGCACCCCTCCTGGTCGCCCTCCCTGCCCGACGACCCCGAGTTCGAGCTGGACGCCTTCTGCCGCGACAAGAGCGAACGGCGCATCCGCCTGGCCAAGACCTGATTCACCGTTCGTGACCCAGCCGCCGGATCCCCGCGGGCCGACCTACCGCCTCCCGGAGCCGCCGCCGCCGGATCCGACCGGCTGGTACGAGCTGCGGCGCAAGGCCCGGGCGACGCTCTGGCCTCCCCGCGACATCGCCTGGGCCGCGCTCCTCGCGGTCGCCGTCTCGGCGGCCGGGCTGTACGGCCTCTGGTTCCAGGCCACCCTCCCCGGCCGGCTCCCCTCCTCCACCGACTGGAAGGCGGTGGCGGCGGTGCTGGCCCGCGACGCCCGCCCGGGCGACGCGGTGGCGCTCGCCCCACCCTGGGCCGAGCGGGCCCGCGAGGTCCTGCCCGAGCGGCTCCCGGCGCGCCCCGAGGTGCTCCTGCCGATCCTGGCCCATCCCTCCTACGCCGAGGGTGTCGAGGATCTCCCGGGCATCTCCCGCGTCTGGCTCCTCTCCCTCCCGGACGCTCCCGGCGGCGCCGGCTCCATCGCCGCCCAGCTGGCCGAGCGGTCCTCCGTCGTGGAGGGGCCGGTCCGCATCGGCCGGCTCACGCTCACGCGAAACGACCTGCTTGCGCCGCTCCTGCCGCTCTGGTCCCTCGCTGACCGGCTTCACTCCGCGTCGATCCAGGGCGCCGCACCGGCGGCCCGCGAGGTCCGCGAGGTGGGCTTCCGCCCCCGGAGCTGCCTGGTGGTGCGCTTCGCCGGACCCGGCGTGGAGCCGCTGGTCCTGCGGCTCCCGGCCGCCCGCCTCGGCGTGGCGCTGCGGGGGCACGTGGGGCTCGTGGGCGACCCGCCCGGCGGCGCGCCGCCGGTCTCGCTCCGGGTGAAGGTGGACGGCGTGGAGCTGGGGAGGTCCGAGGCCTCGGCGGCCCCGCCGGCCTGGAGACCCTTCACGGTCGACACCTCCCGCCTGCCGCCGATCCCGCACGAGGTGACGGTGGAGATCGTTCCCTCCGGCCCCCTCCCTCTCGGGGTCTGCGTGGAGCTGGTGGCGCTGCCGTGAACGCGAGGAGGAAGATCGCCCTCGGGTGGGGCTGCGCCGTGCTGGCGGTCGCGGCGGCCACGTCGTCGTCGGTGGGCATCTCCCGCGACGAGAGCGTCTACGTCGAGGCCGGGGGCTCGTACGCCCGCTTCTGGGGGGAGGCGCTGCGCGAGCCGTCCCGCGTGCTCGAGCTGGCCGACCGCCGCTACGCGCCCAACCACGAGCACCCCGGGTTCGCGAAGGGGCTCTTCGGACTGACCCGCACCGCGCTCCACGACCTGGCGGGCATCACCGGCGAGGTGCAGGGGTCGCGGGCGGGCGTCTGGCTGCTGGCCGCGTTCCTGGCCGTCGTCCTGGCGCTCTGGGGCTTCGACCTGGCCGGGACGATGGGGGGCGCGATCGCACCGGCGCTCTTCTTCGCCGTCCCGCGGAACTTCTGGCACGTCCACCCGGCGGCGCTCGACCTGCCGGTGACCGCGCTCCTGCTCGCAACCACCTACGCCTTCTGGCGCAGCACCAGCGCGTCGCGGGGGCGGCTCTCCACGGCGGGGTGGGCGGTGGCGTCGGGGCTCCTCCTCGGCGCCTCGCTCGGCGCCAAGCACAACGCCTGGTTCCTGCCTCCGGTGCTGCTCGCCGCCTGGCTGCTCGGCTCGTTCCGCGGGCGGCAGGCGAGCCACGGTCCCGCCTCGGAGGGTGCGGTCGGCGTGGTGGGCGGCCACCGGTTCCCCTGGGCGCTCGTGGCCATGGCGGTGCTCGGACCGCTGGTGCTGGTGGCTTCCTGGCCGTGGCTCTGGCACCACACGATGCCGCGGATCCAGGGCTGGCTGGGCTACCACCTGCACCACGAGAACTACCCGTGGATGTACTTCGGGACGTTGCTGCGCGAGCCCCCCTTCCCGGTGGCCTACCCGTTCGTCGTGACCGCGCTCACCGTCCCGGCGGCCATCCTGGTGGCCATGGTCGGCGGGCTGGCGCAGTCCGGCGGCCGGATCGCCTCGGCCTGGCGGGGGCGGGGGCCGGAGGTGTCGATCCCCACCGAGTGGCTGCTGCTCCTCTCGTCCCTGTTCCCCATCGCCCTCATCGCCTGGCCCACCGTGCCCCACTTCGGCGGGGTGAAGCACTGGATGCCGGCCATGCCCTTCCTGGCGCTCCTGGGGGCCCGCGCCCTCGTCACCACCGGGCGGCTCCTCTGGCCGGCCCGCGCCGCGGCGGTCACCACGGGCCTGGCGTTCCTCGCACTGGCCCCGGCGGCCTGGCAGGTGGCCCACGTCCACCCCTTCGGCACCGCGGCCTGGAACGAGCTCGCCGGGGGAGCCCCGGGAGCGGCCACCCTGGGCATGCAGCGCCAGTTCTGGGGCGACGCGGCCGTGGCCGTTCTACCGGCGGTGAATACCCACGCCGCGCCGGGGGCGCGGATCTGGTTCCAGGAGACGACGGCGCTGGCGGCGCGGCAGTACCAGCGCGACGGCCGGCTGCGGCCGGACCTCACGGTGGCATCCGGACCCGAGGACGCCGACATCTCGATCTGGCAGTATCACCGGGAGTTCCGCGACCGGGAGTTCCGCACCTGGACCGAGTTCCACACCACCCGCCCCGTGACCGGCGCCTACCTCGACGAGGTGCCGCTCGTGCAGGTGTACGCCCGTCCGGGGGCCTGGAGATGAGCGGCCTCCTGCGCCGGTCCTGGATCCTGGTGGCGATCGTGGCGGTCCTGCCCTTCGCGCAGACGCTTCCCAACCCCCCGGTGCTCGACGACGGCTGGGCGGTGGTGGAGAACCCGCTCGTGCAGGGCGGGATCGGGAACGCGGGGCGCATCCTCACCTCGCCCTACAACTACGGCGGCCCGGGGACCACGGGAGGCCTCTTCCGCCCGGTGACGACGCTCAGCTTCGCGGTCAACTACGCGGTGCACGGCCGCTCCCCCTTCGGCTACCACCTGGTGAATCTCCTGCTCCACGTGGCGGCTTCACTGCTCGTGCTGTCGCTGGCGCGGAGGCTCGCCGAGGCGACCATGCCCGACCGGGCGCCCTGGGTGGCGCTGGTGGCCGGCCTGCTCTTCGCGGTGCACCCCGCCCACGTCGAGGCCATCGCACCCATCGTCGGGCGCAAGGAACTGCTCTCCACCACCCTCGTCCTGGCCGCCATGCTGGTGGCCTTCTCGGGGCGCGGGGCGGCCCGGAGCCTGGGACGGCTGGCCGCCTCGGTGGGGCTGGGCGCCGTGGCCATCCTGGCCAACGAGGGAGCGGCGGTCTTCCCGCTCCTCTACGGCATCGTGGCGGTGGCCGTCCCGGGCGCGGCGGGCATCGTGGACGGGCCGGGGCTCGCCGACGGGAAGTCGCGACGCGCGCTCTTGCGCGTGGTGGCCATCTCCGGGGTGCTCCTGCTCTCGCTCGTTCCCTACCTCCTGGCCCGGGGCCTTCCGCGAGGCGTTCCGCTGGAGGCGCAGTGGCTCGCCGGCGTCCCGCGCTCCACGGTGACGTACACCACGAGTCGCATCCTGGCCGAGTACGTCAGGCTGCTCTCCTTCCCGGGGTTCCTGGGAACGGACTTCGCCTACGCGGCGCGGGTGCAGCACGTCACCCGGCCCGGGGCGGACCTGTTCCTCTCGATGCTGGCCTGGCTGCCGCTCGTCGTGGGTGCGCTGGCGCTGCTCCGCCGCTTCCCCCTCCCGTCGGCCGGCATCCTCTGGACATTCGGCGCGCTGCTCCCCGTGCTCCACATCTTCCCCATCGGCGTGCTCATGGCCGAGCGGCTCACCTACCTGCCGTCGGCGGGCTTCTGCATCGCCGCCGGGGCGCTCGTCGGATCGCTCCGGCGGACGCCGCTCGTGGTGGTGGCGGTGGTCGCGCTGGTCGCCGTGCTGGGGGTCCGGTCCGCGGTCCGCGCCGCCGACTGGTCGAGCGACCTCGCGCTCTGGGAGTCGGAGATCGAGAAGGCGCCGAGGGACGTGGTGGTGAACAACAACCTGGCGGTGGCCTACTCGGCCCGCGGAGAGTACGGGAAGGCCGTCCCGCCGCTCGAGACGGCTGTCCGCGTGGCGCCCCGGTACTGGCGCGCCCACGTGAACCTGGGAATCGCCGAGCAGGGGCTCGGGCGGCCGGAGCGCGCCCGCGCCGCCTACCTGGATGCCATCCGCATCGCCCCCCGCGAGGCCGACCCGCTCTACTTCTACGCGCGGTTCCAGGCGGACCAGGGCGATCACGCGGGCGCGGTCGTCACGCTGAACGCCGCGCGCCGGATCGCGCCGGAGCAGGCGCGGCTCGCCACGGCGCTGGGGCTGAGCCTGCTCAAGCTGGGGCGTGGCGACGAGGCGCGGGCGGCGTTCCAGGCGGCGCTGGCGATCGACCCGGCGGATGCGGCGGCGAGGGCGGGGGCCACAGCGACGTCTACGCAGTAGTACTCCCCCTCTGAGCCTGCTCAAGCTGGGCGTGGCGACGAGGCGCGGGCGGCGTTCCAGGCGGCGCTGGCGATCGACCCGGCGGATGCGGCGGCGAGGGCGGGGGCCACAGCGACGTCTACGCAGTAGACGGCGCAGGTCTCGCGCGCGACCGGATTCCTCGTGTACCGGTCCATCACCTCGTCGCCGTACACTCCCCGCGCCGCTTCCAGATTATGGAATCTGCACAGGATCCTGCAGTTCTCCACCGTGGAGGGACCTCCCTTCCCGCGCGGAACCACGTGGTCGATCTCCAACCTCACCTCCGACCCGCAGACGCCACCCGAATCCAGCTTCCACTGGCACTTCCCCTCGTCCCGCGCCCAGACCGCACGCTTCACCGCCGCGGTCACGTGGTCGGGCGTCGCTGGGCGAGGGTTCTTCTGCGGCCTCTTCACCTCCGCCCGGCGGCTGGCCTGCTTCTCCAGCAGCAGATCCAGCGCCGCCTCGATCGCCTGTTCCTTCGTCGCGCCCGGCTGCACGTGCCCCTGCCCCCGCCGGGCGGCCTCGAGCTTCTCCAGGAACTGGTTCGACACGGTCAGGTGGATGCGGCTCTCGGTGGCCGTCAGCGGCTCGACCCTCATCGGCAGCGCCGGGCGCGCCTCCGGCTCCGGGCGGCTCGGGAGAGTTTCGTCCGGACGAAAGTCGGCCCGAAGCAGATCAGGATGCACCACCGGACGCACCACCTTCGCCACCTGGGTGACCACCTCCCGCCTCGGGACCACCGCCGCCGGCAAGATCGCCGCCGCCACCGCCTTCGCCTGCCGCTTCGACACGTGGAAGAACTGGGGCAGGGTCTCCACCCGGTTCTCCGGGGTCATCACCCGGGCTAGCTCGACGATGCTCGTGAGGCAGAGCTTGCCCTCGCGGAGCGGCTCGACCACCTCGGGGAAGCGCTGGATGAGCCTGGCCGCGACCTTGCGGAAGTGCGCCGCCCCGTCGGAGAGGCGCAGCTCGCGCTGCAGGTAGTAGAAAAGGCAGGAGTGGCCGAGCGCTCGCCAAAGCGCCCGACGGTCGAAGTCTGCGAGGGCCACGAGAAAGTCGGCCATCGCGCCCTGCTCGTGGCGGAGCAGGGTGGAGAGGTTGCGGGAGGACTCGCGGGCCGAGGACAGGATCGTGTCGTTCATGGATCCACTGTCTCACGGGAAATTCCGCCCTCGCCAAACGCACGAGGACCGCCGCTGACGCGACTTCTCCCGCGGAGATCTTCGAACCTCGCCGGGAATATCGATCGCCGCACCACGGCCCGATGCGGCAGCGACGGATGCCTTCCTCGCGCACCTCGTTCGCCGGAGCGTGACATCGCGAAATGCGTGTCAACCCTACGCCCCATCTGGCCGATGGTCCGCGGCGCGGACCATCGCCCGCGTCTGGGTCACTGCTCCCGGCAGCGCCGTGCGAGGAACCCGGTCGCGTCGTCGAGATCGAGATCGACGACGAGCAACCCGGCCTTCCCGTAGGGCTGCCACGCCAGCACCGAACCGTCCGGGCGTGCCACCGCCGACGTCGTCGGAGATCCCTCGCTCGAACAGTTCACCGACGCGACGTAGCAGGTGTTCTCGGCGGCGCGGCAGGCGATGGCCTTCTCGTGAAAGGTGTTGGCGGGATCGGCGAAGGTCGTCGGCCGGTACGTTCCGGGCTCGGCCTCGCCGAAGTGGGGATGGAACACCACGTGTGCCCCGCGACGGGCAGCCCAGCGGACCGTCTCCGGGTAGCGCCAGCCCTCGTGGCAGATGGCCACGCCAAAGGTCAACGGTCCAACCTGGAAGACCCTCCTCTCCGTCCCGGGAGAGAACATGCCCTCCTCGGAAGGATCGAGTTGCACCTTGTCCTGCCACCCCAGGAGCGCGCCATCGGGATCGACGACCATGGCCGTGATCCGGAGCGCGTCGCCGACCTGCCGCTCGGTCCCCAGGATGACTCCGACCCGTGCCCGCCTCGCCGCGGCGGACACGGCGGCCCACGCCCGTTCCAGGAAGGCGGGGTCGTGCGGTGGTACGGTCTTCCCCGGCCAGCGGTAACCCGGAATGAAGCATTCCGGGAAGCAGACCATGCCTGCCCCCTCCACGGCCGCCTGGGCGATGGCCTCCTCGGCGCGCACCACCGAATCGGCGGGCGACGAGGGATAGGGGAGATTCGCGAGCGCGATGCGGAACGGGGTCATGGCGTGCCCTCGAGACGCTAACAGGCCCGTCCCGGCGGTGTCATTCGCCCGCCCGGCTTGACCGTGTCCGCCCCGGGCCTATATTCCACGGAGCAGGTCGTTCAATCGGGGGCGAACTGGCTTCGACGGAGGACAGAAGGCGCATGGCGCGCGCCGTGGTTGGTCACCAGGCCACGTAAAAAGGCGACCACGCAGAAACGCGAACGAGCCCATGGCTCTCGCGGCCTAAGTGCCGCGCATCCCCCCGTGAGCACCGGGTAGCGGGGTCAGGTGTCAGCTCCGGTTGGACCTGAGCGGGAAGCGAGCCGCCTAGATCAGGTCGAGACGTAAGGGCGAGAACGTGATCGGTTGCAGGCCCGGAGGTTGCCGATCACGTAAATTCTCCGGGACACGCGCGTAGGGCCAGTCGCACGAAGTCTTTCGGACCGGGGTTCGATTCCCCGCGCCTCCATCAAGTCCCCCAGGAATGTTGGCAAGTTCCGGGGGCGTCAACAGCCGTCGAGAAGATCGCCGTCGCTGCGCTGACGCCCCGATGAGACTTCGCGATGTCATAGACTTCGAGACCCAGCTCTCGCGGGACACGATTCGTCCGACGCAGCAACTCGCCTCCAGGGACAAGCAACTCCTTCAATCCATCACGACGGTTCCTGGAAGTCCCGCCCGCCTCGTCGTCGCTTGGCTCGATCAACTTCGCGCCCAGGGGTCCGACCCGTTCCCGGGGCACCAGGTCGAGGTGGCCGTGCGGCTGGTGCGGTTCGGAGCGATCCTGGTCGGTCTGGTCCTGGGGTGGGGAAGCATTGCAGCCGTGCTTGGCATCGACGGCAGTCGCCCCGTCAACGTCTGGCACTTCCTGCTCGTCTTCGTCGTCGCTCAAGCAATCCTGCTCGGCGTGCTCCTGGCGTCCGTCGTCCTGGGCATCGGAAGGGGCAAGACCGACCTGGGACCGTTCCTCGCGGTCGTCGCTGCCCTTGTTCGCAGGGTGGCAGGGTGGACGACTCGGCGAGGTCGCATCCTCCGGCAGTGGGAAGCGCTCGCTGGCCGCCTGCACGTGAGGCGAAGCCTCTATTCGCACCTGCAGCCGTGGCTCCTTCTCGAGTTGACCCAGAGCTTCGGGGTCGCATTCAACCTTGGGGCCGTCTCCGGGGCACTGGGCTACCTGCTCTTCACCGACATCGCCTTCTACTGGAGCACCACCCTCCCCTGGCTCTCTCCAGAACGATTTCACAGGATCACCTCTGCCCTGGCCCTTCCATGGTCGAGCATCGTTCCCGAGGCGGCGCCGTCCCTGTTCCTGGTCCAGGCCACTCAGTATTCGCGGCTGGCGGGGGAATACGTCGCTCCAGCTGACCTCCGGGGAGTGCATCCCGAACTCCCGGGGGGTTGGTGGTCCTTCCTGCTCGCGGCGCTCGTGACGTACGGCCTCCTTCCAAGACTCCTTGCCCTAGGCACTGCAGTCGGTCAGTTCCGGTGGCGACTCGCTCGCCTTCCCTTTGACGACCCGGACTCCAAGAGCACGCTGCGCAGGCTCCTGGGTCTGGTGGACGACGGCTCGGCGAGCGTTCCCTTGGAAGCCACGTGCGACCTGGTGCGCTGGCGGGATGCAGTCAGCACGCAGGAGGTCGAGCTCTGGCTTCGCCGCGCACTCGGGCTCTCGATTCACCGAACGCTGTCGGCTGGCGCGTTCCCATATGAGGGCGGCGCCGACCTGGTCCTTGGAGGCAGGCCCGAGCACCGCCCCCTCATCCTGCTCGCCGAGGTCTTCGAGCCTCCCGACAGGGCGCTGGCCCGGTTTCTCCTCGCCGCAAGGGCAGCGACCAGTCCCACGACCGACATTCGGGTTCTTCTGGCCTCGGTGACGGAGTCCGGCCCGGGATCGCCACGTTCCGAAGACGTCGCACTCTGGAATGACTTCGTGCGAAGGCTGGGGGACCCGTACATCAGGGCGGAGCCCCTGGAGGTCCTGCCATGAGCAGTGCTCCTCTCGTCGTCGTCCTCGGGCGACCGAACGTTGGCAAGTCGAGCGTCGTGGCCGCACTTGCCGCCGTTGCCGACGTTGAAGTGGATGCGCGCCCGTTCACCACGACTGAACCGCGAGAGGTCGGCATCGAGGCGGGGGGCAGGGTGCACCTCCGTCTGCTGGACACTCCGGGGTTGCAGGAAGCCTCCCGGGCACTGCAAGTCGCCAGCGAGCACCTCTCCACCGACCCGTCCGACCCTGCGCAAGGCCTTTCCGCCTTCCTGAAGCAATTCGCGAGCGGAGAGGAGTTCCGGGAAGAGGTCCTGGCGCTTTCCGTCCTGGCATCGGAGGGGTGGTTCGTCCTGGTCGTGGACGGTTCGCGCCCCTTCCGCCCCAACGCCGAAGCGGAGATGGCGCTGCTTCGGTGGGTCGGCCGCCCTGGCCTCGCCGTCGTCAACCGGACCACGAGCACAGGGCCGGACCATTCATCCGAATGGGAAGCGGCGTTGCGCAGGTACTTTCCCGTCGTGCGGCGCTTCGGATCGCACAGGGCCTCGACCGAAGAACGCCTGGACTTGATCGAAGCGATCGGTCTCCTCCATCCCGACCTGGCCAGCGCCGCCCGGTCATTTCGCGAGGCGATCGGCGAAGAGCGCCGGCTGCGCAGGCATGACGCTGCCGTGGCCGTCGCTCGCATGCTGCTCGAGAACCTCACGTATGCCGATGAGATCGTGGCGAAGGATGAGAAGTCACTCGACGCCATGCGCGAAGCGCTGGAGGCCCGGTTTCATGAGGCCCTCCGGGATCGGGAGAGGCAATCTCAAGCGACGATCGAACGCCTTTACGGGTTCAAGCCCGGCGAGTTCCACTCCGAGGAGATCGAGAAGCCAACCTACGAGCAGGATCTATTCGCCGAGAACGTCTGGAAGGAGCTGGGGTTGTCTCCCCAGCAACTCGTCATGCTCGGCGCTGCGGGCGGGGCCGCCACGGGAGCCGTGGTGGACGTCGCGGTCGGCGGTCACAGCCTGGGAGGTGCGGCGGCGATCGGTGGAATTCTCGGGGGCGGCGCTGCGGCAATTCGAATTGCACGCCCGCGCATTCGTGCACACGACGGGGGCGTCATGGGCACCGGGAAGCGGCTGTGGGAGAAGCTCTCTGGAGATCCCCAGGCGCCACGCTTCGTGATCGGCCCCCACATCGGGGAGAACTTCCCCTGGATCCTCCTCGACCGGGCCCTGCTCCATTTCGAGTCCGTCGTCCGCCGTTCCCACGCAACGCGAGGAAGCGTTCGAGTGGAAGGTGGCAGTCCGCGTGAGCACCCGGCCCTTGCTCTCGCTCGCGAACGGCGACGGGACTTCAACCGGACATTCCAGGACATTCGCAAGGCTCACCGGGATCCACCGGCATCGACCCAGGAGCGCCTGGTGAGCCTCATCGAACCGGTGCTGGTGTTCGTGGACGAAGGTCCGGAGGGTTCCCTCACAGGCTAAACATGCACCCTGGAGGTTGCGCATGGGCACGGACTGCATCGAGAAGAAGATCCTGCTGCGCGCGCCGCGTTCGCGGGTGTGGAAGGCGCTGTCCGACTCGAAGGAGTTCGGGATCTGGTTCGGGCTCGAGTTCGACCGGCCGTTCGAGGCCGGCAAGCCGATCAGCGGCGTCCTCGCGCCCACCCAGGTCCACCTGGAGGTGGCGAAGAACCAGAAGCCCTTCGAGGGGCAGCCCATCGAGATCGCGATCGATCGGATCGAGCCGGAGACGCTCTTCTCCTTCCGCTGGCATCCGTTCGCGATCGACCCCAGGGTCGACTACGCGAAGGAGCCCACCACCCTGGTCGTCTTCACCCTCGCCGAGGCCCCGGGCGGAGTGTTGCTGACGGTGACCGAATCGGGCTTCGATCGGATCCCCCTCGAGCGCCGGGTGGCTGCCCTTGCCGCCGACGACGTGTGCTGGGACGTGGGAAGCCAGCTGATCGAGCTGTACCTCGCCCGTGTCGCGTAGCCCCAGCGCGGCTGCCAGCGGCCTGAAAGGGTTCTCCCCGGTGTTCGCCGCCCTTGGCGACGAGACCCGCCAGGCGGTGACCAAGCACCCGGGGTGATGGAGGATGCCGGGTTGATCTCGGGGGTCCGTCTGGGGCGCGAGCGGATCTGAAGCTCGATCGGCTCCGTCGGACTCCCGGTGTAGGTTCTCGAAGCTCCATGGCGCCCCTACCGACCCTCACCGCTGCCCAGGTCCGGTTGATCCACCTCGCGGCCCAGGGGCTGCTCACGCGGCCGGCCCGGGTGGCCCGACCCAAGGACGTGCTGGCCACCGTCCGCCGGATGGCGCTGCTGCAACTCGACACCATCCACGTCGTCGCCCGAAGCCACCATCTCGTCCTGCACGCCCGGCTGGGGGACTACCAGCCCGAGTGGCTCGACGAGCTGCTTGCCGGGGGGGCGATCTTCGAGACCTGGGCCCACGAGGCGTGCCTGGCGCCGGTCGAGGACCACGGGCTGCACCGGCGTCTGCTGTCGACGAGCCAGCACTGGGCCGTCCGCCGGGCCCGGGGATCCCTCGCCGACGAGCGGGAGGGGATGACGGCTCTGCTCGAGGAGGTCCGTCGGCGAGGGCCGGTCAAGACCTCGGACTTCACGAGCGAGAGGCCGCGCCACACCGGGTGGTGGGGCTGGAAGAGGGAGAAGGAGTGGCTGGAGGCGTGGCTGGCGCTCGGCGAGTTGATGGTGGCGCGGCGCGAGAAGTTCCAGCGGGTCTACGACCTCACGGAAAGGGTGCTGCCGGCCGCGGCGAGCCGGACGCCACCGGACGAGGCCGAGGCGCGGCTGACGGTGATCGAGAAGTCTGTGCGGGCGCTCGGCGTGACGCAGGCGCGCTGGGTCCATGACTACTTCCGCACCCGGCCGAGGCTCACCCGAGGGGACCTGCGCCCGCTGGTCGAGGCGGGGCGGCTGCTGGAAGTCCGCGTCCGGGGCTGGAAGACGCCCGGCTTCGTCCACCGCGACCATGCCGCGCTCCTGCGCCGCGCTGCTGACGGGAAGCTCGAGGCCACGCACACCGCGCTCCTCTCGCCATTCGACCCGGTGGTCTGGGACCGGGAGCGGGCGCTCGCCATGTTCGGCTTCGACTACCGGCTGGAGTGCTACGTTCCGGCCCGCAAGCGGCGCCACGGCTACTTCGCCCTGCCCGTCCTGCGACGCGGGGCACTGGTGGGTCGGCTCGACGCCAAGGCCCACCGGGCCCGCGGCGTCTTCGAGGTGAAGGCGCTGCACCTGGAGCCCGGGATGGAGGCCGGGCCGGCGTTGCTCGGCGACCTGGCCGATGCGATCACGTCCAGCGCCCGCTGGCACGGCACGCCCGATGTACGCCTGGGGCGGCGGGTGGCCCCGGCGCTCAAGGCGGCGCTCGGGTCGAGGCTCGCGGCGGCGGAGCGCGCCCTGTAGTGGACAAGAAGCTGATTACGCCCCGGAAGAGCGGAGTCCTGCTCCGTGATCGGCTTGAGATCGAGCCGGCCGGCGGTAGTTGCTGCCCTGGCCGCACCTGGGAGGGAGCGTGCCGTTCGGAAAGGAGAAGCACATGGCAACCGTGTCCACGCAGTCCGGTTCAACTCCGCAGGTCCCGACGCCAACCATCGAGCAGTCCCTTGCCGAAACATGCCAGAGGTTCAACACCGCGTTCAACCGGGCCGACGTGAAGGAGGTCGCCTCCTTCTGGGAGTCCGACGGAACGCTGATCGGCCCGACCGGGAACAGGGGGACGGGCCGCTCCGGCGTGGAGAAGGTCTTCGCAGAGGATGTGGACCAGTTCCTCCGAGGGACCGCGTCCACGTTCACGATCGAGACCGGCCGCATGCTCGGACGCGACCTCGCCCTGCTCGACATGGACCACGCCATCAAGGGCGCGCGCTTGCCCGACGGGACCATCGGCACCATGAAGCTGCACACGGTCATCCTCGCCCGCCGGCAAGGAGCGGAGTGGCGGTGGCTCGACGCGCGCCCCTACGGGTTCCTGCCGTCGAAGCCGGGTGGTTCCCTGCACTGAGCGATGAGCGGCGGGGAGTCCGCGGGGGCCGCCCGACGCGGACCCGCCCTCCCCGCCTGGGTCGCCCCGTTCACGCGAAGCGGAACAGGAGCGGGAAGATCACGACCACGATCGCCGCCCACGCCGCGAACACCGGCAGGTAGCCGGTCTGCCACGCCAGGAGCGCCCGGAACGACCCTGGCCCGCGCAGGAACCGCCCGTAGAGCCAGGCCGACCAGGCCAGGTTGACGAGCAGGATCAGGTTCTCCCCGAGCGCCGCCACGCGATTCGGCGTGAAGCCGAAGCCGGAGATCCGGCCCACGATCGCGGCCAGCGCCAGCGCGTCGACCAGGAGGGCGCTCACCAGCAGCAGCACGAGCAGCCAGTCGAATCCCCCGGGGGGCGCGTCGGAGTCTCGCGCAGAGATGGAATAAAGGAGCAGGCCGAGCACCAGGACCAGCAGGAGGTCGAAGGCGATGAGCACGTTGCGCTCGACGTCGATCCCCCTCCCCGTCCAGAGCATGGTCGCGAGGAAGGTCAGGAGCACCGCGGCGAAGAGCGGCGCGAACAGTCTCCCCAGCACCGGCGCCATGTTCTCGATGACGCTCTGCTTCGCCTCGACGAGCCACGACGCGACGAGCACCGCACCGGCCGCGCCGCACGGGAGCAGCCACCCCTGGACGAACCACTCCGCGTCCGCCCCGATGCTCGCGAAGATCCCCAGCGTGAACCCCGTCAGCACCCCGCCGCCGAGCGCCATCAGCACGAAGTAGATGAACAGCTCGCCGGTGAAGCGGACGAAGTCCATCCTCCGCCCCCCGTCCGACCAGCGCCCACCGGCGTAGGCGACGCCCACCGCGATCCAGAGCGCGATCGGGAGGTGCAGAACCGCCAGCAGCTCCGTGTTGCTGCGGGGCTCGAACGGGTAGAGGTTGACCACGAGCGCCGCCAGCAGGAAGGCCGCGGCGAGCGACCCGGCCGTCCGCCCCGGAAGGTCCCGCTTCCACGCGAAGTACGCCGCCACCAGCGGGAACACCGCCAGGCTGGCGTTGCGGGCGTAGAACCCGCGGTGCGACTCGAGGAGGTACCCGAACATCACGGGTAGCTTGACCAGCACGGCGGCGGCGACCGCCAGCGCGAACGCGACGACCGCCTCCCTCCGCCTCCTCCCCGATCCCTCCGCCGCCGCGCCCGGCGTGGCCATGAGCTGCCGCCACAGCCGGTCCGAGTGCTCCCGCGCGAACTCCTGCGACAGCGCGTCCACGGCGCCCATGCGCTTCACCGCCACCAGGAAGGCCTCGTCCTCGGCCAGCCCGGCGCCCTTCAGGGCGTCCAGCTGACCGCGCAGGTGGTCTTCCAGCTCCGCGACGTCCACCTCCCGGATGGCCTGGCGTCGCCGGAGAAACGACCGCCACTCCGCGATCTGCGCCTCCAGCGCGCCGCCGCTGACCGTCGTCGCCACGTCACCCTCTCCCGGATGGCGCCCGGGCCAGTCCCGCCGGTCCGGCAGTGAGCGACACCGCTCGCCAGACGTTCCGGAGGGCGTCGTCGACCGCCTGCCACTGCCGCCGCTGCTCCGCCAGGTGCGCCTTGCCCGATCCCGTGATCCGGTAATACTTCCGCTTCCGGCCGCTCTCCGCCGCGCCCCACCGACCTTCGATGTGCCCTTGCCGCTCCAGTCGGTGCAGGAGGGGATAGAGCATCCCCTCGGTCCACTGGATCGTGCCGTCGGACAGCTCGCCCACCCTCTTCACGATGGCGTAGCCGTAGGTCTCGCCGTCGGCCAGGATCGAGAGGATGAGCGGCGTCGAGGATGCCGCGACCAGGTCCTTTCCGATGTCCATCGCGCGCGTCATGACCAATACCTAGCGGTACGATGCATCGTGATCCTGGGCATGTCAATCGGTTGCGATCCGGATATTGCGTCAGCCTCCGTGGATATGCTGGGAACCATGCCCACCGAATCCGAGATGCAAGCCGAACTGGAGCGCCTGAAGGCCGAGAACGCCGCCCTCAAGGCCCGGGGCAGCAAGGGCGTCTCCATGAAGGTCAGCGAGAAAGGGGGCGTGTCGGTGTACGGCCTCGGCCGCTTCCCGGTCACGCTCTACCAGGAGCAGTGGACGAAGCTCCTCGACCTGGCCGAAGACATCCGTGCCTTCATCAAGGAGAACGAGCCGCGGCTGAAGAAGAAGGAGTGATCCTCGCGCGCGCGGCGGCGACGAGCCACGCGCCCGTCGCCGCCGTGGGATATCCTACCCGCGGGAGGCGCACCGTGGGTCGAGTCGAGCAGCGTCGGGACAAGCGCTACCTCTACCGGATGCCGGTGGTCGTCGTACGCGGCACGAAGGAGGCGACACTCCTCACCGGCGACGTCGGCTACCGGGGCCTGTTCCTTCGCACGGACGATCCTCCCCCGCTCCGGCAGTTGCTCCAGGTGAAGCTGAAGCTGCCTCCCGGGGACGACGAACTCACGGTGCACGCCATGGCGGTCTTCGTGGTGCCAGCCGGGGCCGTCGGGCGCGCTCCGGGCGTGGGCCTCCAGCTCTATGCCGTGAGCGGCGAGGCACGGCAGCAATGGGATCGGTTCGTGCAGTGGGTGGCGCGTGCCCATCCCGATTCCCTCGAGGCGCCGGTGGTTCCCGTCGCAGCTGCTCCCGACGCCGTGAAGCGGCAGTTCCCGCGCGTCCAGCGGGCGCTCTCGGTGACTGCGCACTCCATCCGGGACCTCGTCCCGCTCACGACCGAGGACGTCTCGCGCGGCGGCATGTTCCTGCGCACGGGGCTCGACCTCGCGGTCGGCTCGGAGCTCCGGCTGCTCGTCACGCACCCCCTGACCGGCCGCACGTTCGCGGTGGACACGGTGGTGCGGCGCCGTGTCGAGCACCCTCCGGAGCGGGCCGGGCTCGGCCTCGAGATCTTCGGCCTCGACGAGAAGCGGCGCGAGGAGTTCGCCGCGCTCGCCGGGCTCGACGAACCGTCCAGCGAGGAGGACGTCCTGTACGTGGCGAAGGACGACCCCCTGCTCGCGTGAGGCACGCCCCCTGAAGCGCCCGGTGATCCTACGGGCCGTACTGGATGAAGCGGATGGCGATCGCCCAGATCGACATCGCCGCAAGCACCAGGTAGGTGAGCGCCGCGCCGACCATCGAGAGCTTGTTCTTCCCGAGGAAGCCCACCGCGTGGAGGACGCGCGCGAGCAGCAAGGTGCCGCCGGCCAGGTGCAGGGTGAAGCGCGTCCCCGCGCCGGACAGCTCGATCGCGAGCAGCAGGACGAGACCCAGCGGAACCCACTCGATGGCGTTGCCGTGGGCCCGGACCGTCCGGATCATCTCCTTCGGGACGGGTGTCTCCACCCCGACGTCGGCGGCGGAGCGGGCCTTGCTGACCAGCATGCCGAGGATCGTGATGAGGAGGGCGTTGAGTCCGCCGTAGAGCAGCGTGACCGGGACGGGAACGGGCATCTGGCCTCCGTGGTGGTCGGGGAGCTACGAAGCGAGGGCCGTCTGGAGGATCTCCTTGTGACGGACGTCCTGCCTCGCGAGCGCGGAGAAGAGCAACTGCACGTCGATCTCGGCCGACTCCGCAAGGACCTCGGCGTGGATGGAGCTGCAGTGTTCCTCGGCAGCCATCACGCGGCGGAGGAGGCCATCGGGGGGGGCACCCTCGAAGTCGTCGCCCATCTCCTGGACGATCGCCAGGAGCTCCGTGGACATCGCCTCGAGGTTCTGGGCGATCCGGTCGGCGGTCTCCTGGGCCCAGGCGGCGGTGTCCTGGGTCCTGGCCAGCAGCCGGATGCGGTGGGCGTGCTGCTCCTCCTCCTCGGCGAGGTGGCGCAGCATCTCCCGCCTGGCCGGGTCACAGGTGTAGTGGACCGCCAGCCCGACGTAGACGTCGCGCATGAGGTGTTCGACCTGTACTGCCGCCTCGAAGCATTCCTCGGTGGTCATCGGCTACCCCTTCGATGGGGTCAGCATAGCAATTCACCGAGGGAGTTTTGACACACGATCCATGGTCAGCCCCGACAGGGAGCCGGCGGGGCGCGCCCTGTACCGTGCGCCCATGACGCGTCGCGCCTCGCTTCGGTGTCAGACCGGGCGCTAGGGTGTGGCGATGTCCCCCGAAGCGACCGCGTGTGCTGGCTCCTGGCGTCCGGTTCCGCACCTCGAACCCGGTGACGGCGTCGTCTGCGACGTCTGCAAGCGGCAGGTGTACATGAGGCCCGCCCCGCTCAATCTCTCGAGCGGTCCTTGGCCCGGGGAGAAGCACCCGCGCATCGAGCCGCATCCGTCCGACGCGAAGGCGGTCAGCGCCCCGGTCGAGGTCCCCTGGTCCGAGGGCTAGGTACCGCTCCTCACGGCCCTACCGGGACGCGAACGTCCCGCACGACGTGGTCACGAGCGCCCCGAAGGTCAGCGTGCCGCCGAGGGCCACGGTTGCCGAGGCCGGGTCGGCGGTGCTCGTCGCCACCACGTGGTAGGTGCCGGGGGCCTGCGGCGCGGAGTAGACGCCGTTCGCAACCGTCCCGCCGCCCCACCTCGGCGACGGACCACTTCACCGACGTGTCGGCCGTACCGGTCACACTGGCGACGAACCTGGCGGAGGCACCTGGAGCCAGGTCCACCTGGGACGGGGCCGTCACCACCACCACCACAGACTGCCCGGACGGGGGGGCTCCCGGCCGCGCCGGACGGCTGCTCGGGGGACGCGCCGCCTCCGCAGGCGACGGCGAGGAGGGCTGCGACGGCGAGGACCAGGGTGTTCCGGGTGCTTGCTGGGTTCAGGGGGCGCTCCTTGCTGATATCGCTTTTGGGGGGCGTCTCTTTCCCACGGATGCGACCGGCGCTCCAGACACCTAGAGGCCATGAATTTGCTGGAGTACTTCGATATTTTTTTACCTTCGAGGAGGTTCGCGCCCCTCGTTTTGGGGGCCCAATTGGGGCTCCCTTGGTCCAGGGACAAACGGCTCCGGTTCCCGGAGCCAGGATTGAAGTTATGGTCACGCGTGACTACATTCCCGGGATGAAGACCGCTGGCGTTCGAGACCTCAAGGCCAGGCTGAGCGCGTACCTCAAGGACGTGGCGCGCGGCGACGTCATCCTGGTCACCGACCGCGGCCGGGTCGTCGCCGAGCTTCGCCCCCCAGGCGCGTCGGAGCGGAAGACCTCCCCCGCAGAGGCCCGCTACTGGAACCTGGTGGACCGCGGCCTCATCCACCCCGCCGCCGAACCCACCCCGGTCGAGTGGAGCGCCACCCCGCGAATCCAGCTGCGGAGCGGGACCTCCCAGGAACTGCTCGACGCGGAGCGCGGCGAGTGAGGCGGCTCTACGTGGAGACCAGCGCGCTCCTCCGGCTGCTCCTCGACGGGGACGAGACGCTCGGCCCGGCGCTCTCCCGGGAAGGGCTCGTCACCTCGTCCCTCACCTTCCTCGAGGCGTCGAGAGCCATCGCGCGGGCGCACCGCGAGGCGCGGCTCGACCCGGTGGAGGCGCGGGAGGCCGAGAGGCAGGTGGCCGCGTTCGAGCGGTCCTGCGACGTCGTCCCGCTCGTGGACGAGGTCCTGCGGCGGGCGCGGGAGGGGTTCCCCGTCGAGCCGGTGCGCTCCCTCGACGCGCTCCACCTCGCGTCGATCTGCCTCATCGACGCGGAACTGGGAGGCCTGGACGTGGCGAGCTGCGACGAGCGGGTCCGGGTGAACGCGAAGGCGCTGGGGTTTGCGCTGATCCCGGATCGACCCGAGCCTGTTGCGAGGTAGAGTGAAGTCCATGTCCAGCATCGATCTCATCGGCGGCGAGAAGGGCGGGGTCGGCAAGTCGGTGGTGGCCCGCCTGGTGGCCCAGCACTTCATCAACCAGGGGCTGCCCTTCGTGGGGTTCGACTCCGACCGGTCCCACGGCGCGCTCCTGCGCTTCTACGCCGGCTTCGCGTCGCCGGTGGTCGTGGACCGGACCGAGAGCCTCGACCGCATCGCCGAGGCGGCGGCCGACGGACCGGACCGGCGCGTCCTCGTGGACCTGGCCGCGCAGACCCAGGAGCCGCTGGTGCGCTGGCTCGACGAGTCGGCCTTCCTCGACATGGCCGACGAGCTCGGCATCGACGTCCGCTACTGGCACGTCATGGACTCCGGCCGCGACTCGGTGGACCTGCTGCGGACCCTCCTCGACCGCTTCGGCGACCGTCTCGGCTACGTGCTCGTGCTGAACGAGCTGCGCGGCGACGACTTCTCCACCCTGGAGCGGTCGGGAGAGCGGGAGCGCGCGCTGGGGCTCGGCGCCCGCGTCGTGCGGCTGCGTCGCCTGCAGGACGCCGCCATGCGCAAGATCGACGCCGGCAGCGCCAGCTTCTGGGCGGCGGCCAACGGGACCAGCAAGGAACCGGGAGCCCTGGGGCTCATGGAACGCCAGCGCGTGCGCGCCTGGCTCAAGCACGCCTACTCCGAGCTGGACGCCGTCCTCACGCCGCCGGCGCAGTGACCGGAGCCCGGGCGGCCGCGCCCTGGAACGGAAGGACGCGGCTCCGGAGGAACGCCTCCACCTCGGCGTCGGTCCGCGCCGGTGCGCCGGGGAGGCGCACGAAGGCCCGGGACAGGCGCGCCCAGTTCCCGGTCATGAGGAGCAGCCAGACCTGGAAGAAGTCCACCCCCTCGAGGACCACGGCGTCGTTCCGGGCGTACTCGGCGATGTTCTTCTCGAAATGGGCCGGGTGCTCGGTCCAGTGGCAACGGGGCACGACGTGGTGCACGGCGTGGTAGCCGTCGTTGAAGCACCGCCGGTTGTAGCGGGTGCCCACGCAGGTGATGCTGGCGCGCAATGGATTTTCCGGCTGCTCCGGGCAGAGGAAGGCGTGCTGGGCCCAGTTGCCGGCCATCATCATGGTGCGCATGACGAGGAGCGGGAGCAGGAAGACCACGAAGGTCGCGGCCGGGTTCACGTAGAGCAACACGGCCATCGACGTCCAGTAGATCCCCTCCCCCAGCGCGACGCGACGGAGCAGCTTTCGCTTGCCGCGGCGGGAGAAGTAGCGGGACAGGTCGAGCACGCCCACGGTCATGAAGCGTCCATAGTACTGGAGCCAGTCGCCCAGCCGGTCCCGGCGGAAGCGCATGGTCGAGCTCAGGTCGTCGGGGAGGTTCTCCTCGACGTGGTGCATGCCCATGTGGTGGGCGAAGTAGGTCTCGGGGGTCTGCCCCAGGAACGGCGAGAGCACCCAGGGGATGATCTGGTTGGCGAGCGCGTAGCGGGGCTTGAAGAGCTGCCGGTGGGACGTGCAGTGGAGCATGAGCGTGAAGCGGTCGATGAGACCGGCGAAGAGCGCCACGCCGTAGACCGGGACGAGCCACCAGAACCAGGAGCCCGCGAAGAAGAGCCCGACGCCGGCGGCCGCCAGGGCCAGGCACTGCATGATGAGCGCGACCATGACCACGTCGCGGGGGTCGTTGAGGATCGGCGCCGCCCAGCGGGCGTACCAGGGGTTTGGAGCTTCGCGGGGATCGGGGGCGGACAAGGAAAGGGTTATTTACTCCCGAGGGGCACCGGGCGCCCGACATTCCGGTTCCGTCGGCGCCGGGCTTCGCCGAATCAATCCGTTGCCCGCGCGAAATCCACGCGTGCCTGCTTCTGGCCCTTCTCCCGCGGCGCTGCGAAGACGTCGCCGGTCGCCGCCGACACCCGGGGCGCCTCGACTCCCCCCTGCAGGACGAGGAACTCCCGCACGGCGGCGGCGCGCCCCTCGGCGAGCTGCTTCAGGCGCGCCTCCCCCTCGGGGCAAGCCTTGCCGTCGGCCTCCCAATCCACGTAGCCGAAGGCGGTGATCTTCATCGCGGGACGCTCCTGGAGCGCCCCGGCCAGCTTGCGGAGGCGGCCCTGCGCATCCGGGTCGAGCTCGGCCGAGCAGGCGGCGAAGGAGATGTCCCGCAGCGGGGAGCCCGGGGGGAAGATCACCTCCTTCACGATCTGCCCCGTGATGGTCCCCGCCAGGTCCTCGTCGTCGGTCTTCGCCGACACCGGGAGGTCGAGGACGATGTCGCCATCCTTGTCGCGCATGATGTCGACCAGGAGGCGGACGGGGAGGATGGTGGCCTTGTCGCTCTTCACGGCCTTCCCGAAGGTCAGCTGATCCACGCGGATCCGGTTCTCGGCCCCCAGCTTGCCCTGCTCCACCCTGGCGCGAGACTTCACCGTGAGAGAACCCCGATCGATCTCCAGGCCGAGGTGGACGCCGGCGTACGGCGTGGCGGTCGACAGGTCGAGCCCCTCCAGGACGAGGTCGAGGTCGGCGAAGGCGGGTCTCTTCAGCGGCGCCGCCTTGCCGGAGACGTGGAGGGGCGCGCCCCGCGGCAGGGTCATCTGCGCGCGAACCGTCGCGACCTTCCCCGGCTCCGACGAGATGCCCGTCACGCGGACGGAGATGTCCTGGATGGATGCGTGGAAGTCCCCGGGAACGCCCTCGTCGGTGAAGTTCACGGCCCCGTCCTTCAACACGAACTCGTCGACCCGGATCGACCGCAGTCCGGCGTCGCCCGGGCCTGCGGCGGGGGACGGCGTCGCGGCCGCCTCTGGAGCCTCCTTCGGCAGCTCCGGAACGTTGAGCTTCCCGTCCTTCCCCTTGACCAGGTCGGCCCGCAGGCCGGAAAGCACCACCTTGCCGACCCGGAGCGTCATCGGATCGACGGTCCCCTTCATCCCCTCGACGGAGAGCTCTTCCCAGGCGACGAGCTTTCCCCGCCTTCGACCCAGGAGCTTCAGGGATCGGACCGCGTACGAGCCCTCGTAGGTCCCGGTGAGCTGGTCCTTGCGCGTCGCCAGGGCCACGGCCAGGCGCAGGTCGAGCCGCCCGTCGGCGATCGAGAGTTCCATGCCTTCAGGCACGTAGGGCTTACCTGCCGATAGGTCGAACCCCTTCAGTTCCAGATCGACGTCGGCCGCGAGGGGCGTGGGGACGACCTTGCCCCTGGCCTTGAAGGTGGCGGCCTTCCCGACCCGGGCGCCGCACGAGAAGGCGATGGGCCCGGCCAGCGGTCCGGTGACCTCGTCCGCCTGGAAGGTCACGCGGGACACGGTGAAGCTGGGGAGTTCCTTCCTGGTCCCGTCGGTGAAGGAAAGTTCGAGATTCTTCCCCTCCAGCTTCTTCACCCGGTACTGGACCGGCTCGCCGGCCGACGGGGGGGCCCTGGGAAGCTTGCGCTGCAGGTGCTCGAGGAGTGGCACGGGCGAGAAGACTCCCTTGCGATCCCTGGACATGCGGACGCGCCCGTCGGAGAGCAGGACGCCATCGACGTCGAGCCGGTTCTCCTCCTGCACGAACCTTGCCCCGGTGGCGGACAGGAGCCCGAGCTTCATTCCGTCGGTCTTCCCGAACGGAACCGAGAGGTCGCGGATCTCCACCGACCCGCCGTCGAGGATCATGCCCCTCTTCCTTCCCAGGGAGACCCTGGAACGGAATGCGACCCCGGAGATCGCCACGCGCCCCGGGCTCGGGGGCTCGGAGAACTCGATCCCCTCGACCTCGACCGTGCCGTCCCATGCGATCTCCGGCCCGGCGGCTTCGGTGACGCGATAGCTCGCGGTCCCCTGCACGGACAGCGCGCCGGAATCGACCTGCACCGGGATCCGGGCCGGAAGGTAGGCCAGGTAGACCGGGAGCGAGACGTTCCGGAGGTCCACCTTCGCGGAGACCTCCGGGTTCCTCGGCAGTCCCCGGACCTGGGTCTCGATGGCGAGAGGTGCGCCGTCGACGAGAGCGCGGAAGCTCGGGTTGCCGAACTGGCTCGCCAGCGCGGGGATGGTGGTGAGGAACGGGATCATCAGTTCTGCATCCCGCACCGTGTGGCGCTCCTCCTGGGGAAGCGCCCGATCGAGGAAATCGATGGAGCCGCCCGTGATGGCGACGTCGTTCAGGGAGAGCGCCGGCACCGGCACGATCAGGTACTTGATCAGGTCGGAGAAGTTGAAGGCGCCGGGTCCGGTGCGGATCGCATTGAAGTGGGGCTCGACCAGCCTGACCTGGGAGATGATCGGCGCCCCCCGCCAGATCGACGACGGGCTCACCGTCACCGTCCCACTCCTGAAGGAGGCGAAGGTCCCCTTCCCTCCCGGCTCGGAGAGCGACAGGTCCTTGACCTCGACCTGCCAGGTGAACGGGTGGATGGAGAGGGCGCCGACGGCGAGCTTCCGCCCCGTGGCCGCCTCCATTCCCCTGGAGGCCTTGGCGATGGCGATGCCGGGGACGACGAAGGCCAGGAGGCCGGCGAGAACCAGCCCCAGCACGACGGCGGCGATCGCCGTCCGTCCCACCCATTTCCACGCTTTCACCGGCGATGCCCCTCCGGACATGGCCTCAGCCTACCGCACGGACCCTCAGGCGACCTTCGGAACCAGCCCCTCCGCCCGCTCGAGGAGCGTGCGCAGCTCGGTGGTCGGCTCGCGGGACCGGTCGCCCCGCTTCTCGGCCCGGCGGACCTTGCTGAGCGCCTGCGCGAACTCGGCGTCGGAGAGTCCGCGCTCGAGGAGGATGGCGTCGAGCCGGCGGATGCGTCCCTTGAACTCCTTGAACTCGTCGTTCATCGCTTCCTCCGGGACTTGGTCGGGACTTCCTTGGCCTTCACTTCCTTGGCCTTCACTTCCTTGGCGGCCTTCTTGCCGTTTCCGTTCTTCGGCGCCGCCGCAGCGCGGGCGCGCTTCACCGCGGCGGCCGGACGTCGCGCCCCCGTGGCGTGCAGGAAGACCTCGACGTCGATGAGGTCCTTGGCGCCGCTGGGCTGCAGCTTCTCGAGCAACCGGGCGGAGAGATCGCGGAGGCGCGAGTAGGTGACCCAGTTCGGCGCCGCCTGGTACTGGAGGTCGCAGCCGAGCCGGCTCGCCCCGCCGCTGGCCGAGCGGGGCACGAGGACCAGCTGCCGGGAGGGCACGGCGACGAAGGGGAAGAAGGTCGCCATGGGCCAGGCCGCGTCGGCCGGGACGCCCAGTGCGTTGCTGGCCGCGCAGAGCCTCTCGAAGCGGGCGCGCGCCGGGGACGGCACGGACAGGTACCCGAACAGGGCGTCGAAGTAGTGGCGGACGACGTCACCCGGCTCGAAGGCCTCCTTCAGGTCCTCCACCTCCACCATGCCCGGGATTCCCGCGGCGTGGGCGGCGACCCGCAGGGCGCGGCGGGAGAGCTCCCCGTAGTTTCCGTCCTCGAGGTACCGCTCCCCCTGCCCGTTTCCGAAGACCTCGATCCACTCTGCGGCCGCGGCACGCCAGCGGGCCGCGCGCTCGCGGCGGACCCCACCGGCGCGTGCAACCGGCACCTCGGCGAAGCCCTTGGGGTGCTCCTCCAGGAAGAGGTCGATAGCCTCGTCTTGACTGATGAAATTGGCGGCCAGGGCGTAGCGCCCGGAGACCGAGTCGAGGGCGAAGGAGGTCAGCCCCTCCAGCCAGGCGTTTGGCTCGAGGTCTTCCCTGCTCAGGAACGGGCTGACGGCGGGCCAGCGGAGCTTGGCGGCGTATCGGGTGTCGCTCCCCGGGAAGAAGACGTGCAGGGCGTTGGCCTCGACGGCCACCACCTTGCCCATTCCCAGTGACCGGTGCTTCACCAGCGATCCCGTCGACATCTCTTTCATGGCCGCCTCTTCTCCGTAGGCGACCGTTCGGAACGAACGGAAGTCGTCGCGAAGTTGTGCTCTGTTGTACCCCCGACAGGGCTTATTTGATAGACCCCCCTATTCCACCCAGTCGGCGACGAAGAGGTTGGTTTCCCCGCGCTTCGCCCCGTTTCGATTGGATGCGAAGACGAGTTTCCTTCCGTCCGGTGAGAACATCGGGAAGCCGTCGAAGCCCTCGTAGGTGGTGACTCTTTCGAGGCCCGTTCCGTCGTCGTTCACGAGGAAGAGGTCGAAGTTGCGCGCCTTCGGGTCCCCGGCGTTGGACGAGAAGATGATCCGCTTCCCGTCCGGGAGAAAGAAGGGGGCGAAGGACCCGGCCCCGAGCTTCGTCACCTGCCGGACGTTCGACCCGTCGGCGTCCATGGTCATGATCTCGAGCTTGCTCGGGCGGACGAGCTTGCGTGCGAGCAGGGCCAGGTAGTCGTCCATCTCCTTGCCCGGGGCGGGGCGGCTGGCCCGGTAGACGATGCGCTTGCCGTCGGCCGAGAAGAAGGCGCCGCCGTCGTAGCCTGGCTCGCTCGTGAGGCGGGTCAATCCCGACCCGTCGAGCTTCATCTTGTACATGTCCAGGTCGCCGTCGCGGGTGGACGTGAAGACGATCCAGCCGTCCTTCGACACCGTGGCCTCGGCCGTGTACTTGCCGGGCGAGGGAGCCAGGACCCGGAGGTCCGACCCGTCGGGACGGGCGGTGAAGATCTGGTAGTCGGAGAGCGGCCACACGTAGCCCATGCTCATGTCGGGCTGGGGCGGGCAGGCGGCATCGGCCTCGTGGGTGGAGGAGAAGAGGATGCGGCTCCCGTCCGGGAAGAAGTAGCCGCAGGTCGTCCGCCCCTTGCCGTTCGAGACCCGACGGACCTTCGACCCGTCCGCGTCCATCACGTACTGCTGGTCGCAGGGAGCGCCGTCGCGGGTGGACTGGAAGACGAGCAGCTTTCCGTCGAAGGACCAGTAGGCCTCCGCGTTCTCGCCGCCGAAGCTGAGCTGGCGGACGTTGGCGAGGTGCCGCTCCCCGGGCAGGACGAGGGAGGCAGGGGGCGGGGCCGGGGGCGCCACCGGCGCGGTGGCGCAGGCGGCGAGGAGGAGTGCGGTTGCGAGGAGTGCGGGGCGCATGCCGGTGTATCCTGCCGGGAATCGGCCCGCGGCGCACCATCTTGCGCCCGGGACGCGCCGTCTTGGAGGCAAGCGAATGGAATCGAGCGAGACCCCCCAGCGAAGCGCGGCCCGGAAGGCCGCGGACGATCTCCACGCGCTCGTGCACCTCGACACCGTCTACGGCGACATGTACCTGCGCCGGGCCCGCGAACTCCTCGCCCCGCACCTGGGCGAGGCCGACTTCCGGGCCCTCGCCCGGGCCCAGACCGAGGCCGACCTCCTCCCTGACCGGATTCGCGGCGCGATGGGGATCCAGGACTGGAAGATCGTCCAGGAGCTGAGCGCGCGGCTCGCCACCCTGAAGCGCCGGCTCCAGGAGACGGCCGAGATCCGGGCCGTGGCCCAGAAGGTCTACGACCTCGACGACGTCCTCGTGGATCCCTTCTCACCGGGGCTGCGCGCGCTGGCGGGGGTGGCATCGAGCGCGCTCCCGGGCCTCCGGGAGACGGGGCTCCGACGGCTCGATCAGCTCCGCGCACTCGACCCTGCCTGGGAGCAGCTCTACGCGTCGCGGGAGCGCGCCCTCCGGAGCGTCCCGGTGAACGGCGGCGACGAGGCGCCGGCGGCGCAGTCCGGGACTCCGGCGCGTCTCCACGAGCAGGCCCTCCAGGCGCTGGCCCGGGGCGATCTCAAGACCGTCCAGGAGATCTCGGTGAAGCTGCAGAACGGGGCGGGCGCGCCGAAGGACGACCCGGAGCGCCGGCACGACGGGCGCGTCATCGACCTGACCCACGTCTTCCCGGACGAGATCGTCGAGAAGGCCGGGCGGCTGGGGCTCGCCCCGGTTCACATGAAGTCGAGCCGGCGGGGCGTGGAGGAGCTCTTCCGGAACGCCTGGCGCCCCCGCACGGGCGGGGCCGAGGACGCTTCCAGCGGGGCGCTTCGCCTGTCGGTCACCTTGCCGGCCGACCTGCCGGAGGCGCTGCGCGACCAGCTCGAGATGTACCTGGACCGGCCGTTCGTGAACTCGGGAGGGGGGCGCTACCTGCCGCAGCTCGCAGCCGAGGACCTCCTGGTGGAGGATTTCGACGAGCCGGCCCCGGGATCCCAGCCGGCCAATCGCGCCCTGCTCGAGGCGCTCGGCCTCGACCGCCGCTCCGGCCTGAGCCGGCTCCAGATCGAGCGCGCCCTGCTCGAGAACGGGAGCCGGACGGTGGAGGCCGCCGGGCTCGACCCGAGCGCGTTCCGCATGGTCTGCATCCCTCCCGACGCCTACGTCCGGATCGGCGTGGCCCGTGGGTGGGGAACCCAACCCCAGTGGACCCACCTGGACGGCTTCATGCTCCAGAACCGCAAGTGGCTGGCGCTGGCCGGAGGCGACACCCGCTTCGGCGGGGTCTTCGACCTGGTGGGGCTGGGGCGCGAGAACGACATCGGGAACCTGACCGCCCGGTTCGCGGTGGTCCAGCGGCGGCGCCTCAGCGCCTGGCCGGCGACGGGGTAGAGTCGGTCATGACCCCAGGCCGAACCCTCCTCCGCGTCGCCGTCCTCCTCCCCCTCCTGGCCTCGGCCGCGCTCGCCCAGCTCCCCCAGCCGCTCAAGCGGGGAGACCCGGTGGACCCGCTCACCCGGTACACCTGGCTCCGGGAGCTGGCCGGGGCCTGCTGGCGCGGCACCACCGCCGACGGGAAGCCGGCCGACACGCAGTGCTACTCGATCCAGTTCGGCCGGTTCATCCGCCTGGTCTCCCGGGTGGAGGCGCCCCGGGGAACGAAGGTCGTCGAGCTCGAGGAGGAGTCCGTCCTGGCCTGGGACCCGCGGACCGGAAACCTGGAGGTCTTCCGCTGGTCGAGTGACGGGACGTTCCGGAGGAGTGAGGCAACGCTGTACCGGGGCGTGTACCGCTTCCAGGACCGCAACGCCGATGGTTCACCGCCGGTGCGTCGAACCATCTGGCGGAGGCAGGGGCCGGATGCCTTCGAGGTGACGCTGGAGCGCCGGGAGGGCGAGCGCTGGACGGACGTGAAGGTGGTGGAGTACGCGCGGGTGAGGCCCTAGACGTCAGCCTCCCTGGGGCGTGGCGCAATGCCCGGCGTCCCGGCCGAGCCGCTTCCACCGACCGAACAGCATCAGGAGCGGGATCTGCAGGAGCGAGGCCCCACCCTTGTCCGGCGGGAGGACGCGAGCCCCTTCCGGCACGTCCGGGCCCAGGCCGACCACCGCCAGCGTGGCCGTGCTTCCCTGCACCTCGCGAAGCCTTCCGATGACGACCCGGCCGCTTCGGTGGCTCCAGACGGAGCCTTCCCAGTTCGATGCGCTCACGTGACCCCCTCTGGCGTGACCGACTACGACCCGGAGTGTACGGGGGCCCGCCCGGCCGGTGCATCCCACGAGGGAGTTGCATTCCCGCCTCCCACATCGACCCCCACTTCCCTCCACGGCCGGTTAAGCAGGCTCCATGCGAACCGCCGCCGTCGCCCTGATCCTGCTCGTGGCCGTGCTGCACCTCTACTTCATGGTCCTGGAGATGTTCCTCTGGCGCACCCGGGCCAGGCGGCTCTTCCGGATGAGCACGGAGAAGGCGGAGATGACCGCCCAGCTGGCCGCCAACCAGGGGCTCTACAACGGCTTCCTGGCCACGGGGCTCGTCTGGGCGCTCCTGTCCGGCCCGGAGCAGCTCGTTCCACGCGCCTCCTTCTTCCTGCTCTGCGTCTTCGCCGCCGGGGTCTACGGCTCGGTCTCCGTGCAGCACGTCATCCTCTACGTCCAGGCGGCGCCGGCCGCGCTGGCGCTCCTCGTCCTCTGGATGAGCTGAAACCGTGAGATAACGGGGCCCGTGACCACCTTCGCCGACCTGAAGCTCTCCGAGAAGTCGCTCCACGCCCTCGACCGCGCCGGCTTCGAGCAGCCCACGCCCATCCAGGCGCAGGCCATCCCGCCGGCGCTCGCCGGGAGGGACGTCATCGGCACCGCGGCCACCGGAACCGGCAAGACGGCGGCCTTCCTCTTCCCCATCATCGAGAGGCTGGCGGGCAAGACCGGGACGCGCGCGCTCATCCTGGCCCCGACGCGGGAGCTGGCGCTGCAGATCGGCGAGGAGCTGGAGCGCTTCGGCAAGGGAACGCGGGTCCGCGGCGCGGTGGTCATCGGCGGCGTGGGCATGTCGCCCCAGACCCAGGCCTTCAAGGATCGGCGCGAGGTGATCATCGCCACCCCGGGGCGGCTCGTGGACCACCTCCAGCAGCGGACGGCGCGCCTCGACGACGTCGAGGTGCTGGTGCTCGACGAGGCCGACCGGATGCTCGACATGGGGTTCAAGCCCCAGCTCAACCAGATCCTCCAGCGGCTGCCGCGGGCGCGCCAGACCATGCTCTTCTCGGCAACCATGGGAGGCGAGGTGGCGGAGTTCGCGGCCACGCACCTCAAGGACCCGGTGCGCGTCGAGGTGGTGCGCAGCGGCACCACCGCCGCCCGCGCCGAGCAGCAGGTGTTCCTGGTCTCGCAGGAGGAGAAGGTCCCGCTGCTCCTCGCCTTGCTCGCCAAGGACGGCCTCTCCACGCTGGTCTTCACACGCACCAAGCGGCGCGCCGACCGGGTCTGGAAGGCGGTGGCCCGGGCCGGCCACAAGACCGCCCGCATCCACGCCGACCGCACCCAGGGGCAGCGGCGCATGGCCCTCGACGGCTTCAAGGACGGGACCTACCGGGTGCTGGTGGCCACCGACATCGCGGCCCGCGGCATCGACGTGGCCGAGATCGGCCACGTGGTGAACTTCGACCTGCCCCACGTCGCCGAGGACTACGTCCACCGGGTCGGGCGAACCGCCCGCGCCGAGGCCACGGGCAGGGCCTCGGCCTTCTCCTCCCCCGAGGAGACCTCCCTGCTCCGCGACATCGAGAAGCTCACCCGCAAGGCCCTGCCCCGTGCCGATGTTCCGCGCGGCGAGGAGGTCTTCCAGGTCGAGGCGGCCCGCGCCGCGGAGGGGCGGGCCAACCAGGGAGTGCCGCCGCACCGGCGCCCGGGCGGCGGGGGCCAGAGCCGGCGCCCGGAGTCGGCCCGGCAGCGCGGAGGGGGGCACGGACACGGGCACAACCGCGGCGCCCACACGCCGCGTGAAGCCAGCGCCGCCGAGGGAAGTCCGGCACCGGCGCGCAAGCCGACGTCGCTCGGCACCTGGAAGCCGAAGCGGCGGTAGCCCCGCTTTACGGGAAGAGCGGCCTCCCGTCGGGGCCGACGGTCAGGATCGGCCCGTGGATGACGTCGTTCACCATGCGGAGCGGCGGCTCGCCATCTTGCAGGGCCGCGCGGAGCGCCACGGTCGCCGCACCCCACCGGAACGGATCGGCCTGTGTGAGCGGTGCGACCGTGTATCCGAGGTCCGCGAGGGAGGCGACGGTGGTCGCGCTGATCGGGTTGAAGACCCTCCCGTTCAGGAAGCCGGTCATGAGTTCGTCGTCGAAGTCGGACTCGCGCCAGTGGACTTTGTCGGTGCCCGCCTGGCCGGTGGAACCCTCGACCGGCACCTTCGCGCCCGGGTAGGTCGTGCCTCCGTTGAAGGTGTCGAAGGCCGAGAGGGCTCCCGGGCCGGTGAAGTAGGGCGTGATCGTCGTCGAGCCCGCCAGGAAGCCGGCCGAGGGCCACATCGTGCCGAAGCCGATCACGTGCATCATCTCGTGCAGGACCACGTATTCGACCCGGCCCGCCGCCTCGAGCGCCGAGAGGTCGTCGCCGTCGAACTGCATCCGGCCCACCGCGGGAAAAGAGGGCGTCCCGGCCCGCGAGATGCAGGTTCCCGCCTGGGCGAGGATGCCACCCGGCCCGTCGATCGACTTGACCTCGACGAGGATGAGCATGTCGTCGACAATCTGGTTGATCGCAACACCGCCGCATTCGGCCATCTCCGCGGCCGTGAAGTTGATCCGGGCGTCAACGAGGTCGCCGGTCACGAACTCCTGGATCCGCTCCTTGGCGTTCACGAAGGCCCTGAGGTTCGCTGGGGACATCGGGGTCAGGAACGTGAAGTTGACGTCGTAGCCCGCCGAAGCGGGCCGGGAAAGGCCGGAGAAGGTCACGTCGGGGCCCGACGACGACGAGGCGGTGACCGACTGCTCGCCGGCCGGGCCAAAGGCCCAGGAGGCGAGCGAGGCCGCGCCATTCGCGTCGGTGACGACGGATGCCGGGCTGACGGTTCCCCCGCCGCCGGAGACCGAGAAGCTCACCGAGACCCCGGCGAGCGGATTGCCGCTCCCGTCGGTCACCCTCACGCCAGGCGCCTGGATCACGGCGGTGTACGGCGCCGAGGTCTGGGAGAGCGAGGTCAGCGCGTACATGGCGGTGACGGTGATCGCCGCCGATCCCGAGAATCCCTCGCTGGTGGCGGTGAGTGTGGATGCACCCAGCCCTACAGACGTGACCACCCCGGTGTTGGTGACCGTCGCGACGGCCGGGGCCGATGAGGTCCATGTCACCTTCCGGCCGGAGAGCGCGTTCCCGGCGGCGTCCCGCAGGACGGCCCAGCCCTGGGAGATCATGCCCACCCCCACCCGAGGAGAGGACAGGCTCACCGTGACGCTCGCCACCGAGATCGCCTCGACGTTGAGCACCGCCTGGCCGGACTTGCCCTCGCAGGTGGCGGTGATGAACACCGCACCGGGGCCGACGGCGGTCACCGCCCCTCCCGCCGTGACGCTCGCCACGCCCGTCGCCGACGACGACCAGGCGACGACGCGCCCGGCCATGACGTTGCCTCCGGCGTCGCGGACGGTCGCCGTCGCCTGCGTGGTCGAGCCCTGGGAGAGGTTGGCGTTCGCGAGCGTGACCGTCACCGTCTGGACCGGGTTCACGGTCACGGTGAGGCCGGCCTGCCCGGTCTGCCCCTCGCTCCGGGCAGTGATGGTCGCCCTTCCGGGAACGAGGGCGGTGACGACGCCCGCGCCCGAGACGGACGCCACCGACGGCGCGGAGGAGGACCAGGTCACCGTCCGGCCGGTGAGCACGTTGCCCGACCCGTCGCGGAGGGTCGCGGTCGCAGTGGTACCCAGGCCGGCGCCCAGGCTCGGGCTCGCGAGCGTCACGGTGACCGAGGCGACCGGGGGCGGCGAGTCACCCCCCTCCCCGCAGGCCGAGACGAGGACCGCGAGGAGGAGTGCTACCGGGGGGAGGCGAAGGCGCAAGCTGGGCTCCGGGGATTGAGAGGCGCGGCGGGGCCGCAGTCTTCCCCCCATTCTAGCCACACCGGGACCGGGGCGCTTGCCCTGTCCGGGACGGGCCACTAGCTTCCGTGGATGCAAGAGGATCTGTGCGGAAAGGTGTTCCTCGTGACCGGCGCGAGCACCGGGATCGGCCGGGTCACCGCCGAGGAACTGGCGCGGCGGGGCGGCCACGTCGTCCTGGCGGGACGGTCGGAGGCCCGGACCGCTCCTGTTGTCGAGGCCATCCGGCGCTCCACCGGGAACGCGCAGGTCGACTTCCTCCCGGTCGACCTCTCCGACCTCGGCTCGGTCCGGAGCGCCGCCGCCGCGTTCCTCTCCCGGGGGCTGCCCCTGCACGTGCTGGTGAACAACGCCGGCCTGGCCGGCGTGCGCGGGCTCACCCCGGAGGGATTCGAGGTCACCTTCGGGACCAACCACCTCGGGCCCTTCCTCCTCACCCTGCTCCTGCTCGACCGGCTCCGGGCCTCCGCCCCGTCACGCATCGTGAACGTGGCGAGCCGGGCCCATTACCGGGCGAAGGGCATGGCCTGGGAGGCGCAGCGCCGTCCCGCCGCGTCCACCGGCGGCATCGCCGAGTACTCCGTGTCGAAGCTCGCCAACGTGCTCTTCACGAGGGAGCTGGCCCGGCGGCTGGCAGGAAGCGGCGTGAGCTCCTTCTCGCTGCACCCCGGCGTGGTGGCCACCGACATCTGGAGGGAGCTGCCCTGGGGGCTGCGCCACCTGGCCAAGCTCTTCATGATCTCCCCCGAGGAGGGGGCGCGGACCACGATCCACTGCGCCACCGCGCCGATCGAGGAGCTGGAGAGCGGGGGCTACTACGACTCCTGCAAGCCGGTCCGCCCGAGCCGCGCCGCCGACGACCCGGCCCTGGCCGCCGAGCTCTGGCGCCGGAGCCTGGAATGGACCGGGGCGCCCTCGAGCTCGTAGAGTGGAATCCCCGCCGACCGCGCGGCCCAGAGGCCAGCCCCGACCTGGGCGAAGTGCGGGGTGAGACGGTCCCGGTACCACTCTCCCTCGCGCGCGTGGATGTCGGTGTCTGTCCGCTCGGCGTCCACGACCTCGTCGAGGTCGTGGCGGGTGACGGCCTCCAGGTAGAGGAGCCCCTTGCACGCGGCTGCCAGGTTGCCGATGGCCCGGGCGGCCGCCGCGTCGTCGAGGTACTGGAGGACCCCCTGGCAGACCACGAGATCGAAAGGGCTGCGCGGGCGCCACGCGGAGATGTCCCGTCGCGCGTGCCCCCAGCGCCGGCAGGCCCAGGGCGACACGTCGGTGGAGACGTACCGGACGGAGGGGCGGTGGCGGCGAAACCATGCACGCCAGTGGCCGGGGCCTGCGCCCACCTCGAGCACCGACCCGACCTCGACGCCCAGCCAGGCGGCCATCCCCGCCACGCCCGCCGCGAGGCGACCGACCTGGGACGCCGAATGGACCCGGTCCGGGCCCTGGTAGTGGCGGCGGTAGTAGGCGTCGTCGAATCGCTCTCGGGCAGACATGGCTCGGTATCCTAGCTTCTCGGGACGAGCCGCACCGCCTGGGCCTTCAGGAGCGCCGCCACGGTGAGCCCCGGGGCGAGCGCGAGCTGCTCGGCTCCCGGCCGGGTCACGAGCGCCACCAGGCGGACACCGCAGTCGAGGGTGACGCGCACCAGCGGCCCCTCGTTCACCATCGACGTCACCACGCCGCGCAGGTGATTCCGCGCGCTGGTGGCCGCGCCGGGAGCCGCCTCGAGGATCACCTCCTCGGCGCGGATGCAGGCGAAGGCCTCGGCGGGAAGGTGTCCGGGGTCCACGGCGAGGAGACGGACCGGTACCGCCCCGGGCCCCGCCTCGACGAGGACGAGCCCTCCCTCGCTCCCGGCCACGCGGACCGCCAGCACGTTCTCGGTGCCCACCACGCGCGCCACCGCTGTGTCGGCGGGAGCGCCGAAGACCTCCTCGACCGGGCCCGACTGCCGGACCACGCCGTCCACCAGCACCGCCAGCCGGTCCCCCAGCGCCAGCGCCTCGACCCTGTCGTGCGTCACCAGGATCGACGGGATGCCCAGGTGGTGGAGGAGTGCGCGCAGCTCGCCGCGCAGCTCCTCGCGCGTGGGACCGTCGAGGGCGGAGAGGGGCTCGTCGAGCAGCAGGAGCCGGGGACGGGGGGCGAGCGCGCGGGCCAGGGCCACGCGCTGCCGCTCCCCCCCGGAGAGCATGGAGATCCTCCGGCCCAGCAGCGGCTCGACCCGGAGCAGGCGGGCCGCCTCCAGGACCCTCCCCTTCCGCTCCTCGCGGGCGAGCCGGCCGAGGCCGTAGGCGACGTTCTCCTCGACGGAGAGGTGGGGAAAGAGCGCGAAGTCCTGGAAGAGGAAGCCGGCGCGCCGCCGCTGGGGCGAGACGAAGACCCCGGACGCGGCGTCGAACCAGGTCTCGCCGTCGAAGGAGATGGCGCCGGCGTCGGGCCGGTCGAGCCCGGCCACCGCGCGCAGCACGGTCGTCTTCCCCGAGCCGGACGGCCCGAAGAGGACCAGCACCTGGCCAGGGGCGAGCGGCTCGTCGAGGACGGCCCGGATCCCGGCGCCGCCGGGGAAGGAGCGGCGCACCTCGGCCGAGATGCGCGCGGTCACCCGAGCACCGGGCGTCGCCGCAGCGAGTAGGTGACCACGAGGACGGTGAAGGAGACGGCGAGGAGGAAGAGCGCGGTCCGGGACGCGGTGGCGTAGTCGAGCTGCTCCACCGAGTCGAAGATGGCGATGGAGAGGGTGCGCGTCTCGCCCGGGATGTTCCCGCCGACCATGAGCACGACGCCGAACTCGCCGAGCGCGTGGGCGAAGGTGAGCACCGAGCCGGCCACCACGCCCGGTGCGGCGATGGGCAGGCTCACGCGGAAGAAGGTGGCCAGGCGGGATACACCCAGGGTGTGGGAGGCCTCCACCTGGCGGGGGTCCACCGCGGAGAGGGCCGCGGCGAAGGGCTGCACCGCGAAGGGGAGCGAGTAGATCACCGAGGCCAGGAGGAGCCCCTCGAAGCTGAAGGCCAGGGGGCGTCCGAAGGCGGAGACCCAGGCGCGGCCGAAGGGGTTCGAGGGGCCCATGGCCACCAGCAGGTAGAACCCGAGCACGGTGGGCGGGAGCACGAGCGGCAGGGCCACCACCGCCTCGACGAGGGGCTTCCACCGCCAGCGCGAGACGGCGAGCCAGGCGGCCAGGGGCAGGCCGAGGACCAGGAGCGCCGCGGTGGTCAGCGCGGCGAGCGTGAAGCTGAGCCGGAGCGCCTCGGCGTCCATCTCTCAGCCGGGCGGCAGCGTGTACTTGTGCCGCTCGAGGATGGTGCGGCCCGTGCGGCCGCGGACGAAGGCGGCGAAATCCTCGGCCAGCTTGGGGTCGCGGGCTCCGGCCAGGACCACGCCGAACTGCTCGATGGGAGAGTAGGAGCCGGCCGGGACGTTGACGTACCGCCCCAGCGACGCGAGGGGCGGGACCACGACCATCGACCAGGGGACGAAGGCCGCCTGAACGGTACCGCCCTGGGCGAGCTGGATCACCTGGAGGATGCTCTCGGCCTCCACGAGCTTCCCCTTCACGGTGTCGAGGAAGCCCGCGGACCGGAGCGCCTGCTCGGCGGCGGCGCCGTAGGGGGAGACTGCCGGGTTTCCGACGGCGATCCTCTTGATGGCCGGGTTCACGACGGCGCCCACTCCGAGGACGTTCGGATCGACCCGGGCCGGGGCCGCCACCCAGAGCACCAGCCTCCCGGTGGCGTACGGGAAGGGGGCGCCGCGGGCCAGGCCGGCCTCGTGGAGCCGCGACGCGAAGGCGCGGTCGGCGCCGAGGAAGACGTCGAAGGGCGCGCCCTGCTGGATCTGGGCGAAGAGCGTGCCGGAGGCGCCGAAGGTGGGCGCCACCTTCACCCCCGGATTGCGCCGCTCGAAGGTCCCGGCGAGCTCCTCGAAGACGAGGCGCAGGTTGGCGGAGGCCGCCACCGCGACCTTGCGGACCGGCGGCTCGGCGGCACGGCCGGCGGCGGGAGCGGACAGGGCGGCCGTCGCGCAGAGCGCGGCGACGGCCCGGAGGAGGAGCCGCATCTGGCCTCTCGACGGCACGGTCATGTGGAGGAAGGTCCCTTTCGAGCGGAAGCTGCCCGGGCTGCCAGTGGTCCAGCGACCCCGTCCTCGCCCTCCGACGGCCAGACCGGCGACGGGATGACTCCATCCTGGAACGTCACCTTGCCGACGAGGACGCACCCCTTCATCCCCGGGCGGCAAAAGGCGCCGTCGACCTTCCGGCAGAGGCCCTCGGCCTCGTACTGGCAACTCCAGGAACTCAAGGTGAGGGACATGATGCGGGGTCGGGTGAATCCTCGCAACCGGGGGTTCGCGAACCCTCCCGGGTCTGGGCGGCTCCAAGGGGGGTGTAGACGTCGAACACCAGAGGAGGCGTGATGAAGCTGCTGACGAAGGTGAAGAAGGCATGCTGCACGACCGAGAAGGTCGCGCAGTGCTGCGCCAAGGCGTCCCGGCTCGTGTCGGGCTGCCACGACTAGCAACACCCGGGGCGGGCCCCCGGGCCCGTCCCACCCTTTACCCACTCGAGGTCACCATGAGCGAATACGTGAAGGAGATCACCCAGGCCGACTTCGAGGCCGAGGTCGCGAAGTCGACCCTCCCGGTGATCCTCGACTTCTTCTCCACCGAGTGCCCCCCCTGCGAGGCGCTGGCCCCCAAGTTCGACGCGGTGGCCGAGCAGTTCGCCGGCAAGGCCCGCTTCCTCAAGATCTTCCGCCAGGGCAACAAGGACCTGGCCGCCCGCCTGGGCGTCACCGGCAGCCCCACCCTGGTCTTCTTCAAGGGCGGCGCCGAGCAGGGTGAGCGCATGAGCGGCGAGGAGATCAAGAGGACCGCCATCAAGGCCCAGGTCGAGTCGCTCCTCGGAGCCTGACCACCCCGTTCCCCGGAGACGCCATGGCCGAGTCGTTCGACGTGATCATCGTGGGGGCGGGACCGGCCGGGCTGTCGGCCGCCATCTACGCCGCCCGCGCCCGCCTGAAGACGCTGGTTCTCGACGAGAGCGTCCCGGGTGGCCAGATGAAGACCACCCACAAGGTGTCGAACTACCCGGGGTTCCCGGAGGACGTGAAGGGGGCCGACCTGGCGAAGGCCTTCTCGACCCAGGCCGAGCGATTCGGCGCGAAGGTCCGGAGGGCCGTCGAGATCACCGCCCACGACCTCACCGGCCCGGTGAAGACCTTCGAGCTCGACGAGGAGGAGCACGTCTCGGCACCGGCGGTCATCATCGCCACCGGCGCGAAGCCGCGGGAGCTGGGCGTGCCCGGGGAATCGAAGTACCGCGGCCGTGGCATCTCCTACTGCGCCACCTGCGACGGGGCCTACTTCGACGGCAAGGAGATCCACGTCATCGGCGGCGGCAACTCGGCCGTCGAGGAGTCGCTCTTCCTGACCCAGTTCGCGAAGAAGGTCACCATCATCCACCAGTTCGACCACTTCCAGGCCGAGCCGATGACCGCCGCCGAGGCGCTCGAGAATCCCAAGATCGAGGTGATCTGGGACTCCGAGCCCCGCGCCTTCCTGGGCGAGAACCAGCTCGACAAGCTGCGCATCGAGAACGTGAAGACCAAGGAGGTGCGCGAGCTCGCCACCGACGGGGTCTTCGTCTTCGTGGGCTACGTGCCCCGCACCGACCTCGTGAAGGGGGTCGTGAAGATGAACCAGTGGGGCTACGTGGAGACCGGCGAGGACATGTCCACCGACGTGCCCGGCGTCTACGTGGCGGGCGACATCCGCTCGAAGCGCTTTCGCCAGATCACCACCGCCGTCGCCGACGGCACCATCGCAGCCCTGGCCGTGCAGAAGTTCGTCAAGGACCACAAGAAGGCCGCGTGATGGGGTTCCTCTCCCGGCTGTTCGGCCCCGGCGCGCCCAAGGCCATGCCGGTCCACGTGGACGACGAAAACTTCGTGGCCGAGGTGCGGCGGTCGGCGCTGCCCGTGGTGCTCGACGTCTGGAGCCCCGGCTGCGGCCCCTGCAAGAACATGGAGCCCATCGTCATGTCGCTGGCGGGGCGGTACCAGGGTCGGGTGAAGGTGGCCGAGCTGAACGCGGCCGAGTCGCAGGCCACGGCGGCGCGCCTGGGGGTCTCGGGAACGCCCACGGTCCTCTTCTTCAAGGGGCACCACGAGGTGGACCGGGTGGTCGGATTCGTCGGCGAGCGGTACCTTGCAGACGTCGTGGACCACGCGCTGCTGGGAGACCACAATGGCGGAAGCTGACGGACCGGGGAACCCCTTCGACGCCGCCACCCAGCTCGCGTCCCTGCCGCGCGAGGAGCTCGTCCGCATCATCCTGGACGACGCCAAGAACTGGCTCGCCCACGACGGCCTCTGGTTCCAGGCCGTCGAGAAGGTCCACGGCATGGATGCGGCCATCGAGGCCGACCGGGCCGCCTGGGAGAAGTTCACGGTGGTCGAGGCCCGCCGGATCATGGACCGGCTCGGCATGGCTCCGGGTGGCGGCATCCCCGCCCTCCTCGAGGCGCTGAAGCACCGGCTCTACGCGCGGCTCAACGTGCAGGAGGTCACCGAGGCCTCCGCCACGCGTGCCGTCTTCGTGATGCGCGACTGTCGCGTGCAGTCGGCCCGGCAGCGCAAGGGGCTCCCCGACTTCCCTTGCAAGTCGGTGGGCATCGTGGAGTACTCGGAGTTCGCCCGCGCCGTCGACCCGAGGATCCGGACCCGCTGCATCGCCTGCCCACCCGATCCGCACGGCGGCGACCTCTGGTGCGCCTGGGAGTTCACCGTCGATGAGCCCGGATCCGAAGCTCGCTGAGCCCATCGCCCGCGCCACCGCGGTGCGCTACGGAGCGCTCTCCACCTCGAAGGAGTCCCTCTCCTGCGGCCGGGCCCTCGACGTGGCCGCGCCGCGCCAGGGCGAGGACGTCGTGGACCTCGGCTGCGGCCGGGGAGGCGACGTGGCCCGTGCCGCGGATCGGGTGGGCCCGGGCGGGTCCGCCACCGGCGTGGACGGCAACGAGCGCATGCTGGCTGCGGCTGCCGCGGCCCTGGCCGGGCTCCCCAATGCACGGGTGGTGAAGAGCGACCTCGCCGCGGTGACGCTGCCCGACCGCTGCGCCCACGTGGTGGTCTCGAACTGCGCCATCAACCACGCCCCCGACAAGGCGGCGGTCTTCCGGGAGGTCCACCGCCTGCTCCGCCCCGGCGGGCGGTTCGCCGTCTCCGACGTGGTGTCGGAGGAGCACCTTCCCGCGTCGGTTCGGAACGACCCAGCCGCGTGGGCCGCCTGCTACGGCGGGTCGATTCCCGAGGCAGACTACCTGGCCGCCATCGCCTCCGCGGGGCTGCGCGACGTCGACGTCGTGCGCCGCACCGAACCGTACGCGAAGGGCGAGGTGCTCGTCCGCAGCATCACCGTCACGGGGCGCCGCCCGGAACCGGAGACCCCTTGAGGCTTTCCCGCCACGCCATCCTCGCACCCGTGTCCGGGCGCGACCAGGTGCTTCTCGTCCAGCCCCTCACCGGCCAGGCCGCGCTGCTCGAGCCCGAGAGCGCGCGTGCGCTGGAAGGGCTCGCCTCCGGAGCCACCCTCCCCGGCGACCTCCCGGTGGACACGCTGCGCGAGGCGGGCTTCGTGGTGGATTCAGACGAGGAGGACCGGGCCTTCGTGGAGGCCGCCCGCGCCGAGTGGAGGGGCGAGGCGGCCAAGACGCCTACCCAGCTCGTGGTGGTCCCGAGCTTCGGATGCAACCTGGCCTGCACCTACTGCTACCAGGAGCTCTTCGACCCGGCCGCGGCCGGGCTGGTCTCGCCGGCCGCCATCGACGCCTTCTTCGCCTACGTGGACCGCCACCACGCGGGCGAGTCGCCCCGCCCGTACATCACCCTCTTCGGGGGCGAGCCGCTCCGCGACACGCCGGCCCACCACGACCGCATCCGGCGCTACCTGGAAGGCGCCCGGGCGCGTGGGATGGAGGTGGCGGTGGTGACGAACGGCCACGACCTCCTGGCCTTCCTCCCCCTCCTCTCCTCCGGATCGGTGAAGGAGGTCCAGGTCACGCTCGACGGCCCGGCGGCGCTGCACGACCGGCGCAGGCCCCACGCAGACGGGGCGGGCACGTTCGACCGGATCGTGGCCGGGATCGACGGCCTCGTGGCGGCGAGGATCCCGGTGAACCTCCGCGTCGTGGCCGACCGGGAGAACCTCCCCGCCCTGCCCGAGCTCGCCGGGTTCGCCGCGGGGCGCGGCTGGCTCGACCTGCCGTCGTCGCGCTTCAAGACCCAGATCGGGCGCAACTACGAGCTCTTCGGCTGCGCCAGCCGGCAGGAGAAGGGGGCGCTGTTCGACCGGGTGGAGCTCTGGGCGAGGTACGTGGAGCTGTCCGAGGCCCACCCGGTGCTGCGCCGCTTCCACCAGCCGCGCTTCCACGGCATCGGACACCTGGCCGACACCGGCGAGCTCCCCGCCCCCAACTTCGACGCCTGCCCGGCCGCCAAGAAGGAGTGGGCCTTCGGGCCCGACGGCGGGGTCTTCGGCTGCACCGCCACGGTGGGCCACCCGGAACACCGCCTGGGCAGCTTCTTCCCCGAGGTGTCGCGCGACGAGGCGGCCATCGCACGGTGGCAGGGGCGGAGCACCCTCTCCATCCCGGCCTGCGACGGCTGCGCGCTTGCCCCCGTGTGCGGCGGCGGCTGCGGCGCCATCGCCTGGCGCGAGCACGGAACGCCCATCGCTCCCGACTGCCGCCCGGTTCCCGCGCTGTACGGCCTGGGCGCGCGCTACCACGGCCTGGGAGCCTGAGGGTGGGCTCCACCGGCGCGCAGGAGTACCCCCAGGGATGCCTGATCTGCGGCGTGGATCTGGCCTACGCGCAGGCGGCCATGCCCGCCACCTGCGCCGTCTGCGGCGTGGAGGAGCCCAGCGCCGCCCGTTGCACCGACGGCCACTACGTCTGCGACGCCTGCCATTCGGGCGACGCGAAGGACGTCATCGAGAGGGCCTGCCGGGTCCACGCGGGTCGCGATCCGGCCGCGCTCGCCACCACGCTCATGCGCCACCCCGCCGTGAAGATGCACGGCCCGGAGCACCACTTCCTCGTGCCCGCCACGCTCCTCGCCACCTGGGCGAGCGCGACCGGCGCGCCGGATCGCGAGGGACTGCTCGCCGAGGCCCGGCGCCGGTCCGACTCGGTCGTCGGCGGCTCCTGCGGATTCCACGGCGCCTGCGGGTCGGGGGTGGGCGTGGGGATCTTCGCCAGCCTGGCCACCGGCGCCACGCCCCGGAGCGGTCCGTCCTGGGGCCAGGCCAACCGCGCCACCGCACGGGCGCTTCAGACAATCGGCGACGTGGGCGGCCCGCGCTGCTGCAAGCGGACCTCCTGGCTGGCGCTCCTCTCCGGCATCCGCTTCGCCCGGCAGGAACTGGGCGCGGCTCTGGAGGGGGGCGGCCCTCGCTGCGTGTTCCACCAGCGGAACGACGACTGCCTCGAGCGGGAGTGCCCGTTCTACCCGGTGGCGGCCGCCGGCTGACCGTCACATCCCCGGCAGCCGCGGGACCTGCTTGCGCTTCGACGCCTTGAAGTAGGTTCCCCAGGCCTGCTTCATCCAGTGCCCCACCACCGGGAGCGGGATCATCTGCTCCTTCGCGGCGTCGCGGTGCACGTAGGCTGCGCCGTTGCCCATGTCCATGAGGCAGGTGATGGAGACGTGGGGGAGGTAGCTCTCCCTCTCCGAACGGCCGGCGACCTCGGCCGCGATGTTCGTCGCGGCCACCCGGGCCATGACCTCGGCGAGGTGCCCCTGCTTGGCCCGCCAGGGCGGGCCGTCGAGCGCGGCCGAGTCCCCCACCGCCCACACCCCGGGGAACCCGGGCACGGCGCAGCCCTCGTCGATCTGGACGAAGCCGGCCTCGTTGCGCGGGAGGTCGCTCCCGGTGAGCACCGGGTGGCCGCCCTGCGCGGGGATGAAGACGGTGAGATCGCTCGGGAGCAACGAACCGTCCTCGAAGAGCACCGTCCCGCCCTTCAGGAAGCCGTCGATCTTCTTGCCGAAGCGCATCTCCACGCCCATCTCCCCCAGCATCCGCTGGATGGCCGCGACGGCCTTCTTCCCCATGCGCTCGCCGGGGCTCGGCATGGGCGCGAAGAAGGCCAGCTGGAAGCCGTCCCGCACGCCGCGCTTCCGGAGCATGTGGACGACGTTGAACATCACCTCGAAGACCGGGCCGCCGCGCACCGCCGAGGGATCCTTGGGGTTGCCGCCGAATCCCATGGCGATGCGGCCGCCGCCGCGGGTCAGGAGGGCCTCGAGCGCATCGTGGAGGCGGGAGGCGGATTCCGGACTGCCCGACAGGCCGAAGGTGTGCTCGACCCCCTTGGGCTTGAGCGGCGCGCCCCCGATGGCGAGCACCAGGTGGTCGGCGACCAGTTCCTCCCCGTCCACCGTCACCGCGCGGCGCGCCGCCGTGATCGACTCGACCTTGCCCTCACGAAACGTGAACTGGTGGCGCCGGGCCACGTCGGCGAGGTCGAGGCACACGTCCTCGAACTCCCGCTCCCCGGTCACGACCCAGATCGACGTCGGGTAGATCCAGAGGTAGGGGCGGTCGGAGACCAGGGTCACGGAGAGGCCGGCCTTGCGCAGGTGGATGGCGGCCTCCAGTCCCGCGAAGCCTCCGCCGACGACGATCGCATTCGAGGCCATGTGTCTCCTCACTTCGCCTTCGGGACCCCGGTCTCGACCGGGAAGCGCTTGAGCAGCCAGTCGGGGATTCCGGCCTGGTAGATGGCGAGGCTCGTGTAGCCGAGCCCGGCCGCCTCGGAAGCCGCTTCCGCGCTGAGCGTGCAGCCAGACCCTCGGCAGTAGAAGACGAGCAGCGTGCCCTTGTCCTTGGGCAGGCGGTTGGAGAGGGTACGAACGAAGCCGGCCGGGATGTTCACGGAGCCTGCGATGCGGGCCTGGGCGAACTCGTCCGGCGTGCGGGTGTCCACCACCACCATCTTCTTCTTCGCGTCGAAGAAGGCCTTGAGCTGCTCCCCGGTCACCACCTGGACCGCTGGCATGCGGGCAGCCGGAGCCGACGGGGCCTGGGCGCCGGCTGGGAGAGCACCTGCGAGGGCGGAGACGAGGACGATGACGAGGGATCGGGACATGGAGGCTCCTGGCGCGGACGGGGGTGGGAGCCAGCCCCCCCGGAAAGGGTTCGGTGCGCGGTTCCGCTGGACACCCGCCCCCCGGGGGCTGATCATCGGACTCTCTCGTGGCGCGGAGGTCCTCCATGACGGTCGAGCTGACGAAGTCCGAGGTCAAGATCCTGCTGCAGTCGCTTTCGAACTGCCTCGCCACCTGCAAGACCCACGCGGCGAAGCCCTCGGCCAAGTGCCCGGACTGCGATGCCGCGAAGGCCGTGAAGACCAAGCTCGAGAAGCAGGCGAAGGCCTAGGAGGACACGGTGAAGATGCTCACGAAGAAGAAGGCCTGCTGCGCCCCGGAGAAGGCTGCGCAGTGCTGCGCCAAGTCGTCGCGGCTGGTCTCGGGCTGCCACGACTGAGGCTGGCTCCCCGGAGGGCGTGAAGCGCACCGATGGTCGCGGCCAGCTCGGCCGCGAACCGGGCGCAGCCGCTGCATCCCTCCAGGTGGAGCGTCACTTCCCACCGATCGTGGGGCCCAAGTTCCTCGTCGAGGAAGTCGGAGAGCATGTCGGCGATGCGCTGGCAGGCGGGGACCATTCGCTCCCTGTGAGCCGTGCGACCCGGGAAGGGTGCGGAGCGCCGCGATTCAACCCCGGAACGCCGCCCAGGCGAGCCGGACGGCCATGGCGACCAGGAAGAGGGCGAACGCCCGCGCCAGCGTCGCCGTGCGCATGCGAACCGCCACCTTGGCGCCCCCGAGCGCGCCAGCGGCGAAGCCCAAGGCGACGAGCGCCAGGGTGACCCAGGGAAGAGCTTCCCGGGCGTGCGCATAGGCGAGCACGCCCGGAAGCCCCACCGGCGGCAGCATGACGGCCAGCGTCGTCGCCTGGGCCTCGTGCTGCTCGAGCCGCAGGACGGCCACCAGGAGCGGGATCATCACGATGGCGCCCCCGATCCCGAGCAGCCCCGACAGGAATCCCCCGAGGGCTCCGATCCAGATGCCGTTCCAGTTGCTCCGTGGGGAGGTGACGGGCTCGAGCGGGTTGGCAGATCCGATGGGGATCCGACTCCACATCTGCCACGCCACGATCAGGACGAAGAACGCGAAGACCCCGCGGAGCTGCTGCCCTTCCAGTGCGTTCGCGGCCCAGGCGCCCGGAGCCACGGCGACGACGAACCCTGCGACGAGCGCAGCCACGAGCCACCACCGGATGGTCACTCGCTTCCGGTAGGCGAGGACCGCCGGCAGGCCGATGGGCAGGAGGAGGACCGCCAGGGTCACTCCCTGCGCGTCCTGCTGGCCAAGGCCGAGCAGGAGGCCCAGCAGGGGGACCAGGACGATTCCGCCGCCGATTCCGAAGACACCGGAGAGCAGGCCGGCGAGGAGGCCCGTGGCGAGCGCCAGGAGTTGCTGGATGCCCAAGTGCGACACGGTGCCACAGGGCGCACCCTCGGCGCGATCCCCCGGTTGAAGGGGGTGGAAGTTCCCACCAACCCCGGAGATCGAAAATGACCCTGAAGACCCTCCTGACCCTCTCGGCGCTCCTCGTCGCCGTCCCCGCCATCGCCCAGGACCAGACCCGCCAGCAGACCCGCGACCCGTCCACCCACGTCGACGGCGCCACTCCCGCGAAGGACCAGACCCGCACGCAGACCCGCGACGCCTCGCACCAGGCCTCCCAGGACATGGCCCGCGAGCGCAGCCGCTCGATGAGCGGCGGCGGCGCCGGCAAGGGCAGCGGGTCGGGCGGCGGCAACGGCGGCGGCTCGGGCAGCGGCTACCACGGCGGCAAGTAGCACCCATCCACCGGGGATCCGGCATGCCCGCATTGATGCTCGCCCTGGCGCTCCTCGCCGCCGACGACGGCGGACTCCGATTCGAGGGGTCCGTCGCCGCCGGGGGCGGCTACGACACCAACCTTCTCGTGGCCCCGGGCGAGGAGGGGCTTGGATCCGCGGTCGCCTCGTTGACGGCCACCGGCGGCGCCGCCATCGACCTCTCCGACGCGGCGTTCCTCTACGTGGGAGCAGCCCTCGACGGCGCCCGGTTCGCCACGCTCTCCGACCTCGACCGCACGGCCGCCGGCGCCAGCGCGAGCCTCCTCGTCGACCTCGTGGGCCCGCTCGCGCTCGTGCTCGGGAGCACGGCGTCCTATGCCTGGTACACCGACCCCGCGCGCAGCGGCGCCAGCGTCACCGCGCGCCTCTCCCTGCGCTACCGCCCGCTCGGGTGGTTTACCACGCGCCTCGGCTACGCCCACGTCCTGCGAACCGCGGAGGACCCGGTCTACGGATCGAACTTCGACCGGATCTTCACCGACGTGGAGTTCCGCCTGGCCCGCGCCACCTGGATCTCGGTCGCCTGCTTCGTCGAGCGCGGCGATCTGACGTTCTACAGGGAGATCCTGCCCGTCGCCCTGGCCAGTTCCGACGGGGCGACCGCGGCTGCCGCAGTGGCCACCTTCGAGCCCTACCGGGCTCCCGCCACCACGGTGGGGGTCGGCCTGGGCTTAGAGCAGGGGCTCGGGGCCGGATTCTCGGTGGACCTGGGCGCCACGTTCCGGCGCACCGACACGCCCGACGGGTCCTTCTCCGGTCCATCGGCAACGGCGAGCGTGATCTGGCGGTGGGATTGAGCGGGCGGATCCGCGAACCCATCCGGGCGCCGGCGGCTCCAAGACCCATGACCCTCGCCCGCCCCTTCCGTCTGTCCGTCCTGGCCCTCATCGTCGCCGCAGCCGCTTCTGCAACCCTGGCCGACGCTCCCCGTCCCGCCTCGGCGACCACGGCCTCCACCCGCCCCGCCGCCCTCCCCCGCCTGGTCTTCTTCATGAATCCCGGCGGCGCGCCCTGCCAGATGCAGGACCGCATCCTCCAGGAGATGGCTCCCGAGCTGAAGGGCAAGGCCGAGGTCGTCTATCTCAAGACCACCGTCGCCGGCGACATCGCCAAGTTTCAGCAGTACGGCATCCGCGCGCTGCCGACCCTGATCGTGACCGACGCCTCCGGCAAGGAGATCCGGCGGGCCACGCCGGGCATCCAGTCGGCCACACAGGTCCGCCAGCTCGTCCAGAACTGATCGCCATGGACGTGGGACTCTCCTCGCTCGCGCTGACCTTCGGCGCCGGGCTCGCCAGCGTCGCGAGCCCCTGCGTCCTGCCCGTGCTCCCCATCATCCTGGCGGGCACGGCCGAGGACCACCGCTCCCGCCCCGCCCTGATCGTCGCCGGCATCGCCGCGAGCTTCGTCCTCATGGGCGTGGTGACGAGCCTCTTCGGGAGCGTGGTGGGGCCGGTCCTCCCGGCGCTCGAGAAGGTCTTCGGCGCGATGGTCGTCGCCTTCGGCCTGCTGCTGCTGGCCGACGTGAACCTCTTCAAGAAGTTCACCTGGGTGAACCGGATCCAGGCCGGCGGGAGCGGTCGCTGGTCCGGCCTCCTCCTCGGCCTCACCTTGGGCCTGGTGTGGATCCCCTGCGTCGGCCCCTTGCTCTCGGGCGTGCTCGCGCTCGTCGCCTCCAAGGGGTCGATGACGACCGGGGTCGGGTTGCTGCTCGTCTACTCCCTCGGGTTCGCGGTCCCCATGCTCGCGGTGGGCTACGGTTCGCAGGCGCTGCGACAGCGGGTCCGGCTGGTGTCGGCCCACCCGGTCACGGTGCGCTGGGTCTCCGGGCTGCTGCTCGTCGGATTCGGGATCGTCATCCTCACCCAGGGGATGCTCTTCGCGGGGATGTGAGACCCTCCGAAGCGGGTCAGGGAACGTATTTCGTGAACACCATGTCGATCGCCCCCGCCTGCGTGTGACAGGCGGCGCAGGAAGCGGCGTCGATGGCGATGGGCTTCCCGGCCGGGTCGAAGGAGGCGAAGCGCCACCCGCCGGTCCCCTTGGCCCGGGCGTCCTTCACCTGCATCACGTCGCGCTGCTTCTCCCCGGCGACGACGAGCCCCTTCTCCTGCTTCACCTCGAAGATGGAGACCACGAAGGTGGAGCCGTCGGGGAAGACGACCGGAGCCTTCGAGGACCGGAGCGCCTTCAGCGCCGGGGCGTTGGCGTAGACGTTGTGGAACCCGTACATCCCCTCCTCCGGATCGGTGACCACCATGGACCGGACGTGGGTCCAGGAGCGGAAGTCCTTGGGGAGGGCGACGGGCGCGGGACCCTCGGCGGCGGCCATCCCACCGGCGATCCCGGAGGCGGCGAGGAGCAGGGCGGCGGCGATTCGGGTCGGGTGGGCCATGGGGGTCCTCCGGGGGTGTCCGTGTTGGAGCCTCGCGGCCGGGAAAGGGTTCGGGTCGGCGCCGCGATTGCGTGACGCGCGGGATTCGGCCACCATTCGCGGCGCATGGCAGCGAGCACGGAGGTCAACGACACCTCGGTCATCCGGGCCGGATTCGCCGCGGTCAACGCGGTCCTCGGGTCGATCGGGCGGGTCTGCATGGCGCTCGACGCCGACTTCCGCGTGCGCCACGTCTCCCAGCAGCTCGACACGCTCGTCGGCAAGGGCGCCGCGCAGGCCCTGCTGGGGAAGCCGGTCGAGACGCTCTTCGGACCGGAACTCTTCGGCCAGGGAGGAGCGCTGCGCGAGGCCCTCCTGGCCGGGGAGAAGCGCGAGGGGTGGCGCGCGTCGCTGCGCGCGGAGCCGTCGGGCTCCCGCCTGGTCTCGATCACCGTGGCCCCACTTCGCCACGACCCGAACGGTGTCTGCGATCCGGAGGCGAGCTACATCGTGGTCATGCGCCCGGCCGACGAGACCGACGGCACGGCGGCGCAGGCGCCCACCAGCTTCGGGGGGCTCATCGCCCGCTCGACGTCGATGACCCGGATCTTCCGGCTGGTGGAGAACCTCCAGCACAGCGACGTGACCATCCTGCTGACCGGAGAGAGCGGGACCGGCAAGGAGGTGATGGCGCGCGCCATCCACACCCACTCCATCCGCCGCAACGGGCCCTTCCTCGCAGTGAACTGCGCGGCCCTGCCCGGCGAGCTGCTCGAGGCCGAGCTCTTCGGCCACGTGCGGGGCGCCTTCACCGGGGCCGTCCGCGACCGCGCCGGGCGCTTCGAGCTGGCATCCGACGGGACCCTCTTCCTCGACGAGGTCGGGGACGTCCCCCTCCACCTCCAGGTGAAGCTGCTCCGCGTGCTCCAGGAGAAGACCTTCGAGCGCGTCGGCGAGAGCAGGCCGCGCACCTCGACCGCACGCATCATCGCCGCCACCAACAAGGACCTGCGCCGGGCCGTCGAGACCGGCGCGTTCCGGGAGGACCTCTACTACCGGCTCCGCGTCTTCCCCCTCGAGCTGCCTCCGCTCCGCGAGCGCCGGGAGGACATCGAGCCGCTGGCCAGCTTCCTCCTCGGCCGGGTGGGCGGCCGCCACGGACGCGCGCTCCGCTTCTCCCCCGACGCCCTGCGCTCCATCCTGGCCTACACCTGGCCGGGGAACGTGCGCGAGCTGGAGAATGCGCTCGAGTACGCGGTCACCGTGGCGAAGGGGCACACGGTGGTTCCCGAGGACCTGCCGCCCGAGGTCCTGGGCGGCGCCGCGGGGCCGACGCGCAGGCCGGATGCGGTCGCCGTTCGCCCCGAGCCGTCGCCCGATGGAGAACCCGCCCGGATCCGGGCCGCGCTGGAGGCGAGCCGGTGGAACCGGGCCCAGGCCGCCACCGCCCTGGGGATGAGTCGGACCACGCTCTGGCGGAAGATGCGGGAGCTGGGGCTGGGTTGAGGATGAAACGGTTTGCACCATGACGTTTCGAATGGAACGCAACGTTGCAACGTAACGTTGCAGCATCGTCGGTAAATTCAGTCCATTTAGCCGCGATCATTGGAAGTTTCCAAGCCTTCGCGCTGGCACGCTCCCGGCACAGTTCAGCGCTCCATGAGCGCCATCACCCGCCGGAAGTTCATCCAGATCGGAGCGGCCACCGCCGGCGTCGCCGCGGTCGGCTCCGGCCTCACCACGAACTGGTGGGGCCTCGACGGAAACCCGGTGAAGGACCCCGGAACCGACGGCGACAAGGTCGTCGCGAGCTTCTGCGAACTCTGCTTCTGGAACTGCGGCGTTCTCGCCCACGTGAAGGACGGCCGGGTCACCAAGATCACCGGCAACCCCGAGCACCCGCTCTCGAAGGGCATGCTCTGCCCGCGCGGCGCCGGGGCCACCGGCCAGCTCTACGACCCCGACCGGTTGAAGCGCCCCCTCATCCGCACCTCGAAGCGCGGGGACGACGTCTTCGAGGAGGTCTCCTGGGACGCGGCGCTGAACAAGGTCGGGGAGGGTCTTCTCAAGGTGAAGGCGCAGCACGGCCCGGAGGCCGTCGCACTCTTCACCCACGGTTTCGGGGGCAGCTGGTTCAAGTGGTTCATGAAGGTCTGGGGATCACCCAACATCGGGGCCCCCTCCTACGCCCAGTGCCGCGGCCCCCGCGAGGCCGCCTACACCCTCACATACGGCTCGGCGCTCGGCTCGCCCGAGCCCATCGACATCGAGAACGCCCGCGTCATCACCCTCATCGGCAGCCACCTGGGCGAGAACATGCACAACACCCAGGTGCAGGAGATGGCCTCGGCGCTCGGCAAGGGGGCCGAGCTCGTGGTGGTGGACCCGCGCTACTCGGTGGCGGCCGGCAAGGCGAAGTACTGGCTGCCCATCAAGCCGGGCACCGACATCGCGCTCCTGCTGGCCTGGATGAACGTGATCCTGGAGGAGGGGCGGTACGACGCGGAGTACCTGGCGAAGCACGCCACCGGCCTGGAGGAGCTGAAGGCCCACGTGGCCGGCAAGACGCCGGAGTGGGCCTGGCCGCTCACCGGCGTGGAGCCCGGCCTCATCCGCGACTCGGCCCGCTTCATCGCCTCGGCCCGCCCCGCCTCGCTCATCCACCCGGGACGCCACACCACCTGGACCGGCGACGACACCCAGCGCGGCCGCGCCATGGCCATCCTGGCCGCCCTCCTCGGCAGCTGGGGGCGCCGCGGCGGCTACCTCGCGACGGGCAAGGTCTCGGTGGCCCCCTACCCCCTGAAGCCAGGATCCCAGAAGGTCCGACCAGTGGCCGACCGGCCCAGGCAGGGCGGCTACCCGGTGGCCGACGAGGTCCTGGCCTCCGGGCTCTGCGACGCGACGAAGCCCGGCTTCGCCGCCTACGACATGAAGGCCTGGATCGTCTACGGCACGAACCTCATCCAGTCGCTCCCGGCGCCGCAGGAGACCATCAAGGCCATCCAGAACCTGGACTTCATGGTGGCCATCGACGTGCTCCCCGCCGAGATCTGCGGCTGGGCGGACGTGGTGCTGCCCGAGGCCACCTACCTGGAACGGGACGACGACCTCGCGGCGCCGGCGTACAAGACCCCCTTCGTCGCCGTCCGGCAGGCTGCCGTCGAGCCCATGTACGACTCGAAGCCGGGCTGGTGGATCGCCAAGGAGATGGGCATCCGCACCGGCCTCGGCGAGTACTTCCCCTGGACCGACGGGCGCGAGTTCGTGGACGCGCGGGCGCGCGCCTCGGGGCTCGACCTCATCGAGCTCCGCCGCAAGGGCGTGCTGCTCGGCAAGCGCATCGCCACCTGCGCGGAGGAGGGAGCGGCGCCGCCCATCTCGACCGAGGACGGCAAGATCCAGCTCCACAGCGCTGCGCTCGCCAAGCTGGGCTTCGATCCGCTCCCCGTCTTCTATCCACCCGACGAGGGGCCGCCCGGTCACTTCCGGCTGCTCATGGGGCGCGCCCCGACCCACACCTTCGGCCGCACCACCAACAACCGGCTCCTGGCCCAGCCCTACCCGGAGAACGAGGTCTGGGTGAACGCCGACGCGGCGCGGGCCATGCCCACCCCGGTGAAGGACGGCGACCGGGTCATGCTCGTGAACCAGGACGGCGTGAAGTCCGGCCCGGTCCGCGCCAAGGTGACCGAGCGCATCCGCGGCGACTGCGTCTACCTCGTCCACGGGTGGGGCCACACCGCCAAGGGTCTCAAGTACGCCCGGGGACGCGGCGCCTCCACCAGCGCGCTCACCACCCGCTACAAGGTGGACCCGATCATGGGCGGCACCGGCATGAACGTGAACTTCGTGCGAATCGAGCTCGCGGGAGGTGCCGCGTGAAGAAGCGCTACGCCATGGCGGTGGACACCCGCCGCTGCGTGGGCTGCAACGCCTGCGTCATCTCCTGCAAGACCGAGAACGGCCTGCCCGACGGCGGGTTCCGCGACTGGATCACCACCGAGGTGACGGGCACCTTCCCCGGCCTCGCCATGGAGATCCGCTCCGAGCGCTGCAACCACTGCACGAACTCCCCGTGCGTGGACGCCTGCCCGACCGGCGCCTCCCACGTGCAGGAGGGCGGGGTGGTGATGGTGAATCCGGCCAAGTGCACCGGCTGCAAGGCCTGCATCACCTCCTGCGCCTACGGCGCCCGCTACGTCCACCCCTCGGGATACGTGGACAAGTGCACCTTCTGCCTGCACCGGGTGAAGAAGGGGCAGCCCACGGCCTGCGTCGAGGTCTGCCCGACCCGGTCGCTCACCTTCGGCGACCTGAACGACCCGGACAGCGCGGTCTCCCGCCTCGTGCACACACGCAAGGTGAAGGTGCTCCAGCCCGAGACCGGCAACGAGCCCAACGTGTTCTTCCTCTCCTGACGGAGCCGCCATGGAACGGAATCCCGACAAGTTCTGGAACCCATACCTGGCCGGCGTCGCGCTGGGCCTGGTGCTCCTCGCCAGCATCTCCATCATGGGAATGGGGCTGGGCGCGTCCGGCGCGTCGCTGCGCATGGGGGTGGCCGCCGTGGGCGCGGTGGCGCCCGGCTTCGTCGAGTCCACGCCGGGCCTGGCGAAGGCCTGGAACCACGGGCGCCCCTTCGACTTCTGGCTCGCCTTCGAGGTCCTCGGAGTCCTGCTGGGCGGCTTCGTCGGCGCCTACACCTCCGGCCGGCTCAAGGCCGAGACGCTCGGCGGCCCCACCTTCCCGAAGGGCAAGCGGCTCCTCTTCGCGCTCCTGGGAGGCATCATCATGGGAGCAGCGGCACGCGTCACCCGCGGCTGCACCTCGGGCCAGGCCCTCTCCGGCGGCGCGCTCATGAGCGTGGGCAGCTGGGCATTCATGTTCTCGGTCTTCGCGGGCGGCTACGCGACCGCGTGGTTCGTCCGGAAGGAGTGGCGATGAACCTCCTCCCCTTCTGGTCGCTCTCCGGAGAGGCCCGGGAGCTCGGCCTCGTGGTCGGCGTGCTCATCGGCTTCGGCTTCGGCTTCGTGCTGGAGCGGGCCGGCTTCGGCCGCTCCACCAAGCTCGCCGGCCAGTTCTACGGCACGGACATGACCGTGCTGAAGGTCATGTTCGGCGCCATCGTCACCGCCATGCTGGGCACGGTGGTGCTCTCCGGCCTCGGGCTCATGGACCTGCGCGCCGTCGCCGACTACGCCACCAGCTCGACGTTCCTCTGGCCGATGATCATCGGCGGGTTCGCGCTGGGCGTGGGCTTCATCGTCTCCGGGTACTGCCCCGGCACGTCGATGGTGGCCATGGCCTCGGGCAAGTGGGACGGGCTCATGGCCGTGGTGGGCGTCATCGTCGGCCAGGTGGCGTGGACCGCCATCGAGCACTACCCGGCCATCTCGCGCCTCCAGAACGCGAGCGACATGGGGCACGTCTACCTCTACGACCTGCTCGGCCTGCCGCCCAGGGTCGGGCCCGCCGTGGTCGCGCTGGCGGTCGCCGCGATGGCCATCGGCGCCTTCCTGGGCGCGCAGAAGGTCCAGGACCTGGTCCGGAGCAAGGGCGCCCTCCCGGCCGAGGCGGCGTCCCCCTCCACCACGCGGATGGTCTTCGCCGGCTTCGTCGCCTTCGCGGTGGTCGGCCTCGCCACCATGGCCGTCCCCACCGGGAGCGCCGCAAGCCAGAAGCCGGTGGAGTCGCTCACGGCCATGCAGCTCGCCCACAGGGTCCTCGACCAGCCCTGGAAGGTCCGCGTCATCGACGTGCGTCCCATGGCCGAGTGCGCCGCGGCGCGGGTCCCGGGATCCGAGTGCGTGCCCGCCGCCGACCTGGCGAAGCTCGGTCTCGCCGACGCCAACGGCGCCCGGGAGCTGGTCATCGTCGCCGCCCCGGGCCTCGGTTCCATCCCCCCGGCAGCCGCCGCGTATCCCGGGCGGGTCGCGACCCTCGCCGGCGGCTTCCCCGCCTGGAGCGCCTTCGCGCTGACGCCCCCCGAGGCGCCCGCCGCGGGAGCGAGCCCCGAGGTGCTCGAGAGCTACCGGCTGCGCGCCGGGATCGCCGCGGCCATGACCGGCGTGAAGGCAGCCCCCCCGCCCCCGGTGCCGGTGGACGGCGGCGCTCCCAGGAAGAAGGCCGGAGGCGGCGGCTGCGGCGGCTAGGTCCGCGCCCGAGGACACGCACATGACCGAGATCGACGTCGCACGCCACTCGCTCCAGATCGACCCCGTGCTCCACGTCTGGGGCTGGGAGATCCCCGTCTACCTGTTCCTGGGCGGCATGGCGGCGGGGACCATGATCCTCTCCACGCTGCTCGCCCTGCGGAAGGGGGAGCGCTCCCCGGCCTCGCGCTGGCTCGCCTTCGCGGCGCCGGTGCTCATCTCCGTGGGGATGGGCGCCCTCTTCCTCGACCTGGCGCACAAGCTCTTCGTCTGGCGCTTCTACCTGGCGCTGCGCTGGACCTCGCCCATGAGCTGGGGCGCCTGGATCCTCGTCGTCGCCTACCCGGTGACCCTCCTCTTCGGCCTGGCCTCCCTGTCCGAGGTGCAGTTCGAGGGGGCAATGGGCAAGTGCCGGGTGGCCGCCGTGGGCCGCGCCGTCCGCAAGGCCCGCGCCTTCGCGCTCGGCCAGGCCCGGCGCCTCGCCTGGTGGAACCTGGGCACCGGGGTCGCACTCGGCGTGTACACGGGGGTCCTGCTCTCCACGCTGGGCGCCCGGGCGCTCTGGAACTCGGCGCTGCTCGGGCCCCTCTTCCTGGTCTCCGGCCTCTCCACCGGCGCGGCCTTCCTCATGCTCTTCCGGGTCACCGACGACGAGCGCCACTTCCTGGTGCGCTGGGACGTGCTGGCCATCGGGATCGAGTTCGCGCTGATCCTGCTCTTCCTGGTGGGGCTCACCACCTCGAGCGCCGCCGGGCGCGACGCCGCCGGCCTGCTCCTGGGCGGCCCGTACACCGCACAGTTCTGGACCCTGGTGGTCATCGGCGGGCTGCTGGTGCCCGCGCTGCTCGAGACGCTGGAATCGAAGCTGCACTACCGCGTGACCGCCATGGCGCCGCTCCTGGTGCTCGCGGGTGGCTTCGCGCTGCGCTGGATCTTCGTCGCTGCCGGTCAGGCCTGAAACCCCACAGGGAGCAACACGCATGAAGCGCTGGAGGCTTGCGGTCACCGCGGCGCCCAGAACCTCTACTCCAGCACCACCTTCACCGGCTACCAGCAGATGCGCTTCACCCCGGACCCTACGGACAGGGCATCGCGTCCTACACCACCTCGATGACGCAGATCGGTCTCGACGGCGGGATCGCCTACAAGTCTGACCGGAACTTTTCCGACGGCCTCGTGTTGAAGGAACGAAGTACACGTCCGACCCAAGGGGGAACTACATGCAAGTCCGCGAAATTCTTACGATCGCCGTCATCGGCACCCTTCTCGCCGCCTGCAGTTCCGGGACGACTTCCACGGCCCCCGCCTCGATGAACGTGCGGCTCGTCGATGCCCCGTCCGACGGGTACTCCGAGGTCAACATCGACGTCCGGACGGTCGAGATCGCGAGCGAGGACGGTTGGTTGACCCTGGGTACGCCGAACCGCGTGATCAACCTCCTCGCCCTCACCGGAGGCGTGTACGACACGCTGGTCGATGGCGCTCCACTGCCCGCCGGCCGCTACGGCCAGATGCGGCTGGTGCTCGGACCCGACAACACGGTGAAGCTCCTCGACGGCACCGTGGCTCCCCTCAAGGTGCCGTCGGGCCAGCAGTCGGGCGTGAAGCTCACCGTGAACTTCGACATCCAGCCCGGCACCACCGCCGACGTCTACATCGACTTCGACGCGCACAAGTCGGTCTTCGTCCACGAGGCGGGGAACTCCGGAAAGTACATCCTTCGCCCCACGGTGCGTGCCTACGACAGGCTCGAGACCGGGTCGATCTCCGGGACCTTCACGGTGGCCGGCACGCTCGCGCCGCTGCCCGGAGCGGTCGTCACGGCGCAGACCGTCGCCGCTGGCGTTCCGTCGGTGGTGCGGTCGGTCACGACCGACGCGGCCGGCCACTACGTCCTCGACCTCCTCCCCCGCGACGGCACCTACTTCGTGGTGAGCCAGCCGGCCTTCTTCGACACGGCGGGCGCGACCGTGGCCTCCTACGAGCCCAGGGCGAGCGCGGGGCTCACCATCACCGCGGCCGCCCCGGTCCGGACCTTCGATGCCTCCTTCACGGCTGCGACGGCCACCGGAAACGTCGCCGGCGCCATCACGCCGGCCGCCGTGCTCCCGCAGGTCGACTCGGTGGATGCGCGCCTTCCGCTCGACGCGGGGGGGGTGCTCCAGCCCTTCATCGTCCGGACCGTGGCGGCCGCCGTGGCGACCACGGGGGAGACCTACGCCATCCCGGCGCTGCCCACGGATGCCCCCAGCCGCGCCTACACCATCGTGGGCACGCGGAGGAGCGTGGATGCCTCGGGCGCCGACACGCTCGTCACGAGCCCAGCGGTCATCGCGGCGGTCGCTCCGGCCGGGACCGTCGCGGCCGACCTGGCCTTCCCTCCGTAGACCCGGAGGAGCACCCATGTCGCGAAGCCTCCGCCTCGCCCTGGCCGTCGTCCCGTTCGCTCTCGTGGTCGCCTGCACCGACGCCGCCAAGGCTCCCGCCGAGGCCGCCATGGCCGCAGCCGGCTCCGCCGTGGAATCCCTGCAGGGCGAGGCGGCGAAGCTCGCGCCCGACGCCGTGAAGGCGGCCCAGGCGAGCTACGCCTCGGCCAAGGAACTGGTCGCGAAGCAGGACTACAAGGGGGCGCTGGCCGCCGCAGGCGACGTGACCGCGAAGGTGAAGGCGGCCCTGGCCGCCGCCGCCGCGAAGAAGGACGAGCTCGTGAAGGCCTGGGGGGAACTCTCCGCCTCCGTCCCGAAGATGGTCGCCGATCTGAAGACCCGGATCGCCACGCTCTCCGGCGCGAAGAAGCTGCCGGCCGGCATGGACAAGGCGGTCCTGGCCAAGGCCAGCGAAGGGGTCGCCGCGGTCGAGTCGGGCTGGCAGAAGGTGACCGACCAGGTGAAGGGCGGCGACTACGGCGCCGCGCTGGCCAAGGGCAAGGAGCTGAAGGCCCAGGCCGAGGACGTCCTGAAGTCTCTCGGCGGCCAGTAGGGATCGACGCTCAGGGCAGGTTCCACAGGTGCATGGCGGCGTAGGCGCGCCAGGGCCTCCAGGCCTCCGCGCGCGCCTCCGCCTCCCGCGCCGATTTCACCCCGAGCGCGCGCAGCACCCCCAGGTCGCCGCCCGGGAAGGCGTCGGGCGCGCCCAGCGCCCGCATGGCCACCAGCGAGGCCGTCCAGGGCCCCACGCCCGGCAGGGCGAGCATCCGGTCACGCACCTGGTCCGGGTCGGCGCCACGCTCGAGCACCAGGTCTCCCGAGGCGATGGACCCGGCGAGCGCGAGCAGCGTCCGGGCCCGGGCGCCGGGCATGCCCACCCGGGCGACGCGATCCTCGCCGGCAGCGGTCACCGCTGCGGGCGTGGGCGCCAGCCGATCCAGCCCGGGGAACGGGGTCTCCACCGGCTCCCCGAGCGCCGCGGCGAGCCTTCCGGCCACCGTGGTGGCGGCGCGGACGCTGACCTGCTGCCCCAGCACCACCCGGACGGCGGCCTCGAAGGCGTCGAAGGCCCCGTTCACGCGCAGTCCTGGGTTGCGCCGCACGGATGGCGCGAGGAGCCGGTCGCGCCGGAGCGCGGCCGCCACCTCGGCGGGATCGAGGTCCAGGTCGAAGAGCGCGCGGAGCCTGGCCTCCAGGGGGCGGCGGGCCGCCGAGAGGGAACTGGAGACCTCCACCCGCAGCGCCGGCCGGACCGGCTCGACCGTCACCGACACCCATCCCACCCGCTTGCCGACGCGCACCGTGCGGCGGTAGGCGCCCCCCTCGACCTGCTCGACGCCGGCGGTGCAGCGCCCGGAGAGGAACTCGAGCATCGCCTCCCAGTGGAGCGGGGGCCGGTAGGCGAGGAGGAGGATCATCCGCCCTTCAGTTCACGCCGGAAGCCTCGGCCGGCTACTCCCGGGTGGAGGTCGCCTCCATCACCAGCTGCCACTTGCCGTCCGGCCCGAGGATCGACCAGGTGGACGAGTACGACTTCTTCCCGGTCTGCTTCATGACGTACCGGGACTTCACCATCTGTCCTCCCATCCTCGACTCGTCGTCGAAGGTCAGGACGCCGTCGGCGAACGTGCCCCTGGGAACGCTGGTCCAGGCCATCGGGGAGTTGTCCACGCCGTAGTAGACGTAGACCTTCTCCTCGGTGCTCCAGCCCATGATCCCGAGCCCCTCCATGGGTCCCATGGGCCCCTTGCCCTTGATCTTGCAGACCACCGAGAACTTGCCGGAGAACCACTCGCAGGTGGACTTCTCGGCGTACTTCCCGGCCGGCATGATGGGGCTCTCCTTCAGTCTCGCCGCTGGTCTTCCACTTGCCGACGAAGAAGCCGAGCCGCTCCACCTCCGGCCCCGGCCTGGGAGCCTTGTCCTCGGCGCTGGCCACCGACGCAACCGAGACGAGCAACGCGACCACGATCGAGTTCCTGACCATGTGGACCTCCGTTCTGGACCCCTTTCCTATCCGGCATGCCGACCCGCGCAATCCCGAATCGGCCCGCATCCGGGCGGTGTGAAACGAACGCCGACCTTGCACCGGGATCGGCTATGCTCGGCCCCCTCGTGTACCGGGTCCTCCTCGCCGCCGCGCTCCTCGTGGCCGCCCTCCCCGCCTCGGCGAGGGAGAAGACCGACGTGGTGGTCCTCCGCAACGGCGACCACCTCACCGGCGAGATCAAGGGCATGTCGCGGGGCAAGCTCGACCTGCTCACCGACGACGCAGGGCGCCTCTCCATCGAGTGGGACAAGATCCGGACCATCTCCTCCACCCACCAGTACGAGGTGGAACTGCGGACGGGGGTGCGGATCTACGGCGCCCTCTCCTCGCCGACCGAAGACCAGCTCGCCGTCGGCGCGCTTCCGACACCGGAGGTCGTCGCCATCACCGACGCGGTCGAGATCGTCCCCATGGACGAGGCCTTCCTGAACCGCCTCCGCATCATCTTCGACCTGGGCTTCACCTTCGCCAAGTCCAACTACGCCTCCACCCTCTCCACGTCGGGCGAGTTCGGGTACCGCGCCGAGGATCTCGGCGCCAACCTGACCTTCGACGCCTACTTCCAGGACGACGCCAACAACGTGGCGGTGAGCCGGTACACGGTGGGGCTGCAGGGCAGCTGGTACTTCATGAACCGCTGGCGGGCGATCCTGGGCGGGCTGCTCGAGCACAACGACGAGCTCCAGCTCGTCCTCCGCGCCTCGGTCCTGCCCGGCGTGGCACATTCGGTGGTACGCAACGGCTGGACCGAGGTCTGGCTCACCGGCGGCCTGGCAGGCTCGCGCGAGACCTACGTCAACACCGACTCGAACTTCGCGCTCGACGCCCTCCTCGGCGCCTCCTGGGACGCCTTCCGCTACGACACCCCGAAGCTCGACATGAACACCTCGCTGGTGCTCCTGCCCGGGCTCTCCGACCTCGGGCGGCTCCGCGGGACGTTCACCGTCAGGGTCAAGTACGAGATCTTCACGGACTTCAACGTGGGGGTGCAGTTCAGCGATACCTTCGACACCCGGCCCCCGGATCCCGATGCACCCAAGAACGACTTCATCACGTCGCTCACCGTTGGATGGTCCTACCGCCGCTGATACGCTTCGGATCCAGGGGAACCACATGCCGGGACCATCGCCCCACCTCCTCCGCCCCGGGCTCGTGGCCCGGGCGGCAGCGCTGCTCCTCGCCGCCCTGATCGCATCGCCGTCGGCCGCGCAGGTCCAGCCGGGCGAGCCGGCCACGAAGCCCACCTTCAAGATCTACGGCTTCGCCCAGCTCGACGTGATCGGGGACCTGAAGCGGGTCCAGCCCGACTGGAAGGACACCCTGCGCCCCACCAAGATCCCCACCCAGCCCGAGCTGTTCGGGCCCAACGGCGAGACCAGCCTGAGCGTGAAGCAGACCCGCTTCGGCGTGTGGGGCGAGATCCCCGCCGGCTTCAGCACCGCCCGCGCCCAGTTCGAGTTCGACCTGTTCGGCGTCGGCGTGAACGCCGGGCAGACCACCATCCGCCTGCGCCTCGCCTACGCCGAGTACTGGCAGTTCCTGGCCGGCCAGGCGCCGAGCCTCTTCATGGACGGCGACGTCTTCCCCGACGTCATCGACTACTGGGGTCCGGCCGGCATGGTCTTCCTGCGCAATCCGCAGCTGCGCTGGACGCCCATCTCCGGGGAACACTCCCTCGCGGTCGCCATCGAGGCGCCCGGCCTGGCCATCGACAGCGGCGCCGGCGGCGGGGTGGATCCGCTGCTGGAGGCCCAGCCCTACACCCGCTTCCCCGACGTGACCGCGCGCTACCGGCTCACCGGCGGCTTCGGGCACCTCCAGGCCTCGGGGGTCCTGCGCTGGCTCGGCTACCAGGTGCTCCCCTCGGCCACGGCCCTGTACCACTGGGGGTACACGACGGGGTGGGGCGTGAACCTGGCCTCGGTGGTGAACACCTGGGGGCGGGACCGGCTCCGCCTGCAGGCCGTCTACGGGGCCGGGATCGCCAACTACATGAACGACGCCTCCTGGGACGTCGCACCCCAGGACGGCGCCGCGAAGGCGGTTCCCCTCCTCGGCCTGGTCGCCTTCTACGACCACGCCTGGAGCGACCAGTTCACGAGCGCCGTCGGCTGGTCGATGACCCGCATGTGGACCACCGACCAGCAGGATCCGAGCGCCTTCGAGATGGGCCAGTACGCCTCGGCCAACCTGATCTACCGCCCCGTCCCCGCGGTCATGAGCGGCGCCGAGTTCCTCTTCGGCGAGCGGCGCGACAAGGGGGGCGCCTCGGGCACCGACTTCCGCTTCCAGATCTCCGCCAAGGTGGACTTCGCTCACACGTGGTGAACAATCAGGAGGAATCCATGACCAGGTCCCGAGTCGCAGCATTCCTGCTCGCCGCCGCCGCCACCACCTCCGCCGTCGCGGCCCCTGCCCCGAACCCCTACCAGGCGGCCGTGGACGGAGCATGGGAGAGGTACCGAACCCTCGAGGAGGGCAAGAACGCCGACTACATCCCGGCGCTCGCCAAGGTCGACTCCAAGCTCTTCGGGATCGCGCTCGTCACCGTGGACGGCAAGGTGTTCAAGAAGGGAGACGTGGAGGCCCGCTTCTCCATCCAGTCCATCTCCAAGGTGTTCACGCTGGCCAGCGTGCTGGAGACCGCCGGCGCGAAGGCGGTGCTGGAGAAGCTGGGCGTCGATGCAACCGGGCAGGTCTTCAACTCCATCGTGGCCATCGAGCAGATGAAGGGGAAGGAGATGAACCCCTTCGTGAACCCCGGGGCCATCGCCACCACCAGCCTGGTGGAGGGCGCCACCGCCGAGGAGAAGTGGGCCCGCATCCTGGCCATCCACGAGGCCTTCGCGGGGCGGAAGCTCTCCATCGACGAGGAGGTCTACCGGTCGGAGGCCGCCACCAACGATCGGAACCAGGCCATCGCCAAGCTCATGCACGCCTACGGGCGGCTCTACTTCGACCCCGCCGCCTCCACCGACGTCTACACCCGGCAGTGCTCCATCTCGGTGAACGCCTCCGACCTGGCGGTGATGGCGGCGACGCTGGCGAATGGGGGGCGCAACCCGGTCACCGGCAAGCAGGTGATCGCGTCCGCAAATGTCCCGCGGATCCTCGCCGTCATGGCCACGGCCGGCCTCTACGACGACTCGGGCATCTGGCTCTACGAGATCGGCCTGCCCGCCAAGAGCGGCGTGGGAGGCGGCATCATCGCGGTGGCCCCGGGACGCTTCGGGATCGCGGTCTTCTCCCCTCCCCTCGACGCGGCCGGCAACAGCGTGCGCGCCCAGAAGGCCATCCGGGACGTCTCGGCCGCACTGGGGGCCAGCCCGTACGACGTGAAGGGCGCCAGGCCGTAGCGGAGCCTGCTCCGCCGCGCCCTAAGGTCCGCGCTTCACGAGGTTGGCCAGGCTCGAGACGTCGATGGTCCGCGCCTTCTCGGCCATCTGGCCGGAGTACTGCCCCGCCTTCCCCCGCGCCTCCTCGAGCATGCGCTGGAAGACCACCTTGAGCTGCGCGGCGTCGATGCGCCGGCCGCTGGCGTAGTACTGGCGGGCCACCTGGCCCAGCGCGTAGGTGGTGGCGAAGGCCACGCCGGAGCTGACCGCCTGCCGGCCCAGGCCGCCCAGCATGCGGCCGCCAATGGAGCCGAGGATCCCGCCCAGGATCTTGCGCCCGACCTGCTCGACCGCCTGGCCGGTCACCCCGGCGCCCACCGTGGCGAGCAGCTCGGTCACGTGGCCGCGGTCGAGCGCGTAGCCGTGCGCCAGACCGACCTCGTACACGAGCTTCATCTGCAGCGGGATGATGGCCATGGTGGCCAGCGACTCGGGAAGGAGCTCGAGCGCCCCGTTCAGGATGGCGGCGTTCAGGATCCTGGCGTCGAGGGCGGCTGCGTCCGGCGTGAGCGGCGAGGCCGGGGCCACGGACGAAGCCGCTCCCTCCGGCGCGATCGGCGTGGTGAGCAGGACCTGCGTCTGCCGCTCCAGCTCCGCGGCCGGCGCGGCGTCCACGCCGAGGAGCCCGCGCAACCTCTCCAGGAAGGCACGCTCGGACTCGGTCCGCACCCCGTCGGACTCGGCCACCGCCACCGCCATCTCGTAGGCGAAGCGGCGGGACTCGGCCGTGGCCAGGCTGGCTGCGGCGTCCTCGACGGACCTCTTCTCGACGAGCACCGCCTGGTAGGCGGACGGGAGGCCCGGGATGCCGCCCCCGGCCAGCCCCTCCGCGACGCGGCGGATCTGCTCGCGCTCCGGGTCGGCGGGGGCGCCGTCGGCGAATGCGGCGTGGATGGCGATGGCGAGGACGGCGCTGCTCTCTCGTTCGTTCATGGGAGGGATATAGCCGGTGCTACACTTCATGGCCGCGTGACCCTCGCCTCGACCGCCTTCGCGCTCCTCCTCCTCGCCGCCCCGGCTCCCGCCCCCGTGGCCGGCGTCTCGCCCGTCCCCGGCGTGCGCATGGACACCTCCGGCCCTCCGCCGGCTCCGCTCGCCGATCCCCGCGTGCCCCAGCCGTCGGCTGCGTCGGTCTGGATCGACGGCCACTGGCAGTGGGCGGCGGGGCGCTGGTCCTGGGTCGCAGGGCAGTGGGCCACGCCGCCGGGGCGACCTCCCTACGTCTGGGTGGCCGCCCGGTGGGTGGGAGACGACCGCGGATTCACCTTCCACGAGCCCTTCTGGCGTCCTACGATCGAGCTCGCCGGCGGCGATCCACGCACCCCCGTTCGTCCCGCTCACCGCGTCGCCGGCCACACCGCCGCCCCTGCTGGTCGAGTCGCCTGTAGCCCGCCCCTCCCACGAAGCCATCTGGATCCCCGGATTCTGGACCTGGACCGGGAGGCGATACGTCTGGGCGTCGGGCTGCTGGTCGGCGCCCTACCCCGGTCACTCCTGGACCGAGGGACACTGGAAGCGATCCGGGAAGGGCTTCACCTGGACGCCGGGGCGGTGGCGACGAAGCTGATCGAATCAGTACCGAATTTCTCCTGTATTTTCGCGCACCATTTGCAGTCGGGACGGCCATCCCCGCAAGTTCGTCGGATCCCACAAAGCGCCAAATATCCGTGAACAGGGAACTTCGCTCCCGGAGCGGGGGTGGCGCGGGACGTGCAGATTGCGCCCCCCACGTACCCTTCGCCCTTCCCTACCCCGAGACCCGGAGAATCCGATGGCCAACAAGATCGTGACCGATGACTGCACCAACTGCGGCGCCTGCGAGCCGGAGTGCCCCAACACCGCGATCACCGCCGGCGACGACGCCTACGTGATCGAGGCCGAGAAGTGCGACGAGTGCGCCGCGACCGGCGGCGAGATGTCCTGCGTCGCGGTCTGCCCGACCGACTGCATCGTCAAGATGTAGGTCGGGTCCAGCGCCCGATCCAGCCCAGCACCGTCTCGTGCCACTGGATGCTGTTGGCCGGCTTCAGCACCCAGTGGTTCTCGTCCGGGAAGTGGAGGAACTCGCTCGGTACGCCCATGCGCTGGGCCGCCGTGAAGGTCGATAGCCCCTGGGTGTCCACCACGCGGAAGTCGCGCCCGCCGTGGACGACCAGGATGGGCGTCTTCCAGTTCTTCACGAGGTTCACCGGGTTGTGCTTCTGGTAGGCCTCCGGGACCTGCCAGGGGGTCCCACCGTGCTCCCGCTCGGGGAACCAGAGCTCCTCGGTGTCGAAGTAGGCGTGGAGCTCGTCGAGGTTTCCGTCGTGGCTCACCAGGCACCGGAAGCGGTCGGGCCAGGCCCCCTCGATCCAGTTGATCATGTAGCCGCCGTAGGAGGCGCCCAGTGCGGCCACCCGCCCTCCGTCCATCCAGGGGTGGCGCTCCAGCGCGGCGGCGAGTCCCTTCTGGAGATCCTCGAGCGGCTTGCCGCCCCAGTCGCCGCCGATGGAGTCGGTGAACTTCCTGCCGTAGCCGGTGGAGCCGTGGAAGTCGATCATCACGGCTGCGTAGCCGGCCGCCGCGTAGATCTGCGGATTCCACCTATAGTGAAACTGGTCGCCGAAGGACCCCTGCGGGCCGCCGTGGATCAGGAAGGCCACCGGGTAGCGCTTCCCGGGCTCGAAGCCCACCGGCTTCACCACCCAGCCGTGCACGGTCTCGCCGTTCCAGCCGGCGAAGGTGAACTGCTCCCGGTCTCCGAAGGCCACGCCGGCCAGTGCCGCCTCGTTGACGCGGGTGATGGGGGCCGCGCCGGAGCCGTCGGGGCGGACCGTCCAGAGGTCGGCGGGGGAGCCCAGGTCGCTGCGGGTGAAGACCACCACCCTGCCCGCCGCGGAGGGCGAGGCGCTGCTGCCGCCCTTCACCAGGATTCGCTCCCGCCCCGTGGCCACGTCGATGGAGAAGAGCGGGTGGGCGCCCAGGTGGTCGGCGGTGACGAGGAGCGAGCGCCCGTCGGCCGACCAGGCCATCTCGCCGGGGGAGCGGTCCCAGCCCGGGGCCACCTCGCGCACCGCGCCGTCGGGCCAGTCGCGCACCAGGATGCGGTGGCGGTCGGCCTCGTAGCCCGGGACCTCCATGGCGAGCCAGGCGAGCCTCTTGCCGTCCGGCGAGAAGACCGGGTGGCCGTCCCAGGCCTGGTTGTCCGGGGTGAGGTTGCGGGGCGCGGCCGAGCCGTCGGCGGGAACGGACCAGAGGTCGTGGTTGGTGGACCAGGCCTCGGCGCGGCCGGCGTCCTTGGCCGCGAAGACCACTCCCTTTCCGTCGGGCGTGAAGGCGTAGTCGTCGGCGCCGCCGAAGGGGCGCGACGGGGAGTCGGCGTCCATGCCCTTCATGAGGTCCACGGGGGCGCCGCCGGAGAGGGGCACGACGAAGAGGTGGTTGCGGCGGCCGTCGAGCCACTCGTCCCAGTGGCGGACCGGGAGCCGGGAGTAGAGCCGCCCGGACGAGCGGGTGCGGGCCCGCTCCTCGAGGCGCCTGGTGGTGCAGGCCATCGTCCCCTCGGCCGCGGAGGCGCAGTCGGGGAAGACGCTGGCCGCGACGACGGCCCGCGTGCCGTCGGGGGAGAGCCGGAAGCTCGCGACGTCGAGGGGGAGCGAGGTCACCTTCTCCGACTCGCCGCCGTCGAGCCGCAGCCGCCAGATCTGCTGGGGGCCGCCGCGCGCCGAGAGGAAGTAGATCGACCTTCCGTCGGCCGCCCAGCGCGGGCTCGACTCGTTCTCGGCGCTGGTGGTGAGGCGCCGGGCCCCCTTGCCGTCCACGCCCACGAGCCAGAGGTCGGTGCGGCCCCGGTTGGCGTCCAGGTCGGTGGAGCGGAGCACGTAGGCGATCCACTTCCCGTCGGGCGACGGGCGCGGGTCGGAGACGCGCTGCAGGGTCACCAGGTCCTGCACCGAGAATGGCCGGAGGCCGGCGGCGTGGGCCGGCGCGGCCAGGCCCGCGGTGACGGACGTTGCCAGGACGAGCGAGAGGACGGAGGTGCGCATGGCGCGGGAGAAAACCACGTCCCGGGCCGGCTGTCGACGCGGCGATATCCCTCGCCGCACCGGCTCCCCGGGCGTCCCGGCGGGCGGTTCTGGTAATCTCCGCTGGATGCGCCGGCTCGCCCCGCCCCTGCTCCTCGCCCTGCTCGCGGCCTGCTCGGTCACCACAACCGGGGCCCCGTGCCAGTCCGACCAGAACTGCCCGTCCGACCAGGGCTGCGGCAGCGACGGGGCGTGCAGCACCGCGGCGCTCTCCTGCCCGGGGCACACGCTGGACGGGCAGTGCATCCCGGGGACGTCCTGCGCATCGGGGCAGGTGGTGACCTGCACGGCGGCGGGGGGCGTGTGCTCGAGCCGCACCGCTCAGCCCTGCGCAGATCCGGGCCAGAGTTGCGTGGCGTCGGGTGGGGGCGCCGCGTGCGCCTGTCCCGTCGCGAACGCCTGCACCCAGCTCGACGCCACGATGTGCAGCGTGGCTGCGGACCAGGTCCTCCGCTGCCGACCTGTGGTGAGCGGCTCGGCCTGCCTGACCTGGCAGACGGAGGCGAGCTGCGCCGCCGACGGCCTCGTTTGCAGCGCGAGCGCGTGCGTCTGCCCGGCCAATCCCGGCGCCAAATTCTTCGCTGACGCGGTGAGCGGCTCGACCGCCGCTTCGCCCCCTCGTGCGACGGGGGTGGCCTCACCGGCGAATTGCCGGTACTCGACTCTGACCGAGGCCCTGGCGGCCGCCAGCGCCCGCGGTTCGGGCTCGACGGTGGAGGCGGCGGGATGGAATTCGTCTCTTCAGGGTGGCCTCATGGTCTTCAACGAGCCGGGGGGGCTCCAGGTTCCGTCCAACGTGGCGGTCACCACGGACGATGCGACGCCGGTGATCGGCCACTACGCGGTCACCTCGTCCACTGCGCTGACCTCGCCCCTCATCACCATCGGGCCGGGCGGGTCGATCACGGGGTTCGAGATCCAGAAGGGAACGTCGACCGGAGATGGCATCCGGACGGCATGCCCCGTCGCCGCCGACCTGGCGCCGATCGCCATTTCCACGGTGAAGGTATCCGCGGCGTCGTCGGGCACGCCCGTGCCGCGACTCTCGACCGGCGTGCACGTCACCGGCCACTGCCCGGTGACGATGTCCGCGGTAGCAGTGGACGGGGCCGCGACGGGGATCCTCGTGGAGTCGGCCGCCGAGACCATCGAGAGCTCGGCTGTGTCGTCGACGGTCAGCGGCGCCACGACGGTCGACTCCCCGACGGTCGGTGCCTCGCTGGTGGTGGGGAAGCTCACCTTCACTGGTGGCGCCGTGACCCTGAACGCGACGGGGGTCCAGGTGGGGGCCTCGGGTACGGGCACGCCGACCTTCTCGGCGACCGGGACGACGTTCAGCGGGAACACCGGGGACGCGGTCCACGTGGCCCGGGGGACGCTGGTGAGCGACGGGTGCCCGTATTCGAGCAACGGGACGCATGTGCACGCGCAGCCGGTGGGTGGGGCGTCGGTGAGCGTGACGGTCCAGAACAGCGCGGGCGCGGCGAAGATGACCGGGGCGACCAACTCGGCGTTCCGGCTGCTGGCGATGGGCGGCGGGATCGGCCCTGGTGCTGAGCGGGAACGAGGTCGTGGGGAACAGCGCGACCCAGTCGTACAACGTGGCGACGGGGCCGAGGAGAGGCGGGGGGATTGTCTTCACGGCGCCGTTTCCGGGGACCAGTCCGTTCCGAGGCAACTCGGTCCTTCGGAACGACTGGGATCAGATCCTGGTTGCGGCAAGCCCCGGGGCTCTGGACCGTAACTGGCGGAAGCGTCTGCGCGTCGTGCGTCGCTTCCGACAAGAACACTTTCGAGTGTTCCGACGCGGCCAACCGAGGGGTTGGCCTGTACTCGAACGGCGCGTCAGTTGCTGTCGACTGGAATCATTGGATGAATCAACCTGCGGTCATGGGCGTCGATTTCGCGGGGGTTTGGGGTTTCTGGCGAAACCACGCCTGTGCGCGGGACCGAGTTTGCCCGTAACCTCTTCGGCAACCTTCCACTTACGCCCCGCCACGCTGCCGCCCTGCGTCTTGGTCGGCATCCGTAGCAGTGCCAGCTCGCCGTCAGTCTGACTTGCCCACCATCGCCTTCCATGGCCCTTCGCCCCCGGGCGCGCGCCAGTCCGAGGAGGCCCCGAAGCCCGACTGTGATCGGCAGAGCCGTGGCGGTCGAGGACCCGCCTCGTACGCCGCAACGTCCTCCCTCGCCAGCGGGCCGCCGCCCGGTGATCCACCACGGGTGAACAGGTCCATGTGCGCGTCGCCGTAAACCTGGCGCGCCGCTTCGATGTTGTGGGCCCTGCAGAGGATCCTGCAATTCCCGACCGTCGAGGGTCCGCCCCTCCCGCGCGGCACCACGTGGTCGATCTCCAGCCGCACATTCGCCCCGCAGACCCCACCATCGGCGAGATGCCACTGGCACTTCCCCTGGTCCCGCTTCACGACCCCGCGCTTCACCCTGGCCGGCACGCAGGCCCTCCGCTTCGCCTGCTTCTCGATGAGCAGTTCCAGCGCCGCGGTGAGGACCTCCTCGTCGCTCGCTCCTGGATTCCGGTGCGAGTCACCCGCCTTCGCCTTCTTCAAGAGAGCCAGGAACTCCCGCGAGACCGTGACGTGCATCCTGCTCGACGTGGCGGTCATCGGCTCGACGACGGTCCGCTCAGGCTCCGTTCGCTCCACCCCCGTCCGGGGCATCCAAAGTTCGCCTGGGCGAATTTCCGGAACCGTCTGGTTCACCTCTGCGACCGGGCCCACCGGCCGATCCGTCTCCACACGGGTGACCACCGTCCTCGTCGGCACCACCGTCCGGGGCTTCAGCTCCGCCACCAGTTCCAGGGCCTCCTGCTTGGACAGGCCGTAGAATCGCGGAAGCACCGAGGCCAGGTTCTCCTCCGTCGCCACCGAGGCCAGCACCGCCGCGGTGGTGAAGCACAATCTCCCGTCCCGGATCGGTTCCAGCACCGCGGGAAATCTCTGGACGAGCCAGGCGGCGGCGCGCCGGTGATGAGCCGCCGCGCGGGAGAGCTTCAAGCCCTTGTGGAGGTACGCGAAGAGGTTGGCGTGACCGAGGTCGCGGAAGAGCTTGCGCCGGTCGAACTCGGCCAGGGCCTCGAGGAAGGCGCCCAGGGATGCGAACTCGGCGCGGAGGAGATCGACGAGTCGGGAGTGGAAGGTGCGGGCCGCGGCGAGATCGGTGTCGTTCATGAAAGGCAGTGTCTCACGCGATTTTCGGGTCTCCTGGAACGCACGAGAATGCGCTCCCCAGGATTCTCGTGAGAGGAGATCTCGAACCTCGCCAGACCCCGAACGGTCCCGTGGACGGGGCTCCTGGGAAGCGACAATGGCATCCCCGTGACCATCGCATCACGGAAGGAAAATCTCACGGAATCCCTGTCAATAGGCCATTCCCCATACGCCCCAACTGGCCGCAGGGTCCGCGGAACGGACGGTGGGAGTGGCGTGGTTTCGCGCCCCCCTGCCAGTACAGTCACGCTCTCGTCAGGCCGTCAGAACTCCCTCATCTGGATCATCAACGATATCTCCTGGGAAACCGAGGTCTGGGTGGCTGAGTCCCCAACGCACCTCATCCACTTCAACGGGGAGAGGTTCCTGGGGCCGTACGAAACGTAGCGTCATCGGGGCATCTGGATTCCATCATCTTCCATTTACGCCGCACCGCGCCACCCTGCCGCCCTGCGTCATCATCTCCCTGTGACATTCGCATGACACGCCCGGTGTAGGGTGCACCCTTCCCGAACGCACCCGCGCCGGAGCACCCATGTCGCTGTCCGCAGAGAACCTCGAAGCCTCCAGTCCCTCCACGTCCCGTGTCGAGGCTCCCAAGCTCGACAGGACCACCATCGCCGCGATCGTCGCGTCCGGGAAGCGGCTCCTGGTGCAGGGCGGGATGGGCGTGCACGCCTCCGACGGCCTGGCCGGCAAGGTCGCCGCGGTCCACTCCCGCCGCTTCGTCGGCGTGGGCACCATCTCCGCGGTGGTCAAGACCCCCGAGCACCTGCGCGCCGAGATCCAGCGCGCCAAGGCCATCGCCCCGGGCGGCTTCGTGGGCGTGAACCTCATGGCCGCCATCAACAAGGCCGACTTCGAGCTGTCGGCCCGCACCGCGCTCGAGGAGGGCGTCTCCTTCATCGTCCAGGGCGCCGGCATCTCCCGCGACATCCTCCGCTGGTGCCGCGACGCCGGCACCCCGTTCGCGGGCATCGTCTCCTCCGGCCGCCTCGCCGCCATGTACGAGAAGTGGGGCGCCGACTGGGTGGTGGCCGAGGGCGCCGAGGCTGGCGGCCACATCGGCGACATCGATCACCCCCTCCCCACCCTCGTGGAGGAGGTCTGCGCCGCCACCTCGCTGCCGGTCGTCGCGGCCGGCGGGGTCCAGGCCTCCGACGTGGGGCGCTACCTCGCCCAGGGCGCCTCGGGGGTGCAGCTCGCCACCCGGTTCATCGCCTCCAGCGACGGCGACGCCCACCCCACCTTCAAGCAGGTCCACCTCGGCAAGAACGCCGAGGACGTCACCATCATCACGAGCTGCGTGAAGGGCATGAAGGCGCGCGCCGTGCGCAACGAGTTCACCGAGGCGCTGGCGGCCGGAAAGACCTTCCCGCCCCGCTCCAAGGCCTGGTACTTCGGCCCGTCCGGCTACATGGGGCGCAAGAAGGCCTGCATCGAGTGCCTGGCCGAGAGCCTCTGCAAGTGCCGGGCGAGCAACTTCCAGGAGAGCTTCTGCATCTCCGACGCGCTGCTCCGCGCCGTGGCCCTGGGCGACGAGGTGCTCGGGCTCTACTACACCGGCCAGAGCCTGGTCAGCCTTCCCGAAAAGCAGGTCGGCGAGCTCAAGCCGGTCCAGGGCATCGTGGACGACATGGACGCAGAGCTCGACGCCTTCGACGGCGCCAGGCAGGCCGCCTCGGCCCCTCCCGGCCCGCAGTAGGCGGTCGGCCCGGAAGCGCGGTCAGGGACCCGACTTCTGGTACCGGAGCGCCGCACCGCCCACGAGCGGCGTCGCGTCGCGCAGGACGCCCGCATCCACGACCCGGCCGACGATGAGGTGGTGGTCGCCGGCCTCCATCGAGAAGGCGAGCTCGCAGTCGAAGTAGGCGACGGCGTCGGTGAGGATGGCCGCTCCGGTCTGCGCCTCGCGGTGGGGCACACCGGCCAGCTTGTCCTCCCCCTGCATGGACTGGCGCGCGAACTGCCCGGCCAGCTTCTCCTGTCCCTCGGCGAGCACGTTGACCGTGAAGTTCCGGGTGCTCTTCACGAAGTCCAGGCTGTAGTGGAGCCGGTTCACGGCGACGAGGAACATGGGGGGCTCGAAGGAGGCCGGCGTGGCCCAGGAGACCGTGAGGGCGTTCTCCGCGCCTCCCCGGCCAACAGTGACCACGCTGACCGCGAGCGGGAACTTCCGGAGCACTTCGGCGAAAGACGCGGAATCCATGGTGTTCTCCTGGAGGGAAATGGGGAAACACCCATTTCTGTCGCGGAGGACGGGGCCGTTCAAGCCGAACTTCCTACCGCACCCGAAGGACCACCAGGTTCCCGGCCACCACCAGGGCGATGCCGGCCACCGTGGTCGGTCCCCAGGAGAAGCCCTCCACCACCCCGGAGATGGCGAGCGCCACCACCGGGGTCATGACGCCCACGTAGCCGGCCCGGGCCGCGCCCACCCGCTCGAGGAGCGTGAGGTAGGCGGCGAAGGCCAGGATCGAGCCGAAGACCGACAGGTAGAGGAGCGAGACCAGGTAGGAGGGCGTCAGCGAGAAGTGGATCCCCTCGCCGGTGGAGAGCGCCGCCAGCGCGCTCCCCGCCGATCCCCAGGCCATTCCCCAGGCCATCTTCTGCCAGACATTCACCCCGAGTCGATCGAGCCGGGTGGCGAAGACGTTCCCCACCGACGAGGCGAGCACGCCGCCGGCCACCAGGACCCCGCCGACGGCCACACCCGTGTCGGCCCGGACCCGCCGCAGTTCCGGCCAGAAGACGAGCAGGATCCCCGCCACCCCGAGCAGCCCCCCGGCCAGCACCCCGCGCGTGGCCGGCGTCCCGAAGACCACCCTCGAGATGGCCGCGTTCACGAGCGGGCTCGCCGAGTAGCCCAGCGCCACCAGCCCCGAGACCAGGAAGGTCTCGGCCCGGTACACGGCCAGGTAGGAGAGGCAGAACATGAAGAGGCCCAGCAGGGCGAACTGCGCGTGAACCCGGGCCGGGAAGCGCAGAGGGTGGCCGCGCAGCCGGCAAAAGCCCAGGAGGAGCGCCGAGGCGATGGCGAAGCGGAGCGCCACGCTGGCCTCGGGAGGGGCGCGCCCGAGCTGGAAGGTGATGGCGATCCAGGTGGTGCCCCAGATGGCCGTCGCGGCCGCGAAGAGCCGGGGTGTGGTGAAGCGCACGCGCCTCCCCGCTCAGGGACCGGGGTGGACGCCGGCCAGGTCGGTTCCCACCATGCCGGACTGGAGCGATCGCGCATCCACCCGGCGCAGCGCCCGCTCCATCGCCGGCGTGAGCAGCCGGTGGTGGCGGGAGCCGTCGAGGCGGCCGGCAATCTCCCGGAGGTGCTCGTCACGGAACGTCCACTCGAGCCCGTCGAGACGGGAGAGGTCGAAGGGAACCGAGAAGTTCCGCAGGGTCTTCTCGCCGCGCAGGTTGAAGTAGTCCTCGAAGTAGCTCGCGGCCAGCTCGCGGACGTCGCGGAAGATGGGCTCGCGGAAGCGCAGCCCGGCGAAGTTGGACTTGGCCACGGCGCCCCAGCCTCCCCGCTCCCGGAAGACGGCCAGGACGTGGTCGTCGTCCCGGACCGCCTGCAGATCGACGAGCAGCGGCCGGTGGCCCAGGCGCCGCAGCGCGGCCGCCGCGAAGAGCGCGCCGTCGTAGCAGTTGGCCCTCCGCTCCAGGAGGACGCGGCGCGGGGAGCCGGGGTCGTCCTCGGCGCGGTAGGCGAGCGCATCCAGGAAGTCCTGGATGCGGCCCGGGGTCCGGAGGGGGCGGAGCGCGGAGAGCTCGGCGCGCGTCCAGCCGGCCGGGGATGGCCGGGCGGGGGGTCGTCTGGGCATGCGGGGCAGTCTACTGCACGACGTTGGCGACGACCGACTCGGCGCGCAGCATCTCGCGGCGGATCCTGCGCTCCTCGCGCCGGACCTTTCGCGCGTAGCCCCACATGGAGGCGGGGATCTCGTCGGTCGCGTTCAGGTGGGAGGCGACCCGGGTCGGGCCCGCGTTGTAGGCCACCAGCCCCACGTCCACGTCGTCGAAGAACTCGACCATCCGGGCCAGGTAGCGGACCCCCATGCGGACGTTGTGGACCGGGTCGTGGACGTCCCCGGGCGGGAGGCCGGCCTGCCGTTCCTCGGTCTCCAGCGCCAGCCTCCGGAGCTGCATGAGCCCGCGGGCGCCCCGCTCCGACACCGCGCCGGGCTCCCAGCGGGACTCGACGCCGATGACGGCCATCACCAGGACCGGGTCGAGGCCGGCCGACTCGGACTCCCGGCGGACCACGGCCGCGAGGTCGGACGCCTCCTCCACTTCCAGTGAAGGCATGCGCTCCAGGACCTGGATGGCCAGCGGGTCGATCTGGCGGGGGATGGCGGGCGGCGGGGCCGAGCGCGTCGCGTGCTGGTGGGCGACGGACGACGGCATCAGCGCGATGGCGGCCCCCAGGGCCACCGCCGACGCCTGCACGCTCCGTCTCACCAGCGCCTCGACCCCCACGGTGCCCCCCTTTCCGGTTCCGTCGTGGCCCTGTGTTTACCTCCGGTGCGTAGCCACGGATAGTCCCCTGATCGGGCCACGTGGACGCTCTTTCACGGGACGTGATTTCAGAATTTGCAGCCCGAACGGGGCGGTGCTGGCACGCTTCTGTTAAGAATCCGTTCATGCGCGGCCGCCGTGCTCGTGGACCGGACAACGGGAAGTCGCAGCTGGACCTCTTCGGCGCGCCTGCCGCACCGCGCGTGGAAACGGCGCCCATTTCACCCGAGGTGATGGACGTGGCCGGACGACTTCCGGCCGCGATCCGGATGGGGACTTCCTCATGGTCCTTCCCCGGATGGGTCGGCCTGGTCTGGGCCGGGCGCCACCCCGCCGAGGTCCTCTCGCGCGACGGGCTCCCCGCCTACGCGCGCCACCCGCTCCTGCGCGCCGCCGGGATCGACCGGACCTTCTACGCGCCCCTCCCCGCGGAAGGCTTCGCGCTCCACGCCGCGCAGGTCCCGGACGGCTTCCGCTTCCTGGTGAAGGCCTCGCAGCTCTGCACCTTCCCCTCCCTGCGCGAGGGGCCGGGCCGTGGCGCACCCCGGGTGAACCCCCGCTTCCTCGACGCCGCCTTCGCCCGCGACGCGGTGGTGGCGCCCGCCGTGGAGGGGCTGGGAGACCGGCTGGGGACACTGCTCTTCCAGTTCCCGCCCCTGCCCCGCGCGGAGACCCGCGACCCTCCCCGCTTCGCCGCGCGCCTGGCGGCCTTCCTGGCGGCGCTCCCGCGCGGTCCCCGCTACGCGGTCGAGATCCGCGACGGCGAACTCCTGCACCCCGGCTACGCGGCGGCCCTCTCGGCCTCCGGCGCCGCCCACGGATTCACCGTGCACCCGTCCATGCCCTCGCTCGAGGTCCAGGCCGCCACCACGCCGGTGGAGGCCCAGCCCCTGCTGGTGGTGCGCTGGATGCTCGGCCACGGCCGCGGCTACGAGGAGGCCAGGGAGCTCTACGCCCCCTTCGACCGGCTCGCCGCGCCCGACCCGGAGAGCCGCACCTCGGTCGCCGATCTCCTGCGCCGGGCGGTCCGGGCCGGGAAGGAGGGGCTCGTCATCGTCAACAACAAGGCCGAGGGGTCCTCGCCCCTCTCCATCGTCGAGCTGGCCCGCGCGGTGGCCGGCTGACCAAGGCCGCCCCGGCCGCCCTTCACGCTCCGTCGAGGGCGGCCTGGAACTCCGACAGCAGGTCGCGCCAGTGCTCGATGCCCACCGAGATGCGCACCAGGTCGTCCCCCACCCCGTAGCGCGCCAGCTCCTCCTCCGACATCTCGGAGTGGGTGGTGGTGGCCGGGTGGCAGACCAGCGTCTCCACGCCGCCCAGGCTCACCGCGTTCTTGGCGATCCGCAGGCGGCGCAGGAACTCGAAGGCGGCGCGCTTTCCCCCGTCGAGCTGGATGGAGAAGATTCCGCCCGGGTAGCTGCACTGCGCGTCGCGGATGCGGACCTGCTCCGGGTCGGTGAAGAGGGACGGGTAGATCACCCGGCGGAGCTTGGGGTGACCCACCAGCGCCTCGGCGATGCGCTGCGCGTTCTTCGACTGCCGGTTCATGCGCAGCCCCACGGTGGGGAGCCGCCCGTCGAGCATCCAGGCCTCGTCGGGCTGGAGGATGTTCCCCAGGATGGCGCGCGTGCCCCGCAGCCGGGCCAGCAGCTCCGGGTCCCGGCCGATGACCACGCCGCCCAGCATGTCGCTGAAGCCGCCCAGGTACTTGGTGGCCGAGTAGACCGAGAGGTCGGCGCCGAGCACCAGCGGGTGCTGGAAGGTCGGGCCCATGAAGGTGTTGTCCACCGCCACCACCGGCCGGTCGGGGTGCTCCCGGGCCGCGGCGGAGGCGGCCGCGATGTCGGTCATGACCAGCGTCGGGTTGGCCGGCGACTCGATGAGCACGAGCCGGAGGTTGCCCGCCGACGCGATGGCCTTCGCGATGGCCGGCCCGTCCCCGGCGGCCACCGGGATCCCCTTCATGCCCATGGGCTCGAGCAGCTGGTGGATGAGGTGCTGGGTGCCGCCGTAGAGCGGAACCGTGTAGACGAAGCTCGTCCCCGGCTGGCAGAAGGTGAAGAAGACGGTCGAGATGGCGGCCATGCCCGAGTTGAAGACGGCCGCGGCCTCGGCCCCCTTCTCCAGCGGCACGACGTGATCCTCGGCGATCTCCGCATTGGGGTGGGAGAGGCGGGAGTAGATGAGGTCCACGCTCTCCCCGTCGGCCGGCCTCGACTTCCCGAGCGCGATGGAGAAGGCCCGCTCGGCGGCCTCCGGGCTCGAGAAGACGTAGGTGGAGGACCGGAAGACCGCCGGTCGCGCCGACCCCACCGAGAGGCGCGGGTCGAAGCCGCGGGTGAGGACGGCCGTGGGAGGGCGCACCAGGTAGGCGGTCTTGTCGCGTGGGCTGGCCATGGGGAAACCATACCCCCGTTGCTCCGGTGGTGCGCGGAAGGGTATGGGGTAGCGGTGAGCGATCTGGCGCCGCCCCAAGCAGGGCGTGGACTCTTCGAGCGCGGGCTGGCCCTGACGGTCGTGGCGGCGCTGCTGGCCACCGCCTTCACCATCCTCGCCCCCTTCGGGACCATCCTCCTCTGGTCCCTCTTCATGTCGGTCACCATCTGGCCGCTTCACCGCTGGTTCCTGCTTCGCACGGGCGGACACCCCTCGGTCGCGGCCACCCTCTCGGTGGCGGTGCTGCTCGTCCTCGTCGTCGCGCCGGTCGTGCTGGCCACCGTGGCGCTCCTGCCCGGCCTGCGATCCGTCGTGGACGTGGTGTCGCGGCCCGAGACCTGGACCCTTCCCGCGCCCCCCGAATGGATGCGCCAGATCCCGGTCGTGGGCCACCTTCTCCAGGGCACCTGGCAGGAGATCGTGAACGCCATCCTGGCGCAGATCGGCGGACCGGGGTCGCAGACCTCCCGGATGGCCCAGTGGGGCGTGATGAGGGCGGTCGGCACTGGCTGGACCATCGTGCAGGTGGTGCTCGCCGCCGTCCTGGCCTGGCCGATGCTCGCCGGCGGCGAGCGCGGGGGAGCGCTGGCGCACCGGATGGCGCTCCGGGTCGGCGGGCAACACGGCGTCCACCTCCTCGACCTGGCCGGCCTCACCATCCGCTACGTGTCGGTGGGGATCATCGGCACGGCCGCGGCGCTGGCCCTGGTGGAGGGGATCGGCCTGTGGCTCGCCGGCGTCCCCCTCATCGCGATGCTCATGGTGGCGAGCTTCGTGATGGACGTCATGCAACTCGGCATCCACCTGGTCTACGTCGGCGCCGGGGCCTGGCTCTTCTTCGCCGGCCGTCCGGGCGCGGCGGTCTTCACGCTGGTCTGGGGCTTCATCGCCAACAACGTCATCGACTCGGTGGCCCGCCCCTACGTCATCAGCCGCGGGACGGGGCTTCCCATGTCGGTCATCTTCCTCGGCGCCATGGGCGGCCTCATCGTCTGGGGATTCATCGGCGTGTTCGTGGGACCGACGCTGCTCGGCCTGACCTGGACGCTGCTCCGGGTCTGGCTGGCGAGCCCGCCGGTCGTGAGCGACGACCCGGGGCTCTGATAGCGCCCCTACTCCCGCGCCAGGCACTCGTCCCAGGTCAGGAGTCCCACCAGCCTGCAGCCCTCCTCGAGCGCGGACATCTGGGTCTCGCAGTTCCTCTTCGTGTCGCGGCAGGCCCGGTACACCTGCCGGAGCCCCTCGGTGGACTGCAGCGCCGACTGCCGCCACGCCCTCTCCTTCGCGGCGGCCTCCTTCTGCGCCTGGGCCTCGCGCGGCCCGGCCGCGAGCCGCGCCGCGTACCTCCTCGACCCGGCGCGCCCGCAGATCCTGGCCTCGTCGCAGGTGCAGGTCGCCTTGAACCAGTCCCGGTCCCGGGGTGGCACCAGCGCGGGCGCCGACCTGGCGATGGTCTCGCACAGGTGGTCCTGGTCGTCGGCGATGGTCGGGTACAGGTCGTCGGCCTGCGCGCGCAGGGGGGCCACGCAGAGCGCCAGCGCGAGCAGGCGGGACGGGGAGACGAGGCGCCTCATGCCGGAAGTCTAATCGAGAGGGGGGGCTTGAGTGTGCCGCCCGAAGGGTCGAAGGTGGGCGCATGCACCTCTCCGCGAAGGCCGACGCAGCCGGGCTCCCGCCTGCCGGAGAGGGGGAGTCCATGCTCCGTTACATGGACTTCATCCGGAGCCGCACCGCCCTCACCCGCGTGCCGCTCGTGCCGGAGATCGAGCTCTACCAGGCCGCCGAGATGACCGAGCTGTGGCGGGCCACGGCCGCGGATCTGGAGAAGTGGGACGACTCGCCGTTCTGGGCCTTCCCGTGGGCCGGGGGGCAGGCCCTCGCCCGGCACGTCCTCGACCACCCGGAGCTGGTGGCCGGGCTCCGCGTCGCCGACTTCGGCACCGGGAGCGGCCTGGTGGCCATCGCGGCCTCGAAGGCCGGGGCATCCCGCGTGGTGGCCTTCGACGTGGACCCGTTCTGCGAGGCGGCCGTCCGGCTCAACACCGCGCACAACGGCGTGAGGGTGGAGTTCCAGGCCCGATCGCCCCTGGGGACGGAGTTGCCGGCCGTGGACGTGGTGCTGGCCGGCGACGTCTTCTACCAGCGGGACATGGCCGAGCGCTTCCTGGTCTGGGGCCGGACCCTGGCTGGCCGCGGCATCCGGGTCCTGGCCGGGGACCCGGGGCGGCTCTACTCGCCGCAGCAGGGGGTGAAGGACCGGGGCTCCCATGACGTGCCCACCTCCACCGCCATCGAGGACCGGCTGCTCATGAAGACCTGGATCCTCGAGCTTCTCCCGGAGTGAAACCCGGATCGCCGAGCATCCCGGCGAAGGTCGAAAGCATTCGGTAGGTCAGCCCCCAGATGACGAGCCCGTCCACGTCGAGGCTGGGGAGGACGAGCTGCACCCCCTCGTGGACGTAGGGGAAGGGGGCCCGCCGCGCCGGGTCGAGCAGGTCGGCGAGCCTCACCCAGTGGGCGCTCGCCACCTCGTCCGACAGGCGGAACGGCCCGGGCTCCCGGTGGAGCGCCCAGACCCATGGCTGGATGGAGAGCCCGACCGCCCTGCCCCGCCCGATGGCCTGGATCTCGTCTAGGGCTCCGAGCCGGACCGCGAGGGAGCGCAGGTCGATCCCGACCTCCTCCCCGGTCTCCCGGACCGCCGCCTCCTCGATCCCCTCCCCCGGCTCGACCCCGCCGCCGGGAAAGGCCACGTGGCCGGACCAGAGGTCCCCCTCCCGCTCGGCGCGCCGGATGAAGAGCACCTCCAGGCCGGAGGGTGGCTGGCGCAGGACGATGGCCACGGCCGCCTGGCGGGGAAGCCGCACCGGGAGCAGTTCCGGGGGGCGGCGGGAGAGGGCCCGGCGGACCTCGTCGAGGGTGGGGACGGCCACCGGGGAATCCTATCCGCGCCGGGCGGCGATCGCCGCCGCGAGCGCCACCACCCGGCGGGCCTCGGCGACGTGCAGCGATTCGACGAGCCGGCCGTCCACCACCACCACGCCCCGCCCGGCCGCCTCGGCCTCGGCGTGGGCCCGGATGATCCGGCGGGCCAGATCCACCTCCTCGTCACCTGGAGTGAAGGCCAGGTTGGCGGTGGCGATGGTCCTGGGGTGGATGAGGGTCTTCCCGTCGAATCCCAGGTCCCGCCCCTGCCGGCAGGCCGCCGCCAGTCCCGCGTCGTCGGCCAGGTCGAGGTGGACGCCGTCGAGCGCGGCCAGCCCCGACGCCCGCGCCGAGAGGACGATGGTCGAGAGGGCCAGGAGCACCTCGGTGCGGCCGGGGGTGTGGCGGGCCCGCAGGTCCTTGACCAGATCCGAGGTGCCGGCCACCAGGCAGGCGAGCCGCGGTGACGCGTGGGCCACCTCGGGGGCGCGGAGCACCCCGCGCGGCGTCTCGATCATGGCCCAGAGCGCCACCGATGCGGGCGCACCGGCGGACGCGAGGCGCCGCTCGGCCTCGCGAACCACGTCGGGGCCGTCCACCTTGGGGAGGAGCACCGCGTCGGCGCCGGACGAGGCGGCGGCGGCCAGGTCGGCCTCCGCCCAGGGCGTCCCCGCCCCGTTCACCCGCAGCACGATCTCGGCTCTCCCCAACCCGCGCCGGATGGCGGCCACGGCCGCGGCACGGGCATCCTCCTTGGCGGCAGGGGCGACGGCGTCCTCCAGGTCCACGATGACCACGTCGGCGTCGAGCCCGGGGATCTTCTCGAGGGCGCGCGCGTTGGCGCCGGGGACGTAGAGGGCGCTGCGGCGGGGCCGGGCGTCGTTCACGCGTTCTCCTTGCGCGCCACACGGCGCAGGGCGGCGATCCAGAGGCGCGACTCCTTGCGGGTGAGGCGCGCGCGGCGCAGCGTCCGGGAGAGGTCGCGCACGGCGTGCCGCTCCGGCCCCCGGATGAACCCTCCCGCGGCGAGCGCCTCGCGCAGCGACCCCTCGACCCGGAGCATCTCGGCGTCGTCGGCGACGGCGGCCGGCGCACCCGGGGGAGGAGCGGCCTCCCTGGCGACGGGGCGGAGCGCGAATGCGTAGACCGCAACCGCCTGGGCCAGGTTGAGGGAGGGCTGCGGGGCGCGGGAGGGGATCCGGGAGAGCGCGTCGCAGCGGGCCAGTTCCCCCGCACGCAGGCCGTCCCGCTCCCCACCGAAGACGAGCGCCGTCGTCCCCCGGGGCGCGTTCTCCCGGGCTGCGGCGGCCAGCGCCTCGGGCTCGAGCGGCGGCCTCCCGCGCAACCGGCGGGACTCGGTGCCCACCACCCAGGCGCAGTCGGAGACGGCCAGGTCGAGCGAGGGGGCGACCCGCACCCCGTCGAGCAGGTCCTCGGCCCCCACCGCCATGCGGCGGGCCACGTCCAGGTCGAGCCGCTCGGGATCGACGAGCACCCAGTCGGCGTGGCCGAAGTTGCGCAGCACCCGGGCCGCGGCCCCCACGTTCTCGGGGATCCGCGGCCGGACGAGCACGAACCGGATCAAGGCTATCCGCCGTCGGACCCCGGCGCGTCGGCCTCGTCCTCCTCGACGTCCGGACCGGGCGGGAGGGTGGCCATGGCCTTCTTGACGTACTCCTGGTGCTGCTTCTCCTCGGCGCGCAGCTCCTCGAAGAGCTTGCGGACGTCGGCGTCCTTGATGTGCTTCAGGGCGTCGTCGAAGTAGCTCCAGGCCTTCTCCTCCGAGACCAGCGCCACCTCCATGGCCTGCCGCGGCGACATGAAGACGCGGGGCTGGCCGCGGTCGGGGGCCTCGACGTCGTCGAGGCCCTCCATGCTCACGGTGACCGGCGCGCTGCCGAAGAGCGTCTGGCGCCGGGCCTTGAGCTCGTCGCGGTGCTTGCCCTCGTAGACCGCCATGTTCTTGAAGACCTCGTCGGAGTCCCCCTTGTAGCGGCCGCCCACCATCCGGGCGAACTCCTCGTAGCGGACCCGGGCCTCCTCCTCGATCAGCACCGCCAGGTCCAGGGCGTCCTTCAGGGTCAGCTTCGCGAAATCGATCTTCTGGGCCATGTTCACTCCCCGGCGAGGTTGTTGAAGTGGTGGTTCCTCAGCTAATGCTGATGCCCACGGGTTGGCTAACGCTTCGTTGGCACCCTTTTGGGTACCGGAGGTCCGGATGGCGCCGAGCGGGTCAGGCAGGGTCGTCTTCCGGAGGGAGCCGAGAGTCGCCCGGTTGCACGACCCGCGCAAGGGGTTCTCGCTCTCCGACGTCGAGAGCGAGATCCGGTACGACCCGCTGACGGGCGAGTCCTCCCGGATCTGCCACTTCTCCCTGCCCACGGCGGCCCCCGCCGACATCTCGGCCATCGCCCTGGCCCGGCGACCCGGATGCCCGTTCTGCCCGGGCAAGGTGGAAACCATCACCCCCCGCTTCCCGGAGGAACTGGTCCCGGGCGGGCGCTTCCGGCGGGGCGAGGCGGTGGTCTTCCCCAACCTCTTCCCCTACGACGAGCTCTCGGCGGTGCTCGTCCCCGCCGCCCTGCACGACCTGGCCATGGGCGACGTGCCCGAGTCGCTCGTGGTCTCCGGGGTGGCCACGGCGCGCGACTTCCTGGCCGCCACGCTGCCCCGCATGGCCGGCGACCTCTTCGGCATCGTCACCTGGAACCACATGCCGCCGGCCGGGGGCACCCAGCTCCACCCCCACATGCAGGTGGTGGCCACGTCGGAGCCGGGAAACGCCATCCGCCGCGAGCTGGCCGCCGAGTCGGCCTGGATGGAAGCCCACGGGCGCCCGTTCGCCGAGGACCTGCTCGCCGCCGAGGAGGCGGCCGGGCGCGTGGTGGGGAGGACCGGGGGCTGGACCTGGCACGTCCCCTTCGCCCCCACCGGCGTGCTCGGCGACTGCCGGGCGGTCATCCCTGGGAAGTCGAGCGTGCTCGCGCTCGACGACGGGGACGTGGCGGACCTCGCCGCGGGGCTTCGGCGCGCCCTGCGCGGGTTCGCCGCGAACGGGCTCTGGAGCTTCAACCTGACCTTCGTCCCCGACCGGTCGAGCGATCGGTCCGGGCGGCACGCCCTCTCGGCCCGGCTGTTGCCCCGGCTCTACATCGACCCGGTGCTCCACACCCCCGACGCCAACTACCTGCACATGCTGCTGGGCGAGCGGTTCTCGATGGCCTGGCCCGAGGAGGTGGCGGAACGGCTGCGGAAGGCCTTCAGCGAGCCGTGACGCCCTTGCGGGCGAGCCAGGCGGCCAGCCTGGCCTCCTCGGCGTCGCGGGCCGCCATCCGGTCCGCCACGAGCCGCCGGAGCGCCGACTCCCTCACCGCCAGCCGGTCGGCCTCGGAGCGCCCGGCGCGGGCCACCTCCTCGTCGAAGAGCCGGACGTGGCGGCGGATGGCGCTGGCCGCACGGGCGAAGCCCCGGGCCTCGAGCGCGTAGAAGCGGGCCAGCTGCGCCGGGTCGGCGTCCGGGCGCAGCTCGGCGTCGGCCGTTCCCAGCTCGTAGACGTGACCGGCCTTCGAGAGGCGCGGCCGGGCGATCTCCCGCGCGGCCAGGTAGACCTGGGCTCCCTCGTGGCTCGACACCTCCACGAGCTGCTCGGTGATGCTCCGGGCGAACGGGCCGGCCGGATCGAGCCGGAGGGCGTCGAGGGCGGCCTCCTCCGCGCCGTCGCCGGCGGCGAGCGCCTCGAGCCCGGCCACCGCCCCGGGCACGGACACCCTCCCCTCCGCTGCGTCGAAGACCCGCGCCCCCCAGAGGTCCTCGAGGAAGAGGTGGTGGTTCTTGATGATGCCGAGGCCGATCTCCTCGAAGGATGGGCGGGGGCGCAGGAAGCCCCAGAGGGAGAGGACGTTCTCCTTCCAGCTCTCGATCTTGGCGTCCCTGAAGAACGGGTAGACCGCCTGGAGGGTGTGGATCTGGTTGGCCACGTCCTCGACGTAGTGGTGCGCCGCGCCGAGCCAGACGTGGGCCAGCGCCCGCCCGCCCGGCGTGCCGGCCGTGGCCGCGGCGAGCGCCACGTCGGTGTGCACCTGGGCCATGTCGGGCGCGAAGGCCTGCGCGGTCGGCGGCCAGGCCCAGCGGCGGGGGTCGGTCTTCAACACCTCCGGTGAATCGGAGAAGGCGATCCGGGGGAGGCCGTAGTGGGCCCAGGCCTGGCTGGAGAGGCCGGTGAGGGCGCCCATGTCGAGCTGGGCCGGGTCGAGCGGCAGGGGCCTGCCCGCGGCGTCCTTCCGCACCCGGCGATCCGGGTCGTGGGCGAAGCGCTCGACGTTGCGCTTGTCGTCGTCGGGGGAGCGGGAGGACAGGGCGAGGAGCAGCCGCGCGTCGGCCGGCCCATCCGGGACGACGTCCACACCCACCACCCGTGCCTCGGGGGTGAGGCCGAGGAACTCCTTCCAGGTCCAGCCGTCGAACTGCCGCTCGGACGGGTACCGGGCGACGAAGCGCTCCCGCACGGCGGGATCGGGGTGGCCGGCGCCGGCGCGCCAGGTGGCGCTGCGGAGCTCGTCCACGTCCACCTGCGTGGCCCGCGCCAGGTCGCGGGGGAGCGTGGCGGGAAGCGCCCGCTCCCCGATGAGCTGGTGGACCCGCTCCTCGTAGGCGCGCGCCGGCTCCGGCGCGGCCAGCGCCCAGAGCAGGGCCAGGGCTGCGGCCGGGCGCCTCATGACCCCTTTGGCTGGACCTGGGTCTCGGCGGCCCGGATGTCGGGCTGGTACTGGATGGTGTCGAACATCACGAAGGCCACGAAGAGGGCGGCGAAGACCGCCGCCGAGACCAGCACCACGAGCTGGAAGCGGTTCTCGTACTTGAGGTGCATGAAGAAGAGCGCCACCAGCGCGGCCTTGGTGGATGCGATGGCCAGCGCCAGCACCACGTTCCACTGCCCCAGGTCGATGCGGGAGGTGGCCACGGTGAGCACCGTGAGGACCATGAGCGCAGCCGCGGTGCCCAGGAGGACCGACGGGGGCATGACGTGGGCCCCGGGCTGCGGGGATGCGGCGGTGGAACGGGAGTGCTCGGTCACGGCGGCTCCGATCAGATGAGGTAGAGGAGCGGGAAGAGGAAGATCCAGATCATGTCGACGAGGTGCCAGTAGAGGGCCACCGAGTCGACCGGGACGTAGTAGCCCGGGCCGAAGTCGCCCCGGCCGGCGCGCCGGATGAGCCAGACGTAGAGCCCCATGCCGACGAGCACGTGGATGCCGTGCAGTCCGGTCATGAGGTAGTAGATGCTGAAGAAGGTGCCCAGGTCCCTGGGCGGCGGCACGCCCTGCAGCGCGGCCGGGAGCGTGGCCAGGATCTCCTTCGAGGGGTGGCAGGCGGCGCCCCAGGCCACCCCGTTGTGGAGCTTGTGGCTGTACTCGAAGTACTTCACCACCAGGAACATGCCGGCCAGCAGGAGGGTGAGCAGCAGCGAGATCCGGAGGCCGCGGCGCTGCCCCAGCTGGGCGCAGCGCACCGACCAGGCCGCCGAGACGCTGCTCGCCACCAGCACCACGGTGTTGAGCGCGCCCATGCGCCAGTCGAGGAAGTTGTGGGCGTAGTGGAAGAGGGCGTAGTGGTTGGCCCGGTAGACCCCGTAGGCCACGAAGAGCCCGCTGAAGAAGAGCACCTCGCTGCCCAGGAAGAGCCAGATCCCCAGCTTGCTGGTGTCGGACTGGGCCTGCATGGTGGGGAAGTGGTGGGCCAGGAACCGCTCCTCCGGGGCCGCCGCGGCGCCCGAGGCCCCCTGGCCCGTGGCGTGGTGGCTCATGGCGCGCCCTCCTCGCGGACGGGCATCCAGCCCGCCTCCTCCGACACGTGGCGCAGGCCGGTGTAGTCGTACGGGTGCGCGCCCCGGGGCGCGACGGCGAAGTTGTCGTGGGGCGGGGGCGATGGGGTGGCCCACTCGAGGGTGGCGCCGCCCCAGGGATTGGCCGGGGCGCGGGCGCCCGAGCGGAGCGACTTCACGAAGGCCCACAGCGCCACGACCAGCCCGGCCGCCAGCAGCAGGGAGCCGACGGTGGAGAGCCGGTTGAGCCCCTGGAACTGCTCGGCGTAGGTGGCGTAGCGGCGCGGCATCCCCCGGGTCCCGGCCAGGAACTGCGGGATGAAGGTCACGTTGAAGCCCAGGAAGATGAGGATGGCGGAGGTCACGCCCAGCCTCTCGTCGTACATGCGGCCGGTCATCTTGGGCCACCAGTAGAAGAGGCCGGCGAGGAAGGCGATCATCACCGCGCCCACCATGACGAAGTGGAAGTGGGCCACCACGAAGTAGGTGTCGTGCAGCGGGATGTCGGTGGCCAGCGCGCCGAGGAAGAGGCCGGTGAGCCCTCCCACGCCGAAGATGGCGAAGAAGGAGAGCACGTAGAGCATGGGCGTCTTGAGGACGATGTGCCCCTTGTACATGGTGGCCAGCCAGTTGAAGGTCTTGATGGCCGACGGGATGGCCACGAGCAGCGTCAGGAAGCTGAAGATGACGTTGGCCCACTTCGACTGGCCGGAGACGAACATGTGGTGTCCCCAGACCAGGAACCCGATCACCGCGATGGCGATCGAGCTCATGGCGATGAACTTGTAGCCGAAGATGGGCTTGCGGCTGAAGACCGCCACCACCTCGCTGACGATCCCCATGGCCGGGAGGATCATGATGTAGACGGCGGGGTGCGAGTAGAACCAGAAGAAGTGCTGGAAGAGCACCGGGTCGCCGCCGTACTCGGGCATGAAGATGCCGAGGTGGAAGACCCGCTCCAGGAAGCCGAGGGCCACGGTGATCCCCAGCACCGGGGTGGCGAAGATCTGGATGATCCCGGTGGCGTAGAGCGCCCAGAGGAAGAGCGGCAGGTCGAACCAGCCCTGGCCCGGCGCCCGCATCTTGTGGATGGTGGCGATGAAGTTCACGCCGGTGAGGATGGAGCTGAACCCGGCCAGGAAGACGCCGGTGAGCGCGAGCAGGATGCCCAGCCCGCGCGAGGACTCCAGGCTGTAGGGCGGGTAGAGGGTCCACCCGGTGTCGATGCCGCCCACCACCAGCGTGGCCACGAAGAGCACCGCCCCGCCCACGAAGAGCCAGAAGGAGAGCAGGTTCACCCGCGGGAAGGCCACGTCCTTGGCCCCGACCATGAGCGGGACCACGAAGTTGCCCATCGCCGAGGGGATGCCCGGGATGACGAAGAGGAAGATCATCACCGCGCCGTGCAGGGTGAACATCTTGTTGTAGGCGTCGTTCGAGACCAGCCCGCCGCCCGGGTTCCAGAGGTGGAAGCGGACCACCATCGCGAAGACCCCGCCCAGGAAGAGCGAGAAGGCGATGAGCCCCAGGTACATGATGCCGATGCGCTTGTGGTCCACCGTGAGGAGCCAGGAGCGGATGCCCTTCCCGTGGGTGAGGTAGGTCTCGCCGGAGGTCATGGTCCGTCCTTCAGGCTCTGGATGTAGGCCACGATGCCCTGGATCTCCCGGTCGTCGAGCGGGATGGGGGGCATCATGTCCTCGTAGCCGGCGCTGATCTTGGCCCCCGGCGTCACGATCGACTCGCGGATGTAGTTCTCGTCCACGCGGATGGTGGCGCCGGTGGTGATCTTCTCCTCCTTGCCCCAGATCCCCTTCACGCTGGGGCCGACCCCGGCCGACCCGTCGGTGCTGTGGCAGGCCGAGCAGCCCTTCTCGCCGAACACCCGGACGCCGACCTCGAGGAGCGTCTCGTCTCCCCCCTTCCCCTCGAGCGCCCAGGCGTCGAAGGAGGCCTGGTCGGGGTGGACCACCACCACCGACGTCATGGTGGAGTGGTTGGTCCCGCAGTACTCGGTGCAGAGGATGGGGTAGCTCCCGGCCACGGTGGGGGTGAAGACCATCCTGGTGAAGCGGCCGGGCACGGCGTCCTGCTTGAGCCGGAACTCGGGCACGTACAGCGAGTGGATGACGTCGGTGGCGGCCAGCACCAGCTCGACCGGCTTGCCCATGACGACGTGGAGCTCCTTCGAGCCCTTGCCGCCGGCGTGGTCGAACCACCAGGACCACTTCCTCCCGGTCACCTGGACCCGCTGCGGCGCGGAGCCGGGATCGGACTCGACCATGGCGAAGTAGACCTTGGTGGACGCCGCGAAGATGACGAACACCAGCGCCAGCGGGATGGCCGACCAGAAGATCTCGAGCCGGGTGGAGTGGTCCGGTGAGGCCTCCGGGCCGGGGCGCGACGGGCGCGCCCGGTAGCGGATCACGAAGAGGATCGTGAAGCCGACGATGACCACCATGAAGAAGGCCGAGATCCAGAAGAGCAGGCCGAACACCTGATCCACGCCCTCGGCGACGCTGGAGGCGCGCTCGGGCATGTAGCCGGGGCCGGCGGCGATCAGGCTGCCGGCCAGCAGGTCGGGGAGTCGGATCATGTGGTGTGGTTCTCCGTTCTGCGCCGCCGCACGTCGCGGTAGGCCTGGTAGCCGAGGAAGGAGACGAGGAAGATCATCGCCAGGACCCCTCCGGAGCGCATGACCTTGAGCGCCAGCGGGGCGGGGTCGGCGGGGTCGAAGCCCATGCAGGTGAGGAGGAACCCGCCCAGGCTGCGCTGCTCCGCCGCGGTCGCCACCGCCCCGGAGGCGGCCCGTTCCACCGCCGCGCGCAGCGCGCCCGGCGCGTAGGTGATGCCGTGCAGGTAGCCGCTCACCCGGCCGTCGGGGGTGATGACGACGAGCGTGGCCTGGTGCTGGTACTCGCCGGTCTTCTCGTCGTAGCGGTACTTGAAACCCACCGCGTCGGCCAGCGCGTCCACGTCGGCCCGGTCGCCGCGCAGGAACCCCCAGGCCCGCGCCACGCCGGCGTCGCCTCCGGCCTCCCGGACCATGGCCACCTTGTAGCGGGCCATCTGCTCGCGCTTCTCGCCCGGGTCGATGCTGACGGTGACGACGTCGAAGCCCTCGCCGGTCCAGGCGGCCTCCTTGAGGCCGCGGGCGAGCCCGCCGAGTTGCAGGCCGCAGAGGCGCGGGCAAGCCGTGTAGTTGAAGGAGAGGAGCAGCGGGCGCCCCGCCCGGTCTGCAAGCTTGACGTCCCGCCCCTCCGAATCGGTGAAGGCGCCGGTGAGCGGGACCGGCGCGCCGAGCCGCTCCACCACGCCGATGGCAGCCACCTCGCGCTTGAGGAGGTCGGTGGTCTGGCCAGCCGCGGGAACGGCGGCGACAAGCGCCAGGAGTGCGAGCGCGCGTTTCGGGTGCGGTGACATGGAGGTGGCTCGCGTCTATTTGTCCGCCCGAAATGGACTCGTCAACGCGATTTTACGGAGAAGCGCATGATATTCCTGGCACATCGCGTCACGGATGGGGTGCTGGCCCCCGCTCCCTCAGGGCCTCGTCGTGTCCCGTGTCCACGACGACCCGGCCGCGGACCTTGCCCGCGAGCAGGTCGGCGGCCGCCGGGATGGCCTCGGCGAGCGGGATCTCGCGGGTCATCGCGGCGAGCCGGACCGGGTCCAGGTCGCGCGCCAGCCGCTGCCAGGCTTCCCGTCGCAACGCCATGGGCGCCATCACGCTGTCCACCCCGGCGAGCGTCACGCCCCGCAGGATGAAGGGGGCCACCGAGGCGGGCAGGTCCATGCCGCCGGCGAGGCCGCAGGCGGCCACCGTCCCGCCGTAGCGGGTGGAGGCGCAGGCGTTCGCCAGCGTGTGGCTGCCCACCGAGTCCACCACCCCGGCCCAGCGCTCCTTCTGCAAGGGCTTTCCGGGCGCGGAGAGGGCGGCCCGGTCGATCACCTCGGCGGCGCCGAGCGCGGTGAGGTACGGGGCCTCGGAGGCGCGCCCTGTCGAGGCGACGACCTTGAAGCCGAGCTTCGAGAGCAGCGCGATGGCCACGCTCCCCACTCCGCCGGCGGCGCCGGTGACGAGCACCTCGCCCTTGTCGGGCGTCACCCCGTGCCGCTCCAGCGCCATCACGCAGAGCATGGCGGTGTAGCCGGCGGTCCCGATGGCCATGGCCTGCGTGAAGGTGAAGGGGGCCGGGACGGCGAGGAGCCAGTTCCCGTCGAGGCGCGCCGTTCCGGCCAGGCAGCCCCAGTGGTTCTCCCCCACGCCGAAGCCGTTCACCAGCACCCGGTCCCCGGCCTTGAAGGCGGCGTGTGCGGACTCGACCACCTCCCCTGCCCCGTCGATGCCCGGGACCATGGGGAACTTGCGGATGACCGGGGCCTTGCCGGTGATGGCGAGCGCGTCCTTGTAGTTGATGGTGGAGCGCTCGACCCGGACCGTGACGTCTCCCGGAGGAAGCGCCGACTCCTCCACCTCGGCCACGCGCACGGACTGCCCGGACTCGCTCTTCTCGACGAGGATCGCTCGGAACACGGGAACCTCCGGCTCAAGGGGAGATTCCTTGTAACGGTTCCGCCGGCGCTCGGCTAGCATCCCCCGATGACCGCCGAGCGGGCCGACGTGGTGATCGTGGGAGCCGGGATCGTGGGGCTCTCGATCGCACGGGAGCTTGCCTCCCGGGGCGCACGCGACATCCTCGTCCTGGAGAAGGAGGCGGGGCTCGGGCGCCACGCGTCGGGGCGCAACTCGGGCGTGCTCCACGCCGGGATCTACTACGCCCCGGACAGCCGCAAGGCGAGGACCTGCCTGGCCGGGAACATGGCCATGCGTGCCTACTGCAGGGAGAAGGGGCTCCCCCTGCTCGAGTGCGGGAAGGTGGTCGTGGCCCGGGAGGAGTCGGAGCTCCCGGTGCTCGACGGGCTCTTCGAGCGGGCCACCGCCAACGGCGCCCGGGTCGAGATGCTCGACGAGAAGGGGCTCGCCGGGGTCGAGCCCTGCGCGCGGACGGTGGGTCGCGCCCTCTGGTCGCGGGACACCGCGGTGGTGGACCCGAAGGCGGTGCTGGCCTCGCTGCTCGCCGACCTCACGGCGGGAGGGAGGGTGCGCATCCGCACCGGCGTAGAGGTCCTCGGGGCCGGCGGGAAGGGAGAGGTCCGCACCACGGCCGGCGCCATCGGCTACGGGCGGCTGGTGAACGCGGCGGGCGCCCACTGCGACCGGGTGGCCCGCTTCTTCGGCGTGGGCGAGCACTACCGTCTCATCCCCTTCAAGGGCATCTACCGCAAGCTGCGCAGGGGCGCGCGACTCACCGTGAACGGAAACGTCTATCCCGTTCCCGACCCCCGCAACCCCTTCCTGGGAGTGCACTTCACCCGCAGCGTCCACGGAGACGTCTACCTGGGCCCCACCGCCATCCCCGCCTTCGGGCGGGAGAACTACGGCATCCTGGCCGGCGTGGACGGCGACGCCCCCCGCATCGCCTTCGAGGACGCGGTGCTCTTCTTCCGGAACGCCGGGTTCCGCTCGGTGGCCCTCTCCGAGCCGCGCAAGTACCTGCCCGTCTACCTGCACCGGGACGCGGCGCGCCTCGTCCACGGGTTCGACCCGGCCGAGGTCGAGCCCGCCGACAAGGTGGGGATCCGCCCCCAGCTCGTGGACTGGCGCACCAAGCAGCTCCTCATGGACTTCATCGTGGAGCAGTCCGGCGACACGCTGCACGTGCTGAACCCCATCTCGCCGGCCTTCACGAGCTCGATGGAGCTGGCCCGCCAGATCGCCGAGGAGCACTTCGGGTGATCAGTTCCGGAGCGCCTGGTCGAGGCGGGCCTTGCGCCGGCCCCGGTCGAGCCCCTCGCGCGTGAGCAGGAAGCGCACCTTCCCCCGGCCCGCCGGCATGTCCACCTCGGCCTCGAACCCCGGCCCGGCGATGGAGCCGAGCGCGAAGGAGCGGTGCATGTTGGTCACCCGCCCCTCCATGCGGTCCTGGATGACCTGGCCGTGCGCCTCGCCGCTGCGGTGGAGGGAGAAGGCGACCTCGTAGAGGCTCATGGCCAGCCCCGGCTCGAGCGGGATGGTGCTCGCCAGCACCGAGATGAGGTACCAGTAGGGCTCTTGCTTTCCGGCCATCGCGACATGGTACCCCATTGAACCTCCTGCTCCTCGACGAAGAGGACCTCGACGAATCCGGCGGCGCCCGCTTGCGCGGCCGGCGGGCCCGCCACGTGGTCGAGGTGCTGCGGGCCGTCCCGGGCGACCGCATCGCCGTGGGGCTCCTGCGGGGGCGCACCGGCGAGGCGGTGGTCATCGAGGCCTCGAGCGACCTGGTTCTTCTCTCCGTGAACCTGGCCGGCCCGCCCCCCCCGCCCTCCCCGGTTTCCCTGGTCCTCGCCCTCCCCCGCCCCAAGATCCTCCGCAAGGTGCTCCAGGCGGTGGCCTCGATGGGGGTGAAGCGGCTCGCGCTGGTGGGCACCTACCGGGTGGAGAAGAGCTACCTCGGCTCCCCCCTTCTCGCGCCGGAGGCCATGGCGGCCGAGTTGCGGCTCGGCCTCGAGCAGGGCAAGGACACCGTCCCCCCGGAGGTCACGCTGCACCGGCACTTCAAGCCCTTCGTGGAGGACCACCTCGACGGGCTGTTCCCCCCCGGGCGGCGAGTGCGGCTCATCGCCCACCCCGGCTCCCCGGCCCTCCTCGAGGTGGTCCCGGCCGGGTCGGACGGCGCGGTGCTCGCCATCGGCCCGGAGGGCGGCTTCACCGCCTACGAGGCCGAGACCCTGGTGTCGCGGGGATTCCACCCGTTCACGTTCGGTCCGCGCCCGCTGCGCGTTGACGTGGCGGTGCCCTTCGCGGTGGCCCAGGCGGAGATGGCGCTGCGGAGGGGCGACCCGGGTCTGCGTGACCCGGAGTAGTCGTACGCGCGGTTCCCGCAGCTTCGCGCGGCCGACGTCATGGCCGACATGGACGAGAGCGAGGAGGCGGGCTGGCTAGCCGGACCCGGGGAGCGCGGTGAGGATCTCCGCGCCGTCCGCGGTCACGAGCAGGGTGTGCTCGAACTGGGCGGCCCGCTTCTTGTCGGCGGTGACCGCGGTCCACCCGTCGGGCCAGACCACGTGCTCCTCGCTCCCCACCGTGATCATGGGCTCCACGGTGAAGGTCATGCCCTCCTCCATCACGGCGCGTGCGCGCGGCTCGAAGTAGTGGAGGATCTGGGGATCGGCGTGGAAGTCCTCGCCGATCCCGTGGCCGCAGAAGGAGCGGACCACGCCGTAGCCATGGGCCGAGGCGTGGGCTTCCACGGCGCGCCCGATGTCGGAGACGGGCCGGCCGGGACGGACCGCCGCGATCCCCTTCATCATGCACTCCTCGGCGATCTGGAGGAGGCGCCGCGACTGCTCGTCCACCTTGCCCACCGCCACCGTGCCGCAGCAGTCGCCGTGGACCCCGTCGAGGTAGAGGGTGACGTCGAGGCTGACGACGTCGCCGTCCTGCAGGGCACGGCTGTCCGGGATGCCGTGCAGGATCACCTCGTTCACCGAGGTGCAGATGGCCTTGGGGAACCCGTGGTAGTTGAGCGGGCTCGGGTAGGCGCCCCGGGCGATGCAGGCCTCGTGGGCCAGCACGTCGAGCTCCTCGGTGGTGACGCCGGGGCGGGCCGCGCGGGAGAGCAGGTCGAGCACCTCGGCGGCGGCGCGTCCGACCCGGCGCATCCGCGCCACGCGATCGGCCGGGTCGGCGATGCCGGGCGCCGAGCGGGGACGCCCGGTCCGCGCGTAGCTCGGCAGCTCGATCGACGGGGGCACGGTGCGCATGGGCGTCACCGTCCCGGCCCGGACCTCGTTGCCGGCGGGCGGGGCCACGGCGTCCTGGTCGCGGTGGCACTTCTTGTACTTCTTGCCGCTGCCGCACCAGCAGGGGTCGTTGGGTCCTGGGCCTCTCATGAGCGCGGATCCTAATCAGCGCGACGGGCGCTTCCACCATGGCTCGCGGTCCGGGGCAGGCAGGCGCGGAAGGGTCGCGGGAGAGTCGGCGAGCGCCCAGGCCATCCAGGCGAACGCGGCGGTGGCCTGCGCCAGCTGGGCGGGATCGACCTTGTCGAGGGTGTCGGCGGCGCCGTGGTGCCAGTCGAAGTAGCGGCTGGTGTCCTGGGCCAGCGAGAGGAGCGGGACGCCGGCCCAGGCCAGCGGCGAGATGTCCACGCCGCCACCGTTTCCGCCCACCCCGGCTGCGCCCACCGACGCGAGCGGCGCCGCCATCGCACCGACGAGTTCCATCGCCCCCGGACCCGCGGTGACCTCGACCCCGGTGGCGCGCCCGGCGCCCGCGTCGGCCTCCATGGCCGCCACGTGGAGCGTTCCGGCCGCCAGGGCCGCCTCGTGGTAGGCCACGGCCCCCTCGGCGCCGTTCTCCTCGTTCATGAAGAGCACCGCGCGCAGCGTCCGTCGCGGCGGCCGCGGCATGCTGGCCACGATCCGCATGGTCTCGAGGACCATGGCCACCCCTGCCCCGTCGTCGATGGCCCCCGTCCCCAGGTCCCAGGCGTCGAGGTGGGCGCCGATGACGACGACCTCGTCGGGCTTCCCGGCGCCCCGGATCTCGGCCACCACGTTGGCCGACGGGACGAGCGGCGGGTCGGCCAGGCTGCAGCCCAGGACCAGGCGGATCCGGACCGGACCGCGCCCGAGGAGCCGGTGGACGAGCTCGGCGTCCTCCACCGCCAGGGCGCCGGCGGGGATGGCGGCGACCCCGGGCGGGAACGAGGTGGTGCCGGTGTGGGGGGCGCGTAGGCTGGCGGTGGACAGGGAGCGCACCAGCGCGGCCACCGCGCCCAGGCGCGCGGCGGCGGCGGGCCCCCGGAGCCGGAGCCCCGAGAACCTGCCGTAGTCGGCCGCCACCTTCATGTCGTGCTGGAAGAGGACGATCCGCCCCTTCACCCCAGGTCCGATCCGGGCCAGCTCCTCGAGGCTGCGGACCTCGATCACCTCTGCGACGAGCCCGCCCGGGGGCGTGGGCGCGCTCATGCCGAGCGCCGTCACGGCCAGCGGCTGCGGGCGGCCGCCGGGCCCCGCGACCACCTCGGCCCGCTCCTCCCCGCGGGTCCACCGGGTGACCATCACCGGCTCGAGGCGCACCGGGATGCCGTGGCGGCGGAACCAGTCCGCGCTCCAGCGCACCGCCGCCTCCGCGCCGCGTGATCCGGCCAGGCGGGACCCGACGCCGTCGGTGAGCTCGGCCAGGATCGGGTACGACCCTCCCCGGAGGGCCTCGGCGAGGATGCGCGCCGCCTCGGGTGGGCCGCCCGGGAGGGTGGCGGGCGCCGGGCCGGCGGCCGGTTCCGTTGCGAGGAGCAGGGCCGCGGTCGTCACGGCGAGGATCACGCCCGGACCACCAGGACCGCGCAGGGCGCCAGGTGGACGAGCCGCTCGGCCACGGACCCCAGGACCAGGTGACGGAACCCGCGCCTTCCGTGGGTCCCGGTCACGAGCAGGTCGAGACCGCGTTCGGCGGCGGCGCGGGCGATCCCGGGGGCCGCCGGGCCCGGGATCATGTGGGCCTCGACCTCCCGATCAAGCCCCCGCTCCGCCTCGGCCTTCCACTCCGCGAGCTTCGCCTCGAGTTCCCGCCGGGTGGACTCGACCACGCTCTGGGGCGGCGGGATGTCGGTCACTCCCGCCAGTTCCTCGGCGTGCAGGAGAACGAGCCCGGCGCCGAAGCGGCCCGCCAGGGCGGTGGCCTCGGCGAGCGCGGCGTGCGACCCGTCGGAGAAGTCGACCGCGCAGCCGATCCGCTTCCAGGCGGCCACGGCGGTCTACTTGGCCCCGCCCGGCTGGGACGAGGCCGCAGGAGGCACCACGACCACCACCCGGTAGGTGCGCCGGATGGAGAGGGCGTCGGTGAGGGAGCAGAGGGTCGTGCCGGCGCGAAGCCCGCGAAGGCCTGGGCTTCCGCCCTGGTCGGTGGGCTCGACCAGGCCGGGGCTGTCGCAGATGAGGTTTCGCACCGGCCCGGGGCCGACGGGCACGACATCGCCCACCCGGATCTCCATGGGGATGACACCGGGGTCGTCCGCGGCGGTCGCGGGTCCGGCGAAGGAGAGAACTGCCCCGGCCAGCGAGGCCATGCCGACGGAACGAAGGCGCTTCATGGGAACCTCCCGGCGAGCCGGCTGGGCTTCGCCATCCCCCGATTCTACCCGATGCGGGAGCCCAGTGCCCGCAGCCCTCAGGAGAGGCGCGCGCCACCCACGCCGATGGTCACCTCGGTGACCGGCAGCGCCACACCGGAAAGCCGCACCGCCTCCCGTGCCGCGGAGACGATCCCGCCGCAGCACGGAACCTCCATCCGGGCCACGGTGAGGCTTCGCGGGCGCGACGTCCGGAAGATCTCGACGAGCTTCCCCACGTATCCCTGGAGATCGTCGAGCTTCGGGCAGCCGACCAGCACCCGGCGCCCGGCCAGCAGGTCCCGGTGGAAGTCGGCGTAGGCGAAGGGGACGCAGTCGGCGGCGAGCAGGAGATTGGCGCCGGCCAGCCAGGGTGCGCCGGCCGAGACGAGCGCGAGCTGCACGGGCCAGTGGGAGAGCTGGCCCGCGGTCGTCGCACCGGCCGGGGCCGGGGCGGAAGGAGCCCGGCGCGGCGGGCCGAGGTCCATGCTCCGCGACCCGGGACAGCCTCCCGCGCCGTCGTCCGGGGCCGGCTGCACCACGGAAAGTGAACGTCGGGGCGCGGACGGAACGGCTGGATCCCGGGGTGGCGACGGGATGGCGCCGGCCAGGTGGCGCGCCACCGCCTCCTCGTCGAACGGCGCGGCCTCCCGCTCGAGCACGCGGATGGCTCCCTGGGGACACTCCCCCAGGCAGGCGCCCAGGCCGTCGCAGAGCGCGTCGGCCACCAGCCGGGCCTTGCCATCCACCAGCCGGATGGCGCCCTCGGCGCAGGAGGGCACGCACTCGCCGCACCCGTCGCACTTCGCCTCGTCGATCTCGACGACCACCCTGCGCATGGGCCCTTGTTGTCATGGGTTGCCTCCTCCTGTCGACCCCATCCGGGACGAGGTGCAGTAGTCTCTCCCTCCATGGCGCGCGTGGTGGTGCTGGGAATCGGAAACGTCCTGAACAGCGACGACGGCCTCGGCCCGTTCGTCGCGCGAACCCTGCAGGCCGGCTGGGACCTCGACGGGGACGCCGAGATCCTCGACGCCGGAACCCCCGGGATGGACATCATCTCGCTGCTCCACGGCACGGACGCGGCCATCGTCGTGGACGCCGTCCGGGACCAGGGCGGCCCGGGGGACGTGAAGCGCTACGACCGCGCGGAGATCGTGAAGGGCGGGACCAAGACCTCCATGAGCCCGCACGAGCCCGGGCTGCGCGAGGCGCTCCTCGCAATGGAGTTCCGCGGGAGCGGGCCGTCGGAGGTGATCCTCTGGGGAGCCATCCCGGAGAGCCTGGAACTGGGAACCTTCCTCACCGCGACGATGCGCCGCTCCGTCCCCGCCATCGTCGAGGGCGTCCTCGAGGACCTGCGCCGGCTCTCCGTGGGCGCGCGCCGGCTCGACACCCCGCGCGACGCCGACATCTGGTGGGAGCGTCAGGCTCCCTGAGCCGCGCGGGCCGGGCGCTCCGTCCGGCAGAGGATCGACACCGCAAGCGCCGCGGCGCCCAGGGCCAGAAGGCTCGCGCCGGCCACGCCGTTCCAGCCCCATCGCTGCCAGGCCAGCCCGGGCAGCCAGGAGCCCAGCGTTCCACCCAGGTAGTAGAAGGCCAGGTAGAGCGCGCTGGCGCCTCCCTTGGCCTCCCGGGCCGTCTCGTTCACGTAGGAGGGCCCAAGCGCCTGGGCGGTGAACATCCCCACCACGAGCACGAGCAGTCCGCTCACCAGGACCACCAGTGAACCGGAGAGCGTCACCGCCACCCCCGCCGCGGAGATGGCGAGCCCGGCGAGCATGATCCGCTCCGGCGCCACCCGCGCCGAGAGCCTCCCGGCCAGGGGCGACGCCACGATGCCCACCACGTACACCAGGTAGGCCGAGGCGATGGCGTCGGTGGAGAGCCGGAACGGGGGGGCCGCGAGCCGGTAGGGCAGGTAGGTGAAGACGGCGATGAAGGCGAAGAAGAGGCAGAAGGCCAGCGCGAAGCCGCCCAGGAGGCGCCGGTCGCCGAGGTGGCGCAGCATCCCGCCCAGGGCACCGCGCCAGGGAGCAGCGGGCGGCCCTCCCCTCGGCAGCTCGAACCACATCCCGGCCGCGCCCGCCGCCGTGATCGCGGCCGAGAGGAGGAAGGCGGCCCTCCACCCTCCCTGCGCGGCCACGAGGCCGCTCGCCACCCGGCCGAGGAGCCCTCCGGCGACGCTGGCGGCGATGACGGCGCCCACCGCGGCCCGGAGCTGCCCGGGGGCGAAGTGGTCCCCTGCCCAGGCCACCGAGACGGCCGTGACGCCGGGGATGAGGAGCCCCTGCGCCGCCCGCAGCGCGACCAGCTCGGGGAAGCTCCTCGCCGCGGCGCAGGCCAGCGTGGGCAGGACGAGCAGCGCCAGCGACCCGACCATCACCGCCTTCCTCCCCAGCGCGTCGGAGAGCGGCCCGGCCAGGAACGACCCGGCCGCGATGGCGAGCACCACCGCCGAGACCGAGAGCCCCGCCGTGGCCGGCGGGATGGCGAACTCGGCCGAGAGCATGGGCAGGAGCGGCTGGGTGACGTACATGGCCGCGTAGGCGGCCACCGTGCCGGTGCAGAGCGCGCCGGTGGCGCGGCTCCGCAGGGGCACGAACCGGGATGCCGGCCCGGCCGGCGTCACCGCCTGGAGGAGACGGCGACGGGGCGGAACGGGACGCCCAGCTCGGCGAAGAAGAAGGCCCAGACGTCGGCCTGCTGGGCGATGGTCTCGTCGCGCGAGCTGCCGATCCCGTGCCCCCAGCCGGAGATGCGCAGCACCACCGGGAGGCCGGAGGTGGTGGCCTCCTGGAGGCGGGCCGCCATCTTCTTGGCGTGCCAGGAGTCGACGCGCGGATCGCCTTCACCCGCAGTCAATAGCACGGCCGGGTAGCGGGTCCCGTCCACCACCCGGTGGACCGGGGAGTACGCGAGGAGCGCCTTGAACTGCTCCGGGTCCTTCACGGTGCCGAACTCGGGAACGTTGAAGGCGCCGTTGGGCGTGGTCTCGACCCGGACGGCGTCGGAGATGCCCACCAGGCTCGCCGCCGCCCGGAAGAGCTCCGGCCGCTGCGTCACCACCGCGTTCACGAGGAGTCCGCCGTTCGAGCCGCCCAGGATGCCGAGCCGTTCCGGCCTCGTGTAGCCTTCCTGCACGAGCCACCCGGCCGCGGCGATGAAGTCGTCGAAGACGTTCTGCTTGCGGGTCAGGTTGCCGGCCAGGTGCCAGGCGTCCCCGAACTCGCCGCCGCCGCGCAGGATGGCCGTGGCGTAGACGCCGCCGTTCCTGAGCCAGAGCGCCCTCAGCGGCGAGAAGACCGGGGTCTGGCTGAGGCCGTAGCCACCGTAGCCGTAGAGGATGGCCGGGTTGCTCCCGTCGATCCTGGTCCCCTTCATGCGGATGACGTCGACCGGAACCCGGGTTCCGTCCTTCGAGGTGGCGAAGCCGCGCACCGCCTCGGCCCCGGAGAGGTCGACCGGGGAGACGGTGGCGAGCTTCGTCCTCGACACCCTTCCGCTCTTCGGGTCGAAGGCGTACCAGGCGACCGGCTCCACCCAGCTCACGTTCTGGAAGAGGATGCCGCGGCTCTTGACCGGCACGACCTGGCCCACCGTCGAGACGGGCAGGATGGGGACCTCGCCGAGGGGCTTGCCGGCCGGGGTGAACATGGCGAGGCGCGACGGGCCGCCGGCCAGGTAGGTCACGTAGAGCCGGTCGCGTGCGGGCACGACCGCCTGGATCGCGTCGTCCCCCTCCTGGATGACCACCCGGGCTGCCGCGAGAGGTTCCTTCGCCGGCGGCGGCAGCGGCAGACGCAAGAGCCTCCCGCGCGGTGCGCCATGGCGGGAGAGGAGGAAGAGCTCCGGCCCGTCCCCGAACTCGCCCTCGACGGCCTTGTCGTGGAGGCGCGAGAGCCGGGACCAGGAACCCTTGCCGCCGGGGCGCAGCCAGAGCTCCGCGTCGCCGCCGTCGCCGTCCTTCACCTCGGCGAGCACCCACTTCCCGTCGTCCTTGGCGCGGAGCGTGATCTCGGCGATGCGGGGCAGCTCGTCGCCGAGTTCCTTGACGTCGCTCGAGCCGGGGGTCCCGATCCGGTGGAACCAGACCTGCTGGTAGAAGGGCAGGTCGGCGGCGGGGCGCTCCCCCTCGCGCGGGTAGCGGGTGTACCAGAAGCCCTTTCCGTCCCCGGTCCAGGCCATCGAGCCGCCGGCCGTGCCCCCGTGGACGCGCGGGATCGGCTCGCCGACGGGCTTCATGGTGGCCACGTCGAAGATCGTGAGGTCGCCCGACTCGGTGCCCCCCCTGGAGAGCGACACGGCGATGCGCTTGCCGTCCGGCGAGGGGACGAACCAGTCGACGTTGGTCTTGCCGGAGGGGTCGATTGCCTGTGGATCGAGGAGGATCCGCTCTCCGGCGGGGTCATCCGGGGAGGCCAGGCGCACCAGGACCGGCTGCTGCCGCGCCGGATCGCTCTTCATCGCGAACCAGGTCCCCTTCCGCTCGGCCAGCCGGTACCAGAACGGGGAGCGGGACACCACGATCTCGCGGACCTGCTCCCGGATCTCCTTCGCGGAGGGCAGCGCGTCGAGCCAGGCCCGCGCGGCGGCCCCCTGGGCGGCGGTCCACTCCTTCACCTCGGGCGACCCGGAGTCCTCCAGCCAGCGGTAGGGGTCGACCACCTCGACGCCGTGGTGGGTCTCTGTGACCGGACGGCGGGGGGCCCGGGGCGGCTGGGCAGCCGACGGTGTCTGGGCGAGGAGGACGGAGGCGACGGCCAGCGTGGCGAGGATCATGTGGTTTCCTTCCTAGGGCACGAGCACGATGGACCCGGTGGTGTGGCGCCCTTCCAGGGCGCGGTGGGCGTCGGCGGCCCCGGCGAGCGGCCAGCGGTGCTTCACCTCGACGCGGACCTGGCCGGACCGGATGACGCCGAAGAGCTCCCGGGCCCCCTCCTCCAGGTCCTCGCGCCGGGCCGTGTAGCTGAAGAGCGTGGGGCGGGTCAGGAAGAGGGATCCCTTGGCCGCCAGCTGGGCGAGGTCGAAGGGCGGCACCGGACCGGAGGCGTTCCCGTAGCTCACCATGAGTCCCAGCGGGGAGAGGCAGTCGAGGGAGCCCTCGAAGGTGCTCCTGCCCACCGAGTCGTAGACCACCGGAACTCCTTCACCATTGGTCAACTGGCGGACCCGCTTCGGGAAGTCCTCGCGGGTGTAGACGATCACGTCGCTGGCGCCGGCGTCCAGCGCCAGTCGCGCCTTCTCGTCGCTGCCCACCGTGGCGATGGTGCGCGCCCCCAGGGCCCGCAGCCACTGCACGGCGATGAGCCCCACCCCGCCGGCCGCGGCGTGGAAGAGCACGTTCTCGCCGGGCTTCACCGCGTGGATGCGCCGGAGCAGCATCCACGCCGTCATCCCCTTCAGCATGGCGGCGGCGGCCACCTCGTCGGCGACCCCCTCGGGGATGTGCACCAGCCGGTCGGCGGGGACGGCGGCGGCCTCGGCGTAGGCTCCGGGCGGGCGGGCCACGTAGGCCACCCGGTCGCCGGCGGCGACGTGGGCGACTCCCTGCCCCACCGCCTCGACCACCCCGGCCGCCTCCACTCCCAGGCCACTGGGGAGCGGCAGCTTGTAGAGGCCGGTCCGGTGGTAGGTGTCGATGAAGTTCACGCCGATGGCGGTGTGGCGCACGCGGGCCTGGCCGGGGCCGGGCTGGGGGACGGGGAGATCCTCGAGGCGCAGGACCTCGGGACCGCCGGTCTGGTGGAATCGGATCGCCTTCATGAGATGGTGCCTCCGGCGGGAGTCATTGCCGCCGTGGCAACCCCGTGTCAATGATATCCAGTGATTCCGGGTGCATCGCGTCGTGTCACGCACCCCCTCTCTGGGACCGGGCGCCGGGGCCCGGACGGGAGCAAGATTCGGTGAAGCGGTCGCGGGTGGGCTCGAAACGGAGGCGGCATGCAAGGCTGGCAGATTGCACTGGTGGTCCTGGTGGCCGTGCTGGTCGGGGCGCTCATCCCGGTCATCGTCCAGCTCTACGGGACGGTCCAGGCGCTGAGGACGGTCGCCGAGAAGAGCGCCAAGGACGTCGAGGCGGCGCTCGTCGGGATCCACCGCACCGCCGACCGGCTCGACCGGCTGGGCGCCGCGCTCGAGAAGGATGGCAAGATGGCCGAGATCGTCGAGGGCGCCGTCAACGCCGCACAGATGGTGAACCAGATCCGCGGCACCATGCAGGTTGCCGGGCCGATCGCGGCTGCGGTGGTGCCCGCCGTGATGGCGGGCGTCCGGGCCTGGAAGGGGGCGATGCAGGAGGACCCTCCTCCCGCCGAGCCGGAAGAAGGCCCTGCCCCCGGGAGTTTCCCACACGAGAGGAAGGAGACGACAGGATGAGCCAGAACAACGGTGGTGTCGGCGCTGGAACGGTGCTCCTCGCGTTCCTGGCCGGAGCTGCAGTCGGAGGTGTCGTCGCGCTGCTGTACGCCCCCCAGTCGGGCAAGCAGACGCGCCAGAAGCTGCTCGAGTACGGCGACGACGCCCGGGAGACGGTCGGGCGCGTGCCGCACGCGGTGCGCGAGGCCGAGAAGGCGGCCGTCGCGACGTTCACCGAGACGCTCAAGAAGGGCTAGGTAGCAGGACCGGCGCGGCGGCGCCGGCACGGCGGGACCCGGCCCCTGGGCGCAGATTCTGCTGCGACCGGGCCGGGGACCGTCAGTCCATAACCATGATTTTACACGTATTTTCGTGATGGGTCCGGGGCACGGAACCTGCTAGAAGTCTTGGTCCGCCCCGGGCGGGAGGACCATGCCAAACACCAGCCACCGCGAGATCCCCTACAACTACACCTCCGCCGACGACCGGCAGGCGGTGTCGTCGCTGCTCGGCAAGGGGGTCTGGAAGAAGCTCGAGGAGCTTCGGGAGCGCCGGGTCACCGGCCGCTCGGCCCGGCTCCTCATGCGGGTCTTCGGGGAAGTGCTGGTCCACCGGCGCAATCCTTACCTCCGCCAGGAGCTCGTCACCTCGTCGAGCCGGCGCAAGCGCTTCTTCGGCGACGCCGAGGCGAACTTCAGGGTCATCCAGGATGGCGCCGGGAACGACACGCTCGTGCTCGAGGTCCTGGCCGAGGCCCGGCGCATGCTCGACGGCGTCCGCGACGAGGTCCGGCGCATGCCCGACCTGCACGCCCGGATCCGGCGGGCCCTGGGGGCCGTGGTGGGGCGCGAGAACGTCCTGCTCGATCCCTTCACCCTGACCGCCCACGCCACCGACGCCACCGACTGGCGCCTGCACCTCCCGCTGGCCGTGGTGACCCCCACCGAGGAGTCGCAGGTGGCGCCGCTCCTCTCCGCCATCCGGGATCTCAAGCTCCACGCCATCCCGCGCGGCGCGGGGACGGGGCTCACCGGCGGCGCCATCCCGCTCACGCCCGACTGCGTGATGGTGAACACCGAGAAGCTGAACCGGATCCGCGGCGTGTCGTCGCGTCCGTTCGTCCTGGACGATGGACGGACCGTGACGGGGCAGGTGGTGGACCTCGAGGCCGGGGTCATCACCGAGGCGGCCATGGAGCATGCCACCCACCGCGGCCTGGTCTTCGCCACCGACCCCACCAGCGCCTGGGCCTGCACCATCGGCGGGAACATCGCCGAGAACGCCGGCGGCAAGGATTGCGTCCTGTGGGGCACCTGCATCGACAACCTGGTGTCGTTCCGCATCGCCATGCCCGGCGGCCACGACTGGATCGTGCACCGGGTCAACCACCAGCTGCGCAAGATCCTCTTCGACGACGTGGTGCGCTTCGAGGTCCGCGACGGCGCCGGTGCGCTGGTGCGCCCCATCGAGCTCCTGGGGAGCGAGATCCGCAAGCGGGGGCTCTGGAAGGACATCACCAACAAGGCCCTGGGGGGCCTGCCCGGCGTGCAGAAGGAGGGCACCGACGGCGTCATCACCTCGGCCGAGTTCATCCTCTACCCGGCCTACCCGCACACCCGCACCCTGTGCCTGGAGTTCTTCGGGCCCGACTTCGACGAGGCCAGCCAGGTGATCCTGGAGATCGCCCGGGAGATGCCCAACCGCGGCGAGGAGGCCCTCTCGGCGCTCGAGCACTTCGACGACCAGTACGTGAAGGCCATCGGCTACCAGGTGAAGGCGCCGCGCACCGAGACTCCCAAGGCGGTCATCATCGTCGACGTGGTCGGCCACACCCCCGAGCAGGTGGGCCGCGGCGTGGCCCGCATCCGCTCCATCCTGGCTCCCCACGGGAAGACCTTCCTGGCCGAGGCGCGCGACGCCGCCGAGGGCAAGCGCTTCTGGGCCGACCGCAAGAAGCTCGGCGCCATCGCCCGGCGCACCAACGCCTTCAAGGTGAACGAGGACGTGGTCCTCCCCCTCACGGCGCTCGCCGAGTTCTCGCTCTTCATCGACGCGATGAACGTCCACGAGGAACGTCACTGCCAGGAGAACTTCGTCCGGCGTGCCGAGACCTACCTGCACGGGGTCCCCACCCCGCAGGACGCGCTCTGGGCGCCCAAGCTCACGGCGGCGCTCTCCGCCTGCACGAATGCCCGCGAGGCCATCGCCAGGGCCGGCGAGGCCGAGGTGCGCTCGCTCGCCGTGACCGACCGGCTCCGGCAGGACCTGGCGGCGCTGCTCGCCACCCACCCCAAGGTGGCCGCCACCCTCTCCGCCGTCTGGGAGGAGGTGCGGGCCCGCCTGATCGTCCTCGCCACCCACATGCACGCCGGCGACGGCAACGTGCACGTGAACATCCCGGTGCTCTCCAACGACCGGCAGATGCTGCGCCGCTCGGAGGCGGTGGTGGAGAAGGTCTTCGACCGGGTCCACGAGCTGGGCGGCGTGGTCTCCGGCGAGCACGGCATCGGCGTCACCAAGCTCAAGTACTGGGACCCGGAGCGGCGCAAGGAGCTCGAGGCCTACCGGCGGGTGGTGGACCCGGGCGGCCTCATGAACCCGGGCAAGCTCTCCGACCTGACCGCGCTCGAGCAGATCTACACCCCCTCCTTCAACCTGCTGAAGCTCGAGGCCCGCATCCTGCAGCACGGGCAGCTCGAGGAGCTGGCCCGGCGCATCGCCACCTGCGTCCGCTGCGGCAAGTGCAAGCCCGACTGCTGCGTCTTCTACCCGGGCCGGGGGATGTTCTTCCACCCGCGCAACAAGAACCTGGCCATCGGCGCGCTCATCGAGGCGCTGCTCTACGACGCCCAGCGCCAGCGCTCGGGCTCCTTCGAGCTGCTCCGCCACCTCGAGGAGGTGGCCGACCACTGCACCATCTGTCACAAGTGCCTGAAGCCCTGCCCGGTGGACATCGACACCGGCGAGGTCACGGTCATCGAGCGGGAGATCCTGGCGGCGCGCGGCTTCAAGCGGATGCCCATCACCACGCGCCTCACCCTGCGCTACCTCGACACCCGGTCGCGCCTCGGAAACAAGCTGCTCCGCACCGGGCTGGTCAGCATCGGCGGGGCGCTGCAGCGCGCCGGGCACGAGGTCACCGGACCGCTCCAGAGGCTCGACGGGAGCTCCCGGCTGCTGGCCACGCTGCGCTCGCCGGTCACGCAGGCCGACGAGGGCACGCTTCGCGACGTGGTCCCGGAGTGCCGCGCCGACCAGGCGCTGGTCTTCGAGCCCGAGGGCGAGGCGAACCGCACCGTCTTCTACTTCCCGGGCTGCGGGTCGGAGCGGCTCTTCTCGCGCATCTCCCAGGCGGCCATCCACCTGCTCCTCGAGACCGGGACGCGGGTGGTCATCCCGCCGCCCTTCCTGTGCTGCGGCTTCCCGGCCCACGCCAACGCGCTCACCGAGCAGCACGGCCGCACGGTCCTGCGCGACACCATCCTCTTCAGCCAGATCCGCGACATGCTCTCCCACCTGGAGTTCGACGCTGTGGTGGTGAGCTGCGGCACCTGCATGGACGGGCTCGAGGGCATGGAGGTCGAGAAGATCTTCGGGGCCCCGGTGGTGGACGCGGTCGGGTTCGCGCTCGACGCCGGGCTCTCGCTCCCGGGCAATGCCCCGGTGGCGCTCTACCACACCCCCTGCCACGACTCGCTGCGGGGTGCCGGGGTGGCCACGCTGGCCCGTGCCGGGTTCGAGGCCACCGAGGTCCCCAACTGCTGCTCGGAGGCGGGCACGCTGGCCCTCTCGCGGCCGGACATCACCGACTCCATGCTCCACCGCAAGGCCGGCGCGGTGAAGGAGGCCATGGAGAGCCTCCCCGCCGGCACGTTGATGCTCACCAACTGCCCGTCCTGCGTGCAGGGGCTGGGGCGGAACGCCGGGCTGGGCGCCGTGGGACGGCACCTCGCCGTCGAGGCCGCCACCCGCCTGTCCGGGGCGGGCTGGCCGGAGCGCTTCCGGGCCCAGGCGCAGCAGGCCAAGGTCATCCAGCTGTAGGGAGGGCGGGAAGTCCCGGATGGCCCGTCCCGTCGACGCACGTCCCGGCGAGGCGGCCCCGGCGCTCTGGGCCTTCGCCTCGTTCTTCGCCCTGCTCTGCGGCTACTACGTGCTGCGCTCGCTCCGGGAGGAGATGGGCATCCGCGGCGGCGTGGACAACCTGCCCTGGAACTTCACGGCCACCTTCGGGCTCATGCTGGTGGCGGTCCCGATCTACGCGCGCCTGGTGGCCCGGGTGCCGCGCGCCCGGGCCGTGCCCCTCGTCTACCGCTTCTTCCTGGTCACGCTGCTCCTCTTCTGGGGGCTATTCCGGGCCGGGGTGGCGCCGGCGCCGCTGGCACGGGCCTTCTTCGTCTGGGTGAGCGTCTACGGCCTCTTCGTGGTCTCGGTCTTCTGGTCGCTGCTCGTGGATCTCTTCACCACGGACCAGGGGAAGCGGCTCTTCGGCTTCGTCGCGGCGGGCGGGAGCGCCGGGGCCATCGCCGGACCGCTCTGCGTGGAGTTCCTGGTGGGCGTCGTCGGCGTCGCGAACCTGGTCCTGGTGTCGGCCGTGTTCCTCGAGCTCTCCACCCAGGCGATGCGCCGGACCATCCGGTGGTCGCGCCGCAGCGGCGCCGCAGAGGCCCGGGCGGGAGAGGCGGGCAGGGAGGCAGCCCGCGACGAGGGCGCGGCGCTGGGCGGGAGCGCCTGGAGCGGCGTGGCCATGGTCTTCCGCGATCGCTACCTGCTCGGCATCGCCGGCCAGATGCTCCTCTTCACGCTGGGCTCGACGCTGCTCTACTTCCAGGTGGCCCACCTGGTGGCGTCCTCCGGGCTCGACTCGGCCTCGCGCACGCGCCTCTTCGCCCGGGTGGACCTCATGGTGAACGTGGCCGCGCTCCTCACTGGATTTCTCGCCACCGGGCGAATCGTCTCCCGTCTCGGGCTGGGCGCGGCCCTCGCGCTCGTGCCCGCCGTCACGGCCAGCGGCTTCGCCGTCGCGGCCGGCTGGCCCACCTTCTGGGTGCTGGCCACATTCCAGGCGCTGCGGCGCGCGGCCAGCTATGCCGTGGAGCGTCCGGCCCGGGAGGTCCTCTACACCGTGGTGACGCGCGAGGAGCGGTACAAGTCGAAGTCCTTCGTGGACACGGTGGTCTACCGCGCCGGCGACGCGGGCTCGGCCTGGCTGGCCCGCGGACTCTCGGCCGCCGGTGCGGGGATCGCGGGGAGCCTGCTCCTCGCGGTCCCGGTGGGGCTCCTGGGCATCGGTCTCGCGCTCTGGCTCGCCCGGGAGGAGCGCCGTCGCGAGGTCGCCGGGGCGCCGGGGGGGCCATCGTGATCCGGGGAATGACGCGCCGCCGCTTTCTCCAGGCCTCCGCCGGGGGCATGCTGTCGGTCGCGCTCCGGGCCCGGGCAGCCGGAGCAGGAGGTGGCGCGATGGCCAGCCGTCCCATCCCGCGAACCGGTGAGCTCCTTCCGGTCGTCGGCCTCGGAACCTGGCAGACCTTCGACGTGGGTGCGTCCGCCGAGGAGCGGGCGCCGCTCGCCGAGGTGATGCGCCTCTTCCTCCAGGCAGGCGGCCGGGTGGTGGACTCCTCCCCCATGTACGGCCGCGCCGAGTCGGTCGCCGGCGACATCGTCGCCGCGGCGGGACAGCTCCCCCGCCCCTTCCTGGCCACCAAGGTCTGGACCACCGGCAAGTCCCAGGGCGAGGCCCAGATGCGCGAGTCGATGCGGCGGCTCCGCACCGATCGCATCGACCTCATGCAGGTCCACAACCTGCTCGACTGGGAGACCCACCTGCCCGTGCTGCGCGCCTGGAAGGAGCAGGGGAAGATCCGGTACCTGGGGATCACCCATCACTCCCCGTCATCGTTCCCGCTGCTCGAGAAGCTCATGGCCACGGAGAAGGTCGACTTCGTGCAGCTCCCCTATTCCATCTCCTCGCGGGAGGCCGAGAAGCGGCTCCTGCCGGCCGCGGCCGACGCAGGCGTGGCCGTGCTGGTGATGCGCCCGTTCGAGGTGGGCGCCCTCTTCTCGGCGGTGCGCGGGAAGGCGCTGCCCCCCTGGGCCGCCGAGATCGGCGCGGCCTCCTGGGCCCAGGTCTTCCTCAAGTTCGTCTTCTCCCACCCCGCCGTGACGAGCGCCATCCCCGCGACGCGCCGCCCCGACCACATGGCCGACAACCTCGCCGCCGGCACGGGACCGTTCCCCGACGACCGGATGCGTCGCCGGATGGCGGCCGAGTTCCGCACCTGAGAGGCACGACATGGCCATGACCCGGCGCGACTTCCTGCAGGCCTCCCTCGCCACCCTGGCCGCCTGCACGGCGCCGAAGGCCGGAGGGCCCGGTGGCTCCCCCCGCGCGGACGGCCCCTCCAGGATCCTCATCCTCGGGGGCACGGGCTTCCTCGGACCGGCGCTGGTCGAGGCGGCGCGGGCCCGCGGCGACGTGGTGACCCTCTTCAACCGCGGCAAGACCAACCCCGGCCGGTTCACCGACCTGGAGCAGCTCCAGGGCGACCGGAACGGGAAGCTCGAGGCGCTCGCCGGCCGCAGGTGGGACGTGGTGATCGACACCTCGGGCTACGTCCCGCGCATCGTCCGGATGTCGGCGGAGCTCCTCGCACCCTCGGTGGATCGCTACGTCTTCGTCTCCTCCATCTCGGCCTACGACGAGGCCATCCCGCCGGGTTCGGACGAGAGCGCGAAGATCGCCCTGCTCTCCGACCCGTCCACCGAGGACGTCCGGGCGAACTACGGAGCCCTCAAGGCCGCCTGCGAGCGGGCCGCCGAGACGGCCATGCCCGGTCGCGTGCTGGTGGTGCGCCCCGGCCTCATCGTCGGCCCCGGCGACCCGACCGACAGGTTCACCTACTGGCCGGTGCGGCTCGCCGAGGGAGGCGCCGTCCTCGCGCCGGGCACCGGGGACGACCCGATCCAGGTGGTGGACGTCCGCGACCTGGGCGACTGGATGGTGGACATGGCCGGCCGCCGGGCCACCGGGACCATGAACGCGGTGGGGCCGGCATCCCGCACCTCGATGCGCGCCATGCTCGAGGCCTGCCAGCCGGCCGCGGGGCCGGCCGCTCCGCTCACCTGGGTTCCCTGGCCCTTCCTGGAGAAGGAGAAGGTGGAGCCGTGGAGCGACATGCCGGTCTGGATCCCTTCGGGCGGGCCGGAGAGCGGGATGTCGCAGGTCTCCATCGCGCGTGCGGTGGCGGCGGGACTGCGCTTCCGGCCGCTCGGCGAGACCGCGCGGGACACGCTCTCCTGGTGGAACGGGCTTCCGCCGGAGCGGAGGGCCAAGCCCAGGGCGGGCCTCTCCCGCGAGCGGGAGAAGGAGGTGCTTGCGGCCTGGAAGGCAGCGGGCTGACGGTCAGCGCGCGGGCGCGCGGGGAACCGGCGAGGTGGGAAGCACGTCCTCCTGGCGCGCCACCTTCATGGCGAGCGCCACCATGGAGGCGACGTCGGAGAGGTTGGCCGGAATGACCAGGGTGTTGCCGGCCTTGGCGAGATTTCCGAATTCCTTCACCCACTGCTCGGCCACGCGGAGCTGGAGGGCCTCCACCCCGCCCTGGTGGGAGACTGCCTCGGCCACCTTGCGGATTCCCTCGGCCGTGGCCACCGCGATCTGAAGAATCGCCTGGGACTGCCCGTCGGCCTCGTTGATCTGCTGCTGGCGAAAGGCCTCCGACTCCTTGATGACCTGCTGCTTGCGCCCCTCGGCGGTGTTGATGGCCGCGTCGCGCTCGCCCTCGGAGGAGAGGATGACCGCGCGCTTCTCCCGCTCGGCGCGCATCTGCTTCTCCATGGCGGCCAGCACGTCCTGGGGCGGCGTGATGTTCTTGAGCTCGTAGCGCAGCACCTTGATGCCCCACGGGACGGTGGCCTTGTCGAGCTCGTTGACCACCTGGGTGTTCACGTGGGTGCGCTCCTCGAAGGTCTTGTCGAGGTCGATCTTGCCGACCTCGGAGCGGAGCGTGGTCTGGGCCAGCTGGCTGATGGCGAAGTGGTAGTCGGCGATGCCGTAGCTGGCCCGCTGGGCGTCCATGACCTGGAGGTAGAGGACGCCGTCGACGTGGACCTGGACGTTGTCGCGGGTGATGCAGACCTGCTCCGGGATGTCGACCGCCTGCTCCTTCAAGGTGTGCCTGTAGCGGACCACGTCGATGAAGGGGAAGAGCACGTGGAAGCCGGCGGTGAGCACGCCGTTGAAGCGCCCCAGCCGCTCCACAACGAACGCGCTCTGCTGCGGCACGACCACGGCCGTCTTCAAGACCACGAAGACCACGAAGACGGCGACGACGATGACGACTGCCAGGGTGCTCATGCGTTTCCCCTCACTCAGGCCGGATGTAGATGGTCAGGTTCTCGGCGCGGAAGACCCGGCAGCGCTGGCCACGGCGGAGCGCCGTGCCGCCGTCGTTGATGGCGGTCCAGGGGGCGCCGCGGAGCTCGGCCCTGCCGGTCGCACCGGGGGCCAGATCCTCCTGGGGAATGGCCAGCTCACCCTGGAGACCGTCCACCGCGGGATCCCCGGTCATCCGGGTTCGGAGCCTGCGCCGCAGGGCTGCGAGCAGCACCACGCCGAGGCCGGCGAAGAGCAACCACTGAAGCCAGGGGGCGTCCACGCCCAGGGCCACCAGGCCGCCGACGAGGATCGCCGAGGCGCCGAAGAAGAGCGCGAACAGCCCCGCCGGCGTGACGATCTCGACGACGAGCAGCACCACGCCGAGAAGCACCCACATCCACCAGCTCATTGGCGAACCCCCTCCCCCTCGAGGGAGGATCCTAGCATCCTCCGGTCAGTCGGCCAGCGCCCGCTGCCAGGCCGGGCGCTCGCGAAGCCGCGAGAGGTAACCCTCCAGCGACGGCCTGGCCTCGACGAGCTTCATGGACCGGGCCCAGGCCAGCGTGGCACCCACCATGACGTCGGCCACACCGAAGGCGTCGCCCACCAGGTACCTTCGATCCCGGAGCACGGCCTCGAGCAGGTCGACCACCTTCGCGAAGCGCTCCCGCGCCCCGGCGCTCACCGATGCGTTCCTCTCGACGTCGGGCTTCTTGGCCTCGGCCGAGAGCTCGATGAGGGGCGGCTCCATCTCCGTCAGCGAGAACAGCACCCACTGGTAGGCGTGGGCACGGTCCACCGTCCCCGGAGGGGGCATGAGCCGGCTCTCCGGGAAGAGATCGGCGAGGTGCATGCAGATGGCGCCCGACTCGAAGACGAACTGGCCGCGGTCCTCCAGGACCGGGACGTGGCCGAGCGGATTGCGCGCCAGGTGCTCCGGACCTCGGGTGCCCGCCGGGCCGGCCTGGAGCCGGATGAGCTCGTAGGGAACGCCGAGCTCCTCGAGAACCCACCGCGGGCGCGTGGCCCGGGTCTTCGGAACGTAGAAGAGTTTCATGCGGTCCTTCCTATCACGGAGGACCGGGGGCCGCCGTCATGCCTGCTCGGCCTCCCCGAACAGCAGGTGGACGAAGCCCGCGTCCTCGGCCCGGGTGAGCACGTAGACGTGGTCGCCGGGCTCGAGGACGGTGGAGCCGCGGGCGGTGAGGAGGTCGTCGCCGCGCAGCACCATGAGCACCGCCGATCCGGCCGGGAACGGCGGAAGGTCGGCCAGCGTCGAGCCCGCCACCGCCGAGGCGGGGTCCACGTAGAAGACCTCGATCTCGGCGTCGAGCGGCCGGCTCGACGAGATCTCGATGAGCCCGTGCGGGGGCGGCGGCCGGGACGCCTGGAGGTCGAGCTGCCGCGCCCCCCGACCGGCGGTGAAGCCGAGCACGGTGATGTTCACCAGCACGACGAAGAAGACCGCGTTCCAGATGACGTCGGCGCCGGGCGCCCCGGCCATCACCGGCACCATGGCGAGGATGATGGGCACGGCCCCCCGCAGGCCGACCCATCCCACGTAGAGCTGCTCGGGCCAGCGGAAGCCGAAGAGGGCCAGCATGGGGATCACCACCAGCGGCCGGGCCAGGAGCAGGAACAGCCCCAGCGCCACGCCAGTGAGCCCGCTCGCCAGCAGGCTCGACGGAGATCCCAGCAGGCCGAGCACGAGGAACATGCAGACCTGGAGGAACCAGGCCCCGGCGTCGTGGGCGTGGAGCACCCCGCCCTTGAAGGGCAGCGGTCCGTTGCCGATGAGCACCGCGGCGATGTACACGGAGAGGAAACCGCTCCCGTGGAGGAGCTCGGGGACGCCGAAGGCCAGCAGCGCGATGGCGGTGGTGAGCACCGGGTAGAGCCCGCCCACCGGGAGGCGCACCCGGGAGAGGACCCAGCGCCCGGCCCAGCCGATGGCGAGCCCGGCCAGGAGCCCCACCGCGAGCTTGAGCACCACCTCGACGGCGGTGCGCCACCCCAGCGGACGCCCGGTGACGAGCTGGGAGGTGAGGGCCTCGGTGAGGATCACCGCCATCGGGTCGTTGAGCCCCGACTCGAGCTCCAGGGTGGCCCCCACCCTGCGCTTCAGCTTGATGCCGCTCGACCGGAGGATGGAGAAGACGGCCGCCGCGTCGGTGGAGGAGACGATGGCCCCGAGCAACAGGGCCTGCTCCCAGGGGAGGCCGAGCAGCCGGGCGAAGGCGCCCACCAGCCCGGCCGTGGCCAGCACGCCCGCCGTGGACAGCACCGCGGCCGGCGCCAGCGCCACCCGGAAGGAGGCCACCGGCGTGTTGAGCCCGCCGTCGAAGAGGATGAGGGCCAGCGCCACCGTGCCCAGGCGCCAGGCGAAGGCGTAGTCGTCGAAGGAGATCCCCAGCCCCTCGCGGCCGGCGAGCATGCCGATGGCCACGAAGACCAGCCCCACCGGCATCCCCAGGCGGCGCGTCGCCCCCGAGAAGAGCACGCTCGCGGCCAGGAGGATTCCACCGGTGGTGAGGAGGAGCGCGGTGCTGAAGGGCTCGCCGGTGGGCACGCCCCGAGACTACCTCCATACGGCGAGGAGCGAGAGCCCCCCGGCGGCCAGGATGGCGGCGAAGCTCACGACGACGATGCGGGCGTAGCCCCAGCTGCCCAGCGCCACCGCCATGCCGCCCTTCACGACCGTGTTGGAGAAGCCGGCCAGCACGACCGCCGTCGCCCCCACCGCGATCGGGACCTGTTCGCCGGCCATCTCGGCCATGGAGAGGGCGATGGCGTCCATGTCGGCGGTGCCGGCGACCAGCGCGGCGGCGTACACACCCGCCGACCCCAGGTAGTGGCTGGCCAGCTTGGAGCCGGCCATCACGGCGGCGAAGATGAGCGCGAACTCGAAGGCCGAGGAGAGGTTGACCGGGTTCTTGAGGTGCAGGGGCTCGGCGGGCCCCAGGGCGGCGGAGCGCCGGTAGAGGAAGGCGCAGGCGCCGAGCCCCACGACGGCCATCGCCAGCATGGGAACGGCGAGCGCCGTGGCCAGCTTGAAGTCCACGAAGGCCACCACCACCAGCACGCGCACGAAGACGATCGAGGAGGCCAGGACGACGGCCAGGGCCGCCGGCCGCTCCATGGCCGGATTGCCCTTCGAGCGGGACGACATGGCGAGCGTGACCGCGGTGGAGGAGACAAGTCCTCCCACGAACCCGGTCACGGTGAGTCCGCGCTCGGGCCCGAGCAGGCGCGTCGCCGCGTAGCCGACGAAGCTGACCCCGGCCACGAGCAGCATCATCCAGCCGATGGTCCGGAGGTTGAGCGAACCCAGCGGGCCGAAGTCCCGGTCGGGGAGCCAGGGCACGAGCAGGAGCGCGACGATGAGGAACTTGAGGACGCTGACCACGTCCTCCCGGGAGAGCCGCCGGATGAGTGGCTGGACCACCGGCTTCGAGGAGAGGAGCGCGGTCACCGCCACCGCCGCGCCCAGGACCGTGAAGACCCGCCGCCCGCCCTGCGGGATGATGCCGTGGGCCACCGAGAGGGCGCCGAGCAGGAAGGTGATGAGGAAGGCCGCCTCCGAGGTGATGCCGCGGTCGGCCCCGCGCCGGACCACGTCCACATAGGCCACGGCCAGGAAGACCACCAACGCCGCGAAGGACGCCACCACGACCGGCGCCCCGAACTCCCGGCCGAGCAGGCCCGCGATCGCCCCCGTCAAGGCCACCAGCGGATAGGTCCGGGCTCCCCCCAGGAACGACTCGGGCCCCTTGTCGGCGGGCGCCGACTGCTCGCGCTCCAGGCCGATGAGGAGGCCGGCGACGACGGCCAGGCCGAGCGAGAGGAGGGGTTCGTACGGGTCCAGGGTCGTGCTCCTCGCACGATCCTACACCCGGGCCCGGGAGACGCCGCGTGGACGTCCGGGGCGCGTGCGCCCCTCCCGGGACAAGCGAAGGGCGCCGGCGGGCTCGGATCCGCCGGCGCCCCCCTGTCCTCGACGGGTTCGCTACCGCCCCACAACGGTGGCGACCGTCGCGGTCGTTACCGTCGCGCCGTATGGCTTGCACCGGGTGTGCCTGTCGCCATCTCGTGCCGCGACGTGCCCCGATCCGCGGCGCATGGGCCGGATTGCCCGAGGCACGACCATGGGGCGAGACCGCGCGTGCGTCGGCACGGAGCAGGGGGCTGCTCGGGCGTCGAGCAGGTGGGGCCGGATCGAGCCCTTGGTCGAGCGGACTGGCCTTGAATCCTCGGCAGCCGATCGGTTGGCACGCTCCGTGGATAGGGACTCGGAAGAAGCGCTGGCGAGGAGCCCGTGCTGCCTGCAACCCAAACTCTGGAGGACTCCGCACCATGAGACGCTGGAAGAGCACCCTCGCCGCCGCCGCGGGCATGGCCCTGGCCTTGGCCCTGCCCGCAATCGCCCTCGCCGAAGACGCCGCTCCCACCGTCCAGACCGTCCAGAAGAACCTCGACTTCGTCTGGATCATGATCGCCGCCTTTCTCGTCTTCCTCATGCAGGCCGGCTTCGCCATGGTCGAGACCGGACTCACCCGGGCGAAGAACGCCTGCAACATCATGATGAAGAACCTGATGGACTTCGCGGTCGGCTCGCTCGCCTACTGGGCGGTCGGCTTCGGCCTCATGTTCGGGGTCACCTCGAACGGCTGGTTCGGCACCGGGGACTTCTTCGTGGGCCGGGCCGGCACCGAGAACTGGACCTTCGCCTTCTGGATGTTCCAGGTCGTCTTCGCCGCCACCGCCGCGACCATCATCTCTGGCGCTGTCGCGGAGCGGACCAAGTTCTCCGCCTACATCGTCTACTCGGTGGTCGTCTCGCTCGTCATCTATCCCATCTTCGGGAAGTGGGCCTGGGGCGGTCTCTTCCACGGCGACGGGGCCAAGGGCTGGCTCGAGCTGAAGGGCTTCATCGACTTCGCCGGATCGACGGTCGTCCACTCCATCGGCGGCTGGCTCGCGCTTGCAGGCGCCATCGTCGTCGGCCCGCGCATCGGCAAGTACCTGGCCGACGGCCGCATGCGTCCGATCCCGGGCCACTCCATGACGCTCGCCTCGCTGGGCGTGTTCCTCCTCTGGTTCGGCTGGTACGGCTTCAACCCGGGCTCCACCACCACCGGCACGCCGAACATCGCCTCCATCGCGGTCCTCACGACGCTGGCCGGCGCCGCCGGCGCGACGAGCGCCATGCTCTTCACCTGGCTCAAGTACAAGAAGCCCGATATCGGCATGACCTTGAACGGCGCGCTGGCCGGCCTGGTGGCCATCACCGCGGGCTGCGCCAACGTCTCCGCCGCCTCGGCCGTCGTCATCGGCCTCATCGGCGGCGTGCTGGTGGTCCTCTCGGTCCTCTTCTTCGACAAGATCAAGGTCGACGACCCGGTCGGCGCGATCTCGGTGCACGGCGTGAACGGCGCCTGGGGAACCCTCGCGGCCGGCCTCTTCAACGCGGCTGGGTTCTCCTGGGGCCAGGTCGGCGTGCAGTTGCTCGGCATCGGTACGGCCTTCGTGTGGGCCTTCGGGACCGGGATGATCCTCTTCAAGATCATCGACGCCGTGATCGGCATGCGGGTCACGGCGGAGGAGGAGATGGAGGGGCTCGACCTCGCGGAGCACGGCGCGTCGGCCTACCCCGACTTCCAGGCCTCCCACAACGACTCGAGCTTCATGCCCGACGCGGGACGCCCGTCCCCCGGCGTGGCCACGGTTCCGGCGTACTCGAAGTCCTAGCAGCGTCGTTCGACCAGATAGCCGCACACGGCGGCGCCCTCGTCCGGGGGCGCCGCCGTCGCCTTGTCGGCCCCCTGGCCCGGATGCTTCGCTACGCCTCGAGCAGGTCGAGCAGGTCCGAGCGGACCGCGTCACGGGCCACCGGGTCGGGCGCGGCGACCAGCGCGCGTTCCAGGGTCTCGACGGCCTTCCGGCGGAAGCCCTTCTCTGCGTAGAGCGCGGCCAGGCTGCGCAGGGCCGGGAAGAAGTCGGCCCGGAGCTCGACCGCCCGCTCGAAGGAGGTCATGGCGCGGAAGTGCTCGCCCTGGGCCCGCAGCGTCTTCGCCAGCTGGTGGTGGGCCTCGGCGGCGAAGGGATCGGCCGCGATGGCCTCCTGGAGCGCAGCCGCGGCGGCGTCGAGGCGTCCGGCGAGCAGGAGCTCCTTCCCCCGGCGGACCATGAGGTCTCCCCCGGAGGGCTTCACCGGCCCGCGGGTCGCCGTCGCCTCGAGAACCGCGTCGATGCGCCGGACCACGTCGTCGATCCGGAAGGGCTTCTCGATGTAGTCCTCGGCGCCGTAGGCGTCCCGGGCGTCCTGGGCGAAGCGCCAGCCGCGGTACACGGCGGTCATCATGATCACCGGGAGGTCCCGGGTGCGGGTGTCGGCGCGCAGCCGGCGGGCCACCTCGAAGCCGTGGATGCGCGGGAGCATCGCGTCGAGGAGCACGAGCGCGGGTGGGTGGGAGGCGATGCGCGCCAGCCCCTCCTCGCCGTCGGGCGCGGTCTCCACCGTAAAGCCGCGGGCCGAGAGCGCCCGCTCGAGCAACGTTCGGATCTCTGGTTCGTCGTCCACCACCAGGATCCGCCGCGCGTCGCCGGAGAGGTCGGGCCGGGCCTCGGGAAGCCCGCCCGGAGCATCGGGCACGATCACGTCGTGACGGGCGGCGTGCGCCCCATGATCGTCGTCGTCCACGACGATGATCACCTCGTCGCCCTCCGGGAGAGAGAGCTCCACCGGAGCGGAGTAGGCGATGCCGCACCCCGGAGTGGCCTCGGTCCCGCGCCAGGCCGGCACGTCCCGGGAGAGCCCGTCGTAGGCCGCCACGATGGCCTTTCGCAGGGCGCCGGCCACGGCGACGTAGGGGGAGATCTCCATCCCGGTCACGAACCGGACCTCGGCCAGCACGCGGTTCCCGCTGTCGGGGTCCGCCACCGCCAGGTGGAGCCTTCCGCCCTCGGTGGAGAGCGGGAGGATGTTGTCGGCCAGCGCCACCCGCGGCGGGACGAGCCGGAGGGCGTCGGCCAGGATCTCGGAGCGGGAGAGATCGACCCCGGGCCATCCGTGCCTCTCGGCCAGGACCGCGACCAGCGCCCCCTCGGTCGCCTCTCCGGCGGCGAGCAGCTCGCTGCAGAGGCGGGTGCCGCCCTTCTCGGCGGCGGCCTCGGCGCGCACCACCGCCTCCGGGGAAGCCACGCCACGCTCCACCAGGAGCTCGTGCGTCGGTCGCCCCATCCCCTACCCCACCGTGTCGGCGTAGGTCATGACGAGGTACAGGACCGCCTCGACGTCGCCCGCGTTCCGGTAGGAGTGGGGCGCGTCGGCCTCGAAGACCACCGCGTCGCCGGGGCCGAGCGCGTGGGTGCCGCCGCCGGTCTCGATCTCCATGGCGCCGCGGCTCACCACGAGATTCTCCACCGTCCCGGGCGGGTGGGGGTCGGCCCGCTCGACCCCGCCGGGCGCGACCCGCAGCTCGTAGAACTCCACCCGGCGCGGCTCGTCGAAGGGGAAGAGCGCCCGCGACACGAAGGTGCCGTCGGAGGAGGCCAGCCGCTTGGCCTGGTCGGCGCGCATGACGTGGAAGGAGGCGGTGGGGCGGCTGGTGATCAGGGCGCTGAAGGGCACCTCGAGCGCCGTGCCGATCTTCCACAGCACGTTCACCGTGGGTGCGCTCTGCCCCAGCTCGATCTGCCCGAGCATGGCCCGGGAGACGCCGGAGAGCTTGGCCAGCTTCTCCAGCGAGAGGTTGCGGCGGCCGCGCAGGCGGCGCAGGTTCGCCCCCAGGACCGGGGTGAGGTCGTTTCCGGCGGCGGGGTGGGCCCGCTCGTGGCCGGGGACCCGCGCTCCCCGGGCGCGCGCGCGCGGGCGCCGGGAGGCGGGAGGGTTCCTTGGAGGCATGCCCGACTTATCCGTTCGGGCGGATGCCTTGTCAACAGTCCCGGAGGGTCAGCGGCCGCGATTGAGCCCGTCGGGGAGCTCGTTGGAACGGGGATCCCCGTCCCGCCTCGGGAAGTGCTCGGCGAGCCGGGCGCCGACGAGGTCGATGGCGGCCTCGAACCCCTGGCCGGGCTTGCCCCCGCGCATCCCCGCGACCAGCGCGTCCACGGCCCGCTGCCACTCCCCGTCCCCCATGCGCGCGTGGATGCCCCGGTCGCCGATGATCACCGCCCGGTGCTCGCGCAGCGAGGCGAAGACCAGCACGCCGGTGCCGTCCCGGGTCTGGTGGAGGCCGTGCTCGAAGAAGGCCTGCTCGGCCCGCCCCCGCACCGCCTCCTCCTGGTGCCGACGGCCCGCCAGCAGCCGCTCCACCGCCGGGAGCCGCCCCATGAGCCAGCCCACCACGCCGGAGAGGACCTGGAAGAGCAGCACCTCGGCCACGGTGGGGTCCTTCACCAGCAGTTCCACCGCCAGGGTGGCCAGCGCAGCTCCCACGATGGCGCCGATCCAGCGGGCCTCCTCGTAGGGCTCCGAGCGCTCCACCACCACCGGGACCACCTGGCCGGTGCTGGTGGACTCGGCCCGGCGCACCGCCGCGGCGATCCGCTCCTGGGCATCCTTGGGGATCAGGGAATCGAGTGCCATGGCCGCTCCTACCAGCTCCCCGAGGCGCCGCCGCCGCTGAAGCCGCCGCCGCCGCCGCTCCAGCCTCCTCCACCGCCACCGCCGCTGCTGAAGCCGCCGCCGCCGAACCCGCCACCGCCCCACGGGCCGCGCGGACCGTGCCGGCCGGCCCCGAGGAGCGCCCGGACGATCACGAAGGCGATGACGAGCAGGATGAAGACCGGCGAGCCGAGCCCGAACAGGAACGCGAACAGGGCGCCCAGGATGGGGATGCCGCCGATCTCCTTCTCGACGGTCTGGCGCTCCTGGGCCTTCGACATTCCCTCGGGGAGCGCGCCCAGCGCGCCCAGGATCTGCTGACCGGCGGCGTGGAGCCCCTCCCCGTAGCGCTCCTGCTTGAAGGCCGGGACGATGGCGGTGCGGATGATCCTCCCGGACTGGGCGTCGGTGAGCCCGCCCTCGAGCCCGCCGCCCACCTCGATGCGGACCTTGCGGTCCTTCACGGCGACCACCACGAGGACGCCGTCGTCCTTGCCCTTGGTCCCGAGCTTCCAGGCGTCGGCGACCCGCATGGCGAAGTCCTCGATGGCCTCGCCTTCGGTGGTGGAGACCACCAGGTACTGGAGCTGCGGCCCGGCCCCGTTGTTCTGGGCGCGCGCCGCGCGCGACAGGTCGGCGAGGCGCTGCTCCCACCGCGCGTCGATGGCGCCGGCCGGGTCCACCACCGGGCCGGTCAGGCGCGGCACGGCCACCTCGGCCGCGGCGGGCGGGGCGGCGACGAGGAGCAGCAGGGCCAGGGCGGCCGCGTGGCCGCGGGTCACGTCGCGCTCCCTAGAACTTCACCTTGGGCGCCTCGGCGGCGCCGGGCGTCGTGGCCGCGAACTGGGGCTTGGCGGCGTGGTGGTAGAAGAGGCTGTTGGTGAAGCTGGTGGGCGGCACCGTGATCAGGTTGTTGAAGTCCTGCACCGACTGGATGTAGCGGCGGCGCGCCACCGCGATGCGGTTCTCGGTGCCCTCGAGCTGAACTTGAAGGTCGCGGAAGTTCTCGTTCGCCTTCAGGTTCGGGTAGGCCTCGGAGACCGCCAGCAGCTTGCCCAGCGCCATGCTGAGGCCGCTCTGGGCCTGCTCGAACTTCTTCATGTTCTCGGGGGTGAGCTGGTCGACGGAGAGCTTCACCTGGGTGGCCTGGGCGCGCGCCGCCATGACCCCCTCGAGCGTCTCCTTCTCGTGGGAGGCGTAGCCCTTGACCGTCTCGACCAGGTTCGGCACCAGGTCGGCGCGGCGCTGGTACTGGTTCTCGACCTCGGCCCAGGATCCGGCCACGGCGTTGTTTGCCTGCGGGATGGACTGGACGCCGCAACCGGCGAGGGCGACGGCGGCGAGGACTGCGAGCGGGAGTCGTGCAATGTTCATCCGCTCAGCGTAATGACGAAGGGGTGGTTGGCAAGCGAAACCGGACCGCCCCGGGCGGGATGCCGCGTCGGGGGGCTCCTCCGGCTGGCTGGCGGGCGTATTACGCCGTGGTCTCGCGGATCCCGCGCGGCCGCGTGGCGACCTACGGCCAGGTGGCGATGCTGGCCGGAAAGCCGCGCGCGGCCCGCCAGGTGGGCTACGCACTCTCGGCGCTGCGGGGCGCCCGGCACCGCATCCCCTGGCAGCGCGTGCTGGGCAGCCGCCCGCGCGCCCTGGCCGCCATCTCCATCCTCGACCCCATGGGCTCGGCCGTGCAGCGGGCCCTCCTCGAGGGCGAGGGCGTCGCGGTGGACGAGCGGGGTCGCGTCTCGCTGGCACGCTTCGGCTGGACGCCGCGGCGGTAGCCCCCGGCCGGACGGCGGCTACTCGATGGGGATCGGCCCCACGTCCCAGATCTCCTCGGCGTACTGCCGGATGGTGCGGTCGGAGGAGAAGCACCCGCTGCGGGCCACGTTGAGGATGGCCATGCGCGTCCAGCGCTCGTAGTCGAGCCAGGCCTCCGAGACCCGCTCCTGCGCGGCCACGTAGGCGGCGAAGTCGGCGAGCAGGAGGTAGGTGTCGCCGCCGTGGAGGAGCGAGTCGATCACCGGCTGGAAGAGGCGCGGCTCGGTGGGGGAGAAGGTCCCTCCGCCGATCGCGTCGATGACCGCCTTGAGGTCGGGATTGCCCCGGTACCAGTCCCAGGGGTTGTAGCCGGCGCGCTTCAACGCCCGCACCTCGGGGACGGTGAGCCCGAAGAGGAAGAAGTTCTCCTCTCCGACCGCGTCCCGGATCTCCACGTTGGCCCCGTCGAGCGTTCCGATGGTCAGGGCCCCGTTCATCGCGAACTTCATGTTGCCGGTGCCGGAGGCCTCCTTGCCGGCGGTGGAGATCTGCTCGGAGAGGTCGGCGGCCGGGAAGATGCGCTCGGCCAGCGACACGCGGTAGTTGCGAAGGAAGACCACCTTCATGCAGGTGCTCACCGCCGGGTCGGCGTTGACCACCGCCGCCACGGAGTTGATGAGCTTGATGATCCACTTGGCCATCACGTACCCGGGGGCTGCCTTGCCGGCGAAGATCCAGGTGCGCGGCACGGGCCGGTACTTCGGATCGGCCTTCATGCGCAGGTACTGGTGGACGATGGAGAGGACGTCGAGGAGCTGGCGCTTGTACTCGTGGATGCGCTTCACCTGGACGTCGAACATCGACGACGGGTCCACCTCCACGCCGTTCTCGCGCAGGATGATCTCGGCGAGCCGCTCCTTGTTGTCGCGCTTGATCTCCCGGAACCGGCGCCGGAAGGCGGCGTCGTCCACGACAAGCTCGAGGCGCCTGAGCTCCTCGGCGTCGGTGATCCAGCCCGGCCCGACCACCTCGTTCAGCACCGAGGCCAGCTCCGGGTTGGCCTGGAGGATCCAGCGGCGCGGGGTGACGCCGTTGGTCTTGTTGTTGAACTTCTCCGGCCAGAGCTGGAAGAAGTCGTGGAACAGCTCCTTCTCGAGGAGCTCGGTGTGCAGCGCCGCCACCCCGTTCACCGAGTGGGAGCCGACCACGGCCAGGTTGGCCATGCGCACGTGCTTGGGCATGCCCTCCTCGATGAGGGACATGCGCGTGAGCGCCGCGGCGTCGAAGCGTGCGTCGCCCTGGATCTGGGCCAGGAAGCGGCCGTTCACCTCGTAGATGATCTCGAGGTGGCGCGGCAGCACGCGCCCGAGGAGATTGACCGTCCACTTCTCGAGGGCCTCGGGCAGCAGCGTGTGGTTGGTGTAGCCGAAGACCGACTGGCAGATGCTCCAGGCCTTGGCCCACTCCATGCCGTGCTCGTCGAGCAGGATGCGCATGAGCTCGACGATGGCGATGGCCGGGTGGGTGTCGTTGAGCTGGATGGCCACCTTGTCGGGGAAGTTCTCGAACGACGGGTGGATCTTGAGGTGGCGGCCGACGATGTCCTGCAGCGAGCAGGCCACGAAGAAGTACTGCTGCTGGAGCCGCAGCTCCTTGCCCATGACGGTGAGGTCGTTGGGGTAGAGCACCTTGGAGATGTTCTCCGAGACGTTCTTGTCCTCGACCGCGGCCAGGTAGTCGCCGGCGTTGAAGTCGGCCAGGTCGAACTCGGCGGGCGAGCGGGCCCTCCAGAGCCGGAGGCTGTTCACGGTGCGGTTGCGAAAGCCGGCGATGGGGGTGTCGTAGGCCATGCCCAGCACGCGCTTCGAGTCCACCCAGCGCACCCGCTCCCGGCCGTCGGGGCCGGGGTAGCGCTCGGTGCGGCCGAAGAAGGCCACCGGCACCTGGTTCTCGGGCCGGGGGATCTCCCAGGGGTTCCCGAAGCGAAGCCACTCCTCGGGGCGCTCCACCTGCCAGCCGTCGCGGATCTCCTGGTCGAAGATGCCGTACTCGTAGCGGATGCCGTAGCCGTAGGCGGGGAGCGCCAGGGTGGCCATCGAGTCGAGGAAGCAGGCCGCCAGCCGCCCCAGGCCGCCGTTGCCGAGGCCGGCGTCGGGCTCCTGCACGAAGAGGTCGGAAAGCTCCAGGCCGAGGCTTCCGACCGCCGCCTTCATGTTGTCGAGCAACCCGAGGTTGAGCAGGTTGTTCTCGAGCGCCTTGCCCATGAGGAACTCGAGGGAGAGGTAGTAGACCCGCTTGGCGTCGCTCCGGTAATAGGTCTGCTGGGTCTGCAGCCAGTGGCGCATCATCCGGTCGCGCACCGCGTCGGCGACCGCGTGGTAGCGGTCGAGCGCCGTGGCGGAGTGCTCGTCCTTGCCGATGGAGAACTGGAGGTGGTCGGCGAAGGCGCGGCGCAGCGCGTCCACGTCGGACGCGGTCCGGATGCTGGGGAGGTCCCGGGCGCGCTCCAGCGCGCGGGCCTCCTCGCCCTGCCTGTCGGGAAACTTGCTGGCCGCCATCGATCTCCTCACCTCCGGGAAGTCCCGGGGAAGGGCGTGATGTTACCGCGCCGGGTCGCTCCGGGAAGCAGCTAACGCGCGAGCGCCTGGGCCAGCTCGCCGTAGAGGACGATGGCGCTGCGGATCGAGGCCTGGAAGTCGGCCAGGTTGAGGCTCTCGTTCTCCGAGTGGGCGTTCGACTTCGGGTCCTCGACCCCGACGAGCAGCGCCGGCACGCCGCCCAGCGCCTTCACGAAGGGCTCGACGAAGCCGATGCTGCCGCCGCAGCCGATGGCCAGCGGCTCCCGGCCGAAGCCCTTCTCGAGCGCCCGGAAGGCGGCCTGGAAGGCCGGGTGGGAGACGTCGGTCTTCCAGGCAGGGCCGTGGCTCTGGATGTTGATCTTGACCTCGACGCCCCAGGGGGCGTTCTTGCGGAGCGCCTCCTCGAGCCGCCGCGCGACGTCGGCCGGCTCCATGTCGGGCACCAGCCGGATGCCCATGCGGGCCCAGGCCACGTCGTTCACGATGTTGCGGGCGTCCTTCCGGCTGGAGGCCTGGATGGCGTTCACGCCGAAGGAGGGCTGCCACCAGTTGGTCTCGAGGGGGTGGGCGTCGCCCAGCAGCTTCACTCCCGGGCGCATGCCGGACTGCCGGCGGAACTCCTCGGGCGAGACGGGCAGGAGCTCGATGGCCCGCTTCTCGGCGGGCGAGAGCGGCCGGACCTTGTCGTAGATGCCGGGGATGGCGATGCGGCCGTCCGCGTCCACCAGCGGCGCGATCATCTTGGCGAGCGCCACCACCGGGTCGGGAATGGGGCCGCCCCACATGCCGGAGTGGACGCTCTGCTCCAGCGCCCGGACCTCGACCTCGGCCACCACCAGGCCGCGCAGGGCGATGGTGACGCAGGGGACGCCGGCGTCCACGTTGGAGGTGTCGGTGAGGACCACCGCGTCGGCGTCGAGCCGGCTCCGGTACTTCGCGATGAACTGGGGCAGGTGGTCGCTTCCGACCTCCTCCTCCCCCTCGATCACCACCTTGAGATTGAGCGGGAGCGCGCCGGCCCCGCGGACCCAGGAGTCGGCGGCGGCGGCGTGGATCAGGATGCCGGCCTTGTCGTCGGCGGCGCCGCGGCCGAAGAGGCGGCCGTCCCGCTCGGCGGGCTCGAACGGCGGCGTGGTCCACATCTGCTCGTCGCCGGCCGGCTGGACGTCGTGGTGGGCGTAGAGGAGGACGGTCGGGGCCTTGGGGTCCACGATCGACTCGCCGAAGACGTAGGGGTGGGCGCCCTCGACCTCGAGGATCTCGACCTTCGTGAAGCCGCGGCGGCGCAGGAGGTCGGCGGTGGCCTCGGCGCTCTTGCGGACCGGCTCGGTGGGGAAACCCACGAAGGAGACGCTGGGGATGCGGACCAGGGCCTTCAGATCCTCCAGGTAGGAGGCGGCGTGGGTCCGGTAGTGCTCGAGGGCGCGATCGGTCGGGTTGGACATGGTGCGACTTCTTAACCCGGCTCCGCCCTTGCGTCACTTCCCGGCGGCGTTCTCGCGAAACTCCTGCCAGGACATCCAGCCGGCCTTGGCGAAGCCCCCCACGACGTGCACGTCCTCGACGTTCATGTGCCAGAAGAGAAAATCCCCCAGCTCGGCGAAGGACTTTCCCTCCGGGTGGACGGCCACGTACCGGTCGCGGGCCTCCGACATCTCTCCCCCCGGGACCTCGGTGAGCGTCCCCAGCAGGGCCAGCCGCCCGGACGACTGCGGATTTCGCGCCCCCGCCTCCTGGACGAAGAGCGAGGCGCGCGGGTCGGTCCGGAGGTTGCGGGTGTGCTGGGCCAGCTCGGTGAAGAGGAAGATGGGCCGCCCCACGCCGTCGAGGGCGTAGGAGACCAGCGACCCCGCCGGCCAGCCCGGCTTGCGGGCCGACAGCGTGGAGAGGACGCCGGCCCTGCCGGCGGCGAGCAGCTCGAAGGCGCCGGGGGCGAGCTCCGACGGCGGGGGTCCGGGGATCTTCTCTTCGGCCATGGCTTCCTCCTCCGGCGCGGGTGGCGACTCAGTACCGGTACGCATCCGGCTTGAACGGGCCCTTGGGCGAGACCCCGATGTAGGCCGCCTGCTTCGGGGTGAGCTTCGTCAGCTTCACGCCGATCTGCTCGAGGTGCAACCGGGCCACCTTCTCGTCGAGGTGCTTGGGCAGCGTGTAGACCTTCTTCCCGTACTGGTCGCCCCGCTCGGCCAGCTCGATCTGGGCGATGGTCTGGTTGGTGAAGCTGTTCGACATGACGAAGCTGGGGTGGCCGGTGGCGCAGCCCAGGTTGAGGAGCCGCCCCTCGGCCAGCAGCAGCACCGAGTGGCCGTCGGGGAAGGTCCACTTGTCGAACTGGGGCTTGATGTTGGTGCGGACCACGCCCGGGAACTTCTTCAGCCCGGCCATGTCGATCTCGTTGTCGAAGTGGCCGATGTTCCCGATGATGGCCCCGTCCTTCATCTTCTTCATGTGGTCCACCGTGATGACGTCCACGTTGCCGGTGGTGGTGACGAAGAGGTCGGCGCGGGAGAGGACGTCCTCGAGACGCAGCACCTGGTAGCCCTCCATGGCGGCCTGGAGCGCGCAGATGGGATCGATCTCGGTGACCACCACGCGGGACCCCTGCCCCTTGAGCGCCTGGGCGCATCCCTTGCCCACGTCGCCGTAGCCGCAGACCACCGCCATCTTGCCGGCCAGCATGACGTCGGTGGCGCGGTTGAGGCCGTCGATGAGCGAGTGGCGGCAGCCGTAGAGGTTGTCGAACTTGGACTTGGTGACGCTGTCGTTCACGTTGATGGCCGGGAAGAGCAGCGTGCCGGCCCGCTCCATCTCGTACAGGCGGTGAACCCCGGTGGTGGTCTCCTCGGTGACGCCGCGCATCTCCTTCGCCACCTTGGTCCAGCGGGACCGGTCCTGCTTCAGGGTGCGGGTGAGGAGCGCCAGGACCACGGCGAACTCCTCCGAGTCGGCGGTGGCCGGCGCGGGCACCTTGCCGGCCGCCTCGAACTCGACCCCCTTGTGGATGAGCATGGTGGCGTCTCCGCCGTCGTCCACGATCTGGGTGGGGCCCTTGCCGCCCCCGAAGTCGAGGGCCCGCTCGGTGCACTCCCAGTACTCCTCGAGCGTCTCGCCCTTCCAGGCGAAGACCGGGACCCCGCCAGGCGACGTGGCCGAGCCACCCCGCCCGGCCACCACCGCGGCGGCGGCGTGGTCCTGCGTCGAGAAGATGTTGCAGGAGGCCCAGCGGACGTCGGCTCCCAGGTCGACGAGGGTCTCGATGAGGACCGCGGTCTGGATGGTCATGTGGAGCGAGCCGGTGATGCGCTGGCCGGCCAGCGGCCGCTTCTTCGCGTACTCGCGCCGCACCGACATGAGGCCGGGCATCTCCTTCTCGGCGAGCTCGATCTCCTTGCGCCCCCAGCCGGCGAGCGTGAGGTCCTTCACGAGGTACTCGAACGAGGGGGCGACGCGGAGCTTGCGGGCGGGCTTGGCCATGCTGGTGTTCCTTCCTTCTGTCGTTGGGGGTTCTGGTAACGAGGTCAGGGGCGGCGTGCACGGGCCAGCAGCAGCGCGGGCCCCTTGGCGGCGGGCTCGGGAGGGAGGGGGCGGCAGGTGGCGTCGGCGAACCCGGCGGCCCCGAGCATCTCGACGACGCGGACCGGCTCGAAGCCGGGCCAGACCTGGCCGGCGCGGCGGCGGAAATCCTCGTCGTCGTGGAGCACGGCGTCCACGAGCGCGACGCGGCCGCCCGGGCGCAGCACCCGGGCCGCCTCGGAGAGGGCGCGGGCCGGGTCGGCCACCCAGCCCAGCGAGAGCACGAGCAGGGCCGCGTCGCAGGAGGCGTCGTCGAGGGGCAGCTCCTCGAGGGTGCCGCGCCGCAGCTCCACGTTGCCGAGCCCGGCGGTGCGGCGGCGGGCCGAGCGCAGCATGTCGGCGGAGCGGTCCACCCCCACCACCCGGGCCACGTCGGGCGCGAGCGCCGCGGTGAGCGCGCCGGTGCCGCAGCCCAGGTCGGCGACGGTCCATCCCGGCGGCAGGAGCGCGACGAGGGCCGAGACGCCGAACCCGGCGCCGTACCACTCGGCCCGCAGCCGGTCCCAGTCACCGGCCGCGCCGGCGAAGAAGTCGTCCCCTCCGCCGCGCCGCTCCTTGAGCCGGCGATCGAGCCGGAGCTGGTCCTGGGCGAGGGTGGCCCACCGCTCGCTCTCACCGCGGGCCACCTTCCAGAGGCGCCGGGCGGCCGGGTCGACCTCGCCGGACATCCGGTAGAGCCGGTTCTGGCCGTGGCGCCGGACCTCGATCCAGCCCTGGGAGGAGAGGATCTTGAGGTGGCGGCTGACGGTGGACTGGGGCTGCTGGAGCACCTCGCAGAGCTCCGCCACCCCGAGCTCGTGCCGCTCCAGGACGTGGAGGAGCCTGAGCCGGGTCGGGTCTGCCAGCCCCTCCATCCAGCCGAAGAGCCCCTCGGGTCGTGCCGTCGCCGATTCCATTCGCTTATCCGGATGAACGGATTAACACGGAGGGGGCGCCCTCGTCAACGCCATCGCCACGCGCACCGGGCGGCCGGGTGTAGGCTCCCACGACCATGCGCCGCCGCCAGGCACTCGCCGCCCTCGCCGGGGCCGCCCTCCTCGTGCTCCTGGCCCTCTGGCTCCGGCCCCGGGGGAACCCGGACGGGGAGGCCGCCGGAACCACCCGTGCCGGCGCTCCCGTCGGGTCCGCAACCGCGCCGCCCTCCACGTTCGAGCCGGGCTCCGCGGCCGCCCCGCCCTCCAATCCCCCAGCCCCCCGCGGCGCCTTCGAGGGCACGGTCCGCTCCCGGGGCACCGCGGCCGGGCTCCCCGGCGCGGAGGTCACCTTCTCCCGCGGCGGGGCAGCCGCCTCGGTCCGCTGCGCCGCCGACGGTTCCTTCCGGTTCGAGCCGCCCGAGGCGGGGCGCTGGCAACTCGCCGCCGCCTCGGCGCCGGGCCACTCCCCGTTCGCGCCGGAGTGGGGGCACAGCCCCGTGGTGCTGGACGCCCGTCCCGGGGAGCGGGTGCGCGGCCTCTCGCTCTGGCTGGAGCCGCTGGTCCCGTACTCCGGGCGGGTGGAGGACCCGGGAGGGCGTCCGGTCGAGGGGGCGGAGGTCCGCGTGATCGGCGGCGACACCGGCGACCGTGCGCTCATGCCCTCCGCGGAGCGCGCGACGAGCGGCCCGGCCGGCGCCTTCACCCTCTCCGCCTCCGACGGCGCCACGCTCGAGGCCCGCCACGCCGGGTTCGCGCCCGGGCGGGTCACGCTCGACCTCGCGGCCCGGAGCACCCGGCGCGTGGTGGTGAAGCTGGGCGCCGCCACGACCCAGGACGGCCTCGCGCGGATCACCGGCCGCGTCCTCTCCGGGGGCGCTCCCGTGGACGGCGCGCTGGTCTCCGCCCGGCTGCTCCTCCGGGGCGGCCCGGGATCCGCCGAGGACCTGGTGGCGGCCCAGGCCACCTCCGACGCCGAGGGTCGATTCACCCTGAGTGACCTGGGCCCCGGCCGCCACCTGCTGGCCGCGTCGCGGGAAGGCTTCGCCCAGGCGCGGGCGGTGGTGGCGCGCGCGGGCGAGGAGGCGACCGTCGAGCTCACCCGGGGAGGAACGCTGGCCGGCGTGGTGCGGGAGGCCGGGACGGGCCGCCCCCTCGCCCCTTTCCGCGTGGAGGTCCGGCGCGGCGGCCGCGGCTGGAAGCTCCTCCTGCGCGCCACCACCGTGGTGGACGCATCGGGGCGCTTCGCGCTCGCCGACCTGCCGCCCGGGCCGGTGGTGATCACCGCCTCCGCCCCGGGCCACGTCCCCTCCCCCGAGGTGGAGGCGACGGTCCCCGATCACCCCGGCGTCGCCGAGGTGGATCTCCACCTGGCCCAGGGTGGGCGCATCTCGGGGCGGGTGACCGACCGGGCCACCGGCCAGGCGCTGCCCGGCGCGCGGATCGCGCTCGAGGGCGACGGCGGGGGCGAGCCGTCCGTGCTCGACCCGGGGGCGACGGCCCTGGCCGGGGCGGACGGCTCCTTCCTGGTCGCCGGGCTGCCGGTCCGGACGGTGTCCCTCCACGTGGCCGCCGACGGCCACCACTCCCGCATCGTCACCGGCATCGAGGTCCCCGACGGCGGGGTGGCCGGTCCGGTCGAGGTGAAGCTCACCCCCGTGGCCGAGGGGGAGGAGCCGCGCGTGGAGCTGGCCGGCATCGGCGCCTCGCTGGCGCGGCAAGGCAGATCGTCGCTGCGCGTCACCGCCGTCATCCCCGGGGGCGGGGCGGCGGAGGCGGGGCTCGCGGCGGGGGACGAGATCCTCACGGTGGAGGGGCGCCCCGTCTCCGAGCTCGGCCTGGCCGGCGCGGTGGATCTGATCCGCGGCCCGGAGGACACCCGTGTCAGGCTGGTGGTGCGGCGGGGTGAGACACCGCCGGCGGAGGTCTGGGTGTGGAGGCGGCTGGTGCGCGGCTAGCCGACGGGGGATGCCCGTAGGGCACGCGGTCCTTCCAGCGCAGGAAGGGCTTCTCGAGGAGGTTCCAGGAGAGGAGCGCGGCCGTGAACGTGGCGAGGCCGGCCACCGCCGCGAAGGCGAGGACCCCTGCGAGCCGGCTCCCCGTCGCGCCGGACAGGGCCAGCGACGTGAGGCCGGCGGCCTCCAGCCCGAGAAAGATCGGATAGTGCAGGACGTAGAGCCCGTAGCTGTACTTGCCGGCGCCGCGCAGCCACGGGCGGGAGAGGGTCCGGGAGAGCCGGGAGGACGGCGCGGGATCCACGGTCAGCACGACCAGCGCCGCGAATCCGGCCGCCAGCGGCCCGAAGGCCCAGACCTGCACCACCGGGTCGCCGCCGAAGAGCCCGCCCTGGTGGACCCAGACCGCGGCCACCGCGGCCGCCGATGCGGCGAGCAGCCAGGGCGCGCCCCGGCGGACCCGCGGCCACCAGGACGGCTCGCGCGCCGCGACGGCCACGAGCGCCCCCAGGGCCAGCGCGTCCATGCGGGCCGGGGTGAGGACGTAGGCGGCCGTCGCGTTGAACGTGGTCCGGTGGATTCCCAGCCTGAGCGCGAAGGCGCCGGCCACGAGCCCCAGGCAGACCAGCGCGAGCCTCCTCCGGGGAAGCACCCAGACCACGAGCGGCCAGGCCAGGTAGAACTGCTCCTCCACCGCCAGCGACCAGAAGTGGCCGGTGTAGGGGCTGGCCTCGAAGCCCCCCTCGCGCGCGAAGAGCACGTTGCCCAGGTAGGTCCAGAGCCAGCCCTGGGTCCCCGCCTTCACGTCGAGTGACGAGAGGAGCGGGACGACCAGGAAGAGCACCGCCAGGTAGGCGTAGTAGAGGGGGAAGATCCGCAGCACCCGCCGGGCGTAGAAGGCGCCGAAGTAGCCGGGTGCGTCCCGCGCGTCGAGGAGGATGCCCGTGATGAGGAAGCCGGAGAGGACGAAGAACAGGTCCACTCCGGCCCACCCGGACCGGCTGGCCGCGAGGAGCGTCCGCTCCGCCACCCCACCCTCCCCGTCGATGTGCAGGAAGTGGAAGGAGAGCACCATGAGCACCGCCACGCCGCGAAGCCCGTCGAGGGCGGGATGGTGGGCTCCCGGGGCGGGGGCTCGGTGTGCGGGCGGGTTGGACATCGGGGCGGCGGAATCCTATTCCAGCGCCACGCACGCGCAAGGGGCGCCGGCGCCGACCCGTACACGGCGACGTCCTCCCTGGCCAGCGGGGCGAAGCCGGGTGATCCACCACGGGTGAACAGGTCCATGTGCGCGTCGCCGTAGGCCTGGCGGGCGGCTTCCAGGTTATGGGACCGGCAAAGGATCCTGCAGTTCTCGACCGTCGATGGTCCGCCCTTCCCCCGCGGCACCACGTGATCGATCTCCAGCCGCACCGTGGAGCCGCAGATCCCACCGTCCGCGAGCCTCCATTGGCACTTTCCCTCGTCCCTCTTCGCGACTTCCCGCTTTACCCTGGCCGGCACGCAGGCTTTCCGCTTTCCCTGCTTCTCGATGAGCAGTTCCAGCGCCGCGGTGAGCACCTGCTCGTCGGTCGCCCCGGGCTGGACATGGCTCTGCCCCGCCCTGGCCTTCTTCAGCAAGGTCATGAACGCCGGCGATACCGTGACGTGCATCCGGGTCTCGTGCCGGGTGAGCGGGTCCACCACCGTCCGTGATGCTGGCGCGACCGGCAGCTCCATCTTCGACTGGACAGTCTCCGGACTGACCCCCATCAACGCCAGTTCAACGGTTGAACTGCCTCGACCGCGGGTGACCACCGTCCTCACCGGCACCACCTCCGCCGGCCGGATCTCCGCCGCCACCTGCTTCGCCTCCTGGCGAGACTTGTCGAAGAACCTCGGCACGACCTCGGCCCGGTTCTCCTCCGTCATCACCCGGGCCAGCTCGACGACGCTCGACATGCAAAGCCTTCCGTCCCGGAGGGGTTCGATCACCTCGGGGAACCTCTCCACCAGCCGGGTGGCGGTGAGCCTGTAGTGGGCCATGCCCCGGGACAGGCCCAGGTCCTTGTGAAGGAAGTCGAAAAGGCTCGCGTGTCCGAGCTGCCGGTACACAGCCAGCCGGTCAAACTCGGCGAGGGCGAGGAGGACGTCGACGACCGAGGCGCGTTCCCGGCGGAGCAGGTCGGCGATGCGGAGGGACCATTCGCGTGCGTTCATGGATCCACTGTCTCACGGGAAATTCGGCCCTCCCCAGACGCACGGAGAGCCCCTCTGCCGCGTCCTTTCACCGGGAGATCTCGAACCTCGCCAGGAATTCCGGAAGGGCACGCACGAGCTCCTGGCGCAGCGACAGGAGCATTCCTTCGGCCACCGCTTCACGGAAGGCAAATCCCACCGAAACCCCGTCAAGGAAGGCATCTGCTTACGCCCCAACTGGCCGCGGGTCCGCGGAACGGACGGTCGGTGAAGTGTCCGACCGGGGCTCGAGCTCCGCCCGGCGCCTTCCACGCCCGGTGGGGGTGGTCTACTCTCGATGTCTTGACCGAGGCGGCCATCACCGGAGACGAGCGGGCGCGAGGGCCCTGGGGCGCCTACCTCGCCTTCGGCGTCGCCTACCTGTCCCTCGCCCTCTCCGCCGACTGGCTCACCAACCAGGCGAGCGAGTTCTCCACCTTCTGGCCGGCCGCCGGCCTCTACGTGGGGGTCCTGCTCCTCGTCGAGCGCCGGGCCTGGCCCGGGTTCGTGGCCGCGGCCGCCGTCGGCGGCGTGATCGCCTCGGCGATCATCGGCCGGAAGGCGGCCCTGGTCGGATCCGGCGCGGTCGCCGACGCCGTCGAGGCGCTCCTCGCCGCCGTCCTGATCCAGGGCGCCATCCGCGGCCGCCCCCGGATGTGGCGGCTTCGCGACCTGCTGGCCGTGGTCTTCCTGGGCGCGGGCGTGGCGGTGGCGGTCGCCGCCCTGCTGGGCGGCGCGGCGGTCTCCGTCGTCAACCACCTGCCGTTCCTCCCCGAGGCTCGGGACTGGTGGATCGGCGACGCGCTGGGCGTCCTGGTCGTCACCCCCCTGGTCCTCGCCTGGGGCGGAGCCGACTTCACGGAGCCCAGCCTCGTCCGGAAGCGCCCCGTGGAGTTCGCGGCGCTGCTCCTCGCCGCGCTCGGGGTCAGCTGGGGGGTCTTCCACGACGCGCCCCGGGGCACCCTTGCCCACGAGCACGTCGTGCTCCCGCTCTTCGTCTGGGCAGCCCTCCGGTTCGGGCCGCGCGGCGCCACCGCCACCGCCACCATCCTCGCCGCTGCGGCGTCCTGGGCCACCGCATGGGCGGCGCGCCTCGTGGGATCCGCGGCGCTCGCCCCCGACTCGGCGTCGGTGCAGCTCTACCTGGGGCTCGCCATCGCGACGGCGCTGGTCCTCGCCACCGAGGTAGCGGGCCGTGGCCGGATCGAGCGGAGCCTTCGCCTGGCCCACTACGCCGTCGATCAGGGAGCCGAGGCGATCCTCGTGTCCGACCAGGCCGGGATCATCGTGCTCGGCAGCGAGGCCGCCGGCCGCCTCCTCGGCCGAAGCGTTCCAGAACTGCTGGGGCGGAGGATCGTCTCCGTCGATCCGGCGCTCTCCGGGAGGTTCGCGACGGACGGCTGGAGCACCCTGCGCGCGCTCGGCACCACCCGCTACGAGACCGTGCTTGAGGACGCGGGAGGCCGCCGCCCTCCCGTCGAGGTCCACCTGGCGTTCCTCGCCTTCGACGGCGCCGAGTTCCTCGCCTGGTCGGGGCGTGACCTCTCCGATCGGCGGCGCGCCGAGGAGGACCATCGGCTCGCCGCGGTGGGAACGCTCGCCTCCGGGGTGGCCCACGAGATCAACAACCCGCTCACCTACGTCACCTCCAACCTGGCCTTCGTGGAGGAGACGCTCGCCAAGGTGCGCGGGCTCCACCCGGACGTGAAGGAGGCGGAGGAGGCGGTGGCCGAGGCGTCGCTGGGCGCGCGGAAGGTGCGCGACATCGTGCGCGACCTGCGCTTCGTGGCCCGCCCGCCCGACGGCCGGCGGATCGAGGTCGACCCGGTCCAGGAGATCCGCTCGGCGATCACCCTCGGCCAGGCCGAGATCCACCGCCGCTCCGGGCTCGCGCTCCAGCTCGACCCCTGCCCCCCGATCCTGGCGGAACAGGGGCAGATCGGACAGGTGATGATCCACCTGCTCCTCAACGCGGCCCAGTCCACTCCGACCGGCTCACCCGCCGCCCACCAGGTCCGCGTCTCCTCCCGGACCGACGAGGAAGGGTGGGCCTCCATCGAGGTGGCCGACACGGGCAGCGGGATCCCGGCCGCGGCCCGCGCGCGGATCTTCGAGCCCTTCTTCTCGACCCGTGGGGTGGAAGGCGGGACGGGGCTCGGCCTCTCGGTCTGCCACGGGATCGTGACCGGCCTGGGTGGGAGCATCGACGTGGTGAGCGAGGAGGGGCGCGGAACCACCGTCCGGGTCCGGCTCCCGCCGGCCGGATAGCCGGGTCACCGGGCGCCGCGCGAGGTCAGCACCGCGGGAATGGTCTGGAAGCAGATCTGCACGTCCCGCCAGAGCGACCAGGAGTCGATGTAGGCGAGGTCGAGCTCCATCCACCGGTCGAAGGTGATGTCCGACCTGCCGCTCACCTGCCAGGTGCAGGTGATCCCGGGCTTCACGCTCAGGCGACGGCGCTGCCAGCGCTCGTACTGACGGACCTCGGCCGGAACCGGCGGCCGCGGACCGACGACGCTCATCTCCCCGGAGAGGACGTTCAGGAACTGGGGCAGCTCGTCGATGGAGTACCGGCGGATGAAGGCGCCGACGCGGGTGACACGTGGGTCGTTCCGCATCTTGAAGACCGGACCGGAGGCCTCGTTCCGGGCCCGCAGCGACTCGAGCCGCTCCTCGGCGTCGGCGCGCATGCTGCGGAACTTGAACATCCGGAAGGGCCGGCCATTCTTCCCGACCCGCACCTGCCGGAAGAAGACCGGCCCGGGGGACTCGAGCTTGACCGCGAGTGCGGTGGCCAGGAGCACCGGCGAGAAGAGCAGCAGGGCCGCGGCGCTCGAGAGCACGTCGAAGGCACGCTTGAAGAGCAGCGCGACCTCGTCGGTCGGCGCGCTCGAGAACGAGAGCGTGGGAAGGCCGTCGAGGTCCCCGAGCTCGGCCCGGGCGCCGTCCACCTCGAAGAGGTCCAGGCAGACGCGGGCGGCGGCGCCTCGCTCCTGGCAGTTCCGGAACGCCTCCTGCACGGAGCGCGTCCGGAGGCTCACGTAGACCTGGAAGAACCAGGCGGCGACGAACCACATGAGGAGGGTGAAGGCGAGGAAGGGTGCGTACTCGATCCGGGCCAGCACGGGGTCGCTCCCGGGGAGAAGCGCCCGGGCCCACCAGGCCACCGGCATCGCCAGGAAGAGACAGGCCATGTCGAGGATGCGGACCGTTCCGTCGTCGAGCCGGTTCTTCATGGCTGCCCCCACATTTGGCGTAGCACGGGGGAGGATGTGTGCATCCGCCATGCCCGAGCGGGTTCGCACGCCGGACTGGATCTTCACGCCAGGATCGGGCCCGGATCGGGCCCGGGCCCGTCCGGATGGCCGGAACCGGACGTTTGCGGACGTTCGGCTAGCGGGCGGTCCGGAGCAGGATCCCGGCCGCGGCCGCCAGCGCCGCACCACCCAGGAGCAAGGCCGTGACGCTGGTCGCGGAGAGGAGGACGGCCGCGGCGGCGAGCGGCTCGCCCAGCGTGGCCGCCCCGAGCAGGCCGGCCGCCACCCCGGCCACGACCAGGACCGCCCCTCGGCGCCGCGGGGCGCGCGGCGGCAGCGCACCCATGACACCATTTGTGAAACTCGCGTCGTCCAGGTAGGGGGCTTCGCGCAGGGCGTCGTCGATCGGGTCGTGTGGGTCGGTCATGCCGCGCCCTCCTGGGGAACGAGCCGCTGCCGGAGCTTCTCCTTGCCCCGCAGCAGGTGTGTCTTGAGCGTCCCCACGGGCCACCCGGCCGCCTCGGCCGCCTCCTCGTGGGTGAGGTCCTGCGCGTAGGCCAGGGAGAGCGCGATCCGCTCCTCGGGGCGCAGGAAGGCGAAGGCCCGCTCCAGATCGCGGCGGGCGTCCACCTGGCCGTCGGCGGGCTCCTGGACGCCCGGGTCGAGGACGGCGGGAGGAGGCGCCTTCCGGGCCTGGGACAGCCAGGCGTTCACCGCGATGCGGTGCAGCCAGGTCGGGAACCGGGCCCCGCCCCGCCAGCCCCGCAAGCCCCTCCACGCACGCACGAAGGTCTCCTGCGAGAGGTCGTCGGCCAGCGCCGCGTCCCCCGCGCAGAGCCGGCGCAGCACCGCCCGGACCGCCGACTGGTGGCGTCGCACCAGGGCGGCGAAGGCGTGCCGGTCGTCGCTCGAGACGACGCGGGCGCAGAGCTCGGCGTCGGAGGGGCCCATCCGCCCTCGATCAGCTGGCCGGAGTGGCCGGCTTCGGCTGACGGCGCGTGAGCGCCCAGGCCACGACGTGGCCGATCCCGAAGATGGCGATCATGGCGCCCACCGCCCAGACGTTCTTGAAGGGCGACACGAACCAGAGCAGCACGCCCACGCCGATCCCGATGAAGATCTGCTTGATGCCGCTGCGCAGGTCCCTGTCGGGGTTCCGCTCCCCGCTGGCGCCCTCCACGAGCTCGGGGGGGATGGCGATCCCCTTCTCGATGGCGAGCCGCAGGGTCTGCTGCCGCTCCTTGGTCTCGCGGTATCCGACGTAGAAGGCGCCGCCCACGATGGCCAGCACGAAGCCGAAGACGATGGCGGGCACGCCGATGGAGACCAGCGTGCTCCCGATGTCCCCGGCCAGGGCGGCGGTGGGGGCGGCGAGGGCGAGGAGCGATGCGGCGGCGAGCGGCTTGCGGTTCATCGGTGCGTCCTCCGGGGGCGAGGAGCGCCCCTCCTGCACTCTTCGACGCCGCCACCTGCCCGGACGGATTCGTCCCGGATGGGTCTACCAGAAACCGAGCTGCAACCTCGCGGCGTCGCTCATCTTCTCCGGACTCCAGGGCGGGTCGAAGACCAGGTCCACGTCCACCGCGCCGACGCCGGGCACCTTGGCGACCCGTTCCCGGACGTCGTCGAGGATCATGGGGGCGACCCCGCAGCCGGGGGCGGTGAGCGTCATCCGGATGGTGACCTTCCGGCCACCCTCGGCCCGCTCGGAGTGGACGAGCTCGTAGACCAGCCCCAGGTCCACGATGCTGGCCGGGATCTCCGGGTCGAAGACCTTCTTGAGAGCTTCCCAGACCTGCTGCTCGTCGAAGGGCTGGCCGCTCGCCTCCGCGAGCCTCGCCTTCTCGGCCTCGGCCACCTTGAGGGCCCGCTCGGCGAAGGCCGGCCCCAGCGCGTCGGCGTCCTCGTTGGCGAGGCGCGCCAGCCCCCCGCGGTCGAGCATGACCGTGAAGTGGCCGCCCAGCTCCTGCTGCGGCATGACCAGCGCGCCCTGCGGGAGCATGCTCTTCTCCCCGGAGGGGACGAGCGTCACCTCCACTGCGCGGCTCAGCGAGACCGGTTCGCGGCGCTCCATCGTCTCACTCCGTCGTCGCCGGCTTCTGCTCGCCGTGCAGTGCCGCGTGGAGCGCGTGCCAGGCCAGGCTGGCACACTTCACGCGGGTGGGAAAATCGGCCACGCCCTTCAGGACCGCGAGCTTCCCCAGGCCGTCGGCCTGGGTGGCGTCCCCGTCCACCACCATCCGGTGGAAGCGCCGGAAGAGGTCCTCGGCGTCGGCGGCGCTCTTGCCCTTGAGCACCTGGCTCATGAGCGAGGCCGACGCCTTGGAGATGGCGCAGCCCGAGCCCTGGAAGGAGACGTCGGCGACGCGGTCGCCGTCCATCCGGAGGAACACGTGGTAGTGGTCGCCGCAGAGGGGATTCAGCCCCTCCGCCGTGGCGGTGGCGTCGGCCATGCGCCGGAAGTTCCGCGGATTGCGGCCGTGGTCCAGGATGACCTCCTGGTAGAGGTCGGAGAGGTCGCTCATGGGAACATCTCCCGGACGCGGTGGAGGCCCTGGACGAGCTGGTCCACGTCCTCGCGGGTGTTGTAGAGGGCCATGGACGCGCGAACGGTGGCCGGCACGCCGAAGCGCTCCATGAGCGGCTGGGCGCAGTGGTGGCCGGCCCGCACCGCCACCCCCTCGTGGTCGAGGATGGTGCCCACGTCGTGCGGGTGGACGCCCTCCATGACGAAGGAGATGACCGGGGCCTTGCCGGGCGCGGCGCCGATGATGCGCAGCCCGGGGATCTCCTCGAGCCTCCGGGTGGCGTGGGCGAGCAGGTCCCGCTCGTGGGCCCGGGCGCCCTCCCGGTCGAGCCCCTCGAGCCAGTCCACCGCGGCGCCCAGCCCCACCGCACCGGCGGCGTCGGGGGTTCCGGCCTCGAACTTGTAGGGGATGGTGTTGAACCTGGTCCCCTCGAAGGAGACCGAGAGGATCATGTCGCCGCCGCCCTGCCAGGGGGGCATGGCCTCGAGCAGCTTCGCCTTCCCGTACAGCACGCCGATCCCGGTGGGGCCGAACATCTTGTGGCCGCTGAAGACGTAGAAGTCGGCGTCGAGGTCGCGGACGTCCACCTTCTCGTGGGGCACGGCCTGGGCGCCGTCCACCAGGACCGGGATCCCGCGGGCGTGGGCCAGCCGGGTGATCTCCCGGATCGGATTGACCGTCCCGAGCACGTTCGACACCTGGGTGACCGCGACGATGCGGGTGCGCGGGCCGATGAGCCGCTCGAAATCGGCGAGGTGCACCTCGCCCCGGTCGTCGACCGGGACCACCACGAGCTTCGCGCCCTTCTCGGCCGCGAGCAGCTGCCAGGGGACGATGTTGGAGTGGTGCTCCATCCCGGTGACCAGGATCTCGTCGCCGGGCCCCACGCTGGCCCGTCCCCAGGACTGGGCCACCAGGTTCACGCCCTCGGTCGTACCCCGGGTGAAGATGACCTCGCGGGGCTCGGCGCCGATGAAGCGGGCGATCTTCCTGCGCGCCCCCTCGAAGGCCGCGGTGGCCCGCTCGGCAAGGTCGTAGACGCCGCGGTGCACGTTGGAGTTGTCCCGGTCGTAGAACCGGGTCACCGCGTCGATGACCGACTGCGGCTTCTGGGACGTGGCGCCGCTGTCGAGGAAGGCCAGGCGCTTCCCGTGCGGGCGCTGGGCCAGCACGGGAAACTGACGGCGCACCGCCTCGACGTCGAAGCTCATGCCGCCTCCAGGATGGCGTCGCCGCCGGGAAGGCGGGCCGCCACGAGCCGCCCGAGCCGCTCGCGGAGCGCCGGCACGGCCACCCGCTCCACCATCTCGCGGGCGAAGGCGTAGACGAGCAGGCTCCGGGCCTCGGCCAGCGGCAGCCCGCGGGAGCGCAGGTAGAAGAGCGCGTCCCGGTCCAGCTCGCCCACCGTGCCGCCGTGGCCGGCCTTGACGTCGTCGGTGTAGATCTCGAGCTGCGGCAGGGTGTCGACGATGGCGTCGCGGGACAGGAGCAGGTTCGAGTTGGACTGGTGGGCGTCGGTCTTCGAGGCCCCCTCGAGCACGCGGATGCGGCCGGCGAAGACGCCGCGCGAGGCGCCGTCGAGGATGCCCTTGAAGAGCTCCCGGCTGGTGCCGTTCGGCACGGCGTGCTCGATCACCGAGTGGTTGTCCACGAGCCGGTCCCCGTCGGCCATGTACAGGCCGGAGACGTGGGCCTGGGCTCCCTCCCCGGCGAGGCGTGCGAGGACGTCGCTGCGCGAGAGGGCGGCGCCCAGCGCGGTGGAGTGGGTGGAGAGGCTGGCGCCTGCGCCCTGCACCGCGGCCAGGGTCGCGAAGTGGAACGCGGAGGCCGGCTGGTCCTGGACCTGGTAGTGGTCGAGGCGTGCGCCGGCGCCGAGCGAGACCTCGGTGACCGCGTTGGTGAGCGCAGGGTGGCCGCCCAGCGCCACGTAGGTCTCGACGACGGTCGCCTGGCTCCCCGGGTCGGCCGCCACGAGCACGCGGGGGTGGCTGGCGGCCGGCCCCTGCCGGGCCACGGTGGCGAAGACGAGCTCCACGACGCCGCCCTTCGCCTCGCCGCCGACGTGGACGAAGGCGCCGTCGCCCAGGAAGGCCGCGTTCAGGGCCGCGAAGGGGCGCCCCTCCACGGAGACGGCGCGGGCCAGGTGGGGCTCCACCCGGCCGGGCGACACGGCGATGGCGTGCTGGAGGCTGGCGGCGTGGATGCCGGCCGGCAGGCCGTGGGCGCTCGAGAGGTCGGCGCGGAACCGCCCGTTCACGAAGACCAGCCGCGGGCCGAAGGCCTTCCCCGCGGCGGCCTCGAGGTCGGCGGCCGAGAGCGGCGCGGACGGATCGGCGTGGCCGAAGGCGTGGGCCAGGAGCGGCGCCAGCGAGGTGAAGCGCCAGTCCTCCATGCGGGTGGTGGGCAGGCCGCTCCGCTCGAAGGACTCCCGCCCGGACCGCCGGGCGGCGGCCACGAACGCGGGGGCCGGAGCGAGCGACCCGGCGCCGTCGACCAGGCTCTGCTCCGCTGCGTTCACGATTCCACCCAGGCGTAGCCCTTCTTCTCGAGCTCGAGGGCCAGCTCGCGCCCGCCGGAGCGGACGATGCGCCCCCCGGCCATCACGTGGATGCGGTCGGGCACGATGTACTCGAGGAGGCGCTGGTAGTGGGTGACCAGGATGGTGGAGCGGTGGGGGCTGCGCAGCGACTCCACCCCCCGCGCCACCACGCGGAGCGCGTCGATGTCGAGGCCGCTGTCGATCTCGTCGAGGATGGAGAGGCGGGGCTCGAGCACCGCCATCTGCAGCACCTCGTTGCGCTTCTTCTCCCCGCCGGAGAACCCCTCGTTGACGCCCCGGTTCATGAAGGCCGGGTCCATCTCGACGAGCTTCATCTTCTCCCGGGCGAGCCCGAGGAAGTCCACGGCGTCGAGCTCCTCCTCGCCGCGGGCCTTGCGCTGGGCGTTCAGCGCGGTGCGGAGGAAGTACATGTTCCCCACGCCGGGGATCTCCACCGGGTACTGGAAGCCCAGGAAGAGGCCGGACACGGCCCGCGCCTCCGGGGTGAGGGCGAGCAGGTCCTTGCCGTCGAGGGTGACGGTGCCGCCGGTCACCTCGGCGCGGTCACGGCCCGCCAGGACCCCGGCGAAGGTGCTCTTGCCCGAGCCGTTCGGCCCCATGATGGCGTGCACCTCGCCGGGATTCACGGTGAGGTCGAGACCCTTCAGGATCTCCTTGTCGTCGATGCGCGCCCGGAGGCCGTGCACCTCGAGCAGCGCCGCCCCGTTCGACCCCTGGCTCATCCCACGCTCCCTTCCAGGCTCATGCCGAGAAGCTTCTGCGCCTCCACGGCGAACTCCATGGGCAGCTCCTTCAGGACCTGCCGCGCGAAACCGTTGACGATCATCGAGACCGCGTCCTCCTCCTTGATGCCGCGCTGGCGGCAGTAGAAGAGCTGGTCCTCGCTGATCTTCGAGGTGGTGGCCTCGTGCTCCACCGTGGCGGTGGGGTTGCGGGCCTCGATGTACGGGAAGGTGTGGGCCCCGCAGCGGTCGCCGATGAGCAGCGAGTCGCACTGTGAGTGATTGCGGGCGCCCTCCGCGCCCTTCATGATCTTGACCAGGCCGCGGTAGGTGTTCTGCCCGTGCCCGGCCGAGATCCCCTTCGACACGATGGTGGAGCGGGTGTTCTTGCCGATGTGGATCATCTTGGTGCCGGTGTCGGCCTGCTGGCGGTGGTTGGTGAGCGCCACCGAGTAGAACTCGCCCACCGAGTCGTCGCCCTGGAGGATGCAGCTCGGGTACTTCCAGGTGATGGCCGATCCGGTCTCCACCTGGGTCCAGGAGATCTTGGACCGCTTCATGGCCTTCCCGCGCTTGGTGACGAAGTTGTAGATGCCGCCCTTGCCCTCGGCGTCGCCCGGGTACCAGTTCTGCACCGTGGAGTACTTGATCTCGGCGCCGTCGAGGGCGATGAGCTCGACCACCGCGGCGTGCAGCTGGTTCTGGTCGCGCTGCGGGGCGGTGCAGCCCTCCAGGTAGGAGACGTGGGATCCCTCGTCGGCCACGATGAGGGTGCGCTCGAACTGCCCGGTGTCGGCGGCGTTGATGCGGAAGTAGGTGGAGAGCTCCATGGGGCAGCGCACGCCCTTCGGGATGTAGGCGAAGGAGCCGTCGGAGAAGACCGCCGAGTTGAGCGTGGCGAAGTAGTTGTCGGTGTAGGGGACCACGGAGCCCAGGTACTTCTCGACGAGCTCCGGGTGCTCCTTCACCGCGTCGGAGAAGGATCCGAAGATCACTCCCATGTCGGCGAGCTTCTTCTTGAAGGTGGTGGCCACCGACACCGAGTCGAAGACCGCGTCCACCGCCACGTTGGAGAGCCTCTTCTGCTCCTCGAGCGGGATGCCCAGCTTGGCGAAGGCGTCGCGCAGCTCGGGGTCCACCTCGTCCATGGAGGAAAGCTTCTTCCGCGGCTTCGGGGCCGAGTAGTAGACGATGTCCTGGTAGGAGATGGGGTTGTAGCGGACCTTGGCCCAGGTCGGCTCCTGGAGCGTCAGCCAGTGCCGGAAGGCCTTCAGGCGGAAGTCGAGGAGGAAGGCCGGCTCGTTCTTCTTCGACGAGATGAGCCGGACCACGTCCTCGTCGAGACCCTTGCGGATCCGGTCCTCGGCCACGTCGGTGACGAAACCGTACTTGTAGCCCTGCTCGGTCAGCTCGGTCAGTTCACGGTTGGTGTCGGTCACGGCGCGACCCCCGTCCCGGCCTCGAGCCGGACCAGCCGCTCCGGCTGCACCGGCTGCACCGGCTTCATGGCCGAGAGGGGCACGTCCTGGAGCGCCCGCTCGATGGCCTGGTTGATGGGCGCCCAGCGCCCCTTGGCGGCGCAGAAGGGCTCCATGTCGCAGGCGCTCCCGGCGCCCGTCCCGCACTCGGTGAGCCCGATGGGCCCCTCGATGGCGGCGATGATCTCGGCGACCGAGATGGTGTCGGCGTCGCGGGAGAGGCCATAGCCGCCGTTGCGGCCGCGGTGGGAGACCACCAGTCCGGCGCGGGCCAGCGACTTGAGGAGCTTCGACGCAGTGGGCACCGGCACCCGCGACTTGGAGGACAGGTCCTGGGCCGTGTGCAGCGAGCCCGGCGCCTCCATCGCCATGTGCGTGAGGATGACGATCCCGTAGTCGGTGAGCTTGGTCATGCGGATCATCGTCGAACCACCCTTTTTGGGGGTAATCCCCAACCCCCGAGTTGGGAGCCTATCTGGACCGAAAAGGTCCCGATAGCGGAAATGTAACGAGGCGGCCGTCGCGCGCACGACAACCTTTGCCTTCACATTCCGGGGATGTAGCCCCTGACGAGGGGGCCGTCGAAGGACTGGCCGTCCCGCTCGACGTACAGGTGGTCCCCGACGATGGTGAGGGAGAGCCTGGCCCGGCGCTCCTCGTTCCTGGCCAGATCGGCCATGAACGCCGGCGTCACCGCGGCCAGCGCCACCCTCCCGAGCCGTTCCAGCCCGGCCGCGCGTGCCTCCTCGACGAAGGCCTCCATCCGGCGCGGCGAGTCGAAGAGCACGGCCACGTCGGCGCGCCGGTTCCGGTCGGCCTCCTGCTGGACGCGGGCCGCCTCGGGGCGCCCCACGCGGACCCAGAGCCGGATCTCGCCGGTGAGGTCGCGGGCCAGGACGTCGGGGGCGTCGGGATCGGAGAGGCCCGGTCCCTGCTCGATCCCCTCCCTCCACCGCCAGCACTGGGCGAGGACCCGGAGCCAGAGCCGCTCCATCGACTCGGAAGGGTGCCTGGCCGCCCGCAGCGAGACGCGCAGGTGCTCGCCCGCGTCCACGTTGGCGAGCTCGATCTGGAAATCGTGGAGCGTTGCCGGAAGTGCCAATCGGGGCGGGACCGTAGCACCTCCGGGTCGTGGGTGCTTCACCCACATGAAACCTGGGAGACCCTTCTTCTCGGTGCGGAGGCGTGCCAAACTTCCCCGTCGTCGCCGTGCCTCCAACCGGAGCCCTCCATGCGACTCGCCCCACTCCTCCTCGCGGCCCTCCTCGCCGCCCCCGGCATGGCCTCCGCGGAACCGCAGGACGTGCCGCCGGCCGCAAGGTCCGCCCCGGCGCCGGTGCCCGTCGAGGAGCCCTATCCCAGTTCGGGCTCAGGCTCGCCCTCGGCGCGCCGGACGGAGCGGTCCTCTCGTTCGTCTACTCGCCGTTCTACTGGGTCCTCGTCGACGCCGGCTTCGCCTACACCCTCGCGCCGGGCCTCGTCGCTCGGGGTCGAGTTCCGCCCCATCGACTTCATCGTCTTCCCCATCTTCCGCGGGGAGTACGGCTACTACTTCGCGGGCAACACGACCGACCAGATCAAGAAGTGGGCGGGCATGCTCGAGACCGCGATGGCCCCGCTCATCGGCGACGCCAGCTACAACTGGTGGTCCGGTCTCCTGGGCATCGGCTCGGCAGCCGTCGCGGCTTCACCTTCAAGATCGAGGGCGGCATGGCTGGCTCTCGCTGAACGTGAAGGGCGGCAGCGCGACCGTGAACAACGTCCAGGTCACCGCCGACCCGTGGAAGGCCCAGGCCTTCGCGCCGGCCGCACGCCTCTCCTTCCAGTACTTCTTCTGAGAGCGAGGACTCCCATGAAGAACATCGCGATCGCTTTGCTTGCCCTTCCGCTCGCCGGATGCGGCAGCTTCAACGTCGAGGCGGAGCAGCCGCTCGCCTGCCTCACCCTCCTGCCGCAGAGCTTCACCATCGGGAACGGCACCGCCCGACCGTGGGGCCGTCGTCCAGGGCCGGCTCCGGACAGGTGGACCTGGGCATCCTCGAGGACGCCCTTCCCGAGCGTCCTCCTCGACGGACTGCCCGAGAACCGCATCCTCCGTTTCCTCAGCCTCGGCATCCAGGCGACGAGCACGTGCACAACCTTCAACGGCTGCCAACTTCAGCGGTCGAGCGTCTCCCTGACGGTGTCGAACGACGTACCACCAAGCAGGTGGCGGTCACGGCCGGGGCTGCATGACCATCCGGCTCCAGGGCCTCAACGATCCGGCCAGCATCGGCCGGACAACAACCTCGCTGACTTCCTCCAGAACGGGAACCTGGTGTTCTACCTCGGCGGCACGGTCGACGTCCCGGCGGGCGCACCGTCCCCACGGCTTCACGGGGGCCGTCCAGGGCTGCGTCTCGGCGAAGGTGAAGAAGACCTTCGACGAGCTCATCAACGGGACGAAGTGATCCCCGCGCCATCCCGGGCGTACGGTGCGCGAAAGGAGAAGGGCGGCCCGGGTGATCCGGACCGCCCTTCCCGTTTCAGTCCCGTGGGGCGCGCCTACTTCGCGTAGACGGCCTCCTCGATGATGACCGGGTAGGCGTAGCCGGCGCCGAAGTCCTTGTCCACCCGGACCACGCCGGTGATCACCAGCACCTCGCCGACGTTGGCGGCCGACTCGGAGGTGACGGTGATGTCGTTGTCGCCCTTCTCCTGGGTGCCGCTGCCGTCGCGGACGTGGATCCAGTTCTTGCCCATGATCCCGGCGTTCGACTTCACGACCTTGCCGCGGACCGTGATCTTCTTCTCCTTCAGCTGGGCCTTCTGGGCGTGGATCTCGGCCACGGTCTTGGCGTTGGCGCCGGTGGCCTTGGGAACCTTCACGTCACCGACGTCGGTCGGACCCGCGCCCGCGGCGGCGTGCTGTGCTGCCATCCCGCCCGGGGGCATCCCGCCGGGGGGCATCATGCCCGGGGGCATGCCGCCCATCGGGTTGGGAGCGCCGCCGGCCGGGGCCGCGGCCTGGGGTGCGCCGCCCTGTCCGCCGAGCGTCCCGAAGTAGATCTTCTCGAACTTGCGGTTCAGGGTCTTCGACTCGAACCCGTCCATGGGCATGGGGTTCTCGATGACCACCTCGGCGCCGTTCTCGATGGCGGCCTGCGGCACGGCGGCCCAGATCTCACCCGTGGGGCCGGCGATCCGGAGGTAGCTGTACGGGGCGGCGTCGATGCGCTCGACGACCTTCCCGCGCACGCCGCCGGCCGCGGCTGCGGGGGCTTCGGCCGCGGGGGCCTGCGCCGGGGTCGGCGCATTGGACTTCTTGCACGCCGTGACGGACAGCGCGAGCAGAACGGCGAGAACGAGACGCATCGGGAAACCTCCGGGAAAATAGGGCCTTGAATTGGTGCCGTAGGATAACCAACGACGGCCCGAAGGCAATCCCGAAGTGTTTCGATCATCCCCGGAGGCGCCAGCCGCTCCGGAGGAGCCCGTAGGCGGCCAGGAGGGCGCCTCCGGCCAGCACGGTGGCGACTGCGAAGCCCGCCTCCGGCGGAGCGTCCGCCCTCCCCGTCACCGACCAGCGCAGGGTCTCGACGAGGTAGTAGATCGGGTTCGACCGGGTGAGCCACCGCAGGGCCGGCGGCGCCATGGATGCCGAGTAGAAGACCCCTCCCAGGAAGGTGAGCGGCGTCACCACGAAGGTGGGGAGGAAGTTCACCTGCTCGAAGCTCCCCGCCCAGGTGGCGGTCATGAAGCCCAGCGCGGCGAACCCGGCTGCCACCGCCACGAGGAGCAGCAAGGCCAGCACCGGGTGGGCCACCCCGAACCCGGTGAAGAGGGCGCCCACGATCCACATGATGCCGCCCACCAGCATCCCGCGGGCCACCGCGGCGGCCACGAAGGCGCCCAGGATCTCCGCGTAGGAGAGGGGCGAGACCAGGAGATCGACCACCGTCCCCTGGAGCTTCATCACGAAGAGCGACGAGGCGCTGTTCAGGTAGGCGTTGGTGACCACCCCCAGCACGATCAGGCCTGGGAGGATGAACCGGGCGTAGGGCACCCCGTCCACCTCCTGGATGCGGGACCCCAGGGACCAGCCGAAGACCAGGAAGTAGAGGGAGGTGGTGATGAGCGGGGAGAGCAGGGTCTGCCCTGGAACCCGGAGGAAGCGGCGCACCTCCTTCACGAAGAGTGTCTGGACCCCCAGGAGGTTCACGGCGCCTCCTTCCCGGCGTCGCCGCCCAGGATCGACACGAAGACGTCCTCCAGACGGGCCCGCCGGGTCTCCACGTCACCCACCGGCAGCCCCGCCTCGGCCAGCGCCGCGAGCGCCGGGCCGAAGGAGCCGCCCGGGGGCGCGTCCACGTCGATGGCTCCGCCCCCATCCTCGAGCCGGGCGCCGAGCGCGAGCAAGGCCCCGGGAAGCGAGGCGATCGGGGCGGTCAGCGAGATGCGCAGGGTCTTGCCGCCCTGGCGCTCCAGGAGCCGATCCTTCCCCTCGACGAGCAGGATCCGGCCGCGGTCGATCACCGCCACCCGGTCGGCCAGCGCCTCGGCCTCCTCGAGGTAGTGGGTGGTGAGCACGATGGTCGTGCCGCGGGCGCGCAGGCGGCGCACGTAGGCCCAGAGCTGCTGCCGGAGCCTCACGTCCACGCCGGCGGTGGGCTCGTCGAGGAAGAGGACGCGGGGCTCGTGGACGAGCGCCTTGCCGATGAGCAGCCGGCGCTTCATGCCGCCCGAGAGCGACCGGGTGTTGGCGTGCCTCTTCTCGGTCAGCTCGAGGGCCTGGAGGATCTCCTCGAGCCGGTCGGCCCCGAGCCGGACTCCGAAGTAGCCGGCCTGGAAGTGGAGGGTCTCCTCGACGCTGAAGAAGGGGTCGAAGTTGACCTCCTGGGGCACGAGCCCCACCGCGCGACGGGTGAAGCGGTAGTCTCGCACCACGTCCCGCCCCAGCACGGAAGCCTCTCCGGCGCTGGCCCGGACGAGCCCGGCCACGATGCTGATGAGGGTGGTCTTGCCGGCGCCGTTGGGGCCGAGGAGCGCCAGGATCTCCCCCTGGTCCACGTCGAGGTCCACGCGGTCGAGGGCCGTGAAGCCGCCGTAGCGCTTCGAGACCCCGCGGAGGCGGACGACCGGGCCAGGCACGGCGCGCAGTCTAGCAGCGCCCCTCGGTCCGCGCCGGGCGGGGTGCTAAGGTTGGACGATGGGACGGCGAGGCGTCGAGGTGGACGAATCGGAGAGGTGGATCTTCAACCGGCTCGCGGGCGACTACCGCGCCCGGCCTGCCTACCCGTCGGCGCTGGTCGACCGCCTCGCGGCGCTCGCCGGCGGGGCGGGGCCGGCGGTGGACCTGGGGGCTGGAACCGGGCTCCTCGCCATCCCGCTCGCCGCGCGAGGGGTGGCGGTGCGCGCGGTCGAGCCGGCCGATGCCATGCTCGACCTGCTCCGCGAGGGCGCGGCGGGCCTGCCCGTCGAGCCGGTTCACGCGTCCGCCGAGGAGACCGGCCTCCCGGGCGGGGATGCGACGCTCGTCCTTCTCTCCGATGCCCTGCAGTGGGTCGAGCCGGAGGCCGCGGGGCGCGAGGCCGGGCGCCTGCTCGCCCCGGGCGGCGCGGTGGCGGTCGTCGAGGCCCACCTGGGCGGATCCCCCTTCACCGACGGTCTCGTGGCCCTCCTGGCCCGGGAGAATCCGAAGGCGCGCCCGCGCGCGTCCGGGCGCCTGTCGCAGTTCCTCTCCGCGGCGGGGGTGCGCGGACGGGCCGCCGAGGCCTTCCGGGACGAGCAGGTCTTCCCCCCGGATCGGCTCGACGCCGTGCTGCGCTCCCTCTCGCTGGTGGGGCCGGCGCTCTCCTCCGAGCGGCTCTCCGGGCTGCTGGCCGACGCCCGGGCGCTGGCCTTGCGCACCGGGGGTGCGACCTGGACCCGTGAGCTCCGGCTCACCTGGGGCCGTCGGCCCGAGGCACGCCTCCCGGCCTGAGCACCGCCGACCCGGCGCGCCAGCGCAGGAGCCCCTCCCGGGCCGCCACCCGCGCCTCCGCCAGGTGGCGGCGGACGGGCAGGTCGAGGCGGGGATCGAGGAAGTGGTGGGCGCTCCAGACCTCGGCCGGCTCGAATCCCCGGGAGAGCTTGTGGTCCCCCCCGGCGCCTCCCTCGAAGACCTGCCTCCCGAGCCGGATGCACTCCTCCACCGAGTGGTAGAGCGCGACGTTGAAGTGCAGGAAGGGGTGCTCCTCCACCGCGCCCCAGTAGCGGCCGAAGAGCCGGCCCGGGGAGGCCACGTTGAACGCCATGGCCAGGAGCTTCCCATCCCGGCGCGCCTCCACCACCTCGAGCGAGCCGGGCATGGTGCGCATCACCCGCTCGTGGAAGGACCGGTCGAGGAACTTCATCCCCCACTCCATCTGCGAGACCGAGCGCTCGTGCAGCCGCGCCACGTCCCGCGCCCAGGCCGCCGGCCGCTCCCCCAGCTCGTCGCCGCGGACGGTGCGGATGGCGATCCCCTGCGACGCCGGGGTACCGCGCTCCCGCCGGATGGCGTTGCGCCGCTTGGAGGTGAAGCGGGCCAGGAAGTCGTCGAAGGTCGCGTAGCCGTGGTTCACCCAGTGGAACTGGAAATCCACCCGCAGGGCGAGGCCGGCCTCCTCGAGCTCCAGGGCGTCCCCGCCCGGCAGGTGGAGGACGTGGATGGAATGGAGCCCCTCCTCGGCGCAGAGCTCGCGCAGGGCGGCGACGGCCGCGCGGGCCATCTCGCCCCGGTCCTCCCCCTCGGCCACGAGCAGGCGCCGCCCGGTGGCCGGGGTGAACGGGACCCCGACCACGAGCTTCGGGTAGTAGGCGATCCCGGCCCGTTCGGCGGCCGCGGCCCACTGCCAGTCCCGGCCGAAGTCCCCGTGAGAGTCGGTCCGCGACCAGGCCGGGAGGGCCGCCACCGTGCGCCCCCCGCGCCGGAGCAGGAGGTGGCGCCCGGTCCACCCGCTTCCCGGGGCGGCGGCCCCGGACTGCTCGAGCGCGTCGAGCCAGGCGTGGGAGAGGAATGGCGTGGCCCGGTCGGGCTCGTGGGCCCAGAGCCGGTCCCACTCGACGGCCGGGACGTCGGAGATGCTGGAGCGGACGTGGACCTCGAGCGTGGACACGTCGGAGGTCTTAGCCCGTGGCGCTTTACGGCGCCGCGGGCTCCTGCTAGTCGCAAGGGATGCGCCTGTCGCCCGCCCCGTGGGTCGCCCTCGCCCTGGCATCCCTCCCGGCCGTAGCGTCCGCCTGGATCTACCCGGAGCACCGCAACATGGCGGTGGCCGGTATCCAGAAGCTTCCTCCCGAGGAGCGCGCCGCCCTCGACGCGCTCTGGAGCGAGGCGCGGGCGGTGCTCCCCGCGCGGCTCTGCCCGGGGACGAGCGAGGGGGATCAGGGGCTCAGGCCCGGCTGCATCGACTTCGCGGCCCTCCCGGCCATGTCGGCCGACCACTCCTGCAGCCCGAGGGAGGTCGTCGAGCAAACGCTCCCCGGCGACTGGATCCTCGACGTGGCGCGCGTGGCCGCGGAGACCCAGGCCAACCTGGACAAGGCCCGCGACCGGGAACAGTCGCTGAACGCCATCGCCACCTCCAACCTGGCGCTCCAGGCGGCCGACCCCGCTTACGTGAGCCGCGCCGGGGCGAACAACGCCCACTTCCTGCTGCCGCGCGTGAACAACGACGGGGCGGCCTACATCCGCAACGCGGTCAAGGAGGGCGCCCCGCTCAACGCCATGGGGATGTACCTGCAGTACCACATGGCGGCGCTCGAGCTGGCCCAGCGCTACGCGTCGAACCCTCCGCCGCCGGCCGAGCGACCGGACGCCGCGCTGCGCATCCTGGCCACCGAGGGCTACGCGCTCCACTGGATCGAGGACATCTACGCCGCCGGCCACGTGGTCGGCACCTGGGGGAGCGACGCCTGGCGCAAGGGAACGCACGACTACTACAACGAGTTCGGCTACGACGGGGTCACCTGGGGAGGCGAGGCGATCATCCTCTTCGGCGACTCCTTCATGCGGGACGCCGACCTCCGGCGGGGATCCGACGCGGTGGCGTTCAGCCTCGAGCAGCTCGTGGCCGCCCTGCGCCCGGGCGACGAGCTCGGCGTGCTGGCCACCTCCTTCGGCCGCCCGGCGGCCGAGATCTTCGGCTTCGACTCCTGCATCGAGGAGTTCCAGCCGTCGGTGGCGCGGGCCGACGGCCTGGCGCGCCACTTCAACCCCGTCGTCCAGGCCATGCCGGTGCCCGGCCGGGGCCAGGGCGACGTCCACCTGCCCCGCTTCCGCGAGGAGCTCGGCCCCTTCATCGGCGCCTTCTCGTCCATCACCGGGGAAGTGGGCTGGGGCGGGTTCGGCACCGACACCGCGCAGTTCTACGGGTCGCTCTCGGCCGGCCTGCGGCTCGGCTTCGGCGCGGAGAGCCTGACCGGATCGGTCGGCACGGGGCTCGCCTTCATCGACGCAGGCATCACCATGCAGTCGGCCCAGACCGACGCGTGCGACGGGGGAGCGGTCTGCTCGGTCCTCGGCACCAGCGCCTTCTTCCCGCGCGTCCCCGCCCGCACCGGGCTGCGGCTCGGCATCCGGATGCCCTTCTGGCTCATCCCCGGAGACATGCTCGTCCTGGGACCCATCCTGGCGCTGGTGTCGCCGAGCGCGCTCAGCTCGGTGGGGGTGGCCGCGGCGAGCGGCGGGCTCATCCCCTACGAGCGGAGCTTCGGCATCGGCCTCGGCACCCTGCAGGTCGTCATCGGGCGCGAGGTGGACGCCGTGCTCTACGGCTACCTCTCCGACGTGGTGGTCCTCGTGCCCGTTGGCCCGCCGCCCGCACCGGAGTCCACCTTCGGGGCGGCACAGCTCCGGTCGATCGCGCTGAGCTTCCCGATCCTGGAGTGGACCCCATTCCGCACCTTCGCCACCCAGCTGGTCTTCGCCACCGTGGTGCAGTTCGGCTTCGGGGTGGAGATCCCCTTCACGAGCCCGGTGGTCTTCCCGGAAGGCTACGGCAACGCGGCGCTCACACCCTCGTACAACTTCTACCTCCGGGGCCAGTTCGACGGCCGTTACTTCTTCGGCTCGCGGGACGACCTGGCGCCTCCGCGATGACCTCCCCCTTCTCGCGACGCTTCGTGGTGCGCTGGTCCGACGCCGACGCGAACGGCCACCTGCGCAACACCGCCTACCCCGAGTTCGCCAACGACACGCGGGTGGCCCTCTTCGCCTCGTTCGGCTATCCGTGGACCCGGTTCCAGTCGGTCCACCTCGGGCCGGTGCTCTTCCGCGAGGAGATCGAGTACCGCCGCGAGGCGGCCATCGGCGAGGAGGTGCTGGTGGACGCCCTCTGTGCCGGGATCGCTTCCGACGCGTCCCGCTGGTCGATCCGTCACAGGCTCTGGAAGGGCGACGGAACGGAGATGGCCCTGGTCACGGTGCTGGGCTCGTTCATCGACCTGGAGGCGCGCCGCGCCGTGGCGCCGCCCGCGGACCTGGCGGAGGCCTTTCGCTCCATGCCGAGGAGCGAGCCCTTCGCCGAGCTTGCGGCGATCCGAAGGAGATAGGGAAAAGCGGGAGGGTCTACCGCTCGAGGGCGGGGGCGGAGCGGGCGGCCAGGCCGGGATCGAGCGCGCTGGGCATGACGCCCAGGTAGCGGAGCATGCGGTACTGGTGCTGCCGGAGGCCGCGCACCGAGACGCGCGCCCGCGCCACCGCCAGGACCTCGGCCAGCATGGCGACGGCCCGGTCGTGGAACTCGCGCACCCGGGAGAGATCGACGTAGACCTCCGCGTCGCCGGGAAGCCCCTCGATCCGGCTCTGGATCGCCTGCACGGAATCGATGTCGAAGGCGCCATCCATGCGGATGACGAGACTCGCCGGCTGAACTGATTGCATTCTGGTGTGCTCCGCTGATTGAGCCGGCCCCCCACGAGCACCGACAGATCGATGATAGGTCCGATCGGGGGGAATGGCAACGTCGCGAACGCCTTATTTCGTGCCATTTTCGTGATGATCCTCTCAGCCTCCGGCCGGGGTGGCCCGAAGGCAAGTGCGACGATGTGCGCCACTGTGATCCCCCCGGGACGGGCGCCGACCCGGCCGCGCCTTAGATCCGCCACCCATGCCCGCGCCCACCCGCCGCTCGCTCCTCCCCCACGAGCACGGAGCCTACGGCCAGATCGCCCTTCCGCTCGTCTGCGCCCTGGCACTCGGGCGCCCGGGCGCCTCCGCCATCCTCCTCGCCGCAGGCGCCTTCGCGGGCTTCCTGTCCTACGAACCGCTCCTTGTCGCCTCCGGGAACCGGGGAAGCCGGGCGCGGGCCGAGGATGGCCCCCGCGCCAGGCGCCTCGCCACCCTGCTGCTCGCCGTCGCCGTGACGCTCGCCGGGGCGGGGTTCCTTCTCGCCTCGCCGGAGGCGCGCCTCGCCTCGGCCGTGCCGCCGGTGCTCGCCGCGGCCATCGCCCTCCTCGTGCGGCTCGAGCTCGAGCGAACCGTGGCCGGCGAGGTGGCCGTGGCGGTCGCCCTCTCCTCCACCGGCCTCCCCGTGGCGGTGGCCTCGGGCGCGACCCCGGGCGCGGCCGGCGCCGCCTGGCTCGCCTGGTCCCTCGGCTTCGCGGCGACCACCTTCGCCGTGGAGGTGGTGCTCACCCGGGCCCGCGCCCCGGCGCGCGACCCCGGTCCAGCCGCTGCGGCGGGGGTGGCGCTCCTCCAGGGGACGGCGGTGGCGCTCTCCGCGGCGGGCGTCGTCCCCCGCGCCGTGCCCTGGGCGGTGGCGCCCCTGGCGCTCGCTTCACTCGCAGTGATCTGGCTTCGCCTGCCGGCCCGCAGCCTCCGTGTGGTGGGGTGGACCGCGCTGACCGGGAGCGCCGCGGCGCTCGCCGTCCTCCTCGCCGGGCTGCGCCGGTAGCGCCGCCCCCAAGGTCCGTTCCTGGCAGGGGGACCGACCCGCTGCTAGATTCACCGGGGTGCGCGTCCTCCTCTCCAACGACGACGGCGTCAACGCGCCCGGCCTGGCGGCGCTGGCCGCCGCCTTCCCCGACGACGAGGTCTGGGTGGTCGCTCCCGACCGGGAGCAGTCGGCCTCCAGCCACGCCATCTCCCTGCACCGGCCGCTGCGGATCGTGGACCTGGGGGGACGCCGCTTCTCCGTGGACGGCACGCCCACCGACGCCGTCTACCTGGCGCTCAACCACGTCCTGCGCGGACGCCCGCCCGACCTGGTCGTCTCCGGCGTGAACCACGGCCCCAACCTGGGCAACGACGTCCTCTACTCGGGCACGGTGGCAGCCGCCATGGAGGGGGCGCTCCTGGGCGTCTCGGCCATCGCCGTCTCGCTGGCGGCCCGGAAGCCCCACGACTTCGGCCCGGCGGCGGCCTTCGCGGCGATGCTGGCCCGGCGCGTGGCCTCGCAGCGTCCCGCCTCGCCCACCCTCTTCAACGTGAACGTGCCGGCCGGCCCCGTGAAGGGGTACCGCCTCACGCGGCTGGGCGTGCGGACCTACGGCAACGAGGTGGTGGAGAAGCTCGACCCGCGTGGCCGCAGCTATTTCTGGATCGGCGGCGACGCCAGCCACCAGGACATCCCCCTCTCCGACTGCAACACCGTCTTCGACGAGGGGCTGGTGGCGGTGACCCCGCTCCACCTCGACCTGACCCATGACGGGCTGCTCGGCGGGATGGCCGGCTTCTCCATCCCCGGCTACCGCAGGGAGCTCGACCCGTGACCCGGCTGCAGGTCGCCGGGGCGCTCGCCCTGGCGACGCTGTCCCTGGCGACGCTGTCCGGCTGCGCCTCCCGCCAGCGGACGCCGGAGGAGATCTCCGGCCAGCGCGCACCGCCCTTCCCGCTCGGCCCCGGGGACGCGCACGTCGAGCCGGAGCTGGTCGGGACCACGCACGTGGTGCGAAAGGGCGACACCCTCTACCGGATCGCACGGACCTACGGCATCGACCCGCGCGAGCTGATGGACGCGAACGGGATCACCGATCCGACCACCCTGGCCCCCGGCCAGGAGATCTTCGTGCCCGGCGCGTCCCGCCCGCTCGAGGTGGCGTCGTCCCCCTCGGGCTCCGCGGGCGGGTCGGCCACCGCGCCCGACCCCGACCTCGATCTCCTGCCCCGCAAGGGCGGGAGCGCCACGCTCCAGTGGCCGTTCAAGGGAGGGATCCTCTACCGGGGGTTCGGCGTGAAGCAGGGGCAGCGCCACGACGGCATCGACCTCTCGGCGCCTGAGGGCACGGTCGTCCGGGCCGCGGCGGCGGGCGAGGTGGTCTACACCGGCAACCAGGACGGCTACGGGACCATCGTCATGCTGCGCCACGCCGGCTCGCTCATCACGCTCTACGCCCACAACAGCGCCGTCCTGGTGAAGCACGGCGACCGGGTGGAGGCGGGAACCCCCGTCGCCAGGGTGGGCATGTCGGGGCGCACCACCGGTCCGCACCTCCACTTCGAGGTGCGGGAGGGGACGCGGCCGCGCAATCCGCTCCTCTACCTCCCCGATGGCCGGGGCGGACATTGAGGTAGAGTCCGCCCCCATGGAATCGATCGCCGACCTCCTGCGCCGCACCATCCGCGACGTCCCCGACTTCCCCAAGACGGGCATCGTCTTCAAGGACATCACGCCGGTCCTCGGGGACGCCGCCGCCTACAGGCGGGTCGTGGACGAGCTGGTGGCCCGGTGGAAGCCGGAGCGGATCGACCAGGTGGTGGGCATCGAGTCGCGGGGCTTCATCTTCGCGGCCCCGCTGGCCTATGCGCTGGGCGCCGGCCTCTCCATCGCCCGCAAGCCGGGCAAGCTGCCCTGGGAGACCATCCGCGAGAGCTACCAGCTCGAGTACGGTGAGGACGGGCTCGAGCTGCACATCGACTCGGTGGATCCGGGGGAGCGGGTCCTGGTGGTGGACGACCTGCTCGCCACCGGCGGCACCGCCGGGGCGGTGGGGCGGCTCGTCACCCGCCAGGGCGCGGAGCTCGTGGGGTACGCCGTCGTGGTCGAGCTGGCGTTCCTCGACGGAAGGCGCCGGCTGGGCCCCGTCAAGGTGGACTCGCTGGTGACGTTCTAGGATACGGACCATGCCCGGGTCCGCGACGAAGTACGAGGCGGTGCCGGTCCTCTCCGCCTGGGACGAGACCCCCTCGCTGCGCGCCCTGCGCGTGGCGCTCGGACCTCTCTCCTCGAGCCACGCCGCCCCGGGCCAGGTGGTGAAGCTCCGCGCGCCCTCCGGCGAGGCCTACTTCGCGCTGGCCAGCGCCCCCTCGCCCGACGGGAGCGCCGACCTGCTCGTGAAGCGCGGCGGCAAGATCGCCGACGAGATCATCCTCGCCGCCGCTCCCGGCGCGCGGATCGAGACCAGCGCCCCCTTCGGGAAGGGCTTCCCCATCGCCCAGGCCGAGGGGCGCGACCTGCTCCTCTTCGCGGCCGGCTCGGGGATCGCACCCATCCGCGCCCTGCTCCAGCACGTCGTCTCCCACCGCAACCGCTTCCGGCGGGCCACCCTCTTCTACGGCCAGCGGCGTGGCGCCGACTTCGCCTACCGGGGCGAGCACCTCGACTGGGAGCGCCATGGGATCCGGGTGGTCCTCTGCCCGTCCAGCGCCGACGAGGCCTGGCCGGGCGTGCGCGGCCGCGTGCAGGAGGTGGCGCGGGCGCTCCTGCTCGGCGGCTCCGACCCCACCGGCAGCGAGGCCTACGTCTGCGGAATGACCGCCATGGTGAACGACGTGAAGGCAACCCTCGCCGAGGCCGGGGTGACGCCGGACCGGGTGCACCTCAACTTCTGAGCCGCGGCCGGCAGGCGCTACCTCTGCTGGACGGGCTCCACCGACACGGCCATGGCCGACGAGTAGGTGGCGGTGAACTTGTCCCCGACCTTCACCCGGTCGAGCGCGACGTTCGGACCTGCCTTCACGGCGTAGGTCTTCCCGTCGGTCCCCTTGAACGTCACGAGCCGCGCCCCCGAATCGATGGAGGTGATGGCCAGGGTCTCGCGGGCGCGCACCGTCTCGCTGCCGGAGAGGACGTCCCCCACTCCCGTGCGGTCGACCTTCCTCTGGGCCTCCGGCGCCACGTCCTCGGCGCCCGGGGCCTGGACGCGGAGAACCAGCCCCTCCCGGTACCGGATGCTCACCCGGTCGCCGCGCTCGAGCTTCTCGAGGTTCTTCACCTCGGGTCCGACCCGGATGGTCTCCACGCGGCCGCCCGACCCGTGCAGCGTGACCTCCCGCCTGGACAGGTCGACGGCCTTCACGTTCGCCGTTACGTTCACCACCCGGCCGCCGGAGACGACCCCCTTCTCGTCGGTCCGGTCGAGGGTGATGACCGGCGGCACCTTCTTGGGCTGGAGCACCCGGGTCGGGTCGTCGCCCCTGGCCGGGAGGGCCAAGAGCAGCAGTGCGATGGCGGCGAGCGTCGGGAGGCGGGGCATCGGAACCTCGTGTGGCTTCGGATCAGCCGGTGGTCTTGAAGGCCCGGAAGGCGAGCATGGTCTCGGTGTCCCGGATGCCCGGGACCTTCTGCAGCCGGTCGGGGATGAGGTCGCCGAAGTCGTCGTATCCGGCGGCGTAGAGCTTCACGAGCAGGTCGAACGGGCCGGTGATCGAGTGGACCTCGGAGACCCCGTCGATCTCCATGACCGCGTTGGCCACCTCCTCGAGGCGGCCCGGCTCCACCCGGAGCAGCACGAATGCGAATCGCATGGGGATCTCCCTATCACGGCCGTGCCTTCGCGTCGTCGTGCCAGTCGGCGGTGGCCTCGAGCCACATGGCGAGCCCGGCCCACTCGCCCCAGGGGGCGAACCAGCGGCCCAGCACCGCGTCGGAGGGCTGCCGCTTCCGGCCGCGCAGCTCGGCGATCTTCCGGCGCGTCCAGGAGTCGAGGGCGAGCCCCTCGTGGCGTCCCAGCAGGCGCATCAGGTGCTCCGCCGCGTAGGGCCCGAACCCATCGAGGGCGAGGACGAGGCGGCGCAGGTCGGCGGGCGGGATGGCCGGGTCGCGCCACGATTCGAGATCGAGCCGCCCGGAGGCGACGTCCCGGGCCAGCCTGCGGAGGAAGGGCGCCCGGTAGCCGGACCGGATCCGGTCCCGGTAAAATCGCTCCGGCCGCGCCGCCATCGCCTCCGGGGACGGGAAGGCGCGCCCAGAGGGTCCCTCCTCTCCCAGCTCCTCCACGAGGCGCGTGGTCATGGCGCGGGTGAGCCCCCAGGAGCAGTTGGTGGTGCAGAGGGTCTTCACCGCGTCCTCGAACACCGTCGGCGAGCGGAGCAACCGTCCCAGGCCGCGGTCGAGGGCCCGCTGCACCGGGCGCGTCCCCGCGTCCCCCTCGACGGCGCGCGCCCGGGCCCGGAACGGCTCGAGGTCCTCGTCGAGGGCCAGGCAGGTCCGCACCGCGGCGCGGACCGCGGCTGCGTCGGCGGCGCGCAGGCGTCCCCCGCCCTTCACCCGGAGCAGGATCCGGCCGGGGCCGGCCTCGGCCACCTCGGCGTGCACGACCCGGCCTCCGGACAGGCGCAGGGGACGGGACACCACGCGCCGCTCCGGGTCCCAGGTCCAGGGGGCGAGGTCGTACCATCCGTGGCTGCGGACCACGCGCTCGAGGTCGAATTCACGGGGCGCCAGCATCGCGGTTGGCCGGTCCGGAACCGCGCCCGGCGCGCTACGCCGCCGCCTCGCTGGCCCCGTGGCACTTCTTGTACTTCTTGCCCGAGCCGCACGGGCACGGGTCGTTGCGTCCGACCTTGGGCTGCCCGCGGGTGACCTGCTCCTGCTTGGGGGCCTCCCCCTCCCCGTCGGCCCCGGGGTGGCTCTCGATGACCCGCTGCTTCCTGCCCAGCGCAACGCGCTTCTGCTCGATCTCCTGGGCCGTCTCCTGCCGCGCCGGCACGAGCCGGAGCACGTTCCCCACCACGCTGGAGCGCACGTTCCAGGTCATGCGGGTGAACATCTCGTAGCCTTCCTTCTTGTACTCCTGCTTCGGGTCGCGCTGGCCGTAGCCGCGCAGGCCGATGCCCTGCCGCAGGTGGTCCATCTGCAGCAGGTGGTCCTTCCAGAGGGCGTCGATGGACTGGAGGTAGAAGTACTGCTCGTAGCGGCGGAGCAGCGGCACGCCCTCGCCGTCGGGGCCGAAGAGCTCCTCCTTCTGCCCGTGGGCCTTCTGGACCACCTTGTAGATCTGCTCCTCGAGCGCGCTCCGGGCGTCCCCGGCCTTGGAGATGGACGGGTCGGTGAAGGTCATCTCCACGCCGAACTGCTCCCGCACGCGCAGGGAGAGCGCCTGCAGGTCCCAGTCCTTGCGGGAGTCGGGGCAGCAGTCGCCCACCATCTCGCGCACCAGGTCGTCGAAGAGGTCGAGGAAGTGCTCGCTGGCGTCGTTCCAGCCGTAGACCTTCTCGGTGCGGATCTTCTTCTTGGTCTTGGGGACGTCGTCGAACTCGACCACCGGCACGCCGGCGCCGAAGCCCAGCACCATGCGGCGCAGCCGGTAGACCGACTTGCGCTGCTGGTTCATGACGTCGTCGTACTCGAGCATGTTCTTGCGGATGTCGTAGTTGTGGGCCTCGACCTTCTTCTGGGCCCCCTCGATCGACCGGGTGAGCATGCGGTGCTCGATCTGCTCCCCCTCCTTCATGCCCAGGGTCTCCATGAGCTTGGCGATGCGCTCGGAGGCGAAGATGCGCATCAGGTCGTCTTCCAGCGACAGGAAGAAGATCGAGGAGCCCGGATCGCCCTGGCGGCCGGCGCGGCCGCGCAGCTGGTTGTCGATGCGGCGGGACTCGTGGCGCTCGGTGCCCACGATGTGGAGGCCGCCGGCGGCCACCACCTCGTCGTGCTCCGCGGCGGTCTGGACCTTGAGCTCCTCGGTACGCTTCACCAGCCTCGCCGCCCACTCCACCTTGCGGGCCTCGAAGGCCTCCGGGGCCTCGCCCTCCATGGGCGCGTCGGGCTCGGGGCCGACCTCGTGCTTCGCCATCATCTCCGGGTTGCCGCCCAGCAGGATGTCGGTGCCGCGGCCGGCCATGTTGGTGGAGATGGTGACGGCGCCCTTGCGGCCGGCCTGGGCCACGATCTCGGCCTCGCGCTGGTGGTGCTTGGCGTTCAACACGTTGTGGGGGATGCCGCGCTTCTTGAGGAGCGAGGCCACCACCTCGCTCTTCGCCACCGAGACCGTGCCCACCAGGATGGGCTGACCCTTGGCGTTGCGCCGCTCGATCTCCTCGCAGATGGCGTTGAACTTCTCGCGCTCGGTCTTGTAGACCACGTCCTCCGAGTCGGAGCGGATGTTGGTCTTGTTGGTGGGGACGCTCACCACGTCGAGGTCGTAGGTCTTGGCGAACTCCTCCGCCTCGGTCTCGGCCGTGCCGGTCATGCCGGCCAGCTTGGAGTACATGCGGAAGTAGTTCTGGAAGGAGATGGTGGCGAGCGTCTGGTTCTCGGCCTCGATCTTGACCCCCTCCTTGGCCTCCACGGCCTGGTGGAGCCCGTCGGACCAGCGCCGGCCCGGCATGAGACGGCCGGTGAACTCGTCGACGATGATGACCTCGCCCTCCTTGACCACGTAGTCCACCTCGTTGCGGTAGAGGTGGTGGGCGCGCAGGGCCTGCTCGACGTGGTGCAGCCACTCGATCTGCTCGGGATCGTAGAGGTTCCGGATGCCGAGCTTCTGCTCCATCTTCTCCACGCCGGCGTCGCTCATGACCACGGTGCGGCTCTTCTCGTCCACCGTGAAGTCCACGTCCCGGATCATCGAGGGGATGAGCCGGTTCACCTGGTAGTACTTCTCGCTCGACTCGTCGGAGGGGCCGGAGATGATGAGCGGGGTGCGGGCCTCGTCGATGAGGATCGAGTCCACCTCGTCCACGATGGCGAAGTTGAGCTCGCGCTGCACGTAGTCCTGCAGCCGGAACTTCATGTTGTCGCGCAGGTAGTCGAAGCCGAACTCGTTGTTCTGGCCGTAGGTGATGTCGGCGCCGTAGGCGTCCTGCCGCTCCGCGTCGGTGAGGCCGTGGACCACCACGCCGGTGCGCATCCCCAGGGCGCCGTAGAGGCGTCCCATCCACTCGGCGTCGCGCCGGGCCAGGTAGTCGTTCACGGTGACGACGTGGACGCCGCGCCCGGCCAGCGCGTTCAGGTAGCAGGGCAAGGTGGCGACGAGGGTCTTGCCCTCGCCGGTCTTCATCTCGGCGATCTTGCCCTCGTGGAGCACGTTGCCGCCGATGAGCTGCACGTCGAAGTGGCGCATGCCGAGCGCCCGGATGCTGGCCTCGCGCACCAGCGCGAAGGCCTCGGGGAGGACGTCCTCGAGCTTGCGCCCCTTCTGGACCTGCTCCTTCCACTCGGCGGTGAGCCGGGGCATCTCCTCGGTGCGGAGCGCCTTCATGCGCGGCTCGAGCTCGTTCACGCGCACGACCATGGGGGCCAGGCGCCTGAGCTCGCGCTCGTTCTTCGTCCCCATGACCTTGCGGAGCATCCAGTTCAGCATCGTTCCCTCTTTAGGCCTCGTCGGCGCGCGGAAGCTACCCTCCGAGCTAACACCGCGCCAGACAAAAGCAAACCGGCGGGGAGGACCCCCGCCGGGCGAACCGCTACTCCAGGATGAACTTCCGGGGGTTTTCCGGGATTCCGTTCACCCGCACCTCGTAGTGGAGGTGGGGGCCGGTGGAGCGCCCGGTGTTGCCCACGGCGGCGATCTTCTGACCCCGGGCCACCCGCTCGCCGAGCCGGACATAGGTCTCGGAGAGGTGGCCGTAGCGGGTCTTCACCCCGTAGCCGTGATCCACGACGAGGACCTTGCCGTAGCCGCCCTCGGTGCCGTTGAAGACCACGGTCCCGTCGGAAGGCGTGAGGATCGGCTGGCCGTGCGGGCTGGAGATGTCGAGCCCCTGGTGCATGGAGCGGTCGGCGCTGTACGGGTCGAGCCGGGCGCCGAAGTCGCTCGTCACCCAGCCCTGGGTGGGCCAGATGGAGGGTGTGGAGGCCAGCATGGACTTCTGGTCCTCGAAGTACTCGGTGAGCTCCCGCAGGCTCGCCTCCTGCCGGTGGGCCTCGGTGTCGAGGGAGGTGATCCGACCGGGGAGGGCCGCCGGGTTCTCGCTGCCCGCCGGGGCCGAAAGCGGCGCCTGGGACTCCGGGGCGCCCACGGGGCCGATGGCGAGGTTGCGCTCGGGGTCCTGCAGGTGGGTGACGGCGCTGCGCAGCTTGGCGTCGAAGCGCTCCACCCGGTCGAGGGTGGCCTGGACGTGGGCCACCTTTTCCTGGACGAGCAGGACCTGCGACCTGAGCTGGGCGTTCTCCTCCTTCAGTCCCCGGTTCTCCGAGGATGCCGAGAGGAGCGTGAAGTAGTGGGTGACCGTGAGGAGGCCGAAGACCGCCGCGACCCCTCCGCCGACGAGCCCCTTCTTGAGCCAGCGCCGCGGCAGGCGGAACTTGCGCACCGCCTGCGAATGGTCGCTGACCACGATGAGGGTGTACTGGCGGTTGTCGGGCGTCTTGGGCATGCTCGTGGTCGATGGTTCGATCAGGTCTCTTTACGCCCCTGATGCTGTCCCCCGTTGACCCGACGCGTAACAGGTGACGCAGGGGGGTGTCAACGGAGTTGGAGGTGCGCGAGCGACCCACAACGGCGAACCCCGAGAAGGTCCGCACGGATAGGGCGTTCACCCCGCCATGGGGTAGTCGGTGTACCCCTTCGGACCGGGCGTGTAGAAGGTGCCGAAGTCGGGCGCGTTCAGCGGGAGTCCCCGCTCGAAGCGCGTCACCAGATCCGGGTTGGCAAGGAACGGCCGCCCGAAGGCGATCAGGTCGGCGCGCCCGTCCCGCAGCGCCTCCTCGGCGCTGGTCCGGTCGAAGCCGCCCGCCAGGATGAAGGTGCGCGGCCAGGCCTTCCGGAGCGCCAGCTTGAGCTCGGCCGGAACCGGGGGGGCGCCCATGGCCGAGTGGTCCACCAGGTGGACGTACTGGACCCCGGTCGCCACCAGGGCGGGCACGAGCTTCCGGTAGGTCTCGTCGATCTCCGGGTAGGCCACCATGCCGGCGTTGACACCGTACGGGGAGAGACGGATGCCGACCCGCTCCCCGCCGATGGCCTCCGCGACCTGCCGCGCCACCTCCAGGACGAAGGAGAGCCGCTTCTCTACCGATCCGCCCCAGGCATCGGTGCGCCGGTTGGTGTCCGGGCTCAGGAACTGCTCCAGCAGGTAGCCGTTCGCGCCATGGAGCTCGACCCCGTCGAACCCGGCGGAGATGGCGTTTCGTGCCGCCGCCACGTGCTCCTCGATGGCCTGGCGCACCTCGGCGTCGGTCATGGCGCGGGGGAGCGGGTGGGCCTGCATCCCCTTCGCGTCGGTGTACATCTCGCCCGGCGCGGCGACGGCGCTCGGCGCCAGGACCTCGCCGCCCGCGGGGAGGTTCAGCGGGTGCCCCACCCGGCCGGTGTGCATGAGCTGGACGAAGATGCGCCCGCCGCGTGCATGGACCGCATCGGTGACGAGCTTCCAGCCCGCCACCTGGCCGGCCGACCAGAGGCCCGGGATGCGCGGGTAACCCGTGCCGTTCGGGGAGGGAGAGGTCCCCTCGGTGACGATGAGCCCGGCGGAGGCGCGCTGCGCGTAGAACTCCGCCATGAGCCCGTTGGGTGTCGCCGCCTCGACCGCGCGGCTGCGGGTCATGGGGGCCATCACGAGGTGGTTGCGGAGCGTGAGCTTGCCGAGCGTTGCGGGGGCGAAGAGCTTGGAGGCGGTCATGGGTAGGGTTCTATAGGAGGGGATATGATCGGGCGCATGGTTGCAGGGCGCAGGAGGTGATCGCGTGCACCAGCTTCCCGACTTCCGGCTCGAGGTCTTCTTCAGCCGGTGGGAGTTCGCCGCCCGCCACGTGCTGACGGCCTCGGACGCCCAGAGCATGACCCTCGGCGAGCTGCTGGCGCTGGGCACGGACGCGGACCGGGCGGCCTTCGAGCGAATCACGCTGGGCTACGTCCCCACCTGGGGTGGTGACGGGTTGCGGCAGGCCATCGCAGGGACCTACGTGTCCCTGCGGCCCGAGGACGTCCTCGCCTTCGCCGGAGCCCAGGAAGCGCTCTTCTGGCTCTTCCAGGATTCGGCCGGTCCCGGCGACCACGTCCTCCTCACCGTTCCCGGCTACCAGTCCATCGAGTCGCTCGCCCTGGCCACGGGCGCGGACGTGACCGGACTGGCGCTCACTCCGGAGAACGGATGGGCGCTGGATCTCGACCGGCTGGAGCGCGCGCTGCGGCCCAGCACGCGGCTCGTGGCCGTGAACTTCCCGCACAACCCGTCCGGCGCCGTGCCCGATCCCTCCACGTTCCAGGCCCTGGTGGACCTCTGCGAGGCGCGCGGCATCCGCCTCTTCTGCGACGAGGTGCACCGCGGACTGGAGCTCGACCCGGCACGGCGCCTGACCCAGGCCGCCGATCTCTCCCCGACGGCGGTCTCCCTGAACGTGACCTCCAAGTCCTACGGCCTGGCGGGGCTGCGGGTGGGCTGGCTGGCGAGCCGGGACCGGGCGCTCCTCACGCGCCTGGAGCGGCGCAAGCACTACACCTCCATCTCCAACTCCGGCCCGAGCGAGTTCCTGGCCGCCCTGGCGCTGCGGCACGGCGAGGCCATCCAGGCCCGGAACCGCGCCATCGTCCGCCACAACCTGCCCCTCTTCGACGCCTTCTTCGCGCGGTGGGCGAAGCTCTTCGACTGGGAGCGCCCCCAGGGCGGCTGCATCTGCTTTCCCCGTTACAGGGGCGCGGACGGAGTGGAGGCTTTCTGCCAGGATCTGGTGGAACAGGCGGGCGTCCTCCTCGCCCCCGGAAGCCTCTTCCGCTCCAGCCTCGCGGATACGCCCACCGACCGCTTCCGCCTGGGGGTGGGCCGGTCGAATCCCGAGCCGGCGCTGGGGGCGATGCAGGGTTTCCTGGAGCGCCGTGGGAGCTAGCGGCATCAAGGCCTCCCTGCCCACGCGCGCCATCGTCCACGACAGGTACGGCCCCCCCGAAGGCCGACGAGGTGGTGGATTGCACGCTGACCGACTTCACCCGCCTGGATCGAACCTTCGACGTCGTCCTGGACGCAGTCGGCAAGACCACGTTCGGCGCCTGCCGGCGGCTCCTGAAGCCGGATGGACGCCATCTGTCCACCGACCTCGGACCGTCAGTAGAACCCGATCCCGGCTCGCGCCATCCAGGTGCCCGAGCTCGCGACCCCGCTCGCGCCGAAGAAGTTCCAGGTCCAGTCCATCCCTACCGTGACGTGGAGCGGAGGCGCCACGGGAAAGGCCCAGCCTCCACCGATGAGCGCGTTCGAGCCTACGTAGGTGATCGACGGGGAGTACGGGAGCGTGACGGTGAGCGTGGCCAGCCCTCCCCCGCCGCGCAGGTAGAAACCCCGGGCGAAGGGGAAGAGGGTGAGGACCGCATCGTAGTGGAGAAGCGTCGAGCCGCTCGTGCCCTCCCAGGCGTTCCCCATGGTGGAGAGGCCGAGCAGGTCGAATCCCACGAGCAATTGCGGCGCGAGGCGCAGGCCGCCCTCGACACTGTAGGCGAGCCCTCCCGTGCTCCAGTAGCCCCAGGCGTCCCAGGACCGCTCGACGCCGCCGCCGATCCCCAGGTTGAGGTAGAAGGGGCTCTGCGCCGGCGGCCTCCCGGCGACGTACACCGGCGGTGGGGGTGGCGGTGGATACGGCACGAGGCGAACCGGCGGCGGAGGGGGCGGCGGAGGCAGGATGTACTGTGCCGACGCGGCGAGCGGCGTGGAGAGCAGCAGGGCGAGAACGAGCCGGCGCATGGAGTGGCCTCCGCGGCGCCGGGACCCGCGGACGGGATGGCGTCGACCTCCATCCGACGCCCCCGGAGCTCAGCGTATTCACCGGGCGCGGCACCGGCCATGCGGCGCAACGGGCTGTTACGCGCCCTTCCCCCCGTCCACCTTCACCACGATCACCGTGATGTTGTCGTCGCCCCCACGCTCGTTGGCGAGGGCCACCAGCTTCTCGGGGGCTTCGGCGAGGCGGGAGCCGGAGGCGATCTCCAGGATCTCCGCGTCGGTGACCAGGTTGGACAGGCCGTCGCAGCAGAGGACGATGGAGTCCCCCTTCTCGACCTCGACCCCGACCACGTCCACGAGGACCTCCTCCTCGAACCCCACCGACCGGGTGATGATGTTTCGGAAGCGGCTCTGCCGCGCCTCCTCCTCGGTGATGGCCCCGGCCTTCAACTGCTCGTTCACGAGGGAGTGATCCTCGGAGAGCTGGAAGATGCGACCGCCACGCAGCAGGTAGCAGCGGCTGTCCCCCACGTGGGCGATGAAGGCGGTGTGGCCGACGACGAGCGCGGCCGTCACCGTGGTGCCCATGCCGGCCAGGCTGGGGTCTTCCTGGGCGGCGCCGTAGATGGCCTTGCAGGCCGACTCGACGGCGACGCGGAGGACCGAGGGGAAGTGGCTCGCGTCGGCGGCGGCCGGGGACTCGAAGGCAGCCGGCGACGCCGCCTGCGCCGCGCGGATACGATCCTGGATGGTCCTGACCGCGATGGACGACGCGGTGCCCCCGCCGGCGTGGCCGCCCATCCCGTCGGCGACGACGAAGAGCGCGTCTTCCAGGTCCACGAGGAGGGCGTCCTCGTTGTGCTCGCGGCGCCGGCCGACGTCGGTGACGCCGCGGGCTTCGATGGAAAGTGGAGGTGGGGCGGCCACGAGCGGCGCGGATGGTAGCCTCGACCTCCAGCGCGGGTCAACGACGGGTATTCGACTCACGCGCGGGCCGCTTCCCCCCTGTGGCGGTGCGCCCGGACCGCTGCCCGGGCTGGCCGCCCTGGCGCGCACTTCCCCGGCTCGCGGGCCGCGGACATGAGCGCCGCAGCGTGCTCCAGCGCCGAGGCGGTGACCGTCTGCCCGGCCAGCATGCGCGCCACCTCGGCCCTCCGGTCGGCCTCGGCGGGGAGCGGCACCACCCCCGTCGTGGTGCGACCCGACACCACACGCTTCTCGACCCGGGCGTGAAGGTCGGCGAAGGCCGCCACCTGCGGGAGGTGGGTGACGCAGATGACCTGCCGGTCGCGGGCCACCGCGGCAAGCACCCTCCCGACCGCCTCGGCGACGGCCCCGCCGATTCCGGCATCGACCTCGTCGAAGACGTAGGACAGGACCGGATCGGCACGGGAGAGGGCGCGCTTCACGGCGAGAAGCACCCGCGAGAGCTCTCCCCCGGACGCCACCCGGCCGAGCGGGCGCGCCGGCTCCCCGGGGTTGGGGGCGATGAGGATCTCGGCGGTCTCTGCGCCAGAAGCGCCGAGCCGGTGCCCACCCGCCTCGACGCAGCCCGCCGGAGCCGAGAATGCCACCTCGACGCGGCAGCGTGACATGGCGAGCCCCTCGAGCTCCTCGGCCACCGCCCGGCGGAAGACCTGGGCGGCCCGCCGCCGCTCCCGCCCCAGCTCGGCCGCGAGCCCGGCCGCCTCGCCTGCCGCGACGGCCACCGCCCTGGCCACCTGGGCCCGCCGCCCCTCGGCGCCGGTGAGCCCGGAAAGCTCGGCCTTCATGGCCTCGCGGCGGGAGAGGGCCGCCTCCAGGCTGCCCCCGTGCTTGCGGACGATGCCGCGCAGCGCCGCGATGCGGTCGTCCACCTCGGCGAGCCGGTCGGGGTCGCCGCCCAGCGAGCCGGCGTAACGGGTGAGGGAGCGCCCGGCCTCCTCCACCTCGGCCGCCGCCGAGCGGAGCAGGGACAGGACCTGCTCGAGGCGGGGGTCGAGCGCCGAGGCGTCCTGGAGCGCGCGCAGGGCCTGACCGATGCGCTCGGCCGCGCTCCCCTCGTCGCCGTACGCGAGGGCCTCGGCCCCGCGGGCCGCCTCGGCGAGCCGGGCGGCGCCTGCGAGCACCTTGCGCTCCTGGTCGAGCCGGGCGTCCTCGCCCGGGCTCGGGTCCACCCCCTCGAGCTCCTCGAGCTGGAAGGAGAGGTAGTCGGCGCGGCGGGCCCGCTCCCCCTCGTCGTCCGCCAGGGCCCGCTCCTCCCGCACCAGCGCCGACAGGGCCTCGAAGGCCTCCCGGTACCGCGCGCGCAGGCCGCCGGGAGCCGCCGCCCCGGCGAAGGCGTCCACGAGGTCGAGGTGGGTCCCGGCGTCGAGGAGGGACACGTGCTCGTGCTGGCCGGTCACGTCCACCACGCCCCGCATCGCGCCTTCCAGGATGGCCACGGTGCAGAGCGCGCCGTTCACGAAGACCCTGCCCCGGCCGGCCCGGGACACCACGCGGCGCACCAGCAGCTCGGCGACCCCGTCCCCCGCCCCGTCCCTCGCCGGAACCCCTGCCGCCTCGAGGCGCGCCAGCGCCGGGTGGTCGGCCGGGAGCTCGAAGATGGCCTCGACCGAGGCCTCGTCCGCCCCCTCCCGCAGGAGATCGGCGCTCATGCGCCCCCCGAGCACGAGGTGGAGGGCCCCGACGAGGAGCGACTTGCCCGCCCCGGTCTCCCCGGTGAGGACGTTCAGTCCCGGACCGAACCGGACCTCCACCTGGTCCACCACCGCAAAACCCGTGATGCGCAAGGTCGTCAGCATGGGCAGGAGTCTGCCACCGCCCCCTGACACTGCGCAAGCTTTCAGGTGACGGCCCGTTCAGCCCGTCCTTCCCGCGGCCTTCCCTCCGGGCGCGGGGTAGGCTCACCCCGTGACCCTCCGTCGATTCGCCAGGCGCTTCCTCCTCCTCCTCGCGCTCGCGGCCGCCTCTCCCGTCTCGGCGCGGGCCGAGTTCCACGCCGCCATCTCCGGCGGCGCCTACCTGCCGTCGGGCACCTCGTCGTTCGGCGCCCTCGAGGCGCTCCCGTCGGCGTCGCTCTCGGTGGGGTGGGACTCCGAATACTTCGGCGCTGCGGTCTGGGCCGGGCTCGTCAACACCCGGGCCGGAATCCTGCTCCAGGAGAACTGCTTCCCGGTGGTGTTCCGGGCTCGCGGTCGCCTCCCGCTCGGCCTCGCCGTCCCCTTCGTCTACGGGGGCGTCGGCTTCGCCCCGTCCCGCGCGATCCTGATCTCGGGCACCTACGAGACCGTGGCCTTCACCGCGCAGGCGGGCGCCGGCGTGGACCTGGTCTTCGGCGACATGTTCACCATCGGTGCAGAGGCCGGGTACCTGTGGCTCTCCCCGACCTACGGGTTCGGCACGGTGGACATGGACGGCACGCTGCTGCTCGCCACCTTCGGGCTTCGCTTCCCTTGAGTCAGCGCTCGCCCCAGCGCAGCTTGGCCCGCAGGATCCCGAAGAAGTGGAAGGCCGGGTTCTGGACCAGGAGCACCCGGTTCGGGGAGGACTTCACCTGTACCCGGTCGCCGCGGGAGAGCGCCACGCCCTCCTGGCCGTCGAGGGACAGGTAGACCTTGGCGTCGTTCAGCAGGACGACGTTGATGGGCCGGTCGTCGGGGACCAGCAGCGGGCGCTGGGTGAGCGTGTGCGGGCAGATGGGGTTGATGATCACCCCCCGCATGGTCGGGTAGACGATGGGGCCGTTGGCCGCCAGCGAGTAGGCGGTGGATCCGGTGGGCGTGGCGATGATCACCCCGTCGGCCTTGTAGTTCGTGAGGTAGGACTCCCCGTACGAGGTGTCGAGCTCGGCCATGGGGGAGTGGGCGCCCTTGGAGATGACCGCGTCGTTCAGCACCTCGGCGTCGAGCTCGGGTCCGCCGCTCGTGCCCCCCCGGTGCAGGTGGACGCGCAGCTTCATCCGCGGCGACACGGTGGACTGGCCGGCCAGCACCTGCTCGAGCGCCGGGTACATGTCGCTCTGCGGGACCTCGGTCATGAAGCCCAGGCTGCCCATGTTGATGCCCAGGATGGGCGCCGGGCGCCCGGCCAGCAGCCGCGAGGCGTGGATGAGCGTGCCGTCTCCGCCCAGGACCACCACCAGGTCGGCGTCCCGGCCCACGGCCACCTCTTCGCGCAGGACGTCGATGCCCTTCCCGCGCAGGAAGCTCTCGACGTAGTGGGCCGTCTCGACGGCCTCGGCCGAGCTCTTCTTCGGAACGATGCCGATCCGGCGCGGGACGGGGCAGGGCAGGGCTTCCATCCGGCGCAATATATAGTGTCCCGGCCCCATGGACCTCTTCGACCACGCCCTCGACCGGGACGACGCCGGCAAGCCGCTCCCGGAGCGGCTCCGCCCGCGCCGCCTGGAGGAGTTCGTGGGACAGGAGCACGTGCTCGGGCCGGGGAGCGCGCTGCGCCGGGCCATCGAGGCCGACCAGGTCCCCTCCCTCATCCTCTGGGGCCCTCCCGGGACCGGGAAGACCACGCTCGGGCACATCGTGGCCGAGCGCACCGGTGCGACCTTCGTCCCCTTCTCCGCCGTCCTGGGCGGGGTGAAGGAGATCCGCGAGATCGTCGCGGCGGCCCGCGAGCGGCGCCGCCTGCACCGGCAGCGGACCATCCTCTTCGTGGACGAGATCCACCGCTTCTCCCGCTCCCAGCAGGACGCCTTCCTCCCCCACGTCGAGGCCGGGACCGTCACGCTGGTGGGGGCCACCACCGAGAACCCCTCCTTCGAGATCAACGGGGCGCTCCTCTCCCGTTGCCGGGTGGTGACGCTGCGGGCCCTCACCGACGAGGAGGTGGGGACGCTGCTCGACCGGGCGGTGGCCTCGCCGCGCGGGCTCTCCGGGACCATCCGGCTCTCCGCCGAGGCCCGCGAGTCGCTCTCCCGCTCGGCCTACGGCGACGCGCGCCGAGCGCTCGTGGCGCTCGAGTCGGCCGCCGCCGCGGTGCGCCTCACGGGGCGGGAGGAGATCTCCGCCGCGGACGCCGAGGAGGCGATGCAGCACAAGCCGCTGCCCTACGACAAGGCCGGCGAGCAGCACTACGACCTGGCCAGCGCCTTCATCAAGTCGATGCGCGGCTCCGACCCCGACGCCGCCGTCTACTACATGGTGCGCATGCTGGAGGGGGGCGAGGAGCCACGCTTCGTGGTGCGGCGCATGGTGATCTTCGCCGCCGAGGACGTGGGAAACGCCGACCCCCAGGCGCTCGTCGTCGCCACCGCGGCCCTTCAGGCGCTCGAGCTCGTGGGCATGCCCGAGGGGGTGCTCCCCCTCACCCAGGCCGCCACCTACCTGGCGCTGGCGCCCAAGTCGAACACGGTCATCGCAGCCTACGCCGCGGCCCGCAAGCTGGTGCTCGAGAAGGGGCCGCTCCCGGTGCCCCTCTCGCTGCGCAATGCGCCCACCCGGCTCATGGAGTCGATGGGCTACGGGGGCGGCTACCGCTACCCGCACAACTTCGAGGGGCACTACGTCGCCGAGGAATACCTGCCCGACGCGCTGCGCGGCGCACGCATCGTGAGCCCGTCGGGGAGCGGGCTCGAGCGCGAGCTCTTCGAGCGCCTGGCGCGGCTGCGCGCCGGGAAGAAGGACGGGTGACGGCCGGCCGGGGTGGGCCCTACGCCGGGTACTTCCCGGTCACGTAGTCCACCAGGTCCTGGATCTGCCCCTCGCGGTTCCGCACCAGCCAGTGGTTCAGGTCTCCCTGCGAAACCACGCCCACCACGGTGCTCCCCTCCACCACCGGGACGTGGCGGATGCGCTTCTCGGAGATGACCCTCATGGCGTCCACGACCGACGAGCTGGGGCGCATCACCACCAGGTCGCGGGTCATCACCTCGGCCACCCGGGTGGTCGCCGGGTCGCGCCGCTCGCCCACCACCCGGCGCAGGATGTCCCTCTCGGTGAAGATGCCCAGGAGCTTGCCACCGTCCATGACCAGCACCGAACCCACCAGGTGTCGGTTCAGCACCTCGACGGCTGCGGCCACGGTGACGTCGGGGGGCACGGACAGGATGGCAGTGCCGCGCCCCTTCCCGGCGAGCACCTGCGAGAGCGGCGTCTGCGTATCGGGCTTCAGGTCCATGGGGAGCCTCCGTTGGACGGGGGCTATATCCCGGGGCGCTTCCCGGCGCATGATGTGGCGATGGTCTTCTACCTCCACGGCTTCGCCTCGGGCCCGGGCTCGACCAAGGCCACCGCCGTCGCGGCCGGGCTGGCGGCGGACCGCATCGTGCCGGTCCGGCTCGACCTCACGCCGGGGCCGGAAGGGTTCGAGCGGAGCACCCCCTCGTCGATGCTCGCCATCGTGGAGGAGGCGCTCCACTCCGCGCCCGGCCCCCACGTGGTCATCGGAAGCTCGCTGGGGGGCTGGCTCGCCGCGCTGGCCGCGTCGCGCAACCCCTCGGTGGCCCGCCTCGTGCTGCTCGCCCCGGCCTTCCGGCTCCACGAGCGCTGGAGGGCGAGGCTGGCCCCGGCCGACCTGGCCCGCTGGGAGCGGGAGGGCGGCGTGGAGGTCCACCACCACGCCACGAACCGCCCCCGCCGCATCGGCTGGGCCTTCTTCGCGGACGCGGAGGACTGGCCGCCCTTCCCGGTGGTGCACGTCCCGGCGCTCTGCATCGCCGGCGGCCGCGACGACACCGTCCCGCTCGAGGACGTGCGGGCCTGGGTGGACCGCACGCCCGGCGCCCGGCTCGTGGTGGTGGACGACGGCCACGAGCTGACCGGGTCGCTGCCCCGGATCGTGGAGCTGACCCGGGCCTTCCTGGACGACGCGCCGTCCGGGCGCCCGCGCGAGTGAACCCCGCCGCTACAGCGACGCCTCGGTGGACTGGGCGTCGTCCTCGACGTCGTCCTCCTCGTCGGATTGGTACTTGCGCAGGACCCGCTTGAAGTTGGAGCGGTCCATCCCGGCCTTGCGTGCCGCCGCGGAGATGTTGCCGTCGCAGGCCCGCATGAGCGCCTCGACGTAGCGCTTCTCGAAGTTGCGCAGCGCGCTGTCCTTGGCGGTGGCGTAGCTCTGGGTGAGCATCTCGGCGTCGTCGCCCGGGGTCGTGGCCTCGCGGAGGACCGGCGTGGTGCGCCCGGTGACCGAGGGGGGCAGGTCGGTGGGCTGGACCGAGTCCGCGCGGCAGAGGACCACGGCCCGCTCGATGGCGTTCTCGAGCTCGCGCACGTTTCCCGGCCAGCGGTGGACGCAGAGCAGCTCGATGGCCCCCGGCGCGATGGTGCGCACCTTCTTGCCCAGCCGGTCGGAGTAGCGGCGCATGAAGTGGTGGGCCAGGAGCGGCACGTCGTCGAGCCGGTCGCGCAGCGGCGGCAGCGGGATGGCGATGACGTTGAGCCGGTAGAAGAGGTCCTCGCGGAACTTCCCGGCGCGGACCAGCCTGGGGAGGTCGCGGTGGGTGGCGGCGATGACGCGCACGTCCACCTTGACCGCGTCGGTGGAGCCGACCTTCTTGATCTCGCCCTCCTGCAGCACGCGCAGCAGCCGGACCTGGGTGGAGAGCGGGATGTCGCCGATCTCGTCGAGGAAGATGGTGCCGCCGTTGGCCGACTCGAAGAGCCCCTTGTGGTCGCGGTTGGCGCCTGTGAAGGCCCCCTTCACGTGGCCGAAGAGCTCGCTCTCGAGCAGCGTCTCGGTGAGTGCGCCGCAGGTGAGCGCCACGAACGGCTGGGCGCGGCGCGGGCTGCGGGCGTGGAGCGCACGGGCCACGAGCTCCTTGCCCGTCCCGCTCTCCCCCTGCACGAGCACGGTGGCGGCGCTGTAGGCCACCGCCTCGATCATCCGGGTCACGTCGCGCATCGGCCCGCTCGTCCCCACCAGCCCCTGGGTGGTCTCGAGCGCCTCGAGCCGGGTCTCCAGCTCGCGGTTGCGGTCCTGCAGCCGCTTGCGCTCCGCGGCCCTCGCCACCACGTAGGCCACGTGCTCGACGTCGTCCGGCTTCTCGATGAAGGGCTTGATCAGGTACTCGTGTGCCCCGGCCTTCATGGCGGCCAGCGCCGTGTCCACCGTGGCGTGGCCGGTCATCATGATGACCTCGATCTCCGGCCTCCGGTGCTTCACGGCGTTCAGGAGCTCGATGCCCGAGAGCTCCGGCATGCGGATGTCGAGCATGGCCACGTCGAAGTCCTCCGTGGCCAGGCGCTGGGTGGCGGCGATGGGCGAGTCGAGCGCCACCACCTCGTACCCCTTCTTCCGCAGGATCACCTCGAGCGCGCGCAGGACGCTGGGCTCGTCGTCCACGACGAGGACGCGGGTGGGGCGGATGGTCTCTTCCATGGGATTCTCTCCTGTCACGTGGCCTGCTCGGCGGGCAGGTCGACGACGAACCGCGCGCCGCCCTCCCGCAGGTTCTCGAAGCGGATCGACCCGCCGTGTTCCTCGGCGATGCGGTAGCAGATGGAGAGTCCGAGGCCCGTCCCCTGCCCTTCCGGCTTGGTGGTGAAGAACGGCTCGAAGATGCGCTCGGCGATCCCGGCGGCGATCCCCGGGCCGTCGTCGGCGACGCTGACCACCACCCTCCCCGGCGCGCCGGGACCGGTGTGGACCACGACCATTCCCTTGCCCTGGACGGCCTGCGTCGCGTTCACGATCAGGTTCACCACCACCTGCTGGAGCTGGTTGGCGTTGCCGGTGGTGCGGGCCGGGCCGAGCTCCCGGACCACGGTCACCTTCTCGTCGCGCAGGTTGGGCTGGAGGATGAGGAGCGCATCCTCGACCACCCGGGGCAGGTCCACGGGCCCCCGCTCGTGCTCCTTGGGGGCGCGGGAGAAGCGGAGCAGCGAGTCCACGATGCGCTTGGCCCGCATGGCCGCGTCGCTGATGAGGCGCAGGCTCTCCTCGTCGTCGGGGGAGCGCTCGTCCTGGGCCATGATCTGGGCGAAGGCCAGGATGCCGCCGAGCGGGTTGTTGATCTCGTGCGCCACGCCGCCCGCGAGCTGGCCGAGCGCCGACATCTTCTCGGCCTGGAAGAGGCGCCGCGTGACCTCGCGCTCCTGGGTGACGTCCTTGTAGACCACGACCAGCGCGTCGACGCCGAAGGGGAAGGCGCGCATCAGCCAGACCCGGTTCCGGAAGGGGACCACCCGTTCCGGAGCCTCGTCGAGGTGCGGCCGCGGGCAGGGGAGCTCGCCGAAGGCGTGCCCGCTGCAGCGGAGCCCGGGAAGCTCCCCCACCGCCACGCCGGCCTGCCGCGCGAAGCCCGAGTTGGCGCGGACGACCTCGCACCCGCCCCGGATGATGGCGAGCGGGTCGGCGATGGCGTCGAAGCAGGTGCGCCACTCCTGGGCGGCCTGCCGGAGCGCCTCCGTGCGGGCCTCCAGCTTGCCTTCGAGGTCGCGGTTCAGCCACTCCAGCTCCGCCTGACGGGCGGTGAGCATGGCCTGGAGCCGCTGGTTCTCCTCCATCATCCAGAACCGGTCGATGGCGTCCTGGACGGTGAGCAGGAGGTAGCTCTCGTCCCAGGGCTTCCAGATGAAGCGGAAGATCTCGGAGCGGTTGACCGCCTCCTCGATGGCCGCCGTGTCGGCCTGTCCGGTGAGGAGCACGCGCTGGATGGCCGGGTAGCGCTCCTTCACGACCTGCAGGAACTCCACCCCGTCCATGCCCGGCATCCGGTAGTCGGAGACCACGACGTGCACCTGCGCGCGCGCCAGGATCTCGAGGGCGGTCGCCGCCTCGGGCGCCTCGAGGAAGGTGCAGGAGGTCCGGCGCAGCACGCGGCGCAGGGAGCGGCGGACGTGCTCGTCGTCGTCCACGACGAGGACCGAGGCCTCGCGGGAGAGCGCGACCGACTTCGAGCTGGGCTTCACCTTGGGTTCCATGGCGACGGTGTAGGGAGATGCACGACCCGGTCCAGGTCCCCGCCACCCGGGGTCCCCGGGATGCCATGGTATTCACCCAGGCCTGACCTGGGTAAGCGGACACCCGGGTCATACCCGAATCAGTCAGCCGATACCGGGGTACGACCTACATGGGTCGTCAGCGCGAGAGGGGGGTCAGGATTCCACCCCCTCGAGATCGCGCGCCTTCCAGCGCCTTCTCGGCCGCCCTCATCAGCGCTTCCGCATCGGCGACGGAGGGTGAAGGGTAGGCCGCGACCCCCACGGACTGCGGGCCGCCGGTCGTGGGGGACGGTCCCAGCGCACCCGCCAGGCGCGTCGCCACGATGAGCGCCCCGGTGAGGGTGGTCTCGGGGAGGATCACCGCCACCCGCTCGCCGGGAGCGGGAGAGGCGGAATCGCAGAGCCGCACGGCATCCCTCACCCGGCCGAGCGCCTCCGAGCTCGGGAGCAGGTCCACGAGGAGCAGCGAGAGGTCCTGGTGGTAGCGGACCGCGCGGGCGTACTCGCGGCGGAGGCCGATCTGGAGCTCGGTCAGCACAGTTCCTCCCAGACGTCGGCGGGGATCACGGGGGCGAGTCCACCACCCCCCAGGATGTTGACGACGGGTGAGGCCGCGGCCCGGACCACGCTCCCGCCCGGGTGGACCGGGAGGAGCCCGGAGTAGGTGGAGACGTCGCGGTAGAGGGAGCCCGGTTCCGGACCCGAAGGCGTGATGCGCGTGGCCGGGCGGCGGGCCGCGAAGATTCCGCTCCTGGGCCACGAACCCGCCCGCGCGCCGGTCGGCCGCGGCCTCCCGCACCACCCGTTCCCAGGTGGCCGGCTCGGTCTCCGCGCCCAGGTGGACGCTCTTCCCGCCGTAGTCCCAGCTGCGCTTCAGGACGAAGCCCTCCCGGCCCCCGACGAGCCGGTCCACCGTCTCCGGGGAGTGGAGCCTGGTCCAGGGCATGCGCCGGGCGGCGGCGAGCTCGACCGGATCGAGCCCGGCCAGCGCGGCCATCCCGGCTTCGCCGGCCGCCTCCGAGAGGCGCGCGAAGAGGGCCTTGGCCTCGAGCATCCCGTTCACCGGGTTCATGAGCGGCCAGCGGGACGGCTCCCGCAGCGCGCGGGCGAACGGGGAGCCCGGGGGCGTCCGGTGGGCCCAGACGTGCCGGTAGAGCAGGTCGTGGGCGTCCGGGTCGGCCTCGTCCGGAACCAGCACCGCGGTCTCGTGCCCCATCTGCCGGAAGTGGACCTCGAGCCGCCGCAACTCGCCGATCTGCGCGTCGCCGGGCCGGGCCACGATGGCGATGGAGGGACGCTCCCGCGCCCCGCCCCGCCACCGGTAGAAGGCGAGGAGCGTCTCCCGCAGCGCCTCCATGTGGCTTCCGGCCCGCGCGACCAGGTCCCTCTCGCGGCGGGGCGTCATTCCGCGCAGCCGCGCGGCCGCCCGGATCCAGGAGTGGGCCGCCAGGTCGGCGTAGGCGGGCATGGCGGGGATGGTGGCGTTGAGCTCGAGGGCGCGCGGCAGCCCCCCGTCGCCGGGCGGGAGGAAGTCCACGCGGGCGACCACCGCGGGGCACGGAGCCTCGGAGAAGAGGAGCCCCATGGCGTCGGCCTCGAGCCCCTCGAACGGGCCGAGCAAGGCCTCGCGGTCGCGCGGATCTCCGCGGGCGAGCAGCGCCCGGGCCAGCTTCACCGACCCGGACAGGATGGCGCGCGACTCGGCGGCGAGCCAGGAGAGGCGCTCCCGCGACTCGACCTCGGGCTCGGCCACGAGCGGGATGGGACCACCTCGCCGTCGGGGCGCAGGACCGTCATGCCGCCCGCCCAGGCGAGCCTGGCCGCCTCGCTCCCGATGCGGACGATCTCCTCCTCGGTGAACGGACCGTTGCGGTGCATGTCGGGCGCTGATAGCAAGGCGTTGTCATGAAGATCTACACGAAGACCGGCGACGGTGGGGAGACCAGCCTCTTCGGGGGCGGTCGCGTCCCCAAGGACGACGCCCGCGTCGAGGCCTACGGGGCGGTGGACGAGCTGAACGCCGCCATCGGTCTCGCCCGGGCCCTCGCGCCCGCGGCGGAGGTGGACTCCGAGCTGGCCCGCATCCAGTCCGAGCTTTTCGCGGTCGGGGCCGAGCTGGCCACGCCGCACGACGCCCGGGCCCACGGGGCGCTCCCCGGCGTCCGGGGCGAGTGGGCCGAGGCGCTCGAGCGCCGGATGGACCGCTGGGACGAGGAGCTGGCTGCCCTCACCGCCTTCGTGCTCCCGGGAGGAACGGCCGCCGCCGCCGCGCTCCACGTGGCCCGGGCCACCTGCCGCCGCGCCGAGCGGCGCTCGGTGGCCCTCTCGCACCTCGTCCCCATCGACCCCGCGGTGGTGGTCTACCTGAACCGGCTCTCCGACTTCCTCTTCGAGGCCGCCCGCGCCGAGAACCTGCGCTCCGGCGTCGCCGAGACCCTCTGGCTCCCGCGGAAGGGCGGCTGACATGGCGCCCCGCCGGCGTGTCGCGCTCGTCACCGGCGCCGGGACGCGGGTGGGCCGGGCCATCGCGCTGGACCTCTCCCGCAACGGCTGGGAGGTGGTGGCCCACTTCCACTCCCATCGCCCGCCGCGCACGCTGCTCGGCATCCGCGGCGACCTCTCCCTGCCCGACGGCCCGTCGTCGCTGGCCCGCGCCTTCCGCAAGCGCTTCGACCGGCTCGACCTGCTCGTGAACAGCGCCGCCCTCTTCGAGCGGCGCGCCGTCGAGGACACCGACGCGGCGCTCTTCGACGCCCAGATGGCGCTGAACGCCCGGGCGCCGCTGCTCCTCACCCGCGCGCTCCTGCCGCTGCTCCGCCGGGCACGCGGATTGGTGGTGAACGTGATCGACGTGGGCGGCGCCATCGTCCCCTGGGCCAGCTACTCCGCCTACGGGGCGTCCAAGGCGGCGCTGCGCGCGGTGACCGAGGCGCTGGCCCTCGAGCTCGCGCCGTCGGTGCGGGTGAACGGGGTGGCGCCGGGGACGGTGCTCTGGCCGGAGAGCTACACCGCCGGAGCGCGGCGGAGGCTTGCGCGGCGCATCCCGCTCCGCCGGGTGGGCGCTCCGGAGGACGTGGCCCGGGCGGTGCGATTCCTCGCCGACTCCCCGTTCGTGACCGGGGCGCTCGTCCCGGTGGACGGCGGAAGACACCTCGGAATTCCGGGCTGATCCGGGGGCGAACGCCCCTTTACCCGGGGGTCCCGCCTTCGCCGATTGCCTGGACCGGCCCGGTCCATTAAGAAGGGAGCACCATGGAAACTGCCACCGCCACCGCGCCCGTCTCCCAGGACCTCGCCAGCGAGGTCCCCAACTTCGTCTCCTTCACCGACAAGGCCGTCGAGATGGTCATCGCCGCCATCGAGCAGGAGGGTCTCGCCGGTCACGGGATCCGCGTCGGCGTCGCCGGCGGCGGGTGCTCCGGCTTCCAGTACACGATGGACTTCGAGAAGGACGCCAAGGACGGCGACCTCGTCCTCGAGCAGACCAGCAGCCTCAAGCTCTACGTGGACCCCATGAGCGCCATGTACCTCCAGGGCGTCACGGTGGACTACATCCAGGGGCTCCAGGGCGCCGGGTTCAAGTTCATCAACCCGAACGCCAAGAACACCTGCGGCTGCGGCTCGTCCTTCTCGGCCTAGCCGGCCTTGATCGTCGTCCGCCAGGCGGTCGTCGGACCCTTCTCCGAGAACACCTGGCTCGTCGCCGACCCGGCGACGGGTGACGCGCTGGTGATCGACCCGGGGGGCGAGACCGCCCGGGTTCTCGGCCTCGCCCAGCCCGACTTCCGCATCGGCGGCGTCCTCGCCACCCACGGCCACGTGGACCACGTCGTGGGGGCCGAGGAGCTCTGCCGGAGGACCGGCGCCCCCTTTCGCATCCACGCCTCCGACGAGCCCTTCCTGCGGGCGCTGCCCGGACAGGCTGCCGGCCTGGGCTTCGGCGTGGCCCGTTCGCCTCCGGTCACGTCCTTCCTCTCCGACGGCGACTCCGTCCGGGTGGGGACCCAGGAGGGCCGGGTGATCCACACGCCGGGACACAGCCCGGGCGGCGTGTGCCTCTTCTTCCCGGCGGACGGGGCGCTCTTCTGCGGCGACACGCTCTTCGCGGGTTCGGTGGGGCGCACCGACCTGCCGGGGGGCAACGGGCCCGAGCTCTTGCGCTCCATCCGCGAGCGGCTCTTCCCGCTCGGCGACGACGTCCGCTTCTTCCCGGGGCACGGCCCGGGGGGCACGCTCGGCGAGGAGCGGCGCCAGAATCCCTACGCCGGGGACGACGCCGCGCGCCCTACCCCATCGACACCACGCCCATGATGTTCTGGCCGGCGTCCACGTAGAGGGTCTCGCCGGTGACCCCGGAGCCCAGCGACGAGCAGAGGAAGAGGGCCGCCTTGCCCACCTCGTCGTGCTCGATGTTGCGGCGCAGCGGCGTCTTCGATGCGTTCTCGCCGAGCATGGTGCGCATGCCCTTGATGCCGGCCGCCGCCAGGGTCTTGAGCGGACCCGCGCTGATGGCGTTCACGCGGATCCCCTCGCGCCCCATGTCCTCGGCCAGGTAGCGCACCGAGGCCTCCAGGGCGGCCTTGGCGACCCCCATGACGTTGTAGTTGGTCACGACCTTCTCGGCTCCGTAGTAGCTCAGGGTGACGATGCTCGACCCGGGGCGCATCATGGGGCGGAAGGCGCGGGCCAGCGCGATGAGCGAGTAGGCCGAGACGTCCATGGTGATGCGCCAGGCTTCACGGGTGGTGACGTCGGTGAAGCGTCCGTCGAGGGCCTCGCGGGGCGCGTAGCCGATGGCGTGGACCAGCACGTCCACCGAGTCCCAGACCTTCCCGACCTCCTTCACGGCGGCGTCGATCTGCTCGTCGCTCGACACGTCGACGTCGAGCACGGCGGCGGGGTTCAGGGTCTTCACCAGGGGGATGGTGCGCTTGCCCATGGCCTCGCCGGGGTACGAGAAGGCCAGCTCCGCCCCCTCGGCCTTGAACTGCTGGGCGATGGCCCAGGCGATGCTGCGGTCGTTGGCGACCCCGGTGACGAACGCCCTCTTTCCCTGCATCAGTCCGCTCATGCCGTTGCTCTCCTGGTCTCCGCCGGGCTGGCCGGCTCGCTGCTAGGACGTCCCGAGCGCCTCGCGGGCCTGCGTCAGCTCCGAGAGCGCGTGGTCGTTCCCGGACTGGCGCGCCGCCCGGATGCCCCGATCGTAGACCCCCGCAGCCTCGGCACCGCGGTCCAGCATCTCGAGCGCCTGGCCCCACATGAGATAGGTCGGGACGTACCCGGGGACGCGCCCCGCCAGCTCCTCGAAGGACCGGACGGCGTCGTCGAGCTGCCCGGCCCCGCGCTGACCCATGGCCAGCGAGTAGCGCGCGAACGGGTCATCCGGGCTGCGCTCCACGATCTTGCGAAAGGCCTCGAGGCGCTGCTCGGGAGTCACGCGCGGTCTTGTAGCAGAGGGGCGTCGCTGCCGCCACCGCGGCCGTGCGGCGCGCGGTAAGCTCCGGTCCGTGGAGCGGATTCCCGACAGCACCGGCGTCCTCGTTGCCGGCGGACAGGCGCGGCGCCTGGGGGGAGCGGCCAAGGGGTTCGTGCGTCTCCGGGGCGTCCCGGTGGCGGAGCGCTCCCTGGCGCTCTTCCGCGATCTCTTCGAGGAGGTCCTGGTGGTCGCGAACGACCCGGGGCCCTGGGTCGCGCTGGGGGTGCGGGTGGTCCCCGACGCGATCACCGGCAAGGGCGCGCCGGGCGGCCTGCACGCGGCGCTCCGGGGCGCGCGCACCGGGTGGATCTTCACCGCCGCCTGCGACATGCCCTTCCTCGCGGAGGGGCCCATCCGCCACCTCGCCGCCCGCCGCGACGGGGCCCCGGCCGTCCTCGTCGAGTGGGAGCGTGGGCTGGAGGGGCTGCACGCCTTCTGGTCGCGGGGCGCGCTCCCCGCGGTGGAGCGGATGCTCCGGGAGGGGGACCCGTCGCTGCGGGCCATCGCCGCGGAGATTGGCGCGCGCGTGGTGCCCGCCCGGGAATGGCGCGAGGTGGACCCGGACGGACGCTGCCTCGAGAACGTGAACACGCCGGAGGACATCGTGCGGCTCGGCCTCGAGCCCCCGTGCTAGATTGCGCCGCCTCGACGGATCGCGGAGCCGCCATGGACATCGCCACCCTCACGAAGTCGACCCTCGCCGCCACCCTGGCGCTCGCGCTCGCCGCCTGCGGCTCGGATGCGAGCGACGGATTCGACGGTGCTCAAGGTCCCGGTCGGGAACTCGCCCGTGGACGGACCGGCCGACGCCTGGGTCACCATCGTCACCTTCTCCGACTTCCAGTGCCCCTACTGTGGCGCGGTTCAACCCACGCTTGCCACGGTGCTGCCGGAGTTCGGCGGCGACGTGCGTCTCGTGTTCAAGCACTTCCCGCTCTCCATTCACGGCCGTGCCCGCCCGGCCGCGGTGGCGGCGACCTGCGCCCACGCGCAGGGGCGATTCTGGGAGTTCCACGATCTCGTCTTCGGGGAGCAGGCCGCACTCTTCGGCGGATCCGACTTCGAGGCGGCGCTCGCATCCGTCGCCAGCCGGGCCGGGCTCGACGTGACCGCCTGGCAGGCCTGCCGGTCGGACCAGGCCCCAGACGCCATCGTCTCCGCTGACATGGATCTCGGCGCGCGCCTGGGCATCCAAGGGACCCCGACGTTCGTCGTGAACGGCGCCGCCATCGTCGGCGCCAAGCCGGCCTCGACCTTCCGGACCGCCATCGAGGCGGCGCGGACACGGGCCCGCTCGAGCGGGGTTCCGGCCGCTCTGTACTACGAGAAGGTCATCCTCGGGCTCTGATCGCCGGCCGCGCCGCCTGCCGCCGGTCAGTACCAGTCGATCTGCTGCTGCGTCGGGCAGGGGCAGGTGTAGTCGGTCGTGACCGTTGCAGCCCCCTCGAACGCACCGGAGTAGCAGAAGACCGCGCAACCGATCTCGGTGCTGAGGATCGGCTTCTGCCACACGAGGCAGAGCGACCCTCCCACCGCCGGGCACGACTGGGTCGGCGTGATCTGGTTGCCCCCTGGAGCCCAGGCCCGCGCGGCGGTCTGGGCCGTGCCCAGGTTCCAGACGGAGGGTGGGTCGCAGTTGTAGTAGGTCTGCTCGAAAGGCGTTCCCACGAAGTTTCTGTGCTGCGATGGGCACGACGTATCACAGCAGGAGTTGCCGGCGACGGGGGCCGAGCAACAGGTGCCCCCGCATGTCAGGGCGGTGCACGCTGCCTGGCAGACGCCGGCCGCGCAGCTCTTGTCCGAGCCGCAGGCGTTGCCACAGGCGCCGCAGTTGGCGGGGTCGATCCGGGTGTCCACGCAGACGCCGGTGCAATTGGTGAGGCCGGTTGCGCAGACGAGCTGGCAGCCCCCGGCCGCGCAGGAGTACCCGGAGCTGCAGGCGTGGCCACAGGATCCGCAGTTGGCGCGGTCGGTCTGGAGGTTGGTGCAGACCTCCGCGGGGGTCCCGGGCTGGCAGGTGGTGTTGGGAGCAAGGCACTGGCAGGTCCCGGTCGAGCAGGTGGTGGCAGGGATGCAGACGTTGCCACAGGCCCCGCAGTTGGCCCCGCTCGAGGCCTTGTCGACGCAGGTGCCGGTGGTGGGGTCGTTCGGGCAGAGCCCCACGGTGGCCGGCGTGGTGTTGCAGACGCAGGCCCCGGCCGCGCAGGTCCCGAGGCCGCAGGAGCGACCGCACCTCCCGCAGTTCGCCGGGTCGGTCTGCTGGTCCACGCAGACCAGCCCGCAGGAGGCCTGGCCGGCCGGGCAAGCGCAGAAGCCGCCGACACAGCTCGCCCCGGCGTTGCAGGACACGTTGCAGGCGCCGCAGTACAGGGGGTTCGACGCGAGGTCCACGCAGACCCCGCCGCAGGACGTCTGGCCGGTCGGACAGGTGGTCGAGGTCGAGCTACAGCCCGACGCGACGACCACGACGACCAGCGCGAGCAGCCATCCGCCCCGCGCCACGGGATTTCCGATCGAGACGGCCATCCTGCGCCTCCCTGGGCTGGAACCGACCTTCGCCGTCAGTCTAGACCGCTCAGCGCACGGTGGTGATGGCCCGACGGGGGCGCACCGGCTTTCGCGGCACCACCTCCGACTTGGCCCGCGTCAGGCGTGCCTTCGCGTCGGTCTTCTGGCGGTTCGAACCCTTCCGGGTGGACTTGCGCGAGGGGCGCGTTCCCGGCGCGTGGTCCTCGAAGGCGTAGAGCGCCTTCCGGTCCTTCTCGGACAGGTTGTGGGGCTTCGGACCGGGCTTCGCCTTCTTCACCGCCTTCGGCTTCTTCGGTCCGGCGCGCTCGGTGTTGTACCTGAACCACTCGGCCCTGGTCGCCATGTCTTGCCTCCGCTGGCAGCGGGTGGAGTCCGATTGTAGCGCCCCTCAGGCGCTGCGTCGCCAGCGCGCGTTGTGGCGGGACAGGTCGGCGTCGAGGGAGGGGATCTCCTGCTCGCGGACCAGCCCGATCTCCACGAAGAACTGGCCGATCCGGCGCTGGAGCCGCCGCTGCCGCCCGAGCAGCGCAAGCAGCTGCCCTCCGGAGAGGAACCCCTGCCGGCGCGCGTACTCGCCGAAAGGCTCCTCCACCCGGTCGCGGCGGCGGCGGTCGAGGATCTCCCGCACCTCGTCGTCGGAGAGGTGGCCCCACTCGACGGCGATCCGCCCGATGGAGGGGCGCTGGCGGCGCTGCCAGGAGACGGCTTCCACGAGGTTTCGCCAGGAGGCACGGCCCGAGTAGTAGAGGAACTCGGCGAAGAGGAGCGGGCGGTGCGGCAGGGGAGCGCGGCTCAGGTGGTCCCGGGGCGGGCGGGAGGCCGGTTCCCGGTGTCGCTGCGCGACCGGGCGCGGCGGCGGGGGGGCCTCCTCCCGCGACAGGAACGCGTAGGCCTCGAAGATTTGGCGGAACTCCTCGGCGAGGCTCGACTCGCTGCGGCCGAGGGCATGGGCTCGGTCGGGATGTGTCTCGAGCGCGCGGCGCCGGAACGCCTCCCGGACCTCGCGGCGGAACCCCTCCCCGCTCGCGCTGGTGGGACGGTTGGCGCCGAAGACCAGGTCGAGCGCCACCTCCACGTCACCACGCTCTCCGCTTTCCCGAGTCTCCACGGCCGCCTCCGCCCTTCCCCACATGCGCTTACATCCACCTCACATGTGGGATGCTCGGTCGGAACGGGCCCCGTGTCGAGCTTCTGGCCGTCCGGAGCGCATGTCGAGGTTGGCAGCCAGGCCAGGATCACGGCGCGCCCTTCCTTCCGGCCCCGCCCCGGGAGCGCACCGGGGCCTTCCCCCCGACGGCCGCCTCCAGCCTCGGCTCGGCGCCCGCGCAGGCTTCACGGATGGTAGTGGCCAGGCGCCGCAGGGCCGGACCGAGGGGGGAGCGCGGCCGCCAGACCAGCGCCAGGGTCCGGCGGGGAGACGGGCTCGCGATCCTCCGCACGGCGAGCTCGGAGCGCCGGTTCTCCACCGGCAGGGAGAGGCGCGGGAGCAGCGTGATCCCCGCGCCCCCGGCCACCATCTGGGCCAGCGTGGCCAGGCTGGTGGCGCGGAAGTCGAGCTCCCGCCCCCGCGCCGACGCGCAGTAGGCGAGCGCCTGATCGCGGAAGCAGTGTCCGTCGTCGAGCAGCAGGAAGCCGGCGCCGCGGAGCTCCTGGGCGTCGCCGGGGAGCTCGACTGGACGAGCGGGTGGCTGGGCGGGGCCGCGAGCACGAAAGGGTCCTCGCACACGACCTCCTTCTCCACCTCCCCGAGCGGCGCCTCGAGCGCGAGCAGCGCGCCGTCGATCCGCCCCTCCCGCAGCGCCTCGATCAGGTTCTCGGTCTTGTCCTCGACCCAGACCGCCGAGAGCGCCGGGTGGCGCGCCCGGAGCTCCGGGACGATCTCGGGGAGCAGGTAGGGCGAGACGGTGGGGATGACGCCGAGCCGCAGCGTGCCCGCCAGCGGGTCGCCCAGTTGCCGGACGCTGTCGGCCAGGTCGTCGGCCTCGAGCAGGAGCCGCCGCAGCCGGGTGAGCACCGCCTCGCCGGCGGCCGTGATGATGACCTTCCGCGAGGCGCGCTCGAAGAGCCGCACCCCCAGCTGCTCCTCGAGCTGGATCACCTGGGCCGAGAGGGAGGGCTGCGACACGTGGCAGCGCTCGGCGGCGCGCCGGAAGGAGCGCAGGTCGGCGACGGCCGCGGCGTACTGGAGCTGCCGCAAGGTGAAGGGATGGTGGCTGGACCTCATGATAGCCACAGCCTATCATCCCCACCGTTGCGTTCCGTCCTGGTCATCCGCTACAGCGCGCTCGGCGACGTGGTCCTGGCCACCTCGGTGCTCGAGCCCCTGCGGGCGCGCTTTCCCGGGGCCCGCATCGAATGGGTGACCTCGCCGGCCTACGCTCCCCTCCTCGAGGGGCTCCCGGACGTGGAGCGGGTCCACCGGATCGGCCGTGGCGGAATCCGCGAGGCCGTGGACCTCGCGGTCACGCTGCGGGGGCGCTTCGACCTCGCCATCGACCTCCAGAACAAGGTGAAGAGCGCGGTGGTGGCCCGGGCCGCGGGGCGAAGGCAGCTGGTCTTCCGGCGCCGGACGCCCCGCCAGGCCGCGCTGGCGCTCCTCGGCGTGGACCCGCCGGTGCACGGGCCGCACGCCACCGAGATCTACGCCGAGGTGCTGCGGCCGCTGGGAATCGACCGGGCCGGACCGACCCAGGTGGCGCTCTCGGGCACGGCCCGCGACGCCGCCGCCGCGGCGCTCGCCTCGGCCCCCCGTCCCCGGGTGGCCTTCGCGCCCGGGGCGAGCCGCGCCACCAAGCTCTGGCCCGCCGAGCGCTTCGCCGAGGTCGCCGAAGCGCTGTCGGCCGCGGGGGCGAGCGTCATCCTGGCCGGTGGGCCGGGCGACGCCGAGGCGCTGGCCCGCTTCCGCGCCGCGCTGCACGCCCCGGTTGCCGGCGACCTCACCCGCCTGCCGGTGGAGGGGCTGGCTGCCGGGCTCGCCGCGGTGGACCTGCTCGTCTCCTGCGACTCCGGGCCGGTCCACCTGGCCGGGGCGGTCGAGACCCCGGTGCTGGCCGTCTTCGGCCCCACCTCGCCGGATCGCTGGGGGCCAAAGCCTCCCGGACGGGCCGTGCG
>CAWHDZ010000006.1:0-49292 GCA_963828255.1 uncultured delta proteobacterium | reverse complement strand
CTTCTCGCGCGTCGAGCGCAGCCAGAGCCGCTCGTAGGACAGGTACCGCGCGTGGAGGGCCTGGATGCGGAAGCGGATCCCGGCGTTGCGGGTGAAGGCGTTCTTGAGCCGGGCGATGTTGCGCTTCAGGTCGTCGCGCCGCCGGGACGGCTCCATGCGCTCGGCCCCGATGAAGTACATCTCGTACTTCACCTTCACCTCCTCGAGCTCCTCCTCGAGGGCCCCGGCCAGGTCGGAGAGCTGGTCGTTGGCGAGCCGCTCCTTGCCGGTCTCCCACTCGGGCGGGACCGTCGCCGCGGCGCCGCCGACGCGAGGACCACCGGGCTTCTTGGGGGGCAGCGCCACCCGGGGAGTCTACCCCCTGGGGCGCATCGCACAACTCCCGGGCCAGGCGCTACCCGGGCAGGGCGGCCACGGCCCTCCGGGTGGCCCGGCTCCCCACCACCCAGATGGCGAGGCCGGTGGCGAAGATGACGATGGACGTCCACTGGCCCGTTCCGAGCCCGAGGGCCATGCCGCGCTCGACGTCGCCGCGGAAGGTCTCGGTGACGGTGCGCAGCACGGCGTAGAGCATGAGCCAGGCCGCCATCACCTGCCCGTTGAACCGCTTGCGGGGGCGCAGCCAGAGGGCCAGGAAGGCGAAGAGCAGCAGCTCGCCCAGCGCCTCGTAGAGCTGCACCGGGTGGATGGGGATGGTGTGCAGGTGGTCGGGGTCGATGAAGCGCGACGCGTTGGCCCGCGCGGCCATCGACTGGAAGGCCAGCGACTCCGGCGGGAACCGGGCCGCCCAGGGCAGCGCCGGATCGCAGCTCCGGCCCCAGCAGCAGCCGGCCGAGAAGCACCCGATGCGCCCCATGAACTGGCCGAAGGCCACCGATGGGATGAGCGTGTCGGCCCAGGGCAGGAAGGTCATCTTCTTCACGCGCAGGTACACGGCCGCGGCCAGCGCCGCCGCGATGAACCCGCCGTAGAAGACCATCCCGCCCTCCCAGAGCGCGAAGAAGCGCGGGATGCGGCCGAAGCGGGTGGTCACGAAGGCGTTGGCCCCGAAGTAGTCGCCCAGGTTCACGAGGATGAACATCACCCGCGCTCCCACGAGCGAGGAGACCAGGATCCAGAAGGAGAGGTCGCCCACCAGCACCGGATCCTGCCCCTGCCGCTCCGCCTCCTTCTGGGCCAGCCAGATGGATGCCACGAAGGCCAGCGCCAGCATGACGCCGTAGGTGTGGAGCGGGAGCCGGATGGTCTCGTCGAGGACGCCGGAGCGCCAGGCCGCCAGGAACGCCACGAGGATCGCGCCCACCACGGCCTTGTCGGACCAGATGGCCTCGCCCCAGGAGGGCTTCTTGCCGTCCTTCGCGGCGCCTTTCCGGAAGGAGACGGCCCGGCCCGCGACGACGGCGAGCGCCACGCCCACGGCGAGCACCCAGGCCCAGGCCGGCTCGAGAACGATGCGGAGGAGGACGGGGAGCATCTACGGGTGAACCCCCTTGGCTTCGCCCTTCTTCCCTGCGGGGTGGAGCAGGATCATGGCGACCCCGACCACGATGAGCGAGTCGGCCAGGTTGAAGATGGGCCAGTAGAGCTGGGGGTTGCGCCACCAGTGCCACTGCACGAAGTCGATGACGTAGCCGCGCGCCAGGCGGTCGAGGAGGTTCCCCACCGCGCCGGAGAAGACGAAGGAGAGCGCCACCTGCATGAAGCGCTCGTCGCGTCCGAGCTTGCGGTAGTACCAGAGGATGAAGCCGAGCGCCCCGAGCGTCATGACCACGAAGAAGCCGTGGCGGAAACCGGCGGGGAGGTCGCGCAGCATGCCCCAGGCCGCGCCGGGATTCTCGGCGTAGGTCATCCGCCACATGGGATCCCAGACCACATGGGGCGGGCGGGCCAGCGACTCGAGGTGCTTCACCGAGAGGAAGGCCTCCACCTTGGCGGCGGCTCCGACGGCCCCGGCCCGCTGGAAGGCCCAGGTGAGCCGGTCCACCGCCAGGAACTTGGACCACTGGTCGGAGACCACCATCACCGCGACGATGGCGGCGAGCAGGGTCCACTTGGAGATCCCGCCCTTCATGCCAGCGCCGCCGCGCACTTCCCGCACAGCGTGGGGTGGGCCGGGACGACCCCCCGGTCCTCGGCGAAGACCCAGCAGCGGTCGCACTTCTCGCCGGGGGCCCGCTCCACCTTCACGGAGAGCGAACCGGGGGCGAGGAGCACCTTGGAGACGATGAGGAGGGTGGGCAGCTCGGCGGCCGCCTCGCGCAGGAGCGAAAGCGTGTCGCCCTCGGCCGCGATGGTGACCTGCGCCTCCAGGCCGGAGCCGATGAGCTTGTCCCTGCGGGCCAGCTCGAGCGCCTTCATGGCCTCGGCCCGGACCGTGAGCAGCTTCGCGTAGCGCTCGGTGAGCGCGGCGCCATCGGCCGGGGGCGGGCGGGCAGGCAGGCCGGCCTCGAACACCGACCCGGGCGGGCGGCCCGGAAGGAACTTCCAGGCCTCGTGGGCCGTGAAGGAGAGCACCGGGGCCAGCATGCGGAGCAGGTCCTGCGCGACCATGTGGAGCAGCGTCTGGGCGCTGCGGCGCGGCTTGCCGCCGGCGCGCGACGTGTAGAGCCGGTCCTTCACCACGTCGAAGTAGACCGAGGAGAGGGTCACCGAGACGAACTCCATGGTGGCGTGGTAGGCCACGTGGAACTCGTAGTCGGCGTAGGCTTTCGCCACCGTGTCCTGCCACTCGACCATCCGGGCGTAGGCCCAGCGGTCGAAGGGCTCCATCTCGGCCACCGGGACCGCGTCCCGCTCCGGGTCGAAGCCGGCCAGGTTCCCGAGCGCCCAGCGCACGGTGTTGCGGATCTTACGGTAGCCCTCGGCCAGGCCGTCGAGGATCTGGCCGGAGACCCGCACGTCGTCGCGGTAGTCGGAGGCGGCCACCCAGAGGCGCAGGACGTCGGCGCCGTACTTCTTGATGATCTCCTCGGGCGCCACCACGTTGCCCACGCTCTTCGACATGGCCCGCCCCTGGCCGTCGAGGACGAAGCCGTGGGTGAGCACCGCCCTGTAGGGGGCGATGCCGCGGATGGCCATGGAGGTGAGGAGCGAGGAGTGGAACCAGCCGCGGTGCTGGTCGGAGCCTTCCAGGTAGAGGCTCACGGGGAACTCACTGTTCCGCCCGTGCTCGGCCACCGCCGCCCAGGAGACGCCCGAGTCCCACCAGACGTCGAGGATGTCCTGCTCGCGCCGGAAGTCGGCGCCGCCGCAGGAACCGCACTTCTCACCCTGCGTGAAGTAGGCGGGCTCGTGCCGGTACCAGGCCTCGACGCCCTCCTTCTCGAACTCGTCGGCCACGCGCCGCATGAGCGCCGGGGAGACCAGCGGCTCGTTGCACCCCTCGCAGTAGAAGACCGTGATGGGCACACCCCAGGTGCGCTGGCGCGAGAGGCACCAGTCGGGCCGGTGCTCGATCATGTTGTAGATGCGGTCCCGGCCCCAGCGCGGGATCCACTGGACCCGGTCGATCTCGGCCAGCGTCCGGCCGCGCAGGCCGTCGTGCCCCAGCGAGAGGAACCACTGATCGGTGGCCCGGAAGACCACCGGCCGGTGGCAGCGCCAGCAGTGCGGATAGCTGTGGCGCAGCGAGGCCTTGGGGTCGGAGAGCAGGTGGCCGGAGGCGTGCAGGTCGGCCACGATCTCGGCGTTGGCGGCGAAGATCTCCTTGCCGGCGTACTTTCCCGCCGCCTCGGTGAAGCGCCCGGCCCCGTCCACCGGGTTCAGGATCTCGAGCCCGTACTTCACGCCGGTCTCGTAGTCCTCCTGGCCGTGGCCGGGAGCGGTGTGCACGAGCCCGGTGCCGGCCTCGAGCGTGACGTGCTCGCCGAGCACCACCGGGGACTCGCGCCCCATGAACGGGTGTCGGTACCTCACCCCCTCGAGCTGCTTGCCCTCCAGGTGGGCGAGGATGCGGGTGGGGTCCCGCAGCGCCAGTCCCGGGACGCCGGCGCCGCCGGTGGCCGCCTCATGGGCCTGCGGCGAGTGGGCGGGCGGGGCGGCCCCGTCCACGAGCTCGTCGGGCGCCACCGCGGCCAGGAAGCTGGCCAGCAGGTCCTTGGCGACCACGACCACCTTCCCGCGGAGGTCGTAGGCGACGTAGACGAAGTCGGGGTGGGCGGCCACCGCCAGGTTGGCGGGCAGCGTCCAGGGGGTGGTCGTCCAGATGACCAGGCTCGCCGCGCGCCCCGCCGGCACCGGCGCGGGCAGGTCGCCCACCACCTCGAAGGCCACGTGGATGGACGGCGAGGTGTGCTCCTCGTACTCGACCTCGGCCTCGGCGAGCGCCGTCCGGTCGGTGGTGCACCAGTAGACCGGCTTCTTGCCGCGGGAGAGGTACCCCTTCTCGGCGACCAGGGCCAGCGCACGGACCGTGTCGGCCTCGTAGCGGCGGTCCATCGTGGCGTAGGGCTCCTCCCAGCGGCCGAAGATGCCGAGCCGCTTGAACTCCTCGCGCTGCCTGTCGATCCACTTCCCGGCGTAGGCGCGAGCCGCCGCGATCACCGCCGGCCGGTCCATCTCGCGCTTCTTCGAGCCGAGTTCCTCGTCCACCTTCCGCTCGATAGGCAGGCCGTGGCAGTCCCACCCCGGCCGGTAGTCGGCCACCTCGCCGGCCATGTTCCGGTACTTGACGATGACGTCCTTCAGGATCTTGTTGAGGGCGTGGCCGATGTGGATGTGGCCGTTGGCGTAGGGCGGCCCGTCGTGGAGGACGAAGAGCTTGCCGCCCCTGGCCACGTTCCCCGCCACCAGGCTCTCGAAGGTCCTGGCGGCCTCCCACTCCTTCAGGATCTCGGGCTCCCGCTGGGGCAGGTTGGCCTTCATCGGGAAGTCGGTCTTCGGGAGGTTGACGGTGTCCTTGTATTCCACGTCCGCTCTCTTCTCTCTTCGCCTGTCGGGGGGGATCGAGGGTTCTACCAGCGCGGCCAGCCCCGATCAACGAACCGATCCGCGCCGGCTTGCGACCCCTCGGGATCGCGTCGTAGGCTCGGCGCGACCATGGCCAGGAACGGATCTCGGCGCGCCGCGAAGGCGACCCGGCGCCCCCGCGCCCCTGCCCCTCCGGGCGGCCGCCTCACCGTGGCCATCCTCTCCCGGAACCCCCGGCTCCACTCGACCCGGAGGCTCGTCGAGGCCATCCGCGCGCTGGGCCACCGCGCCCGCGTCCTCGACACCCTCCACTGCAACATGGTGCTGGCCCGGGAGCGCCCGGCCATCTTCTACCGGGGCGAGGAGGTGGGGCACCTCGACGTGGTCATCCCGCGCATCGGCGCCTCGATCACCGCCTACGGCCTCGCGGTGGTGAACCAGCTCGACATGATGGGCGTGCCGGTGCTGAACGACGCCATCCCCATCGCCCGCTCGCGCGACAAGCTGCGCGCGCTGCAGTTGCTCTCCCGCTTCGGCCTGGACATCCCGCGCACAGCCATGTGCCGGTACCGCGACGAGGTGGCGCAGGTGGTCGAGCACGTGGGGGGGCTCCCCTGCATCATCAAGCTCATCCAGGGCACGCAGGGGGTGGGCGTCATGATCGCCTCCACCATGGACGAGGTGCAGGGGATGCTCGACACCTTCTGGGACCTGGGACAGGAGATCCTGCTCCAGGAGTTCGTGGCCGAGTCGAAGGGGCGCGACCTGCGGGCGCTGGTCATCGGCGACCGGGTGGTGGCGGCGATGCGGCGGCAGGCGCGCACCGGCGAGTTCCGCTCCAACATCCACCGCGGGGGCAAGGCCCGCGCGGTGGTGCTGCCCCGCGAGTACGCCGAGGCGGCGGTGAAGGCGGCGCGGGTCATCGGGCTCGAGGTGGCCGGCGTGGACATGCTCGAGTCGCGCACCGGCCCGAAGATCATGGAGGTGAACAGCTCGCCCGGGTTCGAGGGGCTGGAGCGGGCCACCAAGAAGGACATCGCCCGGATGTACGTGGAGCACGCCGTCGAGCTGGCCCGCTCGCGGCAGTCGGGGCCAGGCGCCCCCCGCGCGCGGGTCTGAATTTCCGGGCGGCCCCGGCCGTCCCAGGGTACGTCTACCAGGGGTGAACCATGCGACGAATCGCGCTCACGATGCTCCTGCTCTCCATCACCGGCTGCGTGATCACCGCCGGGACGGTGGTCCCCGCCCCGCCGCCGCCCCAGGTGGTCGAGGTCTGGTACGGCGGGCAACACGCCATCCCGCCCGGCAGCGCCGGCGGCTGGTGCTGGTACGACGGCCCCCACGCCCATGACTACTTCCCCGACCGGCCCGACTGGTTCGCCTACGACGACGGCTTCCTCTTCTGGCGCGGCCCGGTGATGTTCACCTACTTCGATGGCCACCCCATGCCCGGAGGCGGCTGGTGCCCCGTGGGCGGCCCGCACCGGCACGACTTCTACCCTCCCTACGGCGCCGGGTTCACCTGGCGTGGATCGGGCTGGAACTACGGCGGCCCGTGGGCCCCGTCGCGCCCGCCGCCTCCGGGCTGGTGGAACTACGCGCCGCCCCGCCCACCGCCACCCGCCGCGGTCCGTCCTCCCCCTCCGGGCCAGTACCGTCCGCCTCCCCCGTCGGCGCGCAAGCCCGTTCCTCCTCCCCGGCCCTACGATGACGGCTCCCCGGAAAAGGGGCAGGGTTCCGGCCACGACCGTGGGCCGGATCGCCCCCACGACCAGGGGGGGGAAAGCAGCAGTCCCCGGCCTCGCCGCCCAGCGCTCCCCCGACCGTTCCGCCGCCCCCCGCGCAGCGCCCCCCGCCTCCGAAGCCGGCTCCTGCGGCGACGCCGTCGACGGCTCCCGCCCAGCGGTCGCCACGGCCTACCCAGCCGGCGCCCTCCACCTCGCGCCCCCCTCCCGCACCGCCGGCGGCGGCGAACCCACCTTCCAGGGCGCCGCCCCCGAAGAAGGACGACCAGAAGAAGAAGGACGACCAGAAGAAGAAGGAAGAGCAGCCCTCGAAGGCCCGGGGCCGCCCGGAGAAGGACCCGGCGAAGCAAGTGGACTGATTCCAGAATCAGGGGGTACACTCTCCGCCCCATGAGCCCCTGGTTCACCGCGCTGCTGCTCCTGTCGGCCGGCGGATTCTTCGCCTTCACGATGGTTCGCCGGCTGGCCCCGCTGCGGGCCTTCCGGAAGGACGAACGGCTCGACCGGCCCGGGGAACGCATCCGCGGGCTGCTCCGCTTCGGCTTCGGCCAGTCGCGGCTGACCGACCGGGGCGAGACCTGGCCCGGGTTCCTGCACATCCTCATCTTCGCGGCCTTCCTCGTCCTGGGGGCCCGGACGGTCACCCTCTTCGGCGTGGGCTTCTCGCCCCACTTCCACCTCCCGCTCCTCGGGCCGGGAACGCCCGTCGGCGACGCCTACGCCTTCTTGAAGGACGTGGCGGTCCTCCTCGCCCTCTTCGCGGCGCTGGCCTTCATCTGGCGGCGCGTCGTCACGAAGCCCGACCGGGTCACCCGAAGCTGGGAGGGCGTCCTCATCCTCGGCTTCATCGCCGGCCTGATGGTGACCGACATCCTCTTCGAGGGGGCGGAGCGGCTCGCAGCCGGCCTGGACTCGCACCTCGCCTGGAGCGCGCCGGCCGGGTCGCTCGGCGCGGCGCTCCTCGCCGGCCTCGATCCCGGCGTCACCGCTGGAATCGGGGCGGCCTCGTTCTGGCTCCACCTCGTCATCGTTCTCGTCTTCCTGAACTTCCTGCCCTTCGGGAAGCACTTCCACGTCATCACCGCGCTGCCCGACGTCTACGTGCAGCGGTTGCCCCCGCGCGGATCGCTGCGCAAGCTCGACCTGGAATCGGAGACCCCCGACTACGGTGCACGCGCCGTGAAGGACCTCTCCTGGAAGGAGGCCCTCGACACCTACTCCTGCACCGAGTGCGGACGCTGCCAGACCCATTGCCCGACCTACGTCACCGGGAAACCCCTGAGCCACAAGGAGGTGAACCGGACGCTGCGCCACCACATCCAGGACCAGGCCCCCGCGCTCCTCGCCTTCGCCCGCGCCCCCGACGCTGCGGCCCGCGACGCCGCCGCCGAGAAGCTGCCTGCGGTGGTGGGGAACGTGCTGGCCGAGGCCACCGTCTGGGCCTGCACCACCTGCGGCTGGTGCGAGACCGCCTGCCCGGTGCTCATCGAGCAGGTCCCCCGCATCGTGGACCTGCGGCGCCACCAGGTGCTCGTCGAGTCGGCCTTCCCGGACGAGGCCGCCCGCGTCTTCAAGAACATCGAGACCCAGGGAAACCCCTGGGGCATCGGCTCCAACCGGCGCGCCGAGTGGTGCGACGACCTGGCCGTGCCGCGCGCCAGCGAGGGCGACTTCGAGTGGCTCTTCTTCGTGGGCTGCGCCGGCGCCTTCGACGACCGGCAGAAGAAGGTCTCCCGCGCCATCGTGAAGATCCTGCGGGCCGCCGGGGTGAAGTTCGCCATCCTGGGCGAGGAGGAGACGTGCAACGGCGAGACCGCGCGCCGGCTGGGCAACGAGTACCTCTTCCAGATGCAGGCCACCGCCAACGTCGAGCTCATGAAGGGCTACGGGGTGAAGAAGGTCATCGCCCAGTGCCCCCACTGCCTGAACACCATCAAGAACGAGTTCCCCCAGTTCGGCGGTGCGTTCGAGGTGGTGCACCACGCGGAGCTCATCGCGCGCCTCGTCTCCGAGGGAAAGCTCACCCCCGGGGCCGCCAGCGCCTACGAGGGGCAGCTCGTCACCTTCCACGACCCGTGCTACCTGGCGCGCTGGAACGGCGTGACCGACGAGCCCCGCGCGGCCCTGGCCGCGGTGCCCGGACTGCGCGTGATCGAGATGGAGCGCAACCGCGAGCAGGGCTTCTGCTGCGGCGCGGGCGGCGGGCGCATGTGGCTCGAGGAGAAGCTCGGCACCCGCATCAACCAGAACCGGGTCGAGGAGGCCGCGCGCGTCCTGGGCGACAAGGGCGGCGTGGTGGCGGTGGGCTGCCCGTTCTGCCTCACCATGCTGAAGGACGGCGTGGCCGAGCTGGGGAAGGAAGAGACCATGAAGGTGGTGGACATCGCGGAGATCGTTGCCGCTGGCTTGTAGCGGCAGCTTCAGCTGCCGCAGGAGCGGGAACACGAAGACGCCCGTCCTCGTCGAAACCTCAGCTCCCCCGGCTTAGCGCCCGCGCGCACTCCTCGAGCCTCCCCCGCACCTCCCTCTCCAGCCGGTCGAGATCGTTGCCCGACCTCGGATCCGCTCCCACGCAGACCAAGATCGCGTCCCACGGGGAGACCTCGCGCTCTACCCCCGCGTAGTCGATGCTGCGCGGCACCGGCTCCCCGTCCGCGCCGGGCCGGAAGGCCCCGAAGAGCCCCTCCGAGCCGGGCTCGAGCTCCTCCTTGAGCGCGAAGAGCCGGCGCAGGGCGTCGCGCACCGGCGCCCGATCCAGGTGGCGCCGCTCGATGCGCGCACCGGCGAGCCGCCCCACCGCGTCGAGCACCGCCCGCACGAAGGGCACGTCGGTGGCCACGAGCCCGTAGAGGTGCGCGTCGGCGCAGGTGTCGTCCACGATCTCCGCCTCCTCCTCGGCGAGCCAGGAGTGGCTCGGGCAGAGGAAGGTCTCGCAGATGGAGGCGTCGTAGACCCCCTGGTCGCGCAGGTCGGCGCCGCCGGTCACGAGCGGGTGGGCCAGGCAGCCCACCCGGGTCCGCTCCGGGTCGAGCCAGCCGAGCAGCGGGCATACCCGCACCGACGGGAAGAGCGCCTGGGGCTCGGAGGCGGCGATGCGCGCCGACGCCGCGCGGAAGCCATCCGGGGTGCGGGGAACGCCGGCGAGCGCGTCGGTACGGGCGTCGAGCCGCTCCCGGACCGCCTCCTCCCCATGGTCCTCGCGGTTGTAGAGGCCGCAGCAGGCGCCGCAGCTCGAGCGGGCGCGCTGGCAGAGGGAGTTCACGCGGACGTCGCGAACCCGGCCGGCGTCACGGGCGTCCCACGGCGGAGCGGCAGGCGGCGCACAGCCCGTCGCCCTTCCGGTCGGAGTCCGCCGGGGTGTGCGCGAGGAACATGACGCAGCGGAAGTCGCCGCAGTGGGAGAGGCCGAGCAGGTGCCCGGTGGCGTGGGCCGCCTCGACCCGGGCGCGGTGGGCGAGCCGCTCCGGCGACACCGGCTGGCCCTCCCCCCCTTGAGCCGGAAGACGCTCACCAGCGCGCTGCGGGAGTCCCGGTCGGACTCGCCGAAGACGAAGGGCTGGTCGGGCACGAAGAGATCCACGTCCACCACCCCCAGCACCGGCGCGTCGCTCCCCTGGGGGCGCAAGGCCTCCAGCCGGCGCAGCACGGCGGTGGAGTGGTACTGGCGCCGGTCCTTGTTGAAGGCGAACTCCGGCTTCACCTGGGGCGGAATGGGCTCGGCCGGGGGCCCGAAGATCTCCTGCAGCGCGGCCGAGATCGAGGCGATCGTCCCGCGCGGCAGCGGCCCGATGGGCGCGAGCAGGAAGCGCCCGGGCAGGGGCAGCGCCTTCACCTCGGCGCGGTGGTTGGCGGCGCGGCCCGCGTGCCGGCCCGGTTCCGGGGCCGAGGTTGAGGCGGAAGGATTCGAACCTTCATACGCGGATCCAAAGTCCGCAGTCCTGCCATTGGACGACGCCTCAAGTTCCTTGCGGGGCATCACCACCTCGCGAGAGCTGCACCCCAGGTGAAACCTGCTCCGAAGGCCGCCAGGGCGACGAGCTCGCCGCGCTTCACGCCGCGCTCCGGGATGGCCTCGGCGAGCGCCAGCGGGATGCTCGCCGCCGTGGTGTTGCCGTACTTCTGGATGTTGTTGAAGACCTGGTCGTCGCGCAGCCCGAGCGACTTCTGCACCGTCTCGGCGATGCGCAGGTTGGCCTGGTGCGGCACGAGGACCTTGATGTCCGCGGTGGTGAGGCCGGTCTTGCCGAGCAGGCTGCGCACCACCTCGGGCATGCGGACGATGGCGTGCTTGAAGACCTTCTGCCCCTCCATCTTGGGGTACCCGCTGCCGTCGTCGATCATGGCGTGGGTGTTGCGCGGGCTGTGGATCGAGCCCGGCTGGTCGGTCCAGAGGTCGGTGGCGAAGCGTCCGTCGGCGTGCAGCTCGATGGCGAGCACGCCCCTCCCCGGGTCGTCGGTGGCCTCGAGGAGCGCCGCGGCGGCGCCGTCCCCGAAGATCACGGTCACGTCGCGCCCTGCCGTGGAGACGTCGAGGCCGGTGGAGTGGGTCTCCGACCCGACCAGCAGGATCCTCTTGTAGGTCCCGGTGCGGATCCAGGCGTCGGCCACCGAGAGGCCGTAGAGGAATCCCGAGCACTGGTTGCGCACGTCGAGGGCCGGGACGCCGGGGATCCCCAGCTTGGCGTTCAGGAAGCAGCCGTCGCCCGGGAACATGTGGTCGGGCGACAGGCTCGCGAAGATGATGGCCTCGATGTCCTCGGGCTTCCATCCCGCCTGGTCGAGGGCCCGGCGCGTGGCCCGGTGGGCCATCTCGGCGCTGCCCATTCCGGGCTCGACCCAGTGGCGCTCCTGGATGCCGGTGCGCTGGACGATCCACTCCTCGGTGGTGTCCATGTACTTGGTCAGCTCCGCGTTGGTGACGACGCGGTCGGGGACGTAGGTGCCGATGGCGACGAATGCGGCGCGAGGCATCGGTCAGTCTCCTGTCCGCGACAGCCCGCCAGAGGGGCGGTCGGCGATGAGGTTGAACCCATCCGGTGCGGGGGTGACGGACCCCTGGAACGGATGGTCGAGCGCGATGGTGACGAATACCACGAGCCCCACGAAGGCGACGACGATCTCGAAGAAGAGCCCCGGGATCGGCTGCCGGAAGAACCAGTCCATCGCCGCGCCCTCCGCGCCCGGAACCGGGCGCCCTTCAGATGTCGAGGTTCTGGACGTCGAGCGCGTGCTTCTCGATGAACTCGCGGCGCGGCTCGACCGCGTCGCCCATGAGCACGCTGAAGACGTCGTTGGCCTCGACCATGTCGTCCACCCGGACCTGGAGCATGGTGCGCCGGGCCGGGTCCATGGTGGTCTCCCAGAGCTGCTCGGGGTTCATCTCGCCGAGACCCTTGTAACGCTGGATGGTCTGCCCCTGGGCGGCCGCCTTCTTGAGCGCCCCCACCGCCGCGAAGACGTCGGGGACCTCCTCGGCGCCGTCACCCGCCTGGAGGGTGAACGGGCCCGGGCCGATCTCGGCCAGCGCCCCGTAGTTGGCGGCGAGGTCGGTCCACTCCGCGGTGGAGAGGTAGTCGAAGTCGAGCCGGGTCTCGCGCGGCGCCCCGGCCACGGTGGTGTGGAAGACCAGCTTGTCGCGCCCGTGCTCCTCGTCCCGCTCGATCTTGGCGTCGCGGATCTCGATGTCCGGGTAGAGCTTCTGGGCCTTCTGGGAGATGGCCCCGGCCAGCGCCTTCACCGCGGCGTGGTCGCGCAGCGTCTCGACGTCGAGGTCGCCCTGCTGGATGGCTGCATCCACGATCCGGGCGTCGCGGCGGCGGTCGGCGACGGCGAGCAGCGCGCGGAAGGTGCGCACCTCCTCGGCCAGCTTCTTCAGATCCTCTCCGCCGAGCTCCTGGTCGCCGGAGACGAGCCTGGCCTTCTCGGTCCCGATGGAGAGCAGGTACTCGTCGAGGGCCCCCTCGTCCTTGAGGTAGTTCTCCTTCTTGCCCTTCTGGATCCGGTAGAGCGGGGGCTGGGCGATGTAGAGGTAGCCCTTCTCGACGAGGGCCGGCATCTGCCGGAAGAAGAAGGTGAGGAGCAGCGTGCGGATGTGGCTGCCGTCCACGTCCGCGTCGGTCATGATGACGATGCGGTGGTAGCGGACCTTCCCTGCGTCGAACTCCTCGGGGCCGATGCCGGTGCCGAGCGCCGTGATGATGGTGGCGATCTCGACCGAGGAGAGCATCTTGTCGAAGCGGGCCCGCTCGACGTTCAGGATCTTTCCGCGCAGCGGCAGGATGGCCTGGGTGCGCCGGTCGCGCCCCTGCTTGGCCGATCCGCCGGCGCTGTCTCCCTCGACCAGGTAGATCTCGCTCTCGGCCGGGTCCTTCGACTGGCAGTCGGCGAGCTTGCCGGGCAGCGAGGCCCCGTCGAGCGCTCCCTTGCGCCGGACCGTCTCGCGGGCCTTGCGGGCGGCGATGCGGGCCCGGGTGGCCTCCGACACCTTGGCGACGATGCGCTTCGCGTTGGCCGGGTTCTCCTCGAGCCAGGCCCCCAGCCGGTCGTTGACCATGGTCTCGACGATCGACTTGGCCTCGGTGTTGGAGAGGCGGGTCTTGGTCTGACCCTCGAAGGCGGCGCCGGGGAGCCGGATGGAGATGACGGCGGCGAGACCCTCACGCATGTCGTCGCCCGACGGCATCTCCTCCTTCAGCTCCTTGAAGAGGTTGTTCTTTGTGCCGTAGGCGTTGAGGGTGCGGGTGAGCGCGGTCTTGAAGCCGACCAGGTGGGTGCCGCCCTCGTGGTTGTGGATGTTGTTGGCGAAGGCGAAGACCTTCTCGTCGTAGCCGTCGTTCCACTGGAGGGCGATGTCCACCGAGGCCTCCCCGTTCTCGGTGGTCATCTCCTGGTGGAGCTTGATGGGCGGATCGATGAGGACCTGCCGGCTCTTGTTCAGGTAGGCGACGAACTCGCGGATGCCGTCCTTGAAGAGGAACTCGTGCTTCTTGCCGCTGCGCTCGTCCTCGACGGTGATCTTGAGACCGGGGTTCAGGAAGGCGAGCTCCCGGAGGCGTCCAGAGAGGGTCTCGAAGCTGAACTCCTTGGCCTCGAAGAGCGGGAAGTCGGGGCGGAAGGTGACGCGGGTGCCGCGGCGGTGGGTCTCGCCGATGGCGGTGACCTTGCCGGTGGGGTGTCCGCGCTCGTAGCGCTGCGCGAAGACCTTTCCATCGCGGTAGACCTCGACCTTGAGCCACTCGGAGAGCGCGTTCACGCAGGTGACGCCCACGCCATGGAGGCCGCCCGAAACCTTGTAGGCGTTCGACTCGAACTTTCCGCCGGCGTGGAGCTTCGTCATCACCACGTCGAGGGTATCCATCCCGATCACGGTGGAGTGCGGACCGATCGGGATGCCCGAACCGTTGTCGAGGACCGTCACCGAGTTGTCGGTGTGGATGGTCACGTCGATCTGGTCGCAGCGCCCGGCCATGGCCTCGTCCACCGAGTTGTCCACGACCTCGAAGACGAGGTGGTGGAGCCCGCGCTCCCCCACGTCGCCGATGTACATGTTGGGCCGCTTCCGGACGGCCTCGAGCCCCTCGAGGACCTTGATGGCCTCGGTGCCGTAGCCCGCAGCGTTCCCGATGTCGGACGCTGGCTTCGGTGCGGAATCGGTGTTTTCCAGGGGGGATCTCGCGGGGGTTTTGTCGAGGATTTTCGGAGGCTTGTGCGTGGATGGGTATAACAGAGCGGGGCAGGCCGGGCAACCCCGAAAGATGGATTCAAGCGCCTGGAATCACAGGGGGAAAATCTCGCTCGAAGACCCCGGCGCGGACCCGGTAGAAGACCGCGCCGTCGCCGGCCGCGGGTTCGAGGAGTCGCCGGTCGGTGGTGGTGAGCACCGCCTGCCCGGGAAGGGCCGCGAGGTGGCGCAGCAGGTGCCCGTTCTTCTCCGGGTCGAGCTCGGAGGAGACGTCGTCGAGGAGGAGGAGCGGCGGGCGGCCCAGCTTGTCCCGGAGGTTCTCGATCTCGGCGATCTTGAGCGCGAGCACGAGCGCCCGCTGCTGCCCCTGGGAGCCGTAGGGGCGCGCCCCCTTTCCTCCCAGTGAAAGGAGCAGGTCGTCCATGTGGGGGCCGGCCGAGGTGTAGCCCTTCTCGCGGTCACGGGCGACCCGGTGGGCGAGCGCGCCGGCGAGCCGCTCCGCGATCTGCTCCTCGCTGGCCCCTTCGATCTGGAGCCCCGCCGCGGGGCGGTAGGCGAGCTGGGCGGAGGCCGCCTCCGGGCCCGAGATCTGGGCGAAGGCCTCCGCCATCCGCGGGGAGAGCTCGGCGAGGAGGGACACCCGGCGGGCCACGAGCCTGGCCCCGGCCCGCACCAGCGGCTCCCGGAAGCTCTCCTCCACGTCGGCGGCCGAGTGGCGGAGCGCGGCGTTCCGCTCCCGCAGCGCGCGCAGGTACTCGCGGGCCTCGGTGAGCACCGCCGGCCAGCGGTTGAAGGCCGCACGGTCGAGGAAGCGCCGGCGCTGGTCCGGGCCGCCCTTCACCAGGAGCAGGTCGTCGGGGGAGAAGCAGACCGCCGCCCGCCCCTCGAAGAAGGCGTCGAGCCGGTCGGAGGAGGAGAGCGTCTTTCCGTCGAGGAAGGCGGTGCGCCCCTCCGGCCCGATCTCCACGGCGACCGTTCGGACGCCGCCCGGCGCCTCGAAGTCCCCCTGGACGCGCGCCCGCTCGGCTCCGAAGCGGACGAGCTCGGCGAGACGGGTGGCGCGCAGCGGCTTCAGCGTGCAGAGGAGGAAGAGCGCCTCGAGGAGGTTGGTCTTCCCCTGCCCGTTCGGTCCGACGAGGACGGTCGAGCGCGCCGAGGGCTCGAGCCGCGCCTCGTGGACGTTCCGGAAGTCGCGCAGCGAGAGGGAGAGGAGCCGCACGACCTCAGATGCGCATGGGCATGATGACCGCGGTGAAGTGCTCGCCGGGCTCGCCCACGGGCCGGACCACGCCAGGGGAGAGGTCGTCGGCCAGCTCGAGCCGCACGTCGGCGTCGTGGAGGACGGTGAGGACGTCGATGAGGTACTTGGCGTTGAAGCCGATCTTGAGCGGCTCGCCGTCGTACTCCACCGGGACGTCCTCGCGGGCCTCGCCCAGGTCGGGGTTCTGCGCGGCGATGCGCAGGTTCCCCTTCTCGAGCTCGAGCTTCACCGCGTTCGACTTCTCCGACGAGAGGAGCGAGACCCGCCTGAGGGTCGTCAGGAGACGCTCACGGCCCAGGGAGGCCACCTTCTCGCCAGCCTTGGGGATGACCTGCCGGTAGTCGGGGAAGGAGCCCTCGATGAGCCGCATCACGAGCACCACCCCGGTGCGCCGGAAGACCGCCGAGTTGTCGGCGAATCCCAGCTCGCCCCTGGGCTTCTCCTCGGCGCCCTCCAAGGCCTCGGAGAGCAGCTTCCGGAGCTCGGAGATGCCCTTCCTGGGGAGGATGACCCCCTTCTTCAGCTTGAAGTCCCCATCGATGGCGGCGTCGGCCATGGAGAGACGGTGGCCGTCGGTGGCCACGAGCCGCATCACGCCAGCTGCCGGCTCGAAGTAGACGCCGTTCAGGTTGTAGCGGGTCTCGTCGCTGGAGGCGGCGAAGGCGGTGCGCTCGACGAGGCCGAGCACCGTGTCGGGGTCGACCGGCACGAAGGGGACCTTGTCGAACCTGGGCAACGCGGGGAAGTCCTCGGCGGGCAGGCCCACCAGCCGGAACTCGGCCTGGCCGGCCTTCACCTCGAGGTGGTTGTTGGCGGTCTTCTTCAGGGAGACGGTCTTCTCCCCGGAGAGGGACTTCACGATGTCGAAGAGGTGCCGGGCGGAGACGGCCATGCCGCCCTCCTTCAGCACCTCGGCGGCGTGGGTGCCCGAAACCGAGACGTCGAGATCGGTGGCGGAGACGGACAACTCGCCTCCCTTCTTCGCCTCGAGGAGGACGTGGGAGAGGATGGGCATCGTGCTCTTCTTCTCGACGATGCCCTGCGAGCGGGCCAGTGCGCGGGTCAGTTCCGGGACGCCGATCTTCAGTTCCATGGGATGGGAATCCTATCTTTCTTTCAGATCCGTCGCGATCGTAGAGAGGCGATCGATGTGGAGAAGGGGGTCTCGCCGCCGGAACGACTCGGGAAACCGATCTGGAGAACCCCCTGGATCATCGAGCCGGCCGCCTGTGGAGGAAACGGCGCGATCGGGGAGGGCCATCCGTCCACGCCAGGACCCCGTCCGATCCAGGGTAGATCCACCACCGTTCCACGCGCTCGCGCCACCTACGAAGTGACGCCCGAGCGGAGCGTCTCCACGGCCTGGCGGATCTCCAGATCGGTCAGGGAGAGCTCGTTGACCCGCTCGATGGCCGAGATGACCGTGGTGTGGTCCTTCTTGTTGAACTTCTCGGCGATGGTCTGGAGCGTCTCCTTGGCGAGCTCGCGGCAGAGGAACATCGCCACCTGGCGCGGCAGGGCGATCTTCTGCTCTCGCGACGAGCTGGTCAGGCGGGCCACCGTGATGCCGTAGTGGGCCGCCACGGCCTCCTGGATGCGCTCGATGGAGGGGCGATAGCCGGGGGGCGGGATGACGTCGGAGAGGACGTCCCGGGCCAGCGGCACCGAGATGGGCTCCCCCTTGAGCGAGGCGAAGGCGGCGAGCCGCATGAGCGCTCCCTCCAGCTCCCGGACGTTCGACTTGATGTGGGTGGCGAGAAGGGAGGCCACGTCGTCGGAGAGGTCGATCCGCTCGGCCAGCGCCTTCTTCTTGAGAATCGCGGCCCGGGTCTCGAACTCGGGGGTGTCGATGTGGACCCGCATGCCCCACTCGAAGCGGGAGCAGAGCCGCTCCTCGAGCCCCTTCAACTCCTTGGGGCTGCGATCGCTGGAGAGCACGATCTGGACGTTCTGCTCGTAGAGGGCGTTGAAGGTGTGGAAGAACTCCTCGGCGGTCTTGTCGCGGCCGGCGAAGAACTGCACGTCGTCCACGAGCAGGGCGCCGCATTCCCGGTACTTGCGGCGGAAGTCGCCCATGGTGTTGCGGGAGAGGGCGTCCACGAAGTCGTTGGTGTAGCGCTCCGAGGTGACGATGGCGACGCGGGCGCCGGGGGTGCTGGAGTGGATATCGTTGGCGATGGCGTGAAGGAGGTGGGTCTTTCCGAGGCCCGAGTCGCCGTGCAGGAAGAGCGGGTTCCAGGCCCGCCCCGGGGTCTTGGCGACGGCCTGGGCGGCGGCCACGGCGAAACGGTTCGACTCGCCGACCACGAAGGTGTCGAAGAGGTAGCGGGGGTTGGGACGGGTCTCGCCGGGCGCGTGCGGGGCGGAAAAGGAGGCTGCCGGTTCCGGGGGGGGCGGCGGCCGCTGGGTCCGCGGGGCCAAGTCCACGACGAACTGGGTGCGCACCGGTGCACCGACCAGGCCGGGGACGAACTCGTCGAACCAGTCCCGGTAGTTGTCGTCCACGAAGTCGCGGTGGAACGGGTCGGGCGCCCCGACCTGCAACCGGTCGCCGTCGAGCCCGAGCACGCGCAAGGGCGCGAACCAGCGCCGGTACAGGTCCTCGCGCAGGCGGCCGCGCAGGTACTCGTCGATGCGGCGCCAGTGTTCGGGTGCCGCTCCGTCGGTCGGGGAACCATCTGGCGAGACTGCATGCCCCACGGTTGCCATCCCCTCGGCCCTCCCGGCGAGAAAAAGGTCGCACGGCCCCCGCGGACCGCGGGGGCGATGTTCACTGGTAGTATGGAAAGCTCGAGCTGCGCGGGCTGCGTGACGAACGTGCGACGAGACACTCTGTAGCGAAGGTCGAGGCCGCGGATCAAGTGCTCGTTCGAGGTACGTGACAGGTGGCGGAATTTCCTCGGAGATGGGCGCGCGGTCCGTTGGGTTCCCGGCTACCTTGACACGGCGCGTCCGATCGGGGAGTTTCCGGCGCCATGAAGAGGACCTACCAGCCCAAGAAGGTGAAGCGGAACCGCACGCACGGATTCCGCAAGCGCATGAAGTCCGCCGGCGGGCAGAACGTGATCAAGCGGCGCCGCGCCAAGGGGCGCAAGAAGCTGGCGCCCAAGGCGCCGTCGAAGTAGGGCGCCGAGGCCAGGGATCCCGTGCACTTCGGCAAGGCGGCGCGCATCCTGCGCCGTCGCGAGTTCCTGGCGGTGCAGCAGCGCGGTGAGCGCCTGTTCGCCGGGAAGCTCGTGGTCCTCGCCCTCCAGGCGGGGGGGAGCGCCCCCCGGATCGGCATAACGGTGTCGGGCAAGGTGGCGAACGCGGTGATCCGGAACCGAATCAAGCGCCAGGTGCGGGAGGCCTTCCGGGCCGTGGCAGCCGATCTCCCACCGGTGGACCTGGTGGTGATCGCGCGATCCGGTGCCCAGGAGGTCGGGATGGCCGGCGCGCGCGCCGCGCTGGTGGCCGCCCGCGATCGCCTGGCGCGCGGGGGGGCGCGGTGACGAAGGGAACGAGCCCGGCCGCGCTGCCGCTCGTCGGCATCGTGCGCGCCTACCAGTGGCTGCTGTCGCCGCTCCTGCCGCCATCCTGCCGGTTCTACCCGTCGTGCTCGGCGTACGCGGTGACGGCGCTCGAGCGCCACGGGGCCGCCAAGGGGAGCTGGCTGGCGGCGCGCCGGCTGGCCCGCTGCCACCCGTTCCACCCGGGCGGGCTCGACCCGGTTCCTTGAGAGACATCTCGCAGAAGAAGGCAGGTACGTCGTGAACGAAAGCAAGCGCATCATGTTCGCCGCGCTCGGCGCGGTGCTGATCCTCTTCGCGTGGAACGAGTTCTTCATGCCGAAGAAGGCCGGCCCGGACGCAGCCAGGGTCGCGTCCGGCTCCGCCGCACCGACCGGCCCCCAGGCCGCCGCGGGAGCCGGGGCCGCCGCGAAGCCCGAGGCGCCGCCACCGGCCGTGTTGGTCGCGCCGTCCACGCCCGAGGAGACCGTCGTCCTCGAGACCCCCGAGTTCCGGGCCACCTTCACGACCTGGGGCGGGGCGCTGAAGAGCCTCATCCTGAAGGAAGAGACCTACCGGAAGCGGGGCAAGGGCGAGACGCCCGACGTCCCCATCGACCTGGTCAGCGTCCGCGCGGGGCAGCCCTGGCCGCTTGCGGTCCTGCCCTCCGCCGAGCTGGGCGGCGGCTCCGATCCCAGCACCGATCCGCTGGTCCGCGCTCCCATGCGCATCGTCGCGCAGGACGCGAGGAGCGTCACCTTCGAGGGGCGGATCGGCGCGGTGGACGTGCGCAAAAGCTTCCAGGTCGGCGCGCGCCCCTACCAGATCGACCTGGAGCTCGCGGTGGGAGGCGGGGAGAAGCCGGGGTCGCTGGCCATCCTCTACCCGGCCTTCCAGGCCCCCGACGCGCCCACCGCCGGGTTCCTCTCGGGCGGCGAGGTCTTCGAGTCGGTCATCCCGGTCTGCCGGGCCGGCGACAAGACAGAGCGCTTCGACGGCAAGGATACCCTCGTGGTGCTGCCCGGTCCGCCGCGCTGGCTGGGGCTCGACCAGCACTACTTCGTCTCGGCGCTCATCCCTCAGTCGGGGGAAGGAACCTGTTTCTTCGCGAAGCAGACCACCGCAGGGGAGACCCTGTCCGGGCTGCGCATCCCGGTGGACCGGGCCGCCCGGGCCACCTTCCAGCTCTACGTGGGGCCCAAGCAGGTGGACCTGCTGCGCGCCTACTCCCGCGACCTCGAGACCGCCATCGACTACGGCCCGGTCTCCAACTACCTCTCCTTCTTCGCCCGGGTCCTGCTCTGGGTGATGCAGAAGTTCAACTCCTTCGCCCGCAACTGGGGCGTGGCCATCATCCTTCTTACACTCGTAGTGAAAGCCCTGCTTTATCCACTTACAGTGAAGTCGATGATGTCGATGCAGGAGATGAAGACGCTCCAGCCCAAGGTCGACGCCATCAAGGCCAGGCTCGGGGACGACAAGGAGAAGATGAACCAGGAGGTCATGAAGCTCTACCAGGAGCACAAGGTAAATCCATTGGGCGGGTGCCTGCCGCTCTTGCTCCAGATGCCGGTGTGGCTGGCCCTCTACGCCACCCTGCAGACCTCCGTGGAGCTCTACCGGCAGCCCTTCCTGTGGGTGAAGGATCTGACCGCCTACGACCCCTTCTACATCCTGCCGCTGGCCATGGGCGCGTCGAGCTTCGTCATGCAGAAGATCTCGCCGCAGCCGGCCGACAACGCGCAGGCCAAGATGCTGCTCTACTTCATGCCCGCCTTCTTCACCTTCATCATGCTGAAGCTGCCGGCGGGCCTGACGCTCTACATCTTCGTGAACAACCTGCTCTCCATCGCGCAGCAGCGGTGGATCATGCGCAAGCACCGCAACGCCACGGCCGCGGCAGCCGCCGCGGGGAAGTGACGCCCGGGGAGGGGCCCATGCACGACGTGGAGCGAGAGGACGTGCCCCCGCCCCGGGAGGCCCCGGAGAAGGTGGAGCGGGCGCGCGCCTTCTGCACCGGGCTGTTCGTCCGGCTCGGCGCCGCCGTCGACGTGACCGTGCGGGAGACGCCCGAGGCCATCGGTGTGTCGCTCGCCCCCCGCGAGGGGAACGGCGTCGATCTCTCCGGCGCGCTCGTCGAGGCGGTGCAGTACCTGGTGAACCGGGTGGTGAACCCGCGCGCCGAGGGGCGCAAGTGGGTCAACCTGGAGGTGGGCGGCTTCCCGGAGGGAGGCGACCCGGCCGTGCGCGCCATGGCGCTGCGCCTCGCCGCGGTGGCGCTGCGCACCGGCAAGGCGCTGGCCGTCTCGCCCATGAGCGCGCGCGACCGGCGCGCCGTGCACCTGGCGCTCCTCGAGGTGGACGGTGTCACCACGCGCAGCGAGGGCGAGGGGATCTTCCGCCAGCTGCTCGTCATCCCCGGCGCGAAGCCGAAGACCCCGCAGGCCGGGAGCTGACCATGGCGCGCGAGAAGACCCGGGACGAGAAGCTCTTCGCCGCGGCGGTCCTCCGTCGCTCGTTCGATCTCTCCGGCGACGAGCAGCGGCAGGGATTCAAGTTCGTCTACGACGGCGTGCTGCGCGACCTCGGGCTCAACGACGAGGAGGTGGTCGCCTTCCTGGCCAGCCACGCGCTCGAGGTGGACGCCGCCATCGGGCGGCGCCACGGGTAGCCGGTGGACGACCCTTTCGCCGAGGTGCTCGAGGAGGGGGCCCGCGCGCTGGGGGTGCACCTCGACCCGGCGATGCGGGCCAAGCTCGAGCGGTACGCCGATCGGTTGATCGCCTGGAACCGGAAGGTGAACCTCACCGCCATCACCGACCCCGCCGAGCTCGCGGAGAAGCACCTCGTCGACAGCCTCGCGCTCGTGCCGGAGGTGACGGGCGCGGCCACGCTGCTCGACATCGGGAGCGGAGCGGGGCTTCCGGGGATCCCCCTCGCCATCGCCCTCCCCTCTCTCGAGGTCACCTGCTGCGACACGGTCGCGAAGAAGGTGGCCTTCGTGAAGGCGGTCGCGGCGGAGCTCGACCTCCGGGTCCGCGGGGTGGCCGCGCGGGCGGAGGGGAACCCGGGGCGCGAGGGGTTGCCGGGGGCGGAGGTGGTGGTGAGCCGCGCCTTCGCAGAGCCGGCGCGCTGGCTGCCGCTGGCGGTGCGCTACCTGGCCCCGGGCGGGCGGGTGCTCGCCACGCTGGGCCGTGAGGTGGACGAGGAGGCGTTGCACCAGGCCGGGGTGGAGGCCGGGCTCGAGGTCGTGAACCTGCGCCGCTTCACGCTTCCCCGGTCCGGGGCGGCCCGGGCCGTGGCGAGCCTGCGCGCGCGGTGAAGGCGCGGCCCCCGCAGGCGGTGTTCCACGTGGAACACCGATCCCCTCCCCTCCGGGATGTTCCACGTGGAACATTCGCGGCCTCTCCCCGCCCCCCTGTCAGATCCCGGGAGCATTCTCGCCCCGGGTCGGGGTAGAACCCGGCCCCACCCCCGGCAGCCCCAGAGGAGACATGGGAAGGACCGTCACCATCGCCAACCAGAAGGGCGGCGTCGGCAAGACCACGACCGCCGTGAACCTCGCCGCGTCGCTCGCCGCGGGCGAGCACCGCACGCTGCTCGTGGACCTCGACCCGCAGGGAAACGCCGGCTCCGCCCTGGGCGTGGCCCGCGACGAGGTGGAGGGGTCGGTCTACGACGTGCTGCTCGACGGACGCCCGGTTGCCGAGGTGGTGCGGCGCACCGAGCTGCGCTTCCTCGACCTCCTCCCCGCCAGCCGACACCTGGTCGGTGCCGAGATCGAGCTGGCCGGCTCCGAGCGGCGTGAGTCGCGGCTCCGCGAGGCGCTCGCCACCGCCCTGCGACTACGAGCACGTCATCATCGACTGCCCCCCGTCCCTCGGCCTTCTCACCCTCAACGGGCTGGCCGCCTCCGACGGCGTCATCGTCCCCCTGCAGTGCGAGTACTTCGCCCTCGAGGGGCTGGCCGACATCCTGCGCACTGTCGAGCTCGTGAAGGGCTCCCTGAACCCCGCCCTGGAGGTGGACGGGATCCTCCTCACCATGTTCGGTCAGAACAACCTGGCCTCGCAGGTGGCCGAGGACATCCGGAGGCACTTCGCCGGGCGGGTCTTCGAGACCGTCATCCCCCGCAACGTCCGGCTCTCCGAGAGCCAGTCCCACGGCAAGCCCATCCTGCTCTACGACGTCGCGAGCAAGGGCTGCCAGAGCTACCTGGCCTTCGCGCGGGAAGTTTCCCGGCGCGAGGCCCGCCGCGAGAGGAGCGACGCATGAGCACCCCCGGAACCCGACGCCCGGCCCTGGGCCGCGGAATGGCGGCACTGCTCCAGAACGCCGCCCCGCCCTCCCCGCCCGGCCGGAGCGTCATGCAGCTCCCCATCGAGTCGGTGCAGCGCAGCGCCGCGCAGCCCCGCAAGAGCTTCGACGAGCGCGGGCTGGAGGAGCTCGCCACCTCCATCCGCGAGCACGGCGTCCTCGAGCCCATCCTGGTCCGGCGCGCCGGAGTGGGCTACGCCATCGTGGCCGGCGAGCGGCGCTGGAGGGCCGCCCAGCGGGCAGGGCTGCGCGAGATCCCGGCCCTGCTCCGCGAGGCCAGCGACCGCGAGTCGTTCGAGCTGGCGCTCGTCGAGAACCTCCAGCGCGCCGACCTGAACGCGATGGAGGAGGCCGAGGCCTTCGATGCGCTCACCCGCGAGCATGGCCTCACCCAGGAGCAGGTCGCCGAGCGGGTGGGCAAGGACCGGTCCACGGTCGCGAACGCCATGCGGCTCCTCAAGCTCCCGGCCGACGTGCGCGACCAGGTGCGGGGCGGCGCCCTCGAGATGGGGCACGCCCGGGCGCTGCTCGCGCTCGAGAAGGCGGAGGCGATCCGCAAGGTGGCCCACCAGGTGGTCCGCGAGGGGCTGTCGGTCCGGGCCACCGAGGCCCTGGTCCGTCGCATGCTCCACCCCGGTGAGGCCAGGCCCCGGGGGGCCGCGGCGCCCGACTCGCCCAACGTGAAGGCGCTGGTCACGCGGCTGGAGCGGAGGCTCGGGACCCGTTGCCGGGTGGTCCAGAAGAACGCCCAGTCCGGGAAGCTGGAGATCGACTACGGGTCTCTCGCCGAACTGGATGGGATTCTTGATAAAATTGGCGCATAGCCCCAACAGGGGCGACCCTATAGAGGCACGTGTCCGGGTGTGTGTCCTTCTCCCGCGGGACAGGGATCGTTGAACGCCGCCGCCAGTCGGTGTAACCCTTCCCTCCCATGGCCATGCTCAAGCGCGAAGACATGCCGGTCGCCGCCGTCGGCAGCGACCTCAACGCCCTCCTCGGTCGCGGCTCCGAGTTCGACGGCAAGCTCACCTTCGAGGGGACCGTCCGGATCGACGGCCGCTTCACCGGGACCATCGTCACGAGCGACACGCTGGTGATCGGCGAGGGCGCGCAGGTCAGCGCCGAGATCACCTGCGGGACCCTGATCGTTCACGGATCGGTGACCGGCAACGTGAAGGCCACCGTGTCGGTGGAGCTGCACCCGCCGGCCCGCATGACCGGCAACGTGGAGACGGTCGCCCTGATGGTCGCGAAGGGCGTGAGCTTCAACGGCCAGTGCAAGATGGAGCAGGCCGCCCGGTCGGCCACGGGACCCGTCCCGGTGAAGTGACGGGTCCCGCCGGGCCCGGTTCCGCTACTGGACCTTGACCTGGATGGAGCGGGGCTTGGCCTCGGAGCGCTTGGGCAGGTGCACCGCCAGCACCCCGTGCTTTGACTGTGCGTGAACCTTCTCGGGGTCCACCGAGGTGGGGAGCGCGAAGGTGCGCGTGAAGTAGCCGTAGGCCATCTCCACGCGGTGGTAGTTCTCCTTCTGCTCCTCCTTCTCGACCTTCCGCTCACCCTTCAGGGTGAGCACCCCGTTCTCGACCCGGATCTCCACGTCCTTCGGGTCGACCCCGGCGAGGGCGGCCCGGATGACGACCTCGTCGTTGTCCTCGAAGACGTCGCAGGCCGGCGTCCAGCCGATGGACTCGGCGGGCTTGGCCTCGCGCTCGTCGAGCATCCGGCCCATCTCCTCCTGGATGCGGGCCAGGTCCCGGAAGGGGTCGAATCGCGTGATTATCGCCATGTTTGTCCTCCTGGAATGGTGGTTCGACGACGATCGGAAACTAAGCACCTCCCCTCCCCTGTCAAATGGCCCCAGCAGGGGTCGCCTGGACCAGGGGCGGCGCCGGCCCCAATCTCTTGACCGGCGACCTTCCGCAATGCTAGTTAGCGACCCCCTTATGATCGTCAGTTCCATCGCCCGCCGCTACGCCAAGGCTTTGTTCTCCTTGGCAGACGAGCAGGGCCAAGTCGAGCGGTGGTCGAGCGGATTCGACGCGCTCGCGAGGACGCTCGCCGCGTACCCCGAGCTGGGCAGGACGCTCTCGAGCCCCCTCTTCGAGAAGGAGCAGAAGCGGAACGTGATCGCCGAGGTGGGCAAGGCGCTGGGCCTCGCGGAGACGGCGAAGAACTTCCTCCTGTTGCTCGCCGACCGCGACCGGCTCGCCTACCTTCCGGCGATCCTCCAGAACTTCCGCGACCTCTCGGATACCCGACTCGGCCGCATCCGAGCCCGGGTCACGAGCGCCGTGCCGCTCTCGGCCGATGAGGCCAGGCGCATCGCCGAGAAGCTCGCCCAGATCGAGAAGGCCGAGATCATCGTGGAGTCGTCGGTGGATCCGGCCCTCCTGGGAGGCGTCGTCGCCCAGGTCGGCAGCCTGGTCTACGACGGTTCCGTCCGGTCGCAGCTCGAGGAGCTGCGCCGCACCATGAAGCACTGAACACGAGCTGGAGACGAAGAACATGGACATCCGCGCCGACGAGATCAGTCGCATCCTCCGCGATCAGATCAAGGATTACGGGAAGAAGGTCGACGTCTCGGAGACCGGCACCGTCCTGTCGCAGGCCGACGGCGTGGCCCGCGTCTACGGCCTCTCCGGCGTCGCCGCAGGCGAGCTGGTCGAGTTCCAGAGCGGCGCCCGCGGGCTCGTGCTCAACCTCGAGGACGACAACGTCGGCGTGGCCGTGATGGGACACGCCGAGGAGATCCGCGAGGGCGACTCGGTGAAGCGAACCGGCCGCATCGCCGAGGTGCCGGTGGGCGAGGCGCTGCTCGGCCGCGTGGTCGACGGCCTCGGGATCCCCATCGACGGCCGCGGCCCCATCGATTCGAAGCACTCCCGCAAGGTGGAGATCAAGGCGCCGGGCATCGTGAAGCGCAAGAGCGTGCACGAGCCCATGCAGACCGGCCTCAAGGCCATCGACGCGCTCGTCCCGATCGGCCGCGGCCAGCGCGAGCTCATCCTGGGCGATCGCCAGACCGGCAAGACCGCCGTCGCCATCGACACCATCATCAACAACAAGGGGAACAACCTCTACTGCTTCTACGTGGCCATCGGCCAGAAGCAGTCCACGGTGGCCCGCGTCGTCGACACGCTCCAGAAGTACGGCGCCATGGAGTACACGACGGTCATCTCCGCCAGCGCCTCCGACCCGGCCCCCATGCAGTACCTGGCGCCCTACACCGGCGTCACCATGGCCGAGTACTTCCGCGACTCGGGGCGCCACGCGCTCATCGTCTACGACGACCTCTCCAAGCAGGCGGTGGCCTACCGGCAGCTCTCGCTCCTCCTGCGACGCCCGCCCGGCCGCGAGGCCTACCCGGGCGACGTCTTCTATCTCCACAGCCGCCTGCTCGAGCGCGCCGCCAAGCTCTCCGACAAGGAGGGCGGCGGGTCGCTCACCGCGCTGCCCATCATCGAGACCCAGGCCGGCGACGTCTCGGCGTACATCCCGACCAACGTCATCTCCATCACAGACGGTCAGATCTTCCTGGAGAGCGACCTCTTCTACCAGGGCGTCCGTCCGGCCATCAACGTGGGCATCTCGGTGTCCCGCGTGGGCGGATCGGCGCAGATCAAGGCCATGAAGCAGGTGGCCGGCACGCTCAAGCTCGACCTCGCGCAGTACCGCGAGCTGGCCGCCTTCTCCAAGTTCGGCTCCGACCTCGACAAGTCCACCCAGGAGACGCTGGCCCGCGGCGAGCGCCTGGTCGAGGTGCTGAAGCAGGGGCAGTACCAGCCGCTCGCGGTCGACAAGCAGGTCATCCAGATCTACGCCGCCACCCAGAAGGACGGGGCAGGGCAGAACTGGATCCGATCGGTCCCGGTCGAGGAGGTCGGCCGCTACATGAAGGAGCTCATCGAGTTCCTGGCCGCCCGCCACCCCGGGGTCGGCAAGAAGCTCATCGAGAAGAAGGCCCTCGACGACGGGATCCGCAAGGATCTCGACGCCGCCCTGGAGGAGTTCAAGGGCGTCTTCCAGTCCGAGCAGAAGGAATAAGGAAGGCCCCCGAGGCGAACCGTGCCCTCCCTTCGCGACATCCGCCGGCGGATCAGCTCCGTCAAGAGCACCCAGCAGATCACCAAGGCCATGAAGATGGTGGCCGCGGCGAAGCTGCGGCGCGCCCAGGAAGCCATCACCCGGGCCCGGCCCTACGCGACGCTCCTCGAGCAGGCGCTCACCCGGGTCGCCTCGCGCGGCGGCGCCGAGGAGAGCGCGGCGCACCCGCTGCTCGCTTCACGGCCAGTGAAGCGCGTCGAGCTGGTGGTGATCACCTCCGACCGCGGCCTGGCGGGCGGCTTCAACTCCAACGTGGTGCGGCGCGCCCAGCGCTTCCTCACCGAGAACGCCGACCAGTACGAGGAGATCACCCTCTCCACCATCGGCAAGAAGGGGCGGGACAGCCTGAAGGCCCGCAAGGTGGCCCTGCGAAAGGACTACACCGGCGTCCACGCCAGGCTCTCCTTCGAGAAGGCCCACGAGATCGCCGGCGAGCTCTCGGCGCGCTTCCTCTCCGGCGAGGTCGACGCCGTCTTCCTCCTCTTCAACGAGTTCAAGAACGCCATCGCCCAGGTGGTGCGGCTGAAGCAGTTCCTGCCGGTGGAGACCGGCCCTGCCGAGGCCACCGCCTCGGTGGACTTCCTCTACGAGCCCAGCCGCACCGAGCTCCTCGCCGACATCGTCCCGCGCCACCTCGAGGTGCAGGTCTTCCGGGCGCTGCTCGACTCGGCTGCCAGCGAGCACGGCGCGCGCATGACCGCCATGGAGGCCGCCACCAGGAACGCGGACGAGATGATCGGCGCGCTCTCCCTCCAGTACAACCGCGCGCGGCAAGCCTACATCACCAAGGAACTGAGCGAGATCGTGAGTGGCGCCGAGTCGCTCAAGTAGATCCCAGGGAAAGACCGACATGTCAGAGATCCAGACCCAGAGCGGCAAGATCACCCAGGTCATCGGGCCCGTCGTCGACGTGGAGTTCCCGCCCGGCTCGCTGCCGCCCATCTACACGGCGCTCACGGTGACCAACCCGGGCATCGACGACGTCAAGGAGAACCTGGTCCTCGAGGTGGCGCAGCACCTGGGCGAGAACACCGCCCGCACCATCGCCATGGACTCCACCGAGGGTCTCATCCGCGGCATGGACGTGAAGAGCCGCGGAACCGGCATCATGATGCCGGTCGGCAAGGAAGTGCTCGGCCGCATCATGAACGTCATCGGCGAGCCGGTCGACGAGCGCGGCCCCATCGGCGCCAAGGGCTTCAAGCCCATCCACCGGGCCCCCCCGACCCTCACCGACCTCAACGTGAAGATCGAGGCCTTCGAGACCGGCATCAAGGTCATCGACCTCCTGGCCCCCTACCTGCGCGGCGGCAAGATCGGCCTCTTCGGCGGCGCCGGCGTGGGCAAGACCGTGCTCCTCATGGAGCTCGTGAACAACGTGGCCAAGGAGCGCGGCGGCTTCTCGGTGTTCGCCGGCGTCGGCGAGCGCACCCGCGAGGGAAACGACCTCTACCACGAGATGATCGAGTCGGGCGTCATCAACCTCGACGAGCCGCAGAAGAGCCAGTGCGTGCTGGTCTACGGCCAGATGAACGAGCCGCCCGGAGCCCGCGCCCGGGTGGCCCTGTCGGCGCTGGCCATCGCCGAGTACTTCCGCGACGACGAGGGGCGCGACGTGCTCCTCTTCATCGACAACATCTTCCGCTTCACCCAGGCGGGCTCCGAGGTCTCGGCCCTCCTCGGCCGCATCCCGTCGGCGGTGGGCTACCAGCCCACGCTCTCCACCGAGATGGGCGAGCTCCAGGAGCGCATCACCTCCACCAACAAGGGCGCCATCACCTCGGTGCAGGCCATCTACGTGCCGGCCGACGACCTCACCGACCCGGCCCCGGCCACCGCCTTCGCCCACCTCGACGCCACCACGGTGCTCAGCCGCAAGCTCACCGAGATCGGCATCTACCCCGCGGTGGACCCGCTCGACTCGACCTCGCGCATCCTCGATCCATTGGTCGTGGGGCAGGAGCACTACGAGGTGGCCCGCCAGGTCCAGGAGATCCTCCAGACCTACAAGGACCTGCAGGACATCATCGCCATCCTCGGCATGGACGAGCTCTCCGAGGACGACAAGATGGTGGTGGCCCGGGCCCGCAAAATCCAGCGCTTCCTCTCCCAGCCCTTCCACGTCGCCGAGCAGTTCACCGGCAACCCCGGCATCTACGTGAAGCTCTCCGACACCATCCGCGGCTTCAAGGGCATCGCCGAGGGCAAGTACGACGACCTGCCCGAGCAGGCCTTCTACATGGTGGGCACCATCGAGCAGGCGGTGGAGAAGGCCAAGAAGCTCGCCGCCGGCGCCTAGCCGCCAACCCGGGAACGCCATGGCCGACCTGACCCTCGAGATCGTCACCCCGGAGCGGCGCGTCGCCACGCTGCAGGCCGACGAGGTGCGCGCGCCCGGCGTGCTGGGCGGCTTCGGCATCCGCAAGGACCACACCCCGTTCATGTCGCAGCTCCAGCCCGGACGGCTCACCGTCGTGGACGGGGCCCGCGAGGTGCACTACGCGATCGGCGGGGGGTTCCTCCAGGTGGCCGACAACAAGGTGATGGTGCTGGCCGACAGCGCCGAGGAGCGCGAGGAGATCGACGTGGAGCGCGCCAAGCGGGCCTTCGCCGAGGCCACCGAGCGGCTCCGCAGCCTGGCCGAGGGGGACGAGAACCACCCCCTCGAGGCGGCCCGCGTGCGGCGCGCCACGGCGCGCCTCGAGGTCGCCGGCCGGTAGCCGGGAAACCCCCTGAAGACGAGGCCCCGCTGGCGTCCAGCCGGTGGGGCTTTCTCATTGAAATTCCAGCAGGATTCGGCTAGATAGAAGGGTCCCGATCGAGGTCCGGTCCGCCCCAGCGGAGCGCCCCACGGCGACCCCAAAATGGCCGAAGAAATCCTCCCTCCCGTCCCGCCCGAGGCGCCGCCGCCAGCGCCGCCCGCAGCACCGCCGCCGCCCCCCGAGGCCCCGCGCCTGCAGGTCGCCATCGAGGACGAGATGCGCCGCTCGTATCTCGACTACTCGATGTCGGTCATCATCGGCCGCGCGCTCCCCGACGTGCGCGACGGGCTGAAGCCGGTGCACCGCCGCGTCCTCTACGCCATGCACTCGGAGGGGCTGCACCACAACAAGCGCTACTCCAAGTGCGCCGGCGTGGTCGGCGAGGTGCTGAAGAAGTACCACCCGCACGGCGACGCCTCGGTCTACGACGCACTGGTGCGGCTCGCGCAGCCCTGGAACCTCCGCTACCCGCTCATCGACGGCCAGGGCAACTTCGGCTCGGTGGACGGCGACCCGGCCGCCGCCTACCGTTACACCGAGTCGCGCCTCGAGAAGCTCGCCGACTACCTGCTCGCCGACATCGACAAGGAGACCGTCGAGTGGGCGCCCAACTTCGACGATTCCACCGTCGAGCCGGTGGTGCTGCCGGCGCGATTCCCCAACCTGCTCGTCAACGGGTCGGCCGGCATCGCCGTGGGCATGGCCACCAACATCCCGCCCCACAACATGGGCGAGGTGATCGCGGCGGCGATCCACCTGGTCCGCAATCCCCGGGCAACCGTGGCCGAGTTGATGCATTTCATCCCCGGCCCCGACTTCCCCACCTCCGGGATGATCCTGGGGCGCGACGGCATCCGCCAGGCCTACGAGACCGGCCGCGGCAGCATCAGCGTGCGCGCACGGGCCTCGGTGGAGGTCCACGCCAAGACCGAGCGCGAGTCCATCGTCGTCACCGAGATCCCCTACCAGGTGAACAAGGCCCGGCTGGTGGAGAGCATCGCCGACCTGGTGCGGGACAAGCGGATCGACGGCATCTCGGACCTGCGCGACGAGTCGTCGCGCGAGGGCATGCGGGTCGTCGTCGAGCTGAAGCGCGACGCGGTGGCCCAGGTGGTGCTGAACAACCTCTACCGGCACACCACGCTGCAGACCAGCTTCGGCATCACCCTGCTCTCCATCGACGGCGGACAGCCGCGCATCCTCACGCTCAAGCAGATGCTGGAACGCTTCGTCGCGCACCGGCGCGACGTGGTGACCCGCCGCACGCGCTTCGAGCTCAAGCAGGCCCGGGCCCGCGAGCACATCCTGCTCGGGCTGCAGATCGCCCTCGACCACATCGACGAGATCATCGAGCTCATCCGCAAGGCCGGCGACCGGGACGCGGCGCGCCTGGGGCTCATCGCCCGCTTCGCCCTCTCCGAGCTGCAGGCCAAGGCCATCCTCGAGATGCAGCTGCAGCGCCTGACCGGCCTGGAGCGGCAGAAGATCCTCGACGAGCTGGCCGAGGTGCAGGCCCTCATCGCCCGGCTGCGCGAGATCCTGGCCTCAGAGAAGGTGATGCTCGACGTCATCGTGGGCGAGCTCGAGGAGGTCCGGCAGCTCTTCGCCGACGAGCGGCGCACCGAGATCCTGGGCGCGGCCGCCGACCTCGACGTGGAGGACCTCATCAAGGAGGAGGAGATGGTGGTCACCGTCTCCCACGCCGGCTACGTGAAGCGAAATCCCATCTCCCTCTACCGGGCGCAGCGGCGGGGCGGGAAGGGGAGGACCGGCGCCGGCACCCGCGACGAGGATTTTCTCGAGGCCCTCTTCGTCGCTTCCACCCACAGTTACCTGCTGGTCTTCTCCGACAAGGGGAAGGTCTACTGGCTGAAGGTCCACGAGATTCCCCAGGCCGGACCGGCCGCGCGCGGAAAGCCCATCGTCAACCTGGTGCAGCTGGCGCAGGGCGAGAAGGTGGCCGCCATCCTCCCGGTGCGCGAGCTGCCGGCGCCCCCGTCGTCGGTGGGCGCCGAGGAGCCGGAAGGGGAGGGGGCGGGCGCCCCCGGCAGCGGGACCTTCGTCTTCGCCGCCACCCGCCGTGGACTGGTGAAGAAGACCCCGCTCGAGGAGTACGCCCGCCCGCGGGCCAACGGGATCATCGCGCTCTCGATCGAGGACGGAGACAGCCTCATCGCCGCCCGCATCACCGATGGGCGCAGCCACATCCTCCTCTCCACCGCGCAGGGGATGGCCATCCGCTTCGAGGAGTCGGACGTGCGCTCCACGGGGCGCGCTTCCTACGGCGTGAAGGGCATCGCCCTCGACGAGGGCGACGAGGTGGTGAGCGCCGAGTCGCTGCCGCCGGTGGTCGAGGGGGAGGCGCCCTTCACCATCCTGTCGGTGACCGCCAACGGCTACGGCAAGCGCTCGGAGCTCTCCGAGTACCGGACCCAGACCCGCGCCGGCAAGGGGATCATCACCATCAAGGCCACCGAGCGGAACGGGCCGGTGGTGGCGGCCATGCCGGTGGTGGACGCCGACGAGGTCATGCTCATCACCAACCGGGGCATGCTCATCCGCATGCCGGCCGCCCAGATCAGCGTCATCGGGCGCAACACGCAGGGCGTCCGGCTCATCAGCGTGGAGTCGCGCGAGGAGCAGGTGGCCGGCGTGGCCCGCATCGCCGAGAACGTCGTGGTGGCCGGGGAACCCGTCGAGGGCGCCGAGCCGCCGCCGGGGGAGGGCGGGGCAGGGGAAGACCAGGGGAGCCCGGGGGGCGACCCGGCTTGAGCCGGGGTGCGCTCGTCGCGGCGACGGCCGCGCTCGGGATGCTGGCCGCGGGGTGCAACTCCGCCGCCTCCAGGCTCGAGGCCGCCAACGCGCTCCGCCACCAGGGGAAGGCCGCGGACGCGCTCGCCGCCTACCGGGAGATCCTGGGCGAGCTCGGCGACGGGATCATCCCGAAGTGGGAGACCGGCGTCCGGCTGAAGGCGCTGCGCTACGCGGCGGACGTCTCCTACCTCGACCTTGGCGACTACCTCGGGGCCATCGGCTATTACCGGCGCATCGTGTCGCTCCACCCCGGGACCGAGGACGCCTGGAAGGCCCGGGCCGCCATCGGCGACATCTACGCGCAGCGGCTGGGCGACCGGCAGGCGGCCATCGCCCAGTACGCCGCGGTGGCGGGCGGAGAGTCGCCGGAGGCCCCGCGCTACCAGCTGCTCGTGGCCCGGCAGTACCTGGAGCTCAAGAACTTCGAGCAGGCGCGCACCGAGGCCAGGATCCTGCGGGAGCGGTGGCCGCGGGGAGCGGAGGCCGACGAGGCCCAGCTCCTCACCGCCCAGGCCTGGGCGCTCGAGGACCGGCCCGACGAGGCGATGGGCGCCTACCTGGCCGCGGCCGAGCGGCGCCCCCGGCCCGAGATCGCGGCGCTGGCGCTGGAAGGGGCCGCGCAGATCCACGCCCGGGCCGGCCGTCTCGACAAGGCCATCGAGCTCTACAACCAGGCCATGCCCAGCCACCCCAACCCCGAGGCGCTCCGGACCAGCATCGAGATGGTCCGGGTCCGCCGCGAGGCAGCCAGGACCGTCACCCCGGGCGACCGGGACGCGGCCCTCGACCGCAACGTTCGCAGCCGCACCAAGGAGATCCCATGAAGACCGACCTGTCGCAGAAGCTCTTCCAGAAGGCGCTCACCCTCTTCCCGGGCGGCGTGAACAGCCCGGTGCGCGCCTTCCGCAGCGTGGGCATGACGCCGCTCTTCATCGCCCGGGCCAAGGGGTCGAAGATCTTCGACGTCGACGGCAACGCCTTCGTGGACTACGTGGGCAGCTGGGGGCCGGCCATCCTGGGGCACGCCAACGTCGAGGTGATCCGGGAGGTGGACGAGCAGCTCAAGAACGGCTCCAGCTTCGGCGCCCCGTCCCCCAAGGAGATCCAGCTCGCGGAGCTGGTCCGGGAGCGGGCTCCCTGGATCGAGAAGATGCGCTTCGTCTCCTCCGGCACCGAGGCCACCACGGCGGCCATCCGGCTGGCCCGGGGATTCACCGGCCGTGACGACATCCTCAAGTTCGACGGCTGCTACCACGGCGCCGGGGATCCGCTGCTCGTGAAGGCGGGCTCGGGCGTGGAGACGCTGGGGCTGCCCGACTCGCCGGGCGTTCCCGCCGACGTGGCCCGCCACACGCTCACGCTCCCGTACAACGACCTCCCGGCGGTGCAGAAGCTCCTCGCCGAGCGCGGGCCGTCTCTCGCCGCGGTGATCGTGGAGCCGGTGGTGGGCAACATGGGCGTCCTCATCCCGAGGCCCGGATACCTGAAGGGGCTCCTCGACGCCTGCCGCGCGCAGGGCACGCTGCTCATCATCGACGAGGTCATGACCGGGTTCCGGCTGGCGCCCGGCGGGGCCTGCGAGCTCCACGGGATCCGTCCCGACCTCGTCACCTTCGGCAAGGTCATCGGCGGCGGCCTGCCCGTGGGAGCCTTCGGCGGCCGGCCCGACGTGATGGACCGCATCGCCCCGGCCGGGCCGGTCTACCAGGCGGGGACGCTCTCCGGGAACCCGCTCGCCATGGCGGCGGGGATCGCCACGCTCCGCCAGCTCGGGAAGGCGCAGTACGACCGGCTCGAGGCGCTGGGGAGCCGGCTCCAGGCCGGCCTGGTCGAGGCGGCGGGCGCGGCGGGGGCCAAGGTCCAGGTGAACCGGGTCGGGTCGATGATCACCGTCTTCTTCTCCTCCGAGCCGGTCTTCGACGCCGCCAGCGCCCGCAAGGCCGACACGAAGAAATTCGCTACATATTTCAGGGTGATGCTCGAGAACGGCGTCTACCTGCCACCCTCCCAGTTCGAGGCCGCCTTCCTCTCCGTCTCCCACACCGACGAGGACGTCGAGGCGACCGTCGCCGCCGCCCGGAAGGCCTTCGCCGAGGCGGTCCTGGCCTAGGCCGCACGGAGGCCCGCCGAGCATTGACGGGACCGGGCCGGACTGCTATACGGTTCGGCCCTTCCTCCGGTATTCACAGGAGATTCCGGCAGGACGGGCCAAGAGGAATTCCGATGACCCCGGACGATCGAGAGCGTCGCGGGAAGGACGACGACGGCCTCTCGAACCTGGCCTCGGCATACCAGCAGGCAGGTCCGTACATTGCTGCATCCACCTCGCTGGTCGCCTCGGTGGGATTGTTCGCGGCGGCAGGCTGGTGGCTGGACGGGAAGGTGGGCACCGAGAAGCCCTGGTTCCTCATCGGAGGGGCCATTCTCGGAATGGTGGGCGGGTTCATCAGCTTCTTTCGGCAGGTCCTGGGAAAACGGAACAAGTGAAGGGTCACCTCCTCGCCGCCTCGCTCGTCGCCGCCCTCTCGCTGGGGCTCGCCTACCTCTCCGGGGAAGCGCGCCACCCGGCCCTCATCGGCGCCGCCATCGCCAGCGGGACGGCCCTCGCCTCCCTGGTCGCCTTCGGCCAGTTCGCCGGGGGCGCCGTGAAGCCCGTGCAGCGGGCACTCATCGTCTTCACCGCCATGTTCTTCACGCGGCTCCTCCTCGTGGGGGCCGGCGTCGCCGCCGTGTCCCGCGCCGGCGAGAGCGTGGTGGCCTTCGTGATCGCCTTCTTCGTCCCGTACTTCGTCTTCACCGCGATCGAGGGGAGCCTGGTCGCCGCCCTCGGCCGCCGCATGGGGAAGCCCGCATGAAGCTCGCCTCCGTCGCCCTCGCCGTCGTCCTCGGCCTCTCCCTGGGCCAGCCCGCCCGGGCCTCCGACCCGCCCGCCGACGCGCACGGTGCGCCCGCCGCGGCCCACGGCGGCGGCCACCAGGCCACGCTCCCCGAGACCATGATGCACCACGTCGCCAACGGCAGCGTGATGGAGCTCCCCGGCTTCTGCGAGGGCGGGTTCAAGTGGAACTGCGAGATCGACCTCGTGAAGGCCACCGGGGGCGGCTGGAAGTTCCAGGTCGGCAAGGTCACCATCGACATGACCCCGTCGAAGCACGTGGTCATGATGCTCCTCTCGGCGGCGATCCTCACGCTGCTCCTCGTCGCGGCGGCCCGCAAGCGCAGCATCGTCCCGCACGGGCTCTACAACTTCGTCGAGCTGCTGGTGGACTTCGTCCGGGGCATCGCCATCTCCAACATCGGCAAGGCCGACGCCAATCGGTTCGTGCCCTACCTCTGCACCGCCTTCTTCTTCGTCCTGACCATGAACCTGCTCGGGCTCGTGCCCTTCATGGCCACCGCCACCGCCAACATCTCGGTCACCGCCGCGCTGGCGCTCTTCACCTTCTTCATCACCCAGTACGCCGCCCTGAAGTCGATGGGCGTGAAGGGCTACCTGGGCCACATGACCGGCGGGGTCCCGCCGTCGCTGGCCTGGCTGTGGCCCATCATGATCCCGGTCGAGTTCCTGGGGCTCTTCACCAAGCCCTTCGCCCTCACCATCCGTCTCTTCGCCAACATGGTAGCGGGCCACTTCGTCATCCTGGCCCTGCTCGGCCTCATCTTCGCGGTGTCGGTCTGGGTGGCGCCGGTGTCGGTGGCGCTTGCGCTCGGCATCTTCATGCTCGAGCTCTTCGTGGCCTTCGTGCAGGCCTACATCTTCACCATGCTCTCGGCGCTCTTCATCGGCGCCGGGCTCGTGCACCACGGACACGACGAGGGGCACGACGACGATCACGGCCACGCCGCCGCCGGCGAGGCCGTCCACGCTTCTCACGCGGCCGGGAAGTCTCCCGGTCACGGGTAGTCGAGCGCAGCACGCGCCACGGGAACCACGGGCGGCCCGTCCAACGAACCGCCCCCGCAACGAACGGAACCAACCAATGAACCAGTTCTCCCTCGGGTACCTCGCAGCCGGCCTGGGCGCCGGCATGTCCGTCATCGGCGCCGGCATCGGCATCGGCAAGCTCGCCGCCGCCGCCATGGACGGCACGGCACGCCAGCCCACCGCCACCGGCGACATCCGCACCTCGATGATCATCGCCGCCGCCCTCATCGAAGGCGCCACGCTGTTCGCCGTCGTGGTCTGCCTGCTCCTCGCCATCAAGTAGACCAGGCGCCTCGCGCCCCGGGAGAACCCCGATGAACGCCCTCGCATCCCCCGTGATCGCCGCCGGGATCATGGATCTGAACCCCGGCCTGTCGCTGTGGACGGCGATCACCTTCCTCGTCCTCATCGGCGTGCTCTGGAAGTTCGCCTTCGGGCCCATCACGCGCATGCTGGCCGAGCGGGAGACCACCATCCGCGACGCCATCGACTCCGCCCGCACGGAGCGGGAGGAGGCGGAGAAGCTCCTCGCGAAGCAGAAGGAGGCGCTCGCGAAGGCCCAGCGCGACGCGGCCGAGCTCGCCAAGCGGAACCAGCAGGAGATGGAGGCCTTCCGCGTCCAGCTCACCGCCCAGGCCCGCAAGGAGGCCGACGACATGGTGGCCGCGGCCAGGAAGAGCATCCAGGAGGAGCGCAAGATCGCGGTCGCCCAGCTGCGCGCCGAGGTGGCCGACCTGGCCGTCTCCGCCGCCGCCCGCATCGTGAAGTCGAGCCTGGACGAGAAGACGCAGCGCCAGCTCGTGGACGAGTACATCAAGGACCTTCCCGCCGGACGGGCGTAGAGACCCGGTCGGCAGTCCTCGCGCGGCTCCGGCGGACCAGCGTCCGTCGGAGCTTCGCATTTTCCCCGGAGTGAATCGAACGCCATGGGTCTCGCCATCGGAATCGTCGGCCTGCCGAACGTCGGCAAGTCGACACTCTTCAACGCGCTGCTGGGCCAGGCGCAGGCCCAGGCGGCCAACTACCCGTTCTGCACCATCGACCCCAACGTCGGGGTGGTGCTGGTTCCGGACGCCCGGCTCGTCCAGCTCGCCGCGCTCTTCCACCCCATGAAGACCGTCCCCACCACGCTCGAGTTCGTGGACATCGCCGGCCTCGTTGCCGGGGCCTCGAAGGGGGAGGGGCTGGGGAACCAGTTCCTCGCCCACATCCGGCAGGTGGACGCCATCGCCCACGTGCTGCGCTGCTTCGCCGATCCCGACGTGGTCCACGTGGGCGGAAAGGTGGACCCGCGCGGCGACCGGGACGTGGTCGAGACCGAGCTCATGCTGAAGGACCTGGAGCAGGTCGAGAAGCGGCGCGAGAAGAAGGCCAAGGACGCCAAGGCCCCCGGAAAGCCCGGTGAGCTCGCCAAGGAGGAGATCGCGTTGCTCGACCTGGTCAAGGCCGACCTCGAGAAGGGGGTCCCGGTGCGCATGCAGAAGCTCGCCCCGGAGGCGCTCTCCATCCTCTCCGACCTCTTCCTTCTCACCGGCAAGCCGGTGCTCTACATCGCCAACGTGGACGAGGAGCAGCTCACCCGTGCCGACGACCCGACGGTGGCCGTGGTGAAGGCGCTTGCCGTCGAGGAGGGGGCCCGCTGCGTCGTCATCAGCGGCAAGGTGGAGGCAGAGCTCTCCGAGCTGCCCGAGGCGGAACGTCTCGAGTTCCTGCACAGCCTGGGGCTCGAGGAGCCGGGGCTGAACCGGCTCGTGCAGGCGGGCTACGAGCTGCTCGGCCTGGCCACCTTCTTCACGGTGGGCGTGGACGAGTGCCGGGCCTGGACCATCCACCGGGGCATGACCGCGCCGCAGTCGGCCGGGACCATCCACACCGACTTCGAACGCGGCTTCATCAAGGCCGACGTGCAGCGGTGGGAGGACCTGGTGCGCCTCAGGACCGAGGCGGCCGTGAAGGCCGAGGGGCTCCTGCGCATCGAGGGGAAGGAGTACCGGGTGCAGGACGGCGACGTGATGCACTTCCGGTTCAACGTCTGACGAGCGGGTCGCGCGGATCGCCTTCGTTCCAGGAGGGCGTCTGCCGCCGGCGCCTGGGCGTCCCTCTCCGCTCCGCTGTCCTCGCGGCGATGGCGGACGGCGAGTGAATGGCGCCGGGTCACGCCGGGCCAGAGCATCGCCCGTTCCCGGCGCCCGCTGCGAAGGCTGCGCTGCGAGGGACGCCCGCGCCGGCGAATGGCGCCCACCGGCTGGCCCGCGCCCTGCTGCGGCGCACGCTGCCTGCCTGCGCCGTGCAGACTCCTCCGTCCGCTGCTCGACGTGCCATTCCGGCACGCCTCCGCTGCTCCCTCGTCGTGTGCCCGGCTCGTCTACGGCATCGTGTGCCTCGCGACGGGCCCGGACCAGCCAGGGGGCGCCTGGACGCCCGGGCCGAAGGCGACGCGGACAGCTCGCCTCGTGGGGAGATCCGGGTGGCCACTCGCGGGTGGCCGTTCCTCGAGCGGCGGCGGCGATCGGACCGCGGCCTGGCGGGGCCCGTCCTTCCGCCAGGCGCCCGGGGTGCCCTCGGCGCGGGGCGCCTCCGCAGCGGCGACCCGATCTTCCCCCTCCCCCGCTGTACGCGTCGCGAGGACCAGCGCCCCCAGCGACGAGGCGCACCCACGGGGCGCCGGCACCACGGAAGGATCCCGCGAGGCGGCCCGGTCCGCGCTACCGGATCCAGCCAATCTCGCGCGCCGTCGCCTCCCCGACCTCGAGCTCCTCGAACGACTCCGGCAGCCGCCCGCGCCCCGGACCCAGCGCCACCTCCCCCGCCATCCACTCGGCGTGAACCTGGGGGTAGAGCGGGACCCGGTCCGGGTCGGCCAGGCCGTCCGGCGCCCGGGCGTGGCCGCCCGCGTCGTAGCGGTCGGTGGCGCCCACGGTGTGGAGCAGCTCGTGGCCGACGGTCTGCAGCGACAGCGAGAGATTGCCGTCGCAGGAGCCGCGCACGAAGGCCACCTCGCCGTCCACCGCGCCGGAACCCTCGGCGAATCCGAGGGCGGAGCCGGGGAGCGAATCGCACAGGAAGAAGACCCGGATGTCGAAGCCCCCGGCCGCGCCGCCGGCGGCCCGGTCCACGTCGCGCTGGGTCCTCCAGACGTCGAGGGCGTGCCAGGCCCGGTCGAGGGGGGAGCTGGTCGGCGGGGTGAAGGGGAGGGCGCCGCTCCAGCGCACCGGGCCGACCACCGAGATCTGGAACGCCGCGCCGCCGGGCCCCCGGTAGCGCGCCATCTCCGCGTCGAGGCGCGACGAGAGGGCGCCGGCGCCGGCTCGCCACCTCGCGGCGTCCACGTCGCCGCCCGGGGAGAGGAGGACCAGGCCGACCTCGACCGGCCGCTCCCAGTTCCCCCGCGACCAGCGGCGCCAGGAGAGGCGTGCGCCCCAGGCGGCGGTGAAGGCCAGGAGGGCGAGCAAGAGCCCGATCCGGATCCGGCGGAAGGTCCGGCCACGGCCCGGCTGCAACGCGCCGCCCTTCACCGGGAGGCCGCGGTGGCGCGGCGGCGCGCGATCCCGGCGGCCAGACGGAGCGCCGCCTGCATGCTCCGGTCGCTGGCCCGTCCCGTTCCGGCCAGGTCCCAGGCCACCCCGTGGTCGGGGCTGGTGCGCACGAAGGGCAGCCCGAGCGTCACGTTCACCGCAGGGTCGCCCGCCACGGCGTCGAGCAGCTTCACCGGGATGAGCCCCTGGTCGTGGTAAAGCGCCACCACCGCGTCGAACTCCCCGGCCGCCGCGCGGAAGAAGACGCTGTCGGGGGGAAACGGGCCGTGGGCGTCCACCCCGGCGGCGCGGGCCCGCTCGACCGCAGGCGCCACGATGCGCGATTCCTCGTCGCCGAAGGCGCCCCCCTCGCCGGCGTGGGGATTGAGGCCGGCCACGGCGATGCGCGGGCGGGCGATCCCCAGGTCGCGCCACAGTCCCTCGGAGGCGACCCCGGCCACCGTGGCGATGCCGGCCGGGGTGAGCCTGCGAATGGCGTCCCTGAGCGCGAGGTGGTTCGACGCCAGGGCCACCCGCAGCCGTCGCCCGGCCAGCATCATCACGGACCGTGAACCGCCGCCCCGGGCCTCGAGCCACTCGGTGTGGCCGACGAAGCCCGGGAGCGCGAGCGCCACCTGGGCCTTGGACAGAGGCGCCGTGCAGAGCGCCCCGGCCTGGCCGCCGGCCAGCGCCCCGAAGGCCGCTTCCAGGTAGGCGAGCGAGGCCGCGCCGCCGGCCGGGGAGGGGCGTCCCGGGCGCCGGTCCGCCGCGGCGAGCCGGGTGATCCGCACCAGCGCCGCGCCGCGGGGGACGGGATCGCCGGGGGCGATCACCGACAGATCGAGCCCGGCGTCCCGGGCCAGGAGGGCGAAGGAGGCGTCCCCGAAGAGGACCGGCGCGACCCGCCCGCGCAGCGCGGCCAGCGCCCGGGCCGTCACCTCCGGACCGATTCCGGAAGGGTCACCCAGGCTGACCGCGACGCGAACCGGCATGGCGCTAGCTCGCCGGCGCGGCCTCGAGCTCCGGGATCTTGAGCTCGATGATGGCCTCGCGCTTCAGCTCCTCGATGTACTGCTTGCGGTAGGTCTCGGCCTGCTGGTTGCCGACCTTCTCGCGGATCTTCTCCCTCACGTCCTCGATGGGCGGGGCCTTGGCGCTGCGCCGCTCGTCGGCCTTGAGGATGATCCAGCCGGTCTTGGCCCGCACCAGGCCGGAGTTCTGCCCGCCCACGAGCGCGAAGGCCACCCGCTCCAGGTCGATGGGCATGGTCCCCTTCTTCACCCAGCCCAGGTCGCCGCCGGCGGCGGCGCCCGGCCCCTGCGACACCTGCCGGGCCAGGTCGGAGAAGTCCTCGCCGGCGGCCAGGCGCGCCAGCAAGGTCTCGCCGACCGCCTTGACCCGCGCCTCCTCGGCCGGTGGGGCGCCGGCCGGGACCTGGAGCAGGATGAGGCGCAGCTTCACCTGCTCCTCGCCGGTGAACTCGGAGAGATGTGACTGGTAGTAACCCTTGACGTCGTCGTCGGTGACCTTCACCCGGTTCTGCACCTTGGCGGCGATGAGCAGGTGGTTCTCGAAGTCCTTGCGCAGCCGGGCGCGGTAGGCGGCCACCGTCATGTTCTCGGAGGCCAGGGCCTGCTTGAGCATGTCGTCGGAGAGGTTGTTGCGCTTCTTCACGTCGTCGATGGCGCCGTCGATCTGGGCCTCGGTCACCTCGATGCCGAGGGCCTTGACCTCGTTCTCCACCAGCCGCTCGGTCAGCACCGCGTCGTAGGCGGAGCGCAGCGCCCTGGCGCGCGCCTGGTCCCGGGCCGGCCCCGGGGGCATGTCGGAGGCGCGCCGGTAGTCGGCCCCGGAGCGCTGGGTCAGCTCGGAGAGGGTGATCACGTCGCCGTTGACGATCGCGGCGACGCGGTCCACCGGACGGCGGTCGTCGGCCATCGCCGCCGGTGCGGCCAGGGTCATTGCGAGCAGGAGGAGGGTCTCGGTCTTCAAGGCTTCACCGGTGCGGCTGCAGTGGGGTCGATCTGGATCTTCGCCTGGGCGCGGAGGGCGGCGACGTACTCCTCCTGGGCCCTTGCCCGCCTGTCCCGGAGGAGGCGCGCCGCGATGGTCGGCCGCGCCTCGTCCAGCGTGCGGTGGGACGGGGCCTTCTTCTCGAGCACCTGGAAGACGTGGAATCCGAAGGGGGACGGGACCACGTCGGAGATGGCCTTGGGCTGCATGCGAAAGCAGGCGTCGAAGACCTCGGGCATCCCCTGCCCCTTGCCGAACCAGCCCAGGTCGCCGCCCCGCTTCCCCTCGGGGGCGATGGAGGCCCGTCCGGCGACGGTCTCGAAGCTGGCCGGCTTGCGCCGGACCTCGTCCCGGACCCGGATGGCCTCCTCGCGGGTCCGGAGCACGATCTGGCGGGCGTGCACCCGCTCCGGCTCCTCGAACTCCGCGGGGTGGGCCGCGTACCATGCCCCTACCTCCTCGTCCGGCACCTGGACGCGGGGAAAGACCTCATCGTGGAAGAGCTTCTCGATGGTGAGCTGATCGCGCAGGCGGGTCCGGAGCTCGGCCAGGGAGAGCCGCTCCTGGGCAAGCATGTCGTCGAACGCGGTTCCAGGGTACTCGGCGCGAAGCGCGAGGAGCGCCCGGTCCACCTGCTCCGGCGCCACCGACACGCCCCGGGCCCGGGCCTGCTGGACCAGCAGGGTCCGGGACACCAGCCCCTCGACGACGCTCGAACGGAGCACGTCGGAGGGGCCGCCCCCCTCGCCGCCGACCCGGAGCTGCTGCAGCTCCCGCTCGTAGGCGGCGCGGGAGATGGGCTCGCCGTTCACCACCGCCACGGGGGCGGGGCCGGTGCTCTCCCCGCCGGCGGCGCCGGAGCGGCAACCGGTGACGAGGAGGGCGGCGAGCCCCGAGGCGATGGCGGCGGTCGTCCGCAATCTACTTCTGCGCCGGCGTCGGGGCAGGAGGAGGCGCGGCCGGACGGGGCTGGGCTCCCGGGGGAGGCATCCCGCCCGGCGGCATGCCACCCGGAGGCATCCCGCCCGCGCCGGGGGCCGGCGCAGCCGAGACCACGATCTTCTCGAGCTCGGCGTCGTTCACCGTGACCTTGGCCTCCTCGCGGAGCTTCTTCACGTATTCGTCGAACTCCTTGGTGCGCTTCTCGCGCTGGAGCCGCGACTGGATCTGCGGCTTCACCTGCTCGACGGTGCGGGAGACGCCCTCCTGCCGGCCGGAGACGCGGACGATCCAGAAGCCCTGCTGCGTCTCGACGACGACCTCGTCGCCGTCCTTGCCGGCGAAGGCGGCCGCCGCGAACGGCTCGCCGAACTGCTTGGCGTACTCGTCCTGGGAGCGGAAGCCCAGGTCGCCGCCGTTGCCCTTGCTGGCGGCGTCGTCGGACGAGGCCCGGACGGCCGCCTGGAAGGCCTGGGGATCCTTCTTGGCCTTGGCCTTGATGTCGGCGAGGAGCTTGCGCGCCTGGGCGCCCTTCTGGGCCCGTTCGGCGGGGGTGGCGGCGACGAGCAGGGCGGAGGTCCGCACCCGGGGCGCCTTCACGAAGTCGTCCCTGTGCTCGTCGTAGAACTTCTGGACGTCGGCGTCGCTGATGTCCTTGCCGTCGGCGTCGCCGAAGCGCTTCTGCACGAGCTTCTGCACCATGGCCTTCTTCAGGGTGAGCTGGACGTCGGGGTCGTTCTGGTACCCGTCCTTCTCGGCGGCGTTGGCCAGGATCTCGAACTTCACCAGGCTGTCGAGGAACTCCTTCTTCCGCTCGAGGTTCTGGTAGCGCTGGCGGAGGAAGGGGGACTGCTCGTCGAGGCGCGCCTGGAACTCGGCGACGGTGACGACGACGCCTTCGCCCTGGGCGACGGCGGGGCCGCTCTTCTTGGGGCCGGGGGAGGTGGGCTTGCTGCAACCGGAAAGGGCGAGGACGACCGCGAAACCGGTCGCGACGAGTGCACGCGTCATCGAGGGGAGGCTCCTGTGTTCGTTGGGTGATAACTGCCGTTCCCGGTGAACCCCCGGCGAGCAGCCGACGTTCCCGGACAGCCGCGGGAAAAAACCACGAAACCGCCCGGGGATCAAGGCGATGCGACTACCCCGGACGGGCGCAGGCGACCAGCCCGGCGAGCACCCGGCGCGCCTCCTCGAGGAGCTCGCGCCCCCGGGTCGCCTCGGCCGCTGGCGAGGACGGGGCGGCGGGAGGGGCTGCTCCAGAACCCACGGTCTTCACTCCGGATTTCGCGCCCCGCCGCGCCGGGGTGGCCGAGGCGGAGCGCGGACCGACCGTTGCGACGAGCTTCATGTCCGGCGTGAGGCGGAGCGCGCCCCCGCTCCGCTGGACGTGCCTGGCGAGTTCGAACGGGTCGAGCGCGGCGTCGGGCCCCAGCGCGAAGACCAGCCGCCCCGGGCCGGCGTCGAGTCCGCGGATGCGAAGCGTCCGGAGCCGCACCTTCACCGCCATGAGCTCGAAGAGTGCGTCGAGCTCGTCGGGCGTGTCGCCGTAGCGGTCCACGATCTCGGCGCGGGCCTCCTCGAGCTCCTCGTCGGACGAGGCCTGGGCGAGCCGCTTGTAGAAGTAGAGCCGCTGGTGGACGTCGGGCATGAATCCATCGGGGATGAAGGCCGGCACCGGCAGCTGGACGTCCGGGTCCATGTCGGGGCGCGGCGCCTCCCCGCGCAGCTCCCGGACCGCCTCGGCCATGAGCTCGGAGTAGAGGTCGAACCCCACCGCCTCGATCTGCCCCGACTGGTCCTTGCCGAGCAGGTTTCCGGCGCCGCGAATTTCCAGATCGTGGCTGGCGATGGCGAAGCCGCTGCCCAGGTCGGTGAACCTCTGCAGGGCCTCGAGCCGCAGCCGCGCGTCCTTCGTCACCGGCCGGCGAGAGGGGACGAAGAGATAGGCGTAGGCCCGCTCCCGGCTGCGGCCGACGCGGCCGCGGATCTGGTAGAGCTGCGCCAGGCCGAAGTGATCGGCGCGGTTCACGATGATGGTGTTGGCGGTGGGGATGTCGAGGCCGCTCTCGATGATCGAGGTGGCGAGCAGCACGTCGAACTCGCGCGAGACGAAGCGGCTCATCACCTCCTCGAGCTTGCCTTCCCCCATCTGCCCGTGGGCCACGCCGATGCGGGCCTGGGGAACCAGCTCGCGCAGGAACTTCTCCATCGAGTGGATGGAGCGAACCCGGTTGTGGACGAAGTAGACCTGACCGCCGCGCCGGAGCTCCTGCTCGATGGCGTCCTTGATCTGCACGGGATCGAACTTGGCCACGAAGGTCCGGATGGAGCGGCGGTCCTCGGGGGGGGTGGCGATGATCGACATGTCGCGCACGCCGGCCAGGCTCATGTGGAGCGTGCGCGGGATGGGCGTCGCGGTGAGGGTGAGCACGTCCACCAGCTTGCGCAGCTTCTTCAGCCGCTCCTTGTGGGTCACGCCGAAGCGCTGCTCCTCGTCCACCACCACGAGCCCCAGGTCGCGGAAGGAGACGTCGGTGGCGAGCAGCCGGTGCGTGCCGACGAGCACGTCCACCTTGCCGGCCGCGGTCTCGGCGAGGACCTTGCGCACCTCCTCCGGCGTTCGCATCCGTGAGATGGCCTCGACCCGGACCGGGTAGCCGGAGAACCGCTCGCGGAACGTGCGCTCGTGCTGCGAGGCCAGCACGGTGGTGGGGACGAGCACCGCCACCTGCTTCCGCGAGAGCACGGCCAGCATGGCCGCCCGCAGCGCCACCTCGGTCTTGCCGTAACCGACGTCCCCGCAGACCAGCCGGTCCATGGGCGCGCGCGGCGACGGCGTCCCGCCCTGTCCCTCGGCGCGCCCCTTCGTCATGTCGGCGATGACGTCGCCGATGGCTTTCGCCTGGTCGGGGGTCTCCTCGTAGGGGAACTCGGCCTCGAACTCGCGGAAGATCTCGTCGGGGGCCGCGAAGGCGAAGCCGTGGTGGGCGGCGCGGGCCGCGTAGATGTCGAGGAGCTCGGCCGCCATCTTGAGCAGCTGCTCCTTCACCCGCGCCTTGCGCAGCGCGAAGGAGCTGCCGCCCAGCCGGTCGAGCCGGATGGCGTCGGGGGCGGCGCCGGTGAACTTCTGCACCTGGCGGAGCTTGGCGACCGGGAGGTAGAGCCGGTCGGCCCCCTCGTACTGGAGGACCAGGAAGTCCCCCTCGACGCCCCGGATCTGCATCTTGGTGAGGCCGCCGTAGCGGGCGATGCCGTGCTCGACGTGGACCACGAGGTCGCCCTCGTTCAGGTCCCGGAACCCGGCCACCATGGAGTTCTCGATCCGGGCGCTGCGGGCGCGCTTGCGCACCCGCCGCCCCAGGATCTCCTCGTCGGCGACCAGCGCCACCCCGCCGTCCAGGTCCACGAAGCCGTGCGACAGGTCCCCGGGGACGAGGTGGACGTGCACGGCCGGGTCCCAGAGCGACCGGAGCTCCCCGGGCGGCGCCGCGTGGATCCGGACGCCCAGCCGGCGGTCCTCGAGCAGCCTCCTCAGGCGGTCGGCGGACGACGGCGAGTGGGTGGCGACCACCGCGGTCACGCCGCGGCTGCGCCACTCCTGGAGCCTTCGCACCAGCGGGGAGAGCGCCCCCTCGTCGCCGTGGGCCGCCTCGATCTCGCCCCGGATGGCGGCCGTGTCGCCCAGCGCGAAGCGGACCGGCTCGGCGGTTCCCAGGAAGACCCGGTGGCAACGCAGGGCCGGCAGCGGGCGCAGCAGGGACGCAACCTGGGCGGCGCGCAGGAAATGGGCCTCGGGCGGGAGCGCCAGCTCGTCGCGCCGCAGCGCCGCGGCGTGCTCCCGATCGAGCTCGGCGTCCAGCTCGGAGAGGGCCCGCTCCACTCCCTCGGGGTCGTCCACGAGGAGGGCGGGGGAGTCCGGCAGGTGCTCGAGCAGGGTGACGAGCGCGCCCTCGTGGAAGCCGGGGAGGAGCGCCTCCATGCCGAAGAACGGCGTGCCCGACTCGATGGCGTCGATCACCTCCCGCACCTTGGAGGTGGGCCGGTCCACCTTCTCGGCCAGCTCGCGCACCGCACGGATCGCCGCCGCTTTCCCACTCTCAGTGAATGGCGCTTCCCGGGCCTGGACCACCACCAGATCGTCCACGTCGGAGAGCGAGCGCTGCGTCCCCGGCTCGAAGGCCCGCGCGCTCTCCACCTCGTCGCCGAAGAGCTCGAGCCGGACCGGCCGATCGTGGAGCGGGCTCCAGACGTCCACCACCGACCCGCGCACCGCGAAGGTTCCCGGATCCTCGACCATCGGGACGCGCGCGTAGCCGATCTCGGTGAGCCGGCGGGCCAGCCCGTCGCGGTCCACGGTCGCGCCCTTGCCGAGGAGCTCCAGGTTTCGCTCGAGCTCGGAGCGGGGGACGTGGCGGCGGGCCAGCGCGCGGGCCGAGACCACCACCGCGCGCACCCCGGCGCCGGAGAGGTGGAGCCGGGCCAGGGCCGCGAGCCGGTCCATCTCCAGGCCGCGGTCGGGGGAGAGGTCGTCGTAGGGCAGAACCGGGTCGGCCGGGACGCGGACCACGGCCGGGCCCCCGGCGCCGAGGAAGAAGGCCAGGTCGCGGGCGAGGAGGTCGGCCTCCTCCTCGTCCACCGCCACCGCGAGGAGGGTGCGGCGGCCGGTTCCCGCCTCGAGCAGCCGCAGCGCGGCGAGCCCGCGGGCCGCCCCGGAGAGACCGACCACGTCGGAGGCGCCGGAGGAGACGGCTGCGGCGCGCCACGGTGCGGAGGGGTTCTGGGCCACGACGGCCCGGTGCTTAACACGGGAAGGGCGCGGGAGTAGGACGAGACCGCGGCCGGTTGATCCCCTCGGGGGGCGTCGCTACACTCACCCGGTCCCCAGAGGGTCCAGATCCCGATGTCGCTCTCCCGCTCCGCCCGGCTCGTCCTGCTCCCGGCGCTGGCCGTCCTCACGGCCTGCGGCGCCCAGGATACGGCGGCACGCTCGGGGGGCTACCCGATGGCAGGTGTCCTGGTCCGGGCCTCGGGCCCTGGCGCCGCCGAGGTCCGGTCCGGGCAGCTCGCGGCCGCCCGGTCGGGGTTCGAGTCGCTGGTGCGTGGCGACCCGGAGCGGATGGATGCGCTCAACGACCTGGCCGTCGCCTACCACCTCGAGGGGCACTCCGAGGCGGCCCGGCAGCTCCTCGACGAGGTGGTGGCCCGCGGGACCCCCCGGGAGCAGCAGGCGGCGCTCGTGAACCTGGCCGACCTGTACGCCGGGGAGGGCTTCCTCCAGGCTGCCCAGGCCCACGTGGACGCGGCCCGGGAGATCGACGCCGGGCGGGCCGAGACCGCCTGGGCGCAGGCGCTCCTCGCCGACGCCCGCGGCGACGCCGAGGCGTCGCGTCTCGCCGCCGAGGCGCATCGCCTGGACGTGGACGGCGGGTCACGCCGCTTCCTCGTCTTCGGCTCCCCCGAGGAGCGGACCCACTTCGAGGCCCTCTCCGCCGAGGCGGCCGGGGACCGGGCGTTCGCGCTCTCCCTCTGGCGCGAGCTCCGGGCCGGGCGCGTGCCGTCGCTCGCCCAGGCCGCCCAGCGCCACCTCGGCGAGCCCTGAGCGCCCCGGCATGGCCTCCCCCGAGCACGAGCTGAACCGGCGGGAGCGCGAGATCCTCCGCGCCATCGTCCAGGAGCACATCCACACCGGCGAGCCGGTGGCCAGCCAGACGCTTCGATCCCGGCACGACCTCGAGGTGTCGCCGGCCACCGTCCGCAGCGTGATGGCCGACCTCGAGGATCTCGGCCTGCTCGAGAAGCCCCACGCCTCGGCCGGGA
>CAWHDZ010000005.1:0-15509 GCA_963828255.1 uncultured delta proteobacterium | reverse complement strand
GATGGCCACCATCCACTCGACCGCGGACGGCTGGTACTCGTAGATCTCGCCGAGCGTGTCGGGCGTGAAGCCCGGAATCACCAGGGCGATGCCCTTCTCGATGTAGACGCCGAGAAGATCAGCAGCGCAGCCGATGTTCAGGGTCACGCAGTTGCTCCGCGGTCTTGGGGATCAGGAAGAGGAAGAACGCCACCACGGAGCAGAAGATCGACGACCCAGGCGTAGGGGCACGAGCGCCGTTGTGGCCGTGAAGCCCGCGGAGAGGTACTGGGTGTGCACCAGGTGCTCGGTGTTCGGAGTAGTACTCCTTGAAGATCTCGGCGCCGAACAGGAAGAGGTTGAGGAACATGGCGTAGGCCATGAGCTCGGCGACCTTCCAGATCGCCTCGTCCTTGATCTCGAAGCGGTGATCTTCCGCAGGATCTGGAACAGGATGAGCAGCATCGCGGGCCCCGAGCAGAACGCCGAGGCGAGGAAGCGCGGGGCCAGGATCGCGGCGTTCCAGAAGGGTCGGCCGCCATGCCGTTGTAGAGGAACGCGGTGACGGTGTGGATGCTCACCGCCATCGGAATCGAGAGAGGACCAGCGGCACCACGAACCGCTGGTCGTAGGCCCGCCCGCAGGAAGGCGCGTAAACAGGAGTGGATGACGATGACGAGGTTGAGCACCAGGTAGAGGTTCAGCACGATCACGTCCCACGCCAGCATCGAGCTCGGCCAGTTGAGGCGCCCGAGCCCGGGAATCAGGTGCCAGACCGCTCGGGATGGCCGATGTCCACCATGACGAACAGCAGGCACATGACGATGGCGCTGACGGCGAGCAGCTCGCCGAAGATGACGATCTCCTTGATGGGCTTCCAGTGGTAGACGTAGGCCGGGAACGACCAGCACGCACGGCCGCCGCCGCCACGCCGACCAGGAAGGTGAAGTTGCCGATGTAGAAGCCCCACGACACCTGGTCGCGCATGTTGGTGACGATCAGCCCCTCGTCGAACTGGCGCGACGTAGCCGCACCAGCCCCATGCCGATCAGCAGGACGAGCAGGCCAACCCAGGCCAAGTAGGCCTTGCCGCCGGTGACCACCTGCCCGGACGTGCCCGCAGATGAACTCGCAGAAGATCCCATGGTGCGGTTCCCTCACCGCTACGCGCGTAGAAGTAGAAGAACTTCGGGTCGGGTGTTGAGCTCCTCCTTGAGGACGAAGACGCGCTTGTGGTCCGATGACGTAGCGGATCTCGCTCGCGGGTCGAGCAGGTTGCCGAACTTGCGCGCCCCGACCGGGCAGATCTCGACGCAGGCCGGATAGCGGCCGTTGCGCGTGCGCTGGACGCAGAAGGTGCACTTCTCGACCACGCCGCACGGGCGGGGCCGGTTGCCGAGGTAGTGCGGTGTTCGGGTTGATCTCGTCGGACGGCAGGTTGGGCTCGCCCCAGTTGAAGTGGCGGGCGCCGTAGGGGCAGGCCGACATGCAGCAGCGGCAGCCGATGCACCAGTCGTAGTCGACCACCACGATGCCGTCGGGCTCCTTCCAGGTGGCCTTGACCGGGCAGACCTTGACGCAGGGCGGGTTCTCGGCACTGCTGGCACTGCACCGGCATGTAGAAGTGGCCTTCCTCGCGGCACCTTCTCCGGGTCGTAGTAGGGCGTGGCGTGCTCGAAGTCGACGCCGTGCTCCTTGTCCATCTCGAGCACCCGGATCCAGTGGACCTGCGGGTCGCGCGGGACTGGTTGTTCTCCTCGACGCAGGCGTAGACGCAGCGGCGACAGCCGATGCAGCGCGAGAGGTCGAGCGCGTAGCCGAACTCGACGCCGGGGAGCGGCGGCGTGGCGGAGACCTTGACGGCCTTGCCGTACTGCGCGCCGACCCTTCTTCTCGAGCTTTCCGAGCACCTCCTGGAGCCGCTCCGGCGAGAGCTCGGCAGGTGGTGGCGCTCAGCTCCTCGACCACCGCGTCGGGCGAACCCGCCACGGCGGCGAGGACCAGGCGGCCGCGGCGTTGCGGAGGAACTCGCGGCGGGATGGGCAGGCCCCGGCGTCGCCTCCGGGCGCGTCCTGGATGACGGGAAGACCGTTCCGGTCGCTCATCGGCCCTGCTCCTGCGGCGGGATTGGCGGCGGCTCGGGCTTGAGCGCCTTGAACCGCGGGTAGTGGGGGTTGTGGCAGTTCACGCAGAGGAAATAGGTCTTCTTGCCGTTCCAGATCCCGATCCGCTTGCCGTGCACGCCCACCTTCCAGTCGCGGTACTTGTCGCCGTGGCACTGGCCGCAGAGCTTGTAGGACTCGGTGAAGGGGACCTTCTTGCCGTTGGTGAGGTGCAGGAGGTCGCGGTTCGCGTTGTCGTGGCAATCCAGGCACCAGCGATCGGGCGCCCCGTGGTTGAACCGCCCTGGATGTCGTCGTGGAAGGCCAGCTGCCGCGGGTGGGGGTCGCCGGCCTTGTCGTGGCACTGCGTGCAGGGAAAGATGCCCTCGGTGAAGGGGGGCGGCTGGGCCTGGATGTCCTCGGCGGCGGCGGACGGCGCCGCGCCTGTCGCGCCGCCCCCCGCAGGCGACGAGCGGCGCCGCCAGGAACGAGGCGGCGGCGATGGGCAGGAGCGCCCGCCAGCTGGGGAATTTCATTCGAGCTCCTCCGTCTCCGCGGGAGTCGCCGAGAGCCATGGCAGCTACGGGCCGCGGGGGCGGCCCGGGTTGATTGGGATCAGTCACGCTCCGCCAGTCCACTACGCCTCGCTCGCCGGGGGCGGGGGCTGTGCTGCCCCGTCCGGTACTCCTTCAGCCGGTACTGGATCTTCCTCACCGAGACGCCGAGCATCTCGGCGGCGCGGGCGGTGGAGCCGCCGACCGCGTCGAGCGTGCGCAGGATGGCCTCCCGCTCGATCTCGAAGAGGCTCGCCCCCGGGATGAGCGCGCTGCCGGCTCCCTCGTCGGGACGGGCGCCGCGGAGCACCGTGGGCAGGTCGTCGATGCCCAGCAGGTCCCCCCGGCAGGCCTCGGCCGCCTGGGCGATGGCGGTCTCCAGCTCGCGGACGTTGCCCGGCCAGTCGTAGGCGAAGAGGGCCGACAGCGCGCCCGGGGGAGATGCCGCGGATGGGTCTTGCCCAGGGCGCGGCCGTGCACGGCCAGGAAGTGGGCCGCCAGCGCGGGGATGTCGCCCTTCCGGGAGCGCAGCGGGGGCAGGGAGAGCGAGACCACGTTCAGCCGGTAGTAGAGGTCGTCGCGGAAGCGGCCGGACCGGACCTCCTCGGCCAGGTCGAGCCGGGTCGAGGCCACCACGCGCACGTCGGCCCGCAAGGTCCGGCTGCCCCCCACCCGCTCGAACTCCCCCTGCTGGAGCAGGCGCAGCAGCTTCACTTGAAGGGAGGGGACGAGGCTGCACACCTCGTGCAGGTAGAGCGTTCCCCCGTCGACCCGCTCGAGCAGCCCCTCCCGGCGGCGGGGGGACTCGCCCAGTCGGGCCGCCGTCGCTCCCGAAGAGCCGCACCTCGAGCATGGCTCTCGGACAGGCCGGCGCAACCGGCGCGGGCGAAGGGGCGGTCGCGGCGGGGCGACGCCTCGTGGATCATCTCGGCGACGAACGACCGCCCGGTGCCCGCCTCTCCCTGCAGGAGCACGGTGGCCTTGGTGGGCGCGGCCCGGCGGATGATCTCCTCGACCACCGACGCGTCGGGCGTCGCGCCCACGTAGCGCAGCCGGGCCCGGGCCTGGTCGCGAGGTCCCGGGCCTCCCGACGCATGCGCCGCTTCTCGAGCGCACGCAGTACGACCACCGCGGTGCGCACCGGGTCGTCGGGGAGGACCACGTAGGCGTCGGCTCCGTTGCGCAGCGCCTCGATGGCCCCGGCGACGTCCTCCCGGTGGCAGGTCACGACGAAGGCGGCGTCAGAGCCTCCGGCCCGGGCAAGCGAGATTACCGCCGCGCAGCTCCAGCCGACTGGCCCTGGCCGCGCACAGCACTCCATGGACCGGGGTGGCGCGAAGGACCTCGATGGCGTTCTCGGCCGTGGCGGCCTCCACGACCTCGAGCCCCTCCGCGCGCAGCGACCGGCCAGGTCGCCCCGCTGCGCCGTGTCTGAATCGAGAATGAGAACCCGTTCGGCCGTCACCGGGCCGCACGATTGCAATTCGCGCACCGCTCGATTTCCGGGCGAATCGGCCCGAACCGCGCAACGGTTGCGAATCGACTTGATCTCGATTGATCCGGGCGCACCACACAAGACCGATCCCGAGAAGCGCCGAGGGGTTCGGTCTCTCATATGCCGGCCCCATCAACTCCCCCTTTGGCTGGACCGAAGAGGGTGCGGGCGGGCGCAACGATCCGGCACCGCCTGCGGAACCCCACTGGCCCCGTTGACCTGCAACTCGGGCATCTGCCAGGCGGCGGTGACCCCACCGGCCTCGCCGACGCTCACCCCCCCTGGCGCAACGGCCTCCCCTGGGCTTGCGGTCGTGGTGTCCCACCCCGTCCCCACGGCGGTCATCTTCTACACGACCGACGGCACCGCGCCGAGCGATGCGCCAGAGACCTTCACGCCGAGCTTCGTGGGCGGTGGCACGATCACGCTCCAGGCCACCGCGATGGTGCAGGCTTTCGCCAAGGTCGGAACGGAGAGGAGCGCCACGGTGGTTGGCATCTACACCATCGTCGCGACGCCCCCGCCTCCCCCGCCCCCCTCCGGACAGGTCATCGACCTGTCGGCCGGTTTCACGCCGGACAAGGTCCAGATGAACGGCACGACGACCATCGTGGGCACCCGCCTCCGCCTCACTCCAGCGGCCACCCGCTACCAGTTCGGCTCGTCCTTCTTCCCCACCCCGGTCAACGTGCAGGCGTTCACCACCGACTTCTCCTTCCAGATCACGGTCGACAACCCGAACAACGCCGGCGACGGCATCACGTTCACGATCCAGGGAGATGGACCGTTCGCCCTCGGCTCCCAGGGCGGCGGCCTGGCATACGGACCGGACCCCTTCCTCTTCGGGCAGCAGCTCACCATCCCGAGGAGCGTCGCGGTGAAGTTCGACATCTATGACAACGCGGGCGAGGGCTGGAACAGCACGGGCATCTACACGGACGGCGAGGTTCCCAGCGTCCCGGCGCTGAGTCTTTCTCCGTCGGGCATCCTCCTCACGAGCGGACGGGTGTTCGACGTGCACATGGTCTACGACGGGGCGACTCTCAGCATGACGGTGACCGACTCCACCTCACCGGCGACGAAGTTCACGGCTGCCTTCCCGATCGACATCCCGGCCCACACCGGAGGGCCGACCGGGTGGGTGGGCTTCACAGGCTCCACCGGCGGCCTCACCAGCCGCCTCGAGATCCTGAAGTGGACCTACACCAACGTGAAGTGACCGGGCTGACCGGCTGAACGATGCTTCGCCCATGAACGCGGCCTGGAAGCGCCAGGCCGCGCTCGGAATCACGATATCGGTGGGCGTCACCCTGGCGCTTCTCGCCGCCCAGGTGGCGGCGGGTGCGAAGCACCTCGACATGGGCGTTCTGACGCGGGACGCCGCTTACGTCGCAGGCGTGAGGTGGTACGCCGGCTTCTTCTCGAACCTCGGCCTCATGGCCTGGGGCGCCGCGGCCGCGCTGGGCGGGTTCGGATGGTGGCGCCTGCGAGAGGGCACCCGCCGACCCGGCTCCTCGCCGCAGCCCTGGGTTCCTACGCGGCCCTGAGCGCCTTCCTGGGGCTGGACGACATGGCCCAGCTCCACGAGGAGGTCATCCCCTGGCACCTGGGAATCTCCGAGAAGTACGTCTACGTGGCGGAAGCCCTCATGTTCCTCGCCTTTCTCCTCCTGAACCGCCGAGTGCTCCTCCGTCGGCATCTGCAACTGGGTGGCGGTGGGGGCAACGCTCCTCGCCGCCGGTGTCCGGCCCCGCGACGTGGCCTGAGGGCAACGCCGCCCTCCCCTCAGTGCGCCGCCTCCGCCCCCAGGGGCGTCACCGGCGCACCCTTCGCCCGGAGCGTCCCCGTCATGATGGGCACGGCCACGTTCACCAGGGTCGTGAACACCAGCGCCCCTACTCCGAAGACCCCGATGGCCACCATCCACTCCACCGCAGAGGGCCGGTACTCGTAGATCTCGCCCAGGGTGTCCGGCGTCATGCCGGGGATGACGAGCCCCATCCCCTTCTCGATGTAGACGCCGGCGAAGATGAGCACCGCGCCGATGTTCAACGTCACCCAGTTCCGGCGGCCGGCGGGCACCACGAAGATGATGGTGGCCATCACCGAGCTGAGGAGCGAGAACCAGGCGAACGGGACGAGCGCCCGGTTGTTCCCGATGCCCTGCCAGAGGTACTGCGTGTAGAGCAGGTGCTCGGTGCGGGAGTAGTACTCCTTGAAGATCTCGGCGCCGAGCAGGAACAGGTTGAAGAACATGGCGTAGGCCATGAGCTCGGCCACCTTCCAGATGGCCTCGTCCTTGATCTCGATGGCGGTGGTCTTCCGCAGGATCTGGAAGAGGATGATCATCACCGCCGGCCCCGAGCAGAAGGCCGAGGCGATGAACTTGGGCGCCAGGATCCCGGCGTTCCAGTAGGGTCGGGCCGCCATGCCGGCGTAGAGGAACGCAGTGACGGTGTGGATGCCCACCGCCGCCGGGATGCTGAAGAGCACCAGCGGCACCACGAACCACTTCGCGTACTCCTTCCCGCGGTAGCCGCGGTAGAGGATGTGAAGCACCACCACCAGGTTCAATATCAAATAAAGGTTCAGCACCAGCGCGTCCCAGGAGAGCATCGACTGGGGCCAGTTGGGCTTGCCGGGCCCGGGCATGATGTGGGTGAGCCGGTCGGGGCGCCCCATGTCCACCAGGATGAACATGAGGCACATGATGAGGGCGCTGATGGCGAGCAGCTCGCCCAGCACCACCACCTCCTTGATGGGCTTCCAGTGGTAGACGTAGGCCGGCACGACCAGCAGCACGGCGGCCGCGGCCACCCCCACCAGGAAGGTGAAGTTGCCGATGTAGAAGGCCCAGGTGACCTGGTCGCGCATGTTGGTGGCGAGCAGCCCCTGGTTCCACTGGCGCGAGTAGCCCACCAGCCCCACCCCGATCATCACGACCAGCAGCGCCATCCAGGCCTTGTAGGCCTTGCCGCCGGAGACCACCTGCCCCGCCGCGCCCTTCAAGAACTCGAGGATTCCCATGGTGCGTTCCCCCGGCCGCTAGGTCGCGTAGAAGAAGTAGAACTGCGGCTCGGTCGCGAGCTCCTCCTTGAAGACGAACACGCGCTTGCGGTCCATCACCTGGCGGATCTCCGATTCCGGGTCGAGGAGGTTGCCGAACTTGCGGGCGCCCACCGGGCAGATCTCCACGCAGGCCGGGTAGCGCCCCTCGCGGCTGCGCTGCAGGCAGAAGGTGCACTTCTCGACCACGCCCATGGGGCGGGGCCGGTTGCCCAGGTAGTCGGTGACCGGGTTCATCTCGGCGGCCGGCAGGTTGGGCTCGGCCCAGTTGAACTTGCGGGCGCCGTAGGGGCAGGCGGCGGTGCAGCAGCGGCAGCCGATGCACCAGTCGTAGTCGATGACCACGATGCCGTCGGGCTCCTTCCAGGTGGCCTTGACCGGGCAGACCTTGGTGCAGGGCGGGTGGCGGCACTGCTGGCACTGCACCGGCATGTAGAAGTGGGCCGCCTCGGGGACCTTCTCCGGGTCGTAGTAGGGCGTGGCGTGCTGCAGCGAGACCCCGTGCTCCTTGTCCATCTGCAGGACCCGGATCCACTGGATCTGGGGGTTCTTGCGGGACTGGTTGTTCTCCTTCACGCAGGCGTACACGCAGCGGCGGCAGCCGATGCAGCGCGAGAGGTCGAGGCCGTAGGCGAAGTCCACGCCGGGAATGGGCGGCCGGGCGCCGACGGTGACCGGCTTGCCGAACTGGGCCGACCACTTCTTTTCGAGCTTGGAAAGCATCTCCTGGAGCCGCTGGGGGGAGAGCTCGCTCAGGTGGCGGCGCTGCAGCTCCTCGACCACCGCCTCGGGCTTGCACCCGGCCACCGCTGCGAGGACCGCCCCGGCCGCGGCGTTGCGGAGGAAGTCGCGGCGGGACGTGCCGGCTCCCTCGGCCTCCCCGGGCGCGTCCTGGATGACGGGAAGACGGTTCCGGTGGCTCATCGGCCCTGCTCCTGCGGCGGGATCGGCGGCGGCTCGGGCTTGAGCGCACTGAACCGCGGGTTGTGGGGATTGTGGCAGTTCACGCAGAGGTAATAGGTCTTCTTCCCGTTCCACATCCCGATGCGCTTGCCGTGCACCCCGACCTTCCAGTCGCGGTACTTGTCGCCGTGACACTGGCCGCAGAGCTCGTAGGACTCGGTGAACGGCACCTTCTTGCCGTTGATGAGGTGCAGGAAGTCGCGCTTCGCGTTGTCGTGGCACTCCAGGCACCAGCGGTCCGGCGCCCCGTGCTTGAACCCGCCCTGGATCTCGTCGTGGAAGGCCAGCTGCCGCGGCGCGGGGTCGCCGGCCTTGTCGTGGCACTGCGAGCAGGGAAAGATCCCCTCGGTGAAGGGGGGCGGCTGGGCCTGGATGTCCTGGCTGGCGGCCAGGATAGGCGCCGCCAGCAACGCGGAGGCGAGGGGCAGGAGCGCTCGCCAGCTGGGGAATTTCATTCGGACTCCTCGGTCTCCGCGTGAATCGCTGAGGGCCTTCACACTACGGGGCGGCGGCCGGGGCGGGATTGATTGGGATCATGCACGCTCCACCAGAGCATCCGTCCTACGCCTCGTTCGCCCGGGGGCGGGGGCTGTGGTGACCCGTCCTGTACTCCTTCAACCGGTACTGGATCTTGCGCACCGAGACGCCCAGCATCTCGGCGGCGCGGGCGGTCGAGCCACCCACCGCGTCGAGCGTGCGCAGGATGGCCTCCCGCTCGATCTCGAAGAGGCTCGCCCCCGGGATGAGCGCGCTGCCGGCTCCCTCGTCGGGGCGGGCGCCGCGGAGCACGGTGGGCAGGTCGTCGATCCCCACCAGATCTCCCCGGCAGCCCTCGGCCGCCTGGGCGATGGCGGTCTCCAGCTCGCGCACGTTGCCCGGCCAGTCGTAGGCGAAGAGGGCCGACAGCGCCCCGGGGGAGATGGCCCGGAGCGTCTTGCCCAGGGCGCGGCCGTGGACGGAGAGGAAGTGGGAGGCCAGCGCGGGGATGTCGCCCTTCCGGGCGCGCAGCGGCGGCAGGGAGAGGGAGACCACGTTCAACCGGTAGTAGAGGTCGTCGCGGAAGCGGCCCGAGCGGACCTCCTCGGCCAGGTCGAGCCGGGTCGAGGCCACCACGCGCACGTCGGCCCGCAAGGTCCGGCTGCCCCCCACCCGCTCGAACTCCCCCTGCTGGAGCAGGCGCAGGAGCTTCACTTGAAGTGACGGGGAGAGGCTGCTCACCTCGTGCAGGTAGAGCGTGCCGCCGTCCACCCGCTCGAGCAGCCCCTCGCGGCGGCGCGGGGAGTCGCCCACCGTGCCGCCGTCGCTCCCGAAGAGGCGCACCTCCAGCAGGCTCTCGGACAGGCCGACGCAGCCGGCGCGGGCGAAGGGGCGGTCGCGGCGGGGCGAGGCCTCGTGGATCATCTCGGCGACGAACGACCGCCCGGTGCCGGCCTCTCCCTGCAGGAGCACGGTGGCCTTGGTGGGCGCGGCACGCCGGACGATCTCCTCGACGACCGAGGCGTCGGGCGTGGCCCCCACGAAGCGCAGCCGGGCCCGGGCCTGGTCGCGGAGGTCCCGGGCCTCCCGGCGCATGCGCCTCTTCTCGAGCGCACGCTGGACGACCACGGCGGCGCGAACCGGGTCGTCGGGGAGGACGATGTAGGCGTCGGCCCCGCTGCGCAAGGCCTCGATGGCCCCGCCGACCTCTTCCCGCCGGCAGGTCACGACGAAGGCCGCGTCGGAACCGTTGGCGCGGGCGAGCGAGATCACCGCCGCGCAGCTCCAGCCGGCGGCACTGGCGCCGCACAGCACTCCCTGGACCGGGGTGGCGCGCAGGATCTCGACGGCGTGCTCGGCGGTGGCGGCCTCGACGACCTCGAGGCCGTCCTGGCGCAGCGACACGGCCAGCTCGGCGCGCTGGGCGGTGTCTGCATCGAGGATGAGGACTCGTTCGGTCGCCACGAGGGCGGGCGACTGCAATTCGCGCACCGCTCGATTTCAGGCGCGAATCGGACGAGATCGCGCAACGGTTGCGATTCGACTTGATCTGGATCCATCCGGGCGCACGCCGCGGGGTGAACACGAGGGGGTCCGAGGGGTTCCAAGCTTTGTCCCCCGCCCATCCCTCCCTCCAAGGCTGGACTCGCAGGGGCGAGAGACGCATGATCTGCGCCTACGGCTTGTGCACCGCCGGGTGCTCCTGGCGCGCCGCGGGGGTGACCTTCACCGGGGCCGGTTCAGCCTGCATGGGCGGCGCGTCCCTCTGCCAGGGCTCGTCGGTCCACGACGCGGAATAGGGCGGGTTCGTGTACGGGAAGCGGGTCATGTTGTCGATGAGGGTGAGCCCGATGAGCAGCGCCACGAAAAGCGTCGAGACCACCAGCACGAGACGGGCGATCCCCTGCTCCTCCCAGAGGTGCATGAAGAAGACGGCGACCAGCGCCGCCTTGACGGTGGCGATGGCGAGCGCCGCCACCACCCGTCCGGAGTGGGACAGGTCGGCCTTCCAGACGGCGAGCGTCACTCCGGTCAGCACCATGAGCGCAGCCCAGACAAGGACGTAGTGGACCGGGCCGAGGTGCTTTCCTTCACTTTGGGTCGTGGCGGTCACGGGCGCACCCTCACATCAAGTACAGCAGCGGGAAGAGGAAGATCCAGATCAGGTCCACCAGGTGCCAGTAGAGCCCGGAGAGCTCGACCGGCGTCGAGTAGGCCGGGCCGAACTCACCGCGGCCGGCGCGCCAGGCCACCCACCCGAGCACGCTCATGCCGATGAGCACGTGGAGCCCGTGCAGCCCGGTCATGAGGAAGTAGATGGTGAAGTACATGCTCACGCCCGGCCCCTGGAGGCCGGCGTAGTGGTAGAGGCGTCCGGGGAGCTGCCCGTCGACCCAGTGGTGGTGGTACTCGAAGCCCTTCAGCACCATGAACACGGCGCCGGCGAGGATGGTGACGGCGAGCAGCCCGACCACCTTCCGGTTCTCGCCCCGGCGGGCGTGGTGGATGGCCAGCGCCACGGTGAGCGACGAGGTGATGAGCACCACCGTGTTGGTCGCGCCCATGGCGACGTGAGCCAGCTTGCTGGCCTCGTCGAACCCTTGCGGGAAGAGGTACCGGTAGACCGCGTAGGCGGTGAAGAGCACGGCGAAGAGCAGGATCTCCGTGGCCAGGAAGAGCCACATCCCCATGCGGGCGGCGTGCTCCTGCGTCTTCATGTCCGGGAAGTGGTGGGCGAGCCGGGAGGGCGCCGCGACGGCGTCAGTGTGCATGCTTCACCTCGGCGGCGGGGCCGTCCTGGTACTCGTGCGGCCCGCGGTCGATGACGGGCGTTTCCGGGAAATTGGCCAGGTCCGGGGGTGACGGGGTGTTCCACTCGTAGCCGCGCGAGAACCAGGGGTTCGGCCCCGCGACCTTCCCCTTCACCAGGGAGGCCACCAGGTAGAAGAGGATCATGAAGAAGCCGAAGGCGAGCAGCGACGCGCCGGCGGTGGATGCCACGTTGAGCGCCTGGAACTGCTCCGGGTAGGAGTAGTAGCGGCGCGGCATCCCCATGTTGCCGAGCAGGAACTGGGGGATGAAGGTGGCGTTGAAGCCCAGGATCACCAGCACCGACGCGGCCAGGGCCCAGCGCTCCGAGTAGGTCTTCCCGAACATCTTGGGCCACCAGTAGTGAAGGCCGGCCAGGAAGGCCATGATGGTCCCGCCCACCATGATGAAGTGGAAGTGGGCCACCACGAAGTAGGTGTCCTGCCAGTGGACGTCGAGGGAGACCGACGAGAGGGCGATGCCGGTCAACCCCCCGAAGACCAGGAAGTACAGGAAGCCCATGAAGTAGACGAAGGGCGCCGAGACCTGGATGGCCCCCTGGTACAGCGTGGCGGTCCAGTTGAAGACCTTGATGGCGGTGAAGAGCCCCACGAACATGGAGAGCACGCCGAACACGCCGGAGGCGAAGGTGGACTGCCCCGAGGTGAAGAGGTGGTGGCCCCAGACGAAGAAGCCCACGAAGGCGATGCCCAGCGACGAGAAGGCCACCGCCTTGTAGCCGAACATGTTCTTGCGGGCGGCCGACTGGACCACCTCGCTGACCACGCCCATGGCCGGCAGGATCATGATGTAGACGGCCGGGTGCGAGTAGAACCAGAACAGGTGCTGGAAGAGGATGGGGTCGCCCCCGCGGGCCGGGTCGAAGATCCCGAATCCGAAGACCTTCTCGAAGGCGACGAGGAGCAGCGTCATCCCCAGCACCGGCGTGGCCAGCACCTGGATGACGCTGGTGGCGTACATGGCCCACACGAAGAGCGGCAGCCGCATCCAGGTCACGCCGGGGGCCCGCATGGTGTGCACGGTGACGATGAAGTTGAGGCCGGTGACGATCGACCCCATGCCCAGGATGAAGGCGCCGAGCAGCACCGGCGCCACGGTGGTGACGGTGGTGGTGCTGTACGGGGTGTAGAAGGTCCAGCCGGTGTCGGTGCCGCCCTGGATCATCCCCCACACCGCGATGACCGCGCCCAGCAGGTAGAGGTAGACCGAGAGCAGGTTGATGCGCGGGAAGGCCACGTCCTGCGCGCCGATCATGAGGGGGATGAAGAAGTTCCCGAAGATGCCCGGGATGGCCGGGATCATGAAGAGGAAGATCATGATCACGCCGTGGAGCGTGAACATGCGGTTGTAGGCCATGGCGTCCATGACCGTGGGGCCGGGCGTGAGCAGCTCGAGCCGGAGCAGCAGCGCGAAGACGCCGCCCAGGAAGAAGCTGAACAGGGTCAGCCCCAGGTACATGACACCGATGCGCTTGTGGTCGAGCGTGGTCAGCCACGACCGCACGCCCTTCTCGGCGTTCAGGTAGTTCGGCGTGTTGTAGGCCGGGCTACTTGCCGGTGACGGGGACATAGATGGGACCCTTCTGCGGCTCGGCGGTCGGAGCGTCCGTCCGCAGGGACTTGATGAACTCGGTGATGGCGGCGGCGTCGGGGGCGGCGAGCTTGCCCTGGTAGGTGGGCATGACCGCCTTGTCCTTGTATCCGGCCACCACCTCGGCGTTGGGCTCCATCATGGAGCGGGTCAGGTAGGCCTCGTCGGCCACGATGGTCTTCCCGCCCTCCAGCTTCACGGAGCGGCCGGAGAGGTCGAGCCAGGTCGGCCCGATGTGCTGGGTGCCGTCCACGGTGTGGCACTTGAAGCAGCCCTGCACCGCGGCGATGCGCCGCCCCTGCTCGACCAGGCTGCCGCGCAGGTCCTCGTTCTCGATCCCCACCGGCCGGCCGTCCTGGGCCAGGGGCTGGCTGCCGCGCCGCTGCTGCTCCATCCAGGCGTCCCACTCGGCGGCCGGCATGACCACCAGCTCGCCCAGCATGGCCGAGTGGCCCAGGCCGCAGTACTCGGCGCAGAAGATGGGATAGCGGCCGGGCGCGTCGGCGTTGAACCAGGTCTGGGTGTAGCGGCCGGGCAGCGCGTCCTGCTTGAGGCGCAGCGCCGGGACGTAGAAGGAGTGGATCACGTCCCGCGAGGTGAGGAGCAGGCGCACCGGCCGGCCGGCCGGGACGCGGAGCACGTCCGTGGAGTTGGGGCCACCCGGGTAGGCGAACTTCCACATCCACTTCTTGCCCTGAACGTAGACGTCCATGGCCCCCTTGGGCGGGGTCTGCAGGCGGACGTACTGCGGGTAGCCGATGGCGAAGTAGGAGAGGAAGAGCACGAGCGGCAGGCCGATGAAGACCGCCTCGTGGATGGGCTTGGGATCCACGATGGGAGTGGTCTGCTGCGCGTGCTTGCGCTGGTAGCGGAAGACGAAGACCGTTGCGGTGGCCAGCGTCGTCCAGGCCCCCAGCATGGAGGTGACGAAGACGAAGTAGTGGAGGTAGTCGAGCTCCCGGGCCCACTGCGACGCCTGGGCGGGGAGGAAGAGGAGCTTGCGCAGCAGTTCGTTCAACAGGTTCATCGGCGGGCTCCCTTCGCCTCGCGCCGCCAGAACACGAAGAGCGCGCTGGCGAGGCCGAAGAGGACGAGGAGGGCGCCAGCCCGCACCACCCCCATCGCGTAGGGGACGTACTTCCGCGCCACCGGGTCGTAGCGGTAGCAGGTGAGCAGGAAGCGGTCGAAGCTGGTGCCCACCTTCCCGTCGGCCGCCTCGACCAGCGCGAGCCGCAGGTCACGCCCGGGGAACTCCACCCCGTAGAGGTAGCGGGAGACGCGGCCGTCGGGCGTGAGCACCAGGATGGCGGCCCCGTGGGCGTACTGCTTGGTCTCCTCGTCGAACTTGTAGTGGAAGCCGACCGCGTCGGTGACGAGGTGGATCTGCTGCTCCTGCCCGACCAGGAAGGGCCAGACGTCCTTGCGGTCGGCCTTGTCGAAGGACTGGAGGTAGTGCTTCTGCCGCACGAAACCCTGGGCCGCCTTCTCGCGCGGATCGAAGGAGATGGCGAGGGCGGTGTAGTCGCGGCCCAGCTCGAGGCCGGTCTCCTTCATGCCCCGGGCCATCCCTCCGAGGATGAGCCCGCAGAGCATGGGACACTCGTAGTAGACGAGCGCCAGCACGACCGGCTTGCCCGTTCCCAGGAAGTCGGCGATGCGCACCGGCTTGCCGTCCTGATCGAGGAAGGAGGCGCCGACCGGGACCTGGGCGTTCAGCTTCTCCTCGATCTCCACGCCCTGGAGCGGGGCCGGCCCCTCGGGGTCGTCCTCGGCGCGTGCGGCGGCGGGGAAGCCCAGGAGGAGGGCCAAGGCGATGGCGGTGGCTCGCCTCACGGTCGCTCTCCACGGACCACGCGGGCCATGGCGTCGTCGATGGGGACGTGCACCACGCCGGCCTTGCGGTCCACCCAGCCCCAGGTGGTGAGGCGCTCGACCTGCCGCGCGCGCCACTCGGCCGGCTCCACCGCCAGGCCGAAGAGGCGCTGCTCGACGATGCCGACCTTGTTCCGGCCGATCTCGGAGGGCGGCGCGGCCGGCCCGTCGGGGAGCATCCCGGCGCGGGTGGGCTCGTAGACGTAGCGGATGGTGGCCCAGCTGGCCACGAAGAAGAAGATCAGCGAGGCGGCGCCCACCGCCAGGATGCGCGGGGTGCCGATGCGATCGGGCTCGGCCCGGGTTGCGTGATTGCTCGGGTCGCTCATTGATGGGGCTCGTAGTGGAGGGACTCGGCCAGGTGCGGATCGCTGGCCGGAAGGATGGAGTGGCCGCGCAGCCGGCCGACCACCCAGGCGACGCAGGCCCCGCCCACGCCCAGGAAGGCGGTCAGGTCCATCCAGCTGGGGCGCGGGCCCGACGGGGAGAGGCCGGGCATGACCACCCAGTAGATGTCCACGTAGTGGACCGCCAGGATCCAGAGGGACATGATCACGAGGGGCTTCCAGGTCCGCTTCCGCT
>CAWHDZ010000004.1:0-23480 GCA_963828255.1 uncultured delta proteobacterium | reverse complement strand
AGGATCCCCACCTCGGCCGGTTACCGGCTCTTCGTGGACCTGCTCGTCAAGGTGCGCGCGCCCTCGCCGGCCGACCGGGAGCGCATCGAGAAGGTGACGCTCGGCACCCCCGCCGTGGACAGCCTGCTCGGCCGCACCGCCGAGCTTCTTCACTCCCTGTCACACCACGTGGGCGTGGTGTCCACGCCGCCGCCGCTCTCCGATCCCACCCGCCACGTCGAGTTCGTGCGCCTGCGGGAGAACCGGGTGCTGGTGGTCTTCGTCTCCCAGGCCGGGCTGGTGACGAACAAGCTCGTGCAGCTCGACGTCCCGTACACCCCCTCGGAGCTGGAGCAGGCCGCCGCCTACCTGTCGGAGAAGCTCCAGACCACCGGCATCGAGGGGCTGCGCGACGCCATCGTCTCCGACATGCGGGCCGACGAGACCGCGCTGCGGGACCTCATGGAGAGGGCGCTGCACCTCGCCGAGCAGGCGCTCCCGGTCCCGGGCAGCGAGCGGGTGCTCGTGGACGGGGCCACCACCTTTCTCGACGCGCCCGAGTTCGCCGACATGGGCAAGGCCCGGGCGCTCCTGCGCACCTTCGCGGAGAAGGACCGGATCCTCCGCGTGCTCGACCGGGTGCTCCAGGCCCGCGAGATGCAGATCTTCATCGGGGCCGAGAGCGACCTCGCGGCCACGTCCGACGTCTCGGTGGTGGCCGCGCCCTACGTGCGGGACGGCCGGGTGCTCGGGGCCCTGGCCGTCATCGGACCCACCCGGATGGACTACGGGCGGGTCATCCCGCTCGTGGACCTCACCGCCCGCGAGATCTCCCGGGCCCTCTCCGACACCGAACGGCACTGATCGGCGCCAACGCCCCACCTTTCCTCAGATCTCCCGAGGACTTGGAAGACGCCTTTCTTGCCGGATGGCGGACCCCTGTGAGATATTCGGGGTTCAGGCCTCAGCCGCGGCCAGAGAACCAGCCATGTCCGGAACCGGAGAAAAAGGGAACTTTGCCGCGGATATCCCCGCCTCCGTCCTGGAGGAGGCGCTGAAGAGCGTCGCCCGGCACGGGGGGCAGGCCGCCGACGAGCCGGGAGAGGACCCGCCGGTCGAGGTGGATCCCCCCGCGCCCGACCCGTCCGCCGATGTCCAGCGGCTGGAGGGGGAGCTCGCCGCCGAGCACGACCGGCTCCTGCGCACGGCCGCCGACCTGGAGAACTTCCGAAAGCGGGTGGCCCGCGAACGGGAGGAGGCGGCCCGGAACGCCGCCGGACCGGTGGTGAAGGACCTGCTCCCGGCGGTGGACAACCTGGAGCGGGCGCTCGCCGCCGCGCCTCCCGGTGACCCGCTCGCCGACGGGGTGCGGATGGTGCTCCGGCAGGTGGAGGAGGCGCTCCTCCGGCACGGCGTGGAGCCGAAGGACGCGATGGGCGAGGTCTTCGACCCCGCGCTGCACGAGGCGCTGGCCACGGTCCCGTCGCCCGGATCGATCGCGGGGACGGTGGTCGGCCAGCACGGACGGGCCTGGATGCACCACGGGCGGCTGCTCCGGCCGGCCATGGTGGCGGTGGCTGCTCCGTCCAGCGGGCCTTCGGGCGAAGGGTCGGGAGGGTAGGGGATTGGGCAAGGTCATCGGCATCGACCTCGGGACAACCAACAGTTGCGTCGCCGTGATGGAGCAGGGCGAGGCGGTGGTGATCCCCAACAGCGAGGGGTCGCGGACCACGCCCTCCATGGTGGCCTTCGCCGACGGGGGAAGCCGGCTGGTGGGGCAGATCGCCAAGCGCCAGGCGGTCACCAACCCCGAGGCGACCATCTACTCCACGAAGCGGCTCATCGGCCGCAAGTTCAAGGATCGGGAGGTGGCCCGCACCACCGGCTCCGTCCCGTACCGCATCGTCCCCGCCGAGAACGGCGACGCCTGGGTCGAGTCGGGCGGCAAGCAGTACTCGCCGGCCGAGATCTCGGCGATGGTGCTCGCCAAGATGAAGCAGACGGCCGAGGACTACCTGGGCGAGCCCGTGACCGAGGCCATCATCACCTGCCCGGCCTACTTCAACGACGCCCAGCGGCAGGCCACCAAGGATGCCGGGCGCATCGCCGGCCTGGAGGTGCTGCGCATCATCAACGAGCCCACCGCGGCGGCGCTGGCCTACGGCATCGACAAGCAGCAGACCGCCAAGGGCGAGCTGGTCGCGGTGTACGACCTGGGCGGAGGCACCTTCGACATCACCATCCTCGAGCTGAACCAGGGGGTCTTCGAGGTCAAGGCCACGAACGGCGACACCTTCCTGGGCGGCGAGGACTTCGACCAGCGGCTCATCGACTGGCTCGGCAAGCGCTTCCAGGACCAGACCGGCATCGACCTGCGCAAGGACCGCATGGCGCTGCAGCGGCTCAAGGAGGCGGCCGAGCGGGCCAAGCACGAGCTGTCGTCGGCCACCGAGACCGAGGTGAACCTCCCCTTCATCACCGCCGACACCACCGGCCCCAAGCACCTGGCCGAGACGATCGACCGGGCCACGCTGGAGAGCCTGGTGGGGGACCTGGTCGAGAAGACCATCGAGCCCTGCAAGATCGCCCTCAAGGACGCCGGCCTCACCGCCTCCCAGCTCGACACCGTCATCCTGGTGGGCGGGATGACCCGCATGCCCAAGGTGCAGGAGACGGTGAAGAAGTTCTTCGGCAGGGAGCCGCACAAGGGGGTCAACCCCGACGAGGTGGTGGCGGTCGGCGCCGCCATCCAGGGTGGCGTCCTCAAGGGCGAGGTGAAGGACGTCCTCCTGCTCGACGTCACGCCCCTATCACTGGGAGTGGAGACGGCCGGCGGGGTCTTCACACGCATCATCCCCAAGAACACCACCGTGCCGGTGAAGAAGGGGCAGGTCTTCTCCACCGCCGTGGACAACCAGCCGCTGGTGTCGGTCCACGTCCTCCAGGGCGAGCGCGACATGTCGGCCGACAACAAGACGCTGGCCCGCTTCGAGCTGGTGGGCATCCCGCCCGCGCCGCGCGGCGTGCCCCAGATCGAGGTCCGCTTCGAGATCGACCCGAACGGCATCGTCCACGTCGAGGCCGAGGACCTGGGCACGGGGAAGCGGCAGCAGATCCGCATCTCCGCCCGATCCGGCCTCTCCGAGGACGACATCCAGCGGGCCATCAAGGACGCCGAGCAGAACGTCGCCGAGGATCAGCAGAAGCGCGAGCTCGCCGAGCTCCGCAACAACGCCGAGGGGCTCATCTACACCACCGAGAAGAGCCTGGAGGAGTACGCGAGCGCCCTCAAGGAGGACGACCTCGCCGAGATCCGGGCCGACCTCGCCGAGCTGAAGGCCATCCTCCCGTCGCAGGAGCCGGGCCGCATCAAGGAGTCGCTGCAGCGCCTCGAGGGCTCGGCCTACCGCATCGCCGACGCGATCTACTCGTCGCAGGGGCAGGACGGGGGGACGGGCGGCTAGACCTGGCGGGGCGCCCCACGCGCCCTTCGCTTGCCCCCGACCTCCGCGGCATTAGGTTCGCCACGGCCAACGATGAGTTCCGAGAAGAGAGATTTCTACGAGATCCTGGGCGTGTCCCGGACGGCGTCCGGCGAGGAGATCCGGACCGCGTTCAAGCGGCTCGCCATGGAATTCCACCCCGACCGCAATCCGGGGAACGCCGCCGCCGAGGACCGCTTCAAGGAGGTCGCCGAGGCCTACGACGTCCTCTCCGACGCGGAGAAGCGGGCCCGCTACGACCACTTCGGCCACGGCCAGCAGGGCTTCGACCCGTTCGCCGGCTTCGGTGGCGCGGCCACCATCAACGACATCTTCGGGGAGATCTTCGGCGAGGTCTTCGGCGCCCATCGCCGGGGACAGCGACGCTCCCGCGGGGCAGACCTGCGCTACAACCTCGAGCTCGACCTCGAGCAGGCCGCCTTCGGCGCCACCTCGCGCATCGAGATCCAGCGCCCGAAGCGCTGCGAGACCTGCCACGGCAGCGGGGCCAAGCCGGGGACCCACCCGCGCCAGTGCACGGCCTGCGGCGGCACCGGCGAGATCCGGGTGCAGCAGGGCTTCTTCGCCATGTCCCGCACCTGCGGCCAGTGCCGCGGTGAGGGAAAGGTCATCACCGACCGCTGCCCCGACTGCGGCGGGGCCGGCGGCGTGGCCGAGAAGTCCGCGGTGGACGTGCGGGTCCCTCCCGGCGTGGACAGCGGCACGCGGCTCAAGCTCCGCGGAGAGGGGGAGCTCGCGCCGTCCCCCTCGGGCGAGCCGGGCGACCTGTACGTGGTGATCCAGGTGCGGGACCACCCCATCTTCCAGCGCCAGGACACCGAGGTGGTGTGCGACCTGCCGGTGTCGATCGCCCAGGCCGCGCTGGGGACCTCGGTGGACGTGCCCACGCTCGACGGGGCGCACAAGCTCAAGATCCCCGCCGGAACCCAGCCAGGAAAGACCTTTCGCCTGAAGGGGAAGGGTATCGCCCCGCTCGGTGGCGGCTCGCGCGGAGACCAGCACGTCCGCATCCAGGTGGAGATCCCCACCAAGCTCACCAAGGAGCAGCGGGAGCTGCTCGAGAAGTTCGCCTCCCTGTCGGGAGAGGAGACCAACCCGGCGGCCAGCCGGTTCTGGAGCAAGGTGTCCGAGATCCTCGGCAAGTAGTAGAACACCGGTATCCATGCGCCTTTCCCTCCCGGCCGCGCTCGCGGTGATCCTGGCGACGGCCTGCGCCACGACCCGACCCGCCCTCCCGCCCCCACCACCCCCGGGCGGGCTGGCCCCCGCCCCGGTGGCCACCGCGCCCTCAGCGGCGGCGGCCTCCGAGCTCTCCCGGCTGCGGGCCGCGCCGGCCTCGACCCCCCCCGCGAGGAGCGCCGAGGCCTTCGAGAAGCTGGCCCGCAGCTTCCCGACCTCCGCCGAGGCCCCCGAGGCCCTCGACGAGGCGGCCCGGGCCTGGATGCGGGCCAAGCAGCCGGCCCGCGCCGCCTCCGCCTGGGCCGAGCTGCTCTCCCGCTACCCGCTCTCCCCGCGCGCCGAGGAGGCACGCATCCGCTACGGGCTCGCCGAGGTGGAGGACGGCCGCCCCGGCCAGGGCATGCCGACACTGCTCTCGGCCTGGGACAGGACCCCGCCGGCGGCCCGGGGCAACCTGGCGCTCCGCATCGCCGACTCGGCCGAGGCCGCCGCCACCTGGCCGCTCTCGGCCCGCTGGCGCACCGAGGCGCTTCCCTACCTTCCGCCCGCCGAGCAGCAGCGTGAGACGGCGCGGGTGCTCGAGGTCGTCGCCACCAGGCTCTCCCCGCAGGAGGTCGAGGCGCTCGCCGCCGAGGTTCCGAAGGACGGCGCGGTCGGCGCGGCGCTGGCGGCCCGGGCGGCGGCGAAGACCCAGGTCGTCGCCGGCGTGATCGGCGTGGCGGTCCCGCTCTCGGGCAAGTTCAAGGCCTGGGGCGAGGCCATCCTCGAGGGCGTGGCGCTGGCCATCCCGGAGGGCGGCCCGGTCCGGGTGGTCGCGAAGGACACGCGCGGGGAGCCAGACGGCGCCGCCGAGGCCATCGCCCAGCTCGCCGCCGAGGGGGCCGTGGCCATCGTGGGCGGCGTCACCAACGCCGAGGCCCAGCGGGCCGCCGCCGCGGCGCAGCAGGAAGGGGTGCCGCTCCTCTCGCTCTCCAAGGTGGAGGGAGTCGCCGAGGGGCGCCCCTACGTCTTCCGGCTCATGCTCACCGCCCGGGCCCAGGCCCAGGCGCTCGCAGACCTGGCGGTGCAGCGCCGGGGGCTCAAGCAGGCGGTGATCCTCTACCCCGAGATCCCCTACGGGACCGAGCTCCAGGCGGCCTTCCGGCTCGAGGTCGAGGCCCGGGGAGGCGCGGTGGTGCGCGCCGTCGGCTTCGAGGGGGACCGGGCCAATTTTGCACCCCTGGTGAAGGAGCTGGTGGGGCGCTCCCAGGTGGAGAAGCGGTCCGACTGGAAGGAGATCCAGAAGGCCATCACGAAGGAGATCCAGGACCCCTACCGGCGGGCCAAGGCCCTCGAGAAGGCGCGCAAGGAGCTCTCCCCCGTCATCGAGTTCGACGTGATCTTCGTCCCCGACTTCGTGCGGACGGTCACGCTGCTGGCCCCCGCGCTCGCCGCCGAGGACGTGGTCATCGCCTGCGACCCCGCCGAGGTGGCCAAGATCCAGAAGGTCAGCGCCTGGGTGGTGAAGCCGGTGCTCCTCCTCGGCGGGAACGGCTGGGACGACCCGGCCATCGTCGAGAAGGCCGGCCGGTACGTGGAGTGCGCGGTCTTCGTGGACGGGTTCTTCCCAGGCTCGGAGCGCCCGGTCACGAAGCGGTTCGTGGAGGCCTTCCAGAGGACATACGCCCGGGCGCCCTCCATCCTGGAGGCCTCGGCCCACGACGCCGCCGCGATGGTCGCGGCCGCCATGGCGCGGGGGGCGACCGGGCGCAAGGAGCTGCGCGACGCCCTGGCCGCCCAGCAGCCCTTCCCGGGCGCCACCGGCGACGTCGTCTTCGACGCGAAGGGCGAGCCGGTCCGCGACCTCTTCTTCCTCACCGTGGACAAGGGCGCCATCCGCGAGCTGCGCCCCGAGGAGCTCTCCGGGGCGCCGGCGACGGCTCCCTGACGCTGCGCTCGTGGACGGGGAAGCCGCCATCGCGCCTCCGAGGCGCCGCCTGCCCTGGAGGAACCTCCTCCTGTTCCTCGCCACGGTCGCGACCACGGTGCTCTCCGGCGCCGCCTTCGCCGGCTGGTCGGGCGGGGGGACGGCCGGGCTCGTGCTGGCGGGGCTCTCCTACGCGATCGCCATCCTGGCCATCCTCCTCGCCCACGAGATGGGGCACTACGTCCTCGCCCGGGCCTGGCGCGTGGACTCCACCTTGCCCTTCTTCCTCCCCATCTTCATCCCAGGCTCGCTCAACTTCGGGACGCTGGGCGCGCTCATCCGGCTGCGCTCCCCCATCCCGACCCGCGACGCCGTGCTCGACATCGGCGCGGCCGGCCCCATCGCCGGCGCGCTGGTGGCGGTCCCGCTCTACGCCTGGGGCATGGCCCATTCCAAGGTGCACGCGGTGGGGACGATCGCGGCCTCGGGAAGCGACTCGCTCTGGGGCATGGCCCAGCAGTGGCTCGCCGGGGAGCCGCTCGCCGGCGCGGGCAACGCCGTGGTCTTCGGCGACAGCCTCCTGACCGCGGGGGTGCAATGGCTCGTGCTGGGCCCGCTCCCGCCCGGCCACGACGTGATCGTCCACCCGGTGGCGCTGGCCGCCTGGCTCGGCCTCTTCGTCACCACGCTCAACCTGATCCCGCTCGGCCAGCTGGACGGCGGGCACGTGACCTACGCCTGGCTGGGGGAGCGGCGCGCCCTGTGGCTCTCCCGAGCCGTGTCGGCGGCACTCCTCCTGGCCGGGATCTTCGTCTCCCTCAACTGGTTCGTCTGGTGGCTCCTCACCCGGCTCGTCGTCGGGCTGCGCCACCCGCCGGCCGTGTACGATGCGCCCATCGGACCGGGGCGTCGCGCCGTGGCCGTCCTGTCCCTCCTGCTCTTCGTCGCCACCTTCGTGCCGGTGCCCTTCCGCCTGTGACCGACGAGACGCACAGCCCCTCCGCCCCGGCCGCCCCCGACGACGACGCGGCCTGGGCCGGCCTGCGCGCCCGCTGGGACGAGCCGGCGGCCCACCGCGCCTTCCTCGTCGCCTGCGCCGACCTCGAGGCGCTGGCCCGCGCCGGGGCCCGCTACCGCACGGCGCTCCAGGAGAGGCCGGACGACGCGCTCGCCGCCGCCGGGCGCGACGAGGTGCTGCGGAAGGCCACCATCCTGGGACTGGCCGCCGTGCCGCGGACCGCGCCGCCCGCCCCTGAGTCACCCTGGGTGAAGCGCGGCCTCCTTTCGGTGCTGGCAGTCCTCCTCCTCGGCGCCGTCACCTGGACCGCACTCGCGTTCCTCCGCAGCGGCGCGGTGCGATGATGCCGGTCTCGGCCCGGAGCGCCCTCGAGACGGTGCTCGCCCCCGGCGGCAGCCTGGAGCGGGCCCTGCCCGGATACGAGCCCCGCCCGGACCAGCTCCGCATGGCCGCGGCGGTGGCCGACGCGCTCTCGCGGCGGCGCTACCTCGTCGCCGAGGCGGGCACCGGCACGGGGAAGACGCTCGCCTACCTGCTCCCGGCGGTGCAGTCGGGGAGGCGGGTGGTCATCTCCACCGCCACCCGCGCGCTGCAGGAGCAGATCTGGTTCCGCGACATCCCCCTGCTCCGCGACCAGTGCGGGATCGAGATCTCGGCGGCCTACCTCAAGGGGCGCGCCAACTATTACTGCCTGGCCCGTGGAGAGGAGTTCGAGCGCCACCCCACCTTCCCCACGCGGGAGGAGGCGGCGCTCTGGCCGCGCATCCGGGAGTGGTCGCGCACCACCGCGACCGGCGACCGCGCCGAGATCGACCTGCCGGACGCCTACCTGGCCTGGAAGGACCTCTCCGCCACCGGGGAGACCTGCGTCGGCAAGGAGTGCGCGGCCTACGAGGACTGCTTCGTCCAGCAGGCCCGGGCCCGCGCCGCCGTCTCCGACGTGGTGCTGGTGAACCACCACCTCTTCTTCGCCGACCTGGCCATGCGGACCTCCCGGGCCGGCGTGGAGGTGCTGCCGCCCTACGAGGCGGTGATCTTCGACGAGGCCCACGCCATCGAGGACGTGGCCACCGAGTACTTCGGGCTCCAGGTCTCATCCTACCGCGTCGAGGAGCTCTCCCGCGACGCGCAGCGCGCCGTGGGCGACCGGCCCGACCTGGCCTCCATGCTGAAGCGCACCACCGGCGAGCTCGCGAAGGCCGGGGAGCGGTTCTTCGGCTCGGTGGCCCGGGCGCTCTCGGCGGCCTCCGGCCGGGCCGAGCCCCCCCGGGGCGGCCGACGCGCCGAGGAGGAGAACCTGCGCGGGACCCTCCTGCCGTCCATGCTGGCGCCGCTCGCCGGCGAGCAGGATCGGCTCGACCAGGCGCTCGAGGAGCTGCGCGCCGAGCTCGCCGACGACCCGGCACCGGCCCTGCTCCAGATCGCCCGCAGGGCCGCGGAGCTGCGGGTCGAGCTGGCGGCGGTCACCGCCATGAAGGAGCCCTCGCGGGTCTTCTTCGCCGAGGCCCGCGGCCGCGGCGTCTTCCTGCGGGCCGCCCCCATCGACGTGGCGGAGGAGATCTCCACCCGGCTCTACCGGAACGTGGACACCGTGGTCTTCACCAGCGCCACGCTCGCCACGCAGGGGCGCTTCGACTACTTCCGGCGCCAGGTCGGCCTGGGCCCCGACCTCGACGTGGACGAGCGATCGTTCCCGGGCCCATTCGATTACGCCACCCAGGCCGCGCTGGTGGCCCCCGCGGGGCTGCCCGACCCGAACCAGCCCGGCTTCGTGGCCGCCGCGGCGAAGGCGGTCCGGGAGCTCACCCAGGTCACCGGCGGGCGCGCCTTCGTGCTCTGCACGTCGGTCCGCAACATGCTCGCCTTCCGGGAGGCCCTCTCCGACCTGCCCTGGCAGCTGCTCCTCCAGGGGGAGCGCCCCAAGCACCGGCTGCTCGAGGCCTTCCGGGAGCGCCCCTCCGTGCTCTTCGCCACCCAGAGCTTCTGGGAGGGGGTGGACGTGCCCGGGGCGGCCCTGTCGCTCGTCGTCATCGACCGGCTTCCCTTCGCGCCGCCGGGCGACCCGGTGGTCGCGGCCCGGGTGAAGGCCTTCGCCGAGGGAGGTGGGGACGCCTTCTCCGCGCTTCAAGTTCCTGCGGCGGCGCTCCAGCTCCGGCAGGGGTTCGGCCGGCTGGTCCGGTCCCGCGCCGACCGCGGGATCGTCGCCGTGCTCGATCCGCGCCTCACCACCCGGGGCTACGGACGGGCCTTCCTGGCCTCCCTGCCGCCGAGCCCGCTCCTGCGCTCGATCGACGAGGCGAGGCGCTGGTGGGACGGCGCGGCGGCCCGCTGACTGACCCGAAATGAGGGGTGGCGGGTGGAACCTCCCCCGTTATTGCGCTAGCTTGCCTGGGCGGGGAAGGTGCTGGAGGTTCCGGAGGCGAATGGCCCAGTTCAACGAGGATAGCCGCGAGCTCGCGGTGAAAGTCGTCTACTACGGTCCCGCCTTGTCCGGGAAGACGACCAATTTGCAGGCCCTCTACCAGAAGATGGACCCCAAGGTGCGCGGGCGTCTCATGACCCTCGACACCAAGGACGACCGCACCCTCTTCTTCGACATGATGCCGGTCTACTTCCGGACCGCGGGCGGGGTGAAGGTCAAGATCAAGCTCTACACCGTGCCGGGCCAGGTGATGCACGAGTCAACGCGCCGCATCGTCCTGCAGGGGAGCGACGCGGTGGTCTTCGTGGCCGACAGCCGGAAGTCGGAGGCCGCCTCCACGCTCGCCTACTGGAAGGACATGGTGCGCAACCTCGAGGCCAACGGGCTCGACCCGCGCGCGCTGCCCATCGTCATCCAGAAGAACAAGATGGACCTCGAGGGGATCCGCGAGGACGCCTTCGCCGACCTCGTGCGTTCGCCGAACGTGCCGGTGGTGCCGGCCATGGCCATCCAGGGCGAGGGCGTCCTGGAGACGCTCGGGGCGCTGCTCTCCCTCTGCTACCGCGACCTCGACCGCGCCCTCGGCCTGTCCAAGCGCTTCTCCCTTCCGGAGAAGGAGTTCATCGGCTCGGTCTTCAGCCGCGTGGAATCCAGATGAACGTGCAGCAGTCCGTCCTGCTCCAGGCGACGCCGCTCGGCGACCTGCTCGACATCCGTTCGTTCACGGAGGTCTGCCACTCCTTCGCCGAGCTCTACCGCATCGGCGTGAAGGTCTTCGACGACACCGGGAACAAGCTGGTGGACGTGAAGATCGGCAACGCCGACTTCTGCGGCTACCTGTGGCAGTCGCCCGAGGGGCGGACCCAGTGCATGGCCACCGTGCAGCGGGTGAAGACCGACCCCGTGCCCGAGGAGCCCATCCCCACCACGGTCCACTGCTTCGCCGGCTGCCGCTACGCGATCCAGCCCGTGCTCTACGAGGGGGACGTCATCGGCCGGATCGTCTTCGGCCCGTTCGTGCCCGACGACCTGGTGGCGCTCCCGGAGGCCCTGGCCCGCATCTCCCCGGACTTCGACGAGAAGCTGGCCGCCTCCTACATGAACAAGATCCGGCGGGTGCCCCAGGCCACCGCCGAGAAGGTTCTCAAGCACTTCGCCGAGATCCTCGACGTGCTGGTCTTCACCGGGCACAAGAACCTCCTGACCGCACGGCTGCACATCGAGGCGGTGCAGGAGTCCTACCGGGAGGTGCAGGAGAAGAACCGGCAGCTCGAGGGGGCCTACCAGGCGCTGAAGGAGCTCGACCGGCTCAAGTCGAACTTCCTCGCCACCATGAGCCACGAGCTGCGCACACCGCTCACCAGCGTCATCGGCTACTCCGAGATGATGCTGGAAGGGCTGGGGGGCCCGCTCACCGCCGAGCAGCGCGAGTACCTCCAGATCATCATGGACAAGGGGGAGAGCCTGCTCGGGCTCATCACCTCCATCCTCGACATCTCCAAGATCGAGGCCGGCCGCGTGAAGCTGGTGGTCTCCGACGTGGACGTGAACGCCATCATGCGGGACGCCGTGGCCACGGTGACGCCCCACGCCCGGAAGAAGGGGCTGCGGGTCTCCTGGCAGCCCTCCAAGCTCCCCGCCGTGCAGTGCGACCGGGAGAAGGTCCGCCAGGCCCTCATCAACCTGGTGACGAACGCCGTGAAGTTCACCCCCTCCGGCGGCTCGGTCTCGGTGGAGGCACGGGCCGACGGCGACGACCGGGTGGCGGTCACGGTGACCGACACCGGGATCGGCATCGCGCCCCAGAACCTGGGGCGGGTCTTCGACGTCTTCTTCCAGGTGGACGGCTCCACCACCCGCGAGTTCGGCGGCGCCGGCCTCGGCCTCGCCATCGTGAAGAGCTACCTGGAGGCCCACGCCGGGACGGTGAAGGTCGCCTCCGCCCCGGGCGAGGGCACCACCTTCACCATCTCCCTGCCGGTGATGGCGTCCGGGCCTGCCGCGCTCGCCGTCCGGGCCTCCCCGACGGCCGCGGCGGGGTAGGCCCTGCCACCCCCGGTGAAGCACCCCGGCGAGTTCGAGCTCATCGAGCGCTTCACCCGGCCGTTCGGGCGCGGCGAGGGGATCCGGGTCGGCATCGGCGACGACGCGGCGGTGCTGCGGCCGCCGCCGGGCCAGGATCTCGTGGCGACGGTGGACGCCGTGGTCGAGGGCGTCCACTTCACGCACCGTTTCACCCCGGAGGAGATCGGCTGGAAGGCGCTGGCCGTGAACCTGTCCGACCTGGCCGCCATGGGAGCCCGCCCGCTCTGGGCGCTGGTGGCTCTTTCCACCCCGCCGGCCGCCGACCCGGGGAAGCTCGAGCGGATCGGCCGGGGCATCGCCGCCTGCGCCCGCCGCCACGCACTCTCGGTGGTGGGCGGCAACGTGACCGCCGCCCGCCAGCTCTCGCTCACGGTGACCGTCCTCGGGGCGGTCGGGAAGGGGAGGGCGCTCCTGCGCAGCGGCGGACGCCCCGGCGACCTGCTCGTGGTGAGCGGGACGCTCGGCGACGCGGCGCTCGGACTGCTCCCCGGCGCCGCGCCGGGCCCGCGAGGCCGCCAGCGCCGCCCCCGCCCCCGGCTGGCGCTGGGCCGGGGCGCGGCCGGGATCGCCCGCGCCGCCATCGACGTCTCCGACGGGCTTCTCCAGGACCTGGGGCACCTCTGCACCGCCTCGGGGGTCGGAGCCCGCCTGGAGGTGGACAGGCTCCCGCTCTCCCCCGCCTACCGGGCGGCCACCCGGGGACGCCCCGACCCCTTCGAGGGGGCGCTCTCGGGAGGGGAGGACTACGAGCTCCTCCTGGCCGTTCCACCATCCCTGCTCCCGGCGCTCCGGGGAGCGGCGCGCCGGGCGAGCACCCGGGTGACCGTGGTGGGAGCCCTGGAGGACCGCCCGGGGGTCCGTGTGGTCAAGGGTGGGCGCTCGCTCCGTCCCCGCCGCGAAGGGCACGACCACCTGCGCGCCGTGCGCGTTCTTGGACCCGGGGGCGGCAGGGCGTAGGATCCCAGCCGTTCCCGCCGCACCCCAAGGAGAACCCGTGTCGAGGAGCCTGCGCCAGGACCGTCCGTCGAGCCGCCCCACGGCGAACGGCCAGGACACGCCGCCCCACATGGTGGCCCTCCGCGGCCGCTCACCCGACCGCGACCTGCGGGCGCCCGCGCCGCCACCGGGGCGCAGCGTGTCGCTGCAGACGAAGCTCCTCCTCTCCTACCTCATCCTGGGCGCCTTCCTCCTCATGGCCATCCCCGTCGTGCAGGAGCGGCTCCTGCCCGGCCGGACCGTCGTCGCCGACGCGTTGCTGCTCGCGCTCACGCTGGTGGCCGGCTACGCGCTCTCCATCGCCGTCCTCCGGGTGAACCGGCTGGCCCGGCTCAAGTTCTCGGCCGTCGAGATCAGCGGCGGCGACCTCTCCAAGGTGGTCGTCTCCGAGGAGCGGCGCGGCTTCCACGACGAGGTGGACGGGCTCACCGAGTCGATCCGCACCATGCAGGAGAACCTGCGCGACCTGGTCTCCCGCATCCAGCGCACGGCGCAGTCGGTGGCCGAGAGCGCCAACGAGCTCCAGACCTCCGCCGAGGAGGTGAACGCCTCCACCGACGAGGTGGCCGGCTCCATGGCCAAGATCGCCCAGGGCGCCGAGGAGCAGTCCGGGCTCGTGGAGCGGACCTCCAAGGTCATCGGCGACATCGCCGCGTCCATCGAGCGCACCGCACGGAGCGCCGAGGAGGCGGCCAAGGCCAGCGCCGACACCTCCTCCGGCGCCACCCAGTCCGGCGAGGCGGCGCGGCTGGCCGCGGCCAAGGTGAAGAAGGTCTTCGCCCGCATCGAGGCGGCCAGCGAGCAGGTCTTCGCCTTCGGCGAGCGGACCCGCGAGATCACCCAGATCGTCGAGGTCATCACCAGCATCTCCCAGCAGACCAACCTCCTCGCGCTGAACGCCACCATCGAGGCCGCCCGGGCCGGGGAGTACGGGCGCGGCTTCGCTGTGGTGGCCGAGGAGGTGCGCAAGCTGGCCGAGAGCTCGGGACGCTCCGCCGAGCAGATCTCGGCGGTGGCCGCCGACGTCTCGGCGCGCGCCTCGGGCGTCGTCCAGGCCATGCGGGCCTCGGTGGACGAGCTGGGCGAGGGGCGCGAGGACCTGAACGCCATCATGCGCTCCCTCGACGGCATCGCCGGCGCGGCCGCGGCCGGGGCCGACAAGGTGCGGGTCATCTCGGAGGCGGCCCGCGACCAGCTGCAGGGCTCGGCCGACATGGTGCGCGCCATGGACGACATCTCCGACGTGGCCACCGGCAACGCCACCGCCACCGAGGAGGTGCGCAAGGTGATCGTCGAGCAGACGGCCTCGGTCTCGCAGATGGCCAGCGCCGCGCAGGAGCTCCTCAACCTCTCCCTCGAGCTCCAGAGCGTCGTGTCACGCTTCCGCCTCGACCGGTAGCCCCGTGGAGAGGGATCCCCGCCACGTGCTCTTCCGCGCCGGGGGCGAGCGGTTCGCCCTGCCGCTCGCCTCGGTCGCCGTGGTGGTCCCTCCCGACCCGCCCTTCGCCCACGTGCCCGGCACCGCGCCGCCGGTCCTCGGCGCCATGGGGCTGCGGGGGAGGGTGGTGGCGGTGGTGGAGATGGCGCCCCTGCTCGGCCTGCCGGGCGGGAGGCTCGCGCAGGGTGGGGGTCAGGTGCTGGTGCTCGAGCGGGAGCGGCGCGCGCTGGGGTTCCTCGTGGACGCGGTGATGGGGGTCGAGCCGATCGAGCCGCCCGCCACCCCCGGCGACGGACTTCCGGTGAAGGGGCTCTCGGTGGTGCGCGGCTCCCCGGTGGCCATCCTCGACCCGGACGCCCTGGCGGCGGCGGCCGGACGGCTCTTCCGGGGGCGTGCCGGCCAGCGCGCGCCATGATACCTTGACCCTTCCCCTTCTCGACGCTCCCGGAAGGGAGCCAGGTCCGCGAATGCCGAAGAAAGTCCTCATCGTCGACGACGCGGTCTTCATGCGGAACATGATCCGCGACATCTTCACGAGCGGCGGCTTCCAGGTGGTGGGCGAGGCCGCCAACGGCCTCGAGGCGGTGGAGAAGTTTCGCGAGCTCCGCCCCGACCTGACCACCATGGACATCGTGATGCCCTTCAAGAGCGGAATCGAGGCCACCCGCGAGATCGTCAAGGTCGATCCCCGGGCGGTGGTGATCATGTGCAGCGCGCTCGGGCAGGAGGCCCTGGTGATGGAAGCCATCGAGGCCGGCGCCAGCGACTTCATCGTCAAGCCGTTCAAGTCCGAGGACGTGATCGCGGTGGTGAAGAAGGTCCTGGGCGACGGCTGACCGGTCGGGCGGTGTGACCCAAGGTGAACTGGGACCTCTCGAAATACCTGGCGCTCTTCGTCTCCGAGTCGCGGGAGCACCTCGACGCCCTCTCCGCCGGGCTGGTGCGGCTCGAGAAGTCGGGCGGCGCAGGCGAGGTCCCGGCCGCGGTCGTGGACGAGCTCTTCCGCCACGTCCACAGCCTGAAGGGCATGGCCGCCGCCATGCAGCAGGAGGGCATCGCGCTGCTCGCCCACCGGGCCGAGGACGTGGTGGGGGTGGTCCGCGCCCTCGGGACCGCGCCCTCCGCCGAGGTGGTGGACCTGCTGCTCAACGTCACCGACGCCCTCTCCGAGATGGTGAAGGAGGCCGGGGCCGGGGGCACGCCGGCCGCCCCCGAGCCGCTGGCCGAGCGGCTCCTGGCGGCGTCGACCCGGCTGCGGGGAGCGACCGCGATCGTCGCCGCGCCTCCCTCCGCCGCACCCTCCCCGGCGCCAGCCGGGCCCTCCCCGGAGGCGATCCCCGCCGGGGGGACGCGCCGCCTCCGCGTGGACGTCGAGGTCGTGGAGGCGAGCCCGGTTCCCGCGGTGCGCGGCTTCCTCGTCCTGAAGCGGCTCGAGGGCGCGGGCCGGATCGTCAGGGCCAGCCCGGGCGCGGCGGAGCTGCGGGCCGGCCAGATGCCGGGCCGGAAGCTCACCGTGGAGGTCGAGACCGACCAGCCGGCCGCCGAGGTCGAGCGAACGCTGGCCCAGATCGCCGACCTCGGACGGATCCAGGTCCAGGAGGTGGCGGAGCCCGCGCCCACCCCTCCCCCGAAGATGCCGCCGAGGCCGGAAGGGCCCGGCGAGGCGCCCCGCACCGTGCGGGTCCGCGCCGAGATGCTCGACGAGTTCCTCGACGTGTCGGGCGAGCTCCTCCTCGCCACCGCCCGCCTTCGCGAGCTGGGACGGGCCATGCCAGAGGCCGGCCGGCGCGCCCACGAGGAAGGGCTCGACAGGCTCCAGGCCATCGCCAAGGAACTGCACGGGCGGGTGATGTCGGCGCGCATGACCCCGCTCACCGGCCTCTCCGACCGGCTCCCCCGGGCGGCGCGCGACCTGGCCCGCCGCACCGGGAAGCAGGTGGACGTGGTGGTGACCGGCTCCGAGATCGAGGTGGACCGGGCGCTGCTCGACGAGATCTCCGACCCGGTCCTGCACCTCCTCCGGAACGCCGTGGACCATGGCATCGAGACCGCCGCGCAACGGATCGCCGCCGGCAAGCGCCCCACCGGGCGCATCGAGGTGTCGGCGCGGCGGGAGCGGGACCGGGTGATCCTGGAGGTCTCGGACGACGGCCGGGGCATGGACCCGGAGTCGCTGCGCCGCTCGGCGGTGGCGCGTGGAGCCATCGGCGCCGAGGCGGCGGCGGCGCTCCCCGACGCGGAGGCCCTCCTGCTCTCCTGCCTGCCCGGGGTCTCCACCGCCGGCCAGGTCACCGACGTCTCCGGGCGCGGGGTGGGCATGGACGCGGTGAAGCGCAGCGTCGAGTCGCTCTCCGGCACGCTCGCCATCGAGAGCCGGCGGGGCGAGGGAACCCGCTTCACGATGCGCCTGCCGCTCACCGTGGCCATGCAGCCGGTGCTGCTCGTGCGGGTGGGGCAGGAGGTGGTGGCCATCCCGGTCTCCAAGGTCCACGGGGCATCGCAGGCCCACGTCGAGGCGCTCGACCGGGCCGGTGGCGCGCCGCAGCTGGCCTTCGCCGGTGGCCACGTCCCGGTGCACGACCTGGGGGTGCTGCTCGGGACCGGTCCGGCCGCCGACGGGCGCCGCCGCTCCATCGTGATAACGGAGAGTGAAACGGGGCGGGTCGGCCTGGCCGTGGACCAGCTCCTCGGCCAGGAGGAGGCGGTCCTCAAGCCGCTCCACGGGCCGCTCTCCCTGGTTCCCGGGCTGTCGGCCGTCACCGTGCTCGGCAACGGGCGGCCGGTCTTCGTGATCGACGTCCCGGCCCTGGTGGCGGCATGAACCCCTCCAGCCAGCGCAGGGAGGAGGTCCTCGAGGCGCTCCGGCGCCTGGCCGCCCAGGGCGGGACCCAGGCCGCCGCCGCGGTGGGGAAGTTCCTCGGCCGGCCCACCCTGGCCGACGAGGTCCGCTTCCTCGAGGGGCCCGACGCGCAGGGCGTCGTCCGGATGGTGGGACGGCCCGACCAGGAATTCGTGGCCATCGCCATCGAGCTTCAGGAGCCGCTGGGCGGCCGGCTCGTCCTGCTCCTCCCCGCCGAGGAGGCGGAGCTCATCTCCCAGAGGATGGTCCCCGACGCGGCGGCCGGATCGCTCGACGCGGTGGGGGAGAGCGCGCTCGTGGAGATGGGAAACATCGCCGGGTCGTCCTTCGTCTCGGCGATGGCGGGCCGGATCCAGTCGCGGCTGCTCCACGGCGTGCCGCGCCTCACCCGCGGCGGCGCCCGGGCCTGCCTCGATACCCTGGCGCCCGGCGCGGCCGGACCGGCACTGGCGGTGCGATTGGGGTGCCCCGAGACCATCGGCACCTTACTCCTCCTCCCGGACCCCGCCCGTCTGGACGGCCTGGCCAGGGTCCTGGAGATTCCCTGATGGACGAGAAGGGGCTGCGTCGGCTGCTCGGGCGCCTCCGCCGGGGGGACGCCGGCGTGGACGAGGTGGTGGGGGCGCTCAAGGGCGCGCCCTACGAGGAGGTCGGCGGGTACGCCTCCATCGACCACCACCGCACGCTGCGGGTCGGGATGCCCGAGGTGGTGCTGGCCGAGCGCAAGACCGCCGCGCAGGTGGCGGCCATCGCCCGGAAGCTCGCGGCCCGGGGGCCGCTCCTGGTCACCCGGCTCGACCCGGCCAAGGCGGGGCCGGCGCGCCGGGCGGTGCGCGGCTCCCGCTATGACCCGGTCTCCCGCACCCTCTCCCGCGGCCGGATGGACCTCCCGGTGAGGGGGCCGGTGGCGGTCTGCTGCGCCGGCACGAGCGACGTCCCGGTCTGCGAGGAGGCGGCGGTGACGCTCGACGTGATGGGCGTTCCGGTGCTGCGGATCTACGATGTGGGCGTGGCCGGGCTGCACCGGTTGCTGGCACGCCGCGCCGACCTCGACCGCGCCGTGGCCGTGATCGTCGCGGCGGGGATGGAGGGAGCGCTCCCCAGCGTGGTGGGCGGGCTGGTCGGGAAGCCCGTGATCGGCCTCCCCACGTCGGTCGGCTACGGCGCCAGCCTGGGCGGCATCGCCCCGCTGCTCACGATGCTCAACTCCTGCGCGCCCAACGTCACGGTGGTCAACGTGGACAACGGATTCGGCGCCGGGTTCGTGGCCGGGCTCATCGCCCGGCAGTGAAGGGATGGGGATGGGGAAGATCCTCTTGCTCGAGCCGGTGGGCGGGATCGCGGGCGACATGTTCGTGGCCGCCGCCCTCGACATGGGCGTGCCGCGCGCCGACCTCGACGGTGCGCTCGGCACGTTGCGCCTCCCCGGCTTCCGCCTCGTCGCCACCCGGGCCCAGGCGGGCGGGATCGAAGGCACCCACGTGGACGTCCTCCTCGAGGGTCCCTCGCCCGCGGAGCGGGACCTGGCCGGGATCCTCGCCGTCATCGACGGGAGCGGCCTCTCCGCGCGCGCCCGCGCCGCCGCGCGCGCCGTCTTCGAGCGGATCGGCCGGGCCGAGGCCCGCGTCCACGGTGTGCCGCTCGAGCGGGTGCACTTCCACGAGGTGGGCGCGGTGGACTCCATCGTGGACGTCTGCGCCGCCGCGGCGGTGCTCGAGATCCTGGGCTGGCCGCGGGTGCTGTGCGCCCCGCCCGAGCTCGGGCAGGGGTTCGTCTCCACCGCGCACGGCCGCCTCCCGGTCCCGCCGCCGGCGGTGGTCGAGATCCTGAAGGGGGTTCCGGTGCGGCCGGGCGGCCCGCAGGGGGAGGCGGTCACGCCCACCGGCGCGGCCATCCTGGCCGTGCTCGCCGAGGTGGCCGACCCGTCCACCTTCCCGCCCTTCTCCGCGGCCATGGTGGGGTACGGCCTGGGCACGGCGCGCTGGAGCGACCGGCCCAACGTGCTGCGCATGACCCTCGGCGAGGAGGCGGCCCGGGGAGGGCTGTGGGTCGTGGAGACGAACCTCGACGACTGCCCGGGGCAGCTCGTGGCCCGGGCCATCGAGGCGGCGCTCGCCGCCGGGGCGAAGGACGCCTGGGCCGCGCCGCTCACGATGAAGAAGGGGCGTCCCGGGATCCTCCTCGGCGCGCTCGTCGCCGGGGAGCATCGCGACGCGGTGGTCCGCGTGATCCTCGACGAGACCACCACCCTGGGAGTCCGCCTCCACCCGGTCGAGCGGGTCGAGCTCGAGCGGGAGCTCGTGAGGGTGGACACGGCCTTCGGGGAGGTGCGGGTGAAGGTGGCCCGGCGGGGAGGCGTCGCGGTGGGGGCGCACCCCGAGTACGAGGACTGCCTGGCCCGCGCCTCGGCGCACGGCGTGCCGGTCCGCGAGGTCATGGCCGCCGCGCTCACCGCCTTCCGCACGGCAGGGTGAACGGCGGTGCACGATCCCCTCTCCGCCGCCTTCGAGGACCTCGCCATCCCGGCCGCGCTGGTCGAGCGGGGGCGCATCGTCAGGGCCAACCCCGCCTTCGGCCGCTCGGTCGGTCGCGAGCCGCGCGCCTGCGCCGGAGAGCAGCTCGAGGCGCTGCTCCGGCCCGGGCAGGTGGTCCGGGGGGCCAACGAGGCCGACGCCCCCTGGCTCGCGCTCCTCGACCTCCCGGCGCCGGGGCCCGACCCGGACGCGGCCCGCGCGCTCCTCGACCTGACCCGGGGTCTCGCGCAGTCGCACGCGCAGGACGACGTCGCCGCGGTGCTGGCCCGGGCCCTGGCTTCCCTCTTCCCCGGGCGCGCCCATTGCATCCGGCTCGTGGACCCGAAGACGCTCGCCCAGGTGTCCCTGCTCGCGAGCGCCCCGATCGTGGACGGCGGCCCGCCGCCCGTGTCGCTCCGGGGAGAGGCGGTGCGCCAGGGCGGCCTCTCCGAGGCGGCGCTCCAGTCGGGCGGCCTGCGGCTCGTGGACGAGGACGTCCCCTGCTGCGTGGGAAGCGTCCATTCGGTGGCGGTCCCCCTCGGCGTCGGCAGCCAGCTCTTCGGCGTGGTGAGCCTGGAGTACCCTCCGGGCGCCCCGGGCGGCCCGGCCTTCGACGAGCCGCTCCTCGTCCAGGTCACCAACCCAGCCGCGCTCGGCCTGCGCAACCTGCGCTCGGTGGCGGAGCTCACCTTCCTCAAGAACTATCTGGAGGAGCTGCTCGAGAACGCCAACGCCCTCATCCTCGTCACCAACCGGCAGCATCACGTCCTGCTCTTCAACCGGGCCGTCTCCCGCCTGACCCGCCTCGGCGGCGAGGACGCGCTGGGCGCCGACCTGCTCGGGCTCCTCCCCGAGGGGGAGCGGGAGCGCACCCGGGCCGTCCTGCAGCGCAGCATCGACGGCGAGGCGGTGACCGGCTTCGAGACGCGGCTGGCGATCCGGGGAGGAGGGGAGGCGCTCGTCCACTTCAACACCGCGCCCATCGTCGGCCACGGTGGCGAGGTGGAGGGCGTCATCGCCATCGGCCAGGATCTGACCGCGCTGAAGGCCATGGAGCGGAGGGCCGAGCACTTCCAGCGACTGGCCGCGGTGGGGCAGCTGGCCGCCGGCATCGTCCACGAGCTCAACAACCCGCTCGTGGCCGTGGTCACCTACTCCGACCACCTGCTGGAGCGGCGCAGGGGCCGCGAGCTCGACCCCGGCGACGCCGAGAAGCTGCGCCGCATCCGCGACGCCGGCGATCGCATCCAGAGGCTGGCGCGCGACCTCATCACCTACGCGCGCCCCGGCGCCGACAGCCCCGAGCCGCTCGACCTGGGCATCCTGCTCGACCAGGCCGCCCGCATGTGCGATCCCGCGCTGCGCGAGGCCCGGGCCCGGGTGCTCCAGGAGATCGCACCGGCGCCCACGATCCTGGGGGGCCGGGCCGGCCTCCTCCAGGTCTTCGTGAACCTGATCACCAACGCGGCGCAGGCCCTTCCGGAACGGGGGGGGACCGTCACGCTCTCGCTCCAGGGGCTCGGAGACGAGGTGATCGCGCGGGTCTCCGACGACGGGAAGGGCATGCCGCCCGAGGTCCAGGCGCGCATCTTCGAGCCCTTCTTCAGCACCAAGGAGGGCGGGCGCGGCGTGGGGCTCGGACTCTCCATCGTCCAGGGGATCGTGTCCCGCCACGGCGGCGCCATCGACGTCGCGAGCGAGCCGGACCGGGGGACGACCTTCTCGGTTCGGCTGCCTCTCCGCTATCAGGGAACGATCGAGAGAACGCCGTAGCCCACGAACTCCGGCAGGACGGCGGCGACCTCACCCGCCGACGGGACGAGCGCGACCTTCTCGTCGATCCCCCCGGCGCCCCGGAAGCGGGCGCGCCGCGCCGACCCGGAGAACTCCGTCGAGATCACCAGCGTCGCCCCACGCACCGGGCCGTCGGCGAGGGAGGAGACGTGGACGTCGAGCCGCCGGGCCGGGCGCCAGACCGAGACCGAAAGCGGCGTGGGCGAGACCACCTGCACGGCGCGCCGCCCCCGCCCGGAGAGCGCGGCCAGGGCCCGGTCCACCGGGTCGGCCGACGGCGCCACGGCGAGGGATCCGCCCGACGGCGCCGGGACGAGCGGGGGGAGCGCCACGAGCGAACCCTCCCCGGTCCGGGTGGCCTTCGAACGCCCCACCTTGGTTTCCGGCAGGAAGGGCGGGAGCATGCGGCCGCCCGGCCCGGCGGCACGCGCCTCACCGAGGACCAGGAGATTGCCGCCCGCCTCGAGGAAACGGGTCACGGCGGTGGCCTCGACCGGCGTCATCCCGATGGGCTGGGGCAGGACCAGGACCGAGCCGGGGCGCAGCGGGCTTCCGCCGGTGGCCACGTCCCACTGGACGTGGAGGCGAGAGAGGATCTCGCCGACCTCCTCGAACTCGAGCCGGTGCAGGCCGCTCGACCACACGTCGGCCTCGGGGGAGTAGAAGACCAGGCACTCGGCGACCGGGTTCTCGAACGGACGACCCTCCCGCCGGGCCGCGTGCTCGGAGAGGAGCGCGCGGATGGGCGTGAGCGCCACCGCCCGCTCCCCCTCCTCGAGTCCCACCGTCACCCCCGTGGCGGCAAGCGCAGCAGCGTGGAGGGCGACCTGCCCGGCCGTCGCGCCGGCGGGGAGCTGGGCGGCGACCCGGCGCGTCCCGATGGCGGCGCGCCAGAGGCGGGCCTCGGCGCCGCCGGTGTGGTGGGGGAGCGGGCTCAGGGGAAGCACCGCGCCGTCGAGGAACCGTGCCGCCTGGAACTGGGCCGGTCCGGCCTGCTCGAAGCGGCCGACCAGGGTGAAGGGGCGCCGCGCCGCCCGGGCGGCGTCGCGGACCGGCAGCGCGTAGGCGGCCACCGCGTCGGACAGCGAGTCGAGCCGGAACCGCAGGAAGTCCCGGCCGAAGTGGAGCCTTCGAAAGCTCACCGCCCCCGGGGCGGAGGCCAGCTCGTCGGCGGCGATGCGCCGGAAGTCGAAGGGCTCCACCTGGTCGCCGTACTCCCGGCGCAGGTCGGCCTGGAAGGCTTCCTGGCAGGCGTCGCAGAAGCCGGCGCCGAGGAGCCCCAGGCCGAGCACCAGGTCGGGCCGGTCGAGGAGGGCCCCGGCGTAGCCGGCATCGAGGAGCGCCCGGCACCCGGCGACGACCCGGGCGCGGTGTGCGGCGCCCTGCAGGCAGGCCCGCTCGTGGCCGGCCGTCCCGGAGACCTGGCCACCGGCGTCCCTGCAGGCCTCCTGTCGATCGGCCGCGCTGCCGGCGGCGATCCGGCCCAGGGCCGTGGGGGCGAACCGCGGGGCGGCGGGCTCGGCCGGGTCCACCACGAGGGGCGCCCCCAGGGTCCGGGCGGCGTGGTTCTCGGTCTCGGGAAGAGGGTCCCCGGGGCGGATCCGGAAGGGCGCGAAGGGGGTCGAGGGCACGGACCGGGGACGGTACACCGCGCCCGGAGGGCCGGGCAACCCACCGTCTTGCGGGGGAGGGACCGGTTCAGTAGTATGCCGCGCCTCCCGAGGGGTCCACGGGGGGTCATCCGCACATCGGAGGCATCCAGTTCCCGCCATGAATCTTCCCGCCAT
>CAWHDZ010000003.1:0-282249 GCA_963828255.1 uncultured delta proteobacterium | reverse complement strand
TGCCGATCCTGGAATGGCTGCCGGCGTACCGACGGGCCTGGCTTCCAGGCGACCTCGTCGCGGGCGCCGCTGTCTGGGCCGTGCTCGTCCCGCTGGCGCTCGCGTACTCCGGCATTCTCGGCGTCGACCCCGTGGTCGGCCTCTACACCCTCCCCTTGCCGCTCCTCGCCTATGCGGTCTTCGGTGGCTCGCGGCTCTTCGTGGTGGGGCCCGACGCGGCCGTGGTCGTGCTCACCGCGGCGACCGTTGCCGGTGTGGCGGTGGACGGAGACCGCTTCTCGCTGATCCTCACGCTCACGCTCCTCATCGGGGTGCTGTACGTCGCGCTCTTCCTGCTCAAGGTCGGGTGGATCGCGGACCTGATCCCCGATCCCGTCCTGAAGGGGTTCGTCGAGGGTGCGATCTGGGTGACCATTCTCAAGCAACTCCCGGCCCTCATGGGGATCGAGGTCGGCCTGTCGCCGTCCGTGGGGTTTCCCGCGAGGCTTACCGCCACCGCGCGGGTCCTTCCGGAGGCCCACCGCTCCACGATGCTCGTGGCGGTGGCCAGCGTGGTCGCGCTCCTGCTCCTCCGGAGGTTCGCCCGGAGGCTCCCCGGCCCGCTCGTCGTGCTCGCGTCGTCGACCGTCCTCGTCCGGCTGCTCGGCCTGGACCGGGTCGGGGTCGCCGTCGTGGACGTGGCCGGTTCGGGAACCTCGGGCTTCGGAATGACCTCCCTTCCACGGCTCGACCAGCTCGTGGACCTGCTTCCCGGCGCACTCGCGATCGTGGTCCTCGGCTACACCAAGAGCCTGGGGGCGCTGAAGCGGGCCCACGCCGCCGAGCCGGGCAGCAAGCCGATCGACCCGGATCGGGAACTGCTGTCGATCGGCGCGGCGAATGTCGCGGCCGGCCTGAGCGGGGGCTATCCGGTCGCGGGCTCTCTTTCGGCCACCGCGGTGCGGATCGACACGGGAGGCACCACCCAGGTGGGCAACCTCTTCGCCGGTCTGCTCAGCGTCCTGACGATCCTCTTCCTGCTTCCCGCCCTCGCGCACGTCGCGCTCGCCACGCTCGCCGCCATCGTGGTCGTGGCCCTCGCCGGGATGTCCGACCTCGGCTACTTCAAGCGGCTCTGGAGCGTTCGCCGCTGGGAGTTTGCGGTCGGCGTCGCCGCGTTTGCCGGCGTCCTGGCGTTCGACATCATCCCCGGGGTCATGATCGGCCTCGCCCTGGCGCTCTTCAAGCTCGCCCACGACATCCACGGCCCGGCCGTCGCCGTGGTCGGGCGCACGCCGTCGGGCGCGTTCGTCGACGTGGACCAGCACTCGTGCGCCGCGGAGGTCCCGGGGATGCTGATCCTCCGCCAGTACGCTCCGCTGGTGTTCCTCAACGCGAGGGTGCTGTCGAACGAGATGAAGCGGCTCGCCCTCGGCCGCGAGGGGCTCCGGGTCGTGGTCCTGGATGCGACGGCCTCGTCCGGGATCGACAGCACCGCCGCCGAGGCCTTTCGCGCTGCGCGGGAGGAACTCGCCGCCAAGGGAATCGAGCTCTGGGTCGTGAACGTGCGGGAGAAGGGTTGGAAGATGGTGGTGGCAGCCCTGGACGCGGCGGGCGCCACCATTCCGCCGACGTTCGAGTCGCTGGCCGAGGCGGTTTCCCGCTTCGAACTCAGCCAGAACCAGGGCGCGCCGCCTCCCTAGTGAACGTGCGGCGCGGGGCCGAGCAACTCGGCCAGCGGTGAGCTGGCCCGGAAGGCCGCGAACCGCTCGGAGCAGCGACTCGACTCCATGCACGGAACCGCGTTGTCCCCGGTCTTCGCCGGATCGAGACGGTAGATCGACTTCCCCTTCTTGATCGTCTCCAGCACCTTGATGTCGGCGATCTTCGGCCGATCGATGGTGAGCGGGTTCTCGGAGAGGATCGCGAAGTCGGCGAGCTTGCCGACCTCGATGGAGCCCTTGCTCTTCTCCTCGAAGTGCTGGTACGCGGCCCACAGCGTCATCGCCTTGAGCGCCACGATGGGCTCGACGCGATGTTCGGGGCCCAGCACCTCACCCGAGCGCGTCGTGCGGTTGACCGTCGCGGACAGCACCCGCATCGTGTCGGGGAACGCCACCGGCGCATCGTGGTGCGAGCTGAAGATCATGCCGTTCCTCGTCATCCAGCCGGTGGGCGAGATGTTTGCGGCGCGCTCCGGCCCGAGCACCGTGTCGACGTACCAGTCGCCCCAGTAGAAGGTGTGCATCGGGAAGAGCGCGGGGAAGATCCCCAGCGCCTTCAACCTCGGCACCTGATCCTCGCGCAGCGTCTGCCCGTGGATCATCACCGTCCGCCGATCCCGGCCTGGGTACCGGGCCGACGCGGCCTCGACCGCCCGGAGGAGCTGGTCGATGGCGGCGTCGCCGTTGGTGTGCACCAGGATCTGCCAGCCGTTCTTGTACGCCCGGCTGATGGCCGCGATGGCCTGGTCGTCCCGGAGGGCCGGGTAGCCCATGAAGGTCGCCGCCTGACCTTCCGGTGGCGTCAGGTAGGGCTGCGACAGCCAGGCGGTCCGGCCCTGCGGCGAGGCGTCGAGGGTGAGCTTCACGCCCCCGATGCGCAGGCCGTTGCGATAGGTGCGACCGGTGTACGGCCCGTTCATGAATCCGCCCGACTTTTCGATCAACAGGGCTTCCGCATACACGGCCACGTCGAGCTCGAGCCGGCCCGCCCGCGCGGCAGCGACGTACAGCTCGACGTTGCCGGGCAATGCACGCCCTTCCTGCGCGGTGGTGTGCCCGTACTTCGCGTAGAGCTTCTGTCCGGCGTCCAGAAGCGCCAGCTGCTGCTCGGGGCCGAGCTTGGGCATGATGCGCAGGAACTCCCGGATGAGGACCGTGCCCTCCATCACCCCGCTGGGCTCCCGGGTGCCCGGCTTCCGCCGGATGACCCCGCCCTGGGGATCCTCCATCGACGCGTCGATGCCGGCCATCTGCAAGGCCTTGGTGTTGAGCGCGTGCAGGTGCCCGGACTGGTGGATCACGATCATCGGCAGGTCCGTCGAGACGGCATCCAGGTCCTCGGCCGTCGGGTGGCGCCGCTCCGCGAGCTGGGAGTCATCGTAGCCGAAGCCGATCACGACCCCGAAGTCGCTCGCGATGCGCGAGCTGGCCATCCACTTGCGGAGCTGCTCCTGGAGGTCGCCGATGGATCGCACGCCGCCGTCGGGCGGCGGGAGGAGGTTGGCCGCCATCGCCTGGACGCCGGCCCCCCACATGTGCCCGTGCGCGTCGATGAACCCGGGGATCATCGTCTTGCCGCCCAGATCGACCATCGCCGTCTTGCGCCCTTTCTGGGCCTTCTCGACGGCGCTGCGCGAACCGACGGCGACGATCTTCCCCGCCTTGACGGCGACGGCCTCGGCGGTCGGGTGCTTGTCGCTCACCGTGACGATCGGGCCGCCGAAGTAGATCGTGTCCGCGTCGGCCGCGATCGCAGGCGAAGCCAGGAACAGGAGGACGGCCACCACACCAGACCGCGTCGAAGTCGAGCTCATGTTGGGATCCCCTGGCAGCGTCAGTGCTGCAGGACTTCGAGGGACTTGGCCTTGTCCCCGGGCTGGAGCGCGGCCGGAGGTCGGGCAGACTGGGGCAGGAGGTGGCCGCGATCGAGAGAGCGATCGAGCTCGGCCAGCGGGTCGCCCGCCGCCGGGGTCGATCTCCTTCCGAGGACGAAGTCGGCCAGTTCGCGTCGCGAGACCTCGACGTGCGCGGCGCCCTTCGCGGCCGCCTGCGTGATCACGAGCACTCCGTTGCGCAGTTCGACCCGGCGAATCCGCGGATCGCCCTCGGCGGCGATGGTGAACGCCTGCCGCTTCCCGTCGGCCTTTCGCGGATCCACGAGGTAGCGGACGAACTGCAGGTTCTCCTCCACGGACGCCGCTGCCAGTTGCCCGGCGGTCGGCGTCCCGACGAAGACCCGGATCTCGTCCACCGTCACCGGTCGTCCCTCGGCCAGCATCCGGCCCTCGAGTTGCAGCGCCTCCGTGATGTAGAACCCGCGCGCGTTGGCGGAGTCGGTCCGCTGTCCGAGGGCGCGGGCCGCGGTGGCGCGGGTCTTCCGGGCACCCACGTCCGCGGGATCGAGCCGCAGCAGGAGCGACGTGAGCTTGAGGCTCCAGCGCCAGTTCGCGAGCCCGCCCTTCCCGGCCGCCGTGGCGGCGGCCTTCCGCACCGCATCGGGGCCTCCCATCATCCCGACGGTCCGGGCGGCCTCCTCGCGCAGCGAGAGTGGGTTGATCTCGTAGACGTCCCCTCCGAACCAGCCGATGTTCCCGTTGAAGACCTGGCGGACGTGGCTCTCGACCTGCCCGTACGTCTCGCGCCCGTCGCGCATGTGGGGCGGCATGAAGAGATTCTCGGCCGCCTCCTTCCCGTCCATGCCCCGGGCGATGAGGCGCAGGGTCTGGTCGTGGATGAGCTGGACCTGGTCGACCGACAGCTCGACCGCCTCCCGCACGGTCTTCTCGCCCTTGAGGGTCGGACCGTGGATATCGAGGAGCACCTCGGCGTTCTTCGACTCGATCCAGCGCGCGTCGTCGACGAAGTTCACCGGGTCGCGGAACGAACCGCCCCGGAGCGTGTAGATGTTGAAGACGCTCTCCGTCGCCATGACGTTCGTCACGAGCAGGCGGTGCCGGGGGAAGTAGAAGCCCACGCTGTCGGACGCGTCCGAACGGTTGGGCGCGACCTGCACGGGCTCACCGGCGATCACGAGGTCGAGGATCCTGCCGTTCTCGAAGAGATGGGCGGGCGGCTGGTAGCTCGACTCGGCCAGGAGCTTCTCCGGCGTGAATCCGAGCAGGTTGGGGAAGGCGTCCGGGCCCGTGAGGGGATGGAAGACCCCGAATTGGGCCACCGCTCGCGCCTGGGTCACACCGCTCAGGACGCTGACCCCGGTGGAAGCCTGCCGGTTGCGGTCGAGGTGTTCGTGTCCCCAGATCTCGGTTCCCGCGTCCAGCCATGACGCGGTCCCGTCGGCATAGTGCCAGTGCGTGAACAGGATGGCCGCGACCTTGATCTTCTTGCCGAGCGTTCGCTCGAGCATCTCCCGCATCTCGGCCGCTGCGCGCGTGGAGTCGCCCGTGTCGATGACGATCCAGCCACCCGGGGCCTCGATGGCGAAGCTGCTCGCGATTCCCCAGCCCCGCAGCGCATACACGCCCGGGACGACCATCTCCGCGACCTTCTTGTCGGTGATGCCCCACAGCGCGTTGGCCCGGAGCGCCGTGGGGGTGGTGACGACGCCGTTCGGCCCGGTGACCGTCTCCGTCGTCAAGGACGGGCTGTGCCAGGAGGTCTCCCCCGCTGCGGCGCGCACCTTGCTCGGCGCGTCGTCTGCGCGGGCAGTGGGGAACGTTCCGAGCGCCAGCACGGCCACGGCCCAACTCATCTTCACGGTCCGACGGTGCATGCGGTTCCCCCGCCCCCAGGCTCCGGGGCCCGGCGCGTCTCCTTAACGTCGCCCCCTCGACGTGCAACGCGAGATTCAGCCCGGCCGCCCGGGGTATCGACACGCGCCGGCTCGCCGTGGGATCGTGCGCCCCGCCCGGAGCCGCGCATGCAGGAGATCGAAGGAACCTATTTTCACGTCCGCGTCCTGATCGGGATGGTCGTTGGGCTCTCCATCGGCAACCTGCTGCGAGGGGTCGCGCGGGTCATCTCGGACGACAAGCACCGCCCCATCTACTGGGTGCAGATGACCTGGGCGCTCTTCATGCTCGGAGCGATTCTCCACTTCTGGTGGTGGGAGATCCGCTTCGATCTGCTCCCGCGCTTCACGTTTCCCATCTTCGCCTTCTGGGTCTGCTACGTCCTGCAGCTGTTCTTCCTCACCGCGCTCCTCCTGCCCGAGAACGTCGGCGAGTTCGAGAACAACCGGGAGCACTTCCTCACGCGCCGCCACTGGTTCTTCGGATTCCTGGCGCTCTTCTACGTCCTCGATTTCGCGGAATCCTGGCTCAAGGGCGCGGCGTACGTCCAGGCCCTCGGGCCGATGTATCCCGTCCGGACCGTCCTCTACGTGGGCGGGTGCCTCCTCGCCATCTGGACGAGGAGCCCGGTGTTCCACGCCGTCTTCGCCCTCATGGCGCTGGCCTACCAGCTCCTCTGGATGGTGCGGATGAACGCGTTCGTATTCTGAGCGGTCCGCCGCCCGTCAGCGGGCCGGCTGCCCGACCAGGTTCTTGTAGACCTTCCCGTCCTTCATGATGACGAGGAGGTTCTTCTCGGGATTCTCGAGGAGCTTGATGTTCTCGACGGGGTTGCCGTCGACGAGGAGCAAGTCGGCCAGCGCACCCGCCTCCACCACCCCGAGCTTGCCGGGATAGGGGTTGCGCATGCCGGAGAGGGCGAGCAACTGGCCGTTGTCGCCCGTCGCCATCTTCAGCGCCTGGGCCGGGGTGTACCAGCGCAACATCTTGACCAGCTGCGCACCCTGGCGCGTCGTCAGCCGCGCGTCGAAGAGGATGTCGGTCCCGAAGGCGGTCTTCACCCCGTACCTCTTCGCGAGCGCATAGGCGCGATCGGTGCCGGCGATCACCTGGTCCAGCTCGGCATGGCGGGTGGCATCCAGCACCTCACCCCTGTCCTCGTCGTCGAGGAAGGGCTGCAGGCTCCACCAGATCCCCTTCGCCGCCATCAGCTTCGCCGTGGCGTCGTCGATGAGGTGCCCGTGGTCGATGACCGGGACACCGGCGGCGATGGCCTGCTGGACGGAGGCCGTGGAGTAGGCGTGAACGGTGACGTAGGTCCCCCAGTTCCTGGCCGCCTCGACGGCGGCCCGGAGCTCCGCGTCGGAGAAGGCCGTGATGGCCAGCGGGCCCGGGGACGAGACCCCACCACCCGCAGTGAGCTTGACCTGGGAGGCGCCGGCCGCGAGCTGCTCGCGCACCCGGCGCTGCACCTCGGGCACGCCGTCCGCGACGATCGCCGCGCCCATGACCTCGAAGCGGGACAGCGGGGTGGTGTTCCCACGCGGGAGCTCGAAGGGGAACCGGAAGTCACCGTGGCCGCCCGTCTGGCTGATCATCGCTCCCGACGGGTAGATGCGCGGACCGACGACGATGCCGGCGTCGATGGCGCGCTTGAGCCCGAAGGCCGGTCCGCCCAGGTCGCGAACCGAGGTGAACCCACGCATCAGGGTGGCCTGGGCGTTGGCGCCGGCCTGCAGGTTCAAGAACCCGAGGTCGGTGAACATCGCCACCTCCGCCGGGAGCGAGAGCAGCATGGTGTGCCAGTGCGCGTCGATGAGCCCCGGCATGAGCACCCGTCCGCCGCCCGGGATGACGGTGGCGCCCGCCTCGGGGCCGGGCTGGATGGAGCCAGCCGGGGCGATGCGCTCGATCTTGTTGCCCCGGACGAGGACGTCGGATGGCCCGGAGAGGCCTTGGCCCTTCCCGTCGAAGACGCGGACGTTCTGGAACAACGTGACGGGGCCGGGCGACGGGGATGGCGCCGCGGCCGCCTGCTGGGCCATCGCATGGAACGAGGCGCCGACCAGGACAAGAGATGCCAGCAGCAGCCGGATGACACGCCGATTCGGGTATTTCATCCGCAGTCAAGTAGGGGCCGGACCCCCGGCTGGCAACGAAAAGCTCCCACCGCAGCCGCCGGAGCCGCCCCGTTGGGGACCCGGACGCCGAACCGTGACGGCGCCTCGGCACCTTGACGGCCCACTCCCCGGCGTGGATGCTCCCCCGCGAATGAACCCCCGATTCCAGGCGATCGTCGCCGGAGCCCTCTTCGCCCTGATCGTCGGCTGGGTGCTCCACGTGGGCCGGGACGTGCTCGTCCCCCTCGCCTTCGGCGTCCTGGTGGCCTACGTCATCTTCGGCCTCACCCAGCTCCTCGTCCGGGTCCCGATCCTTGGCCAGCGCATGCCCGTCCAGGTCCGCACCGTCCTGTCCGTGCTGGTCATCTCGTCCGGCCTGGTCGGCATCGCGTACCTCCTCGTCGCCAGCGCCGAGGGCATCACGACCTACGCTCCCCAGTACCAGCGGTCCCTGCTGGCCGGCATCCAGCGGATCGCCGTGCTGCTCCGGATCGAGTCGGAGCCTACCTGGACCACGCTCCGCAACGACCTGTTCGGCCAGGTCAACATCCAGAGGCTGCTCGGGTCGGTGGTCGCGTCGGTGTCGTCGAAGGTGGCCACGGTCGCGGTGGTGATCCTCTACGCCGCTTTCCTCATGATGGAGAAGGGGTTCTTCGAGGAGAAGCTGGCCCAGGCCTCCGGCGATCCGCGGAACGCCGCCCGGATCCGGGAGGTCACCGGCGCCATCAACCGGCGGGTCGGCGCCTACCTGTCCGTCAAGACGGCCATCAACGTGCTCCTCGGAGTGGTCTCCTGGGCCATCATGGCGCTCGTCGGCGTCCAGTTCGCGGGGCTCCTGGCCGTGGTCATCGGCTTGCTCAACTACATCCCCTACGCAGGCTCCTTCTTCGGGGTCGTCATCCCGGTGGCGGTGGCGCTCGGCCAGTTCGGGGAGCCGGGCGCGGTCCTGGGGCTGCTCGCGGGACTGACCGCCGCCCAGATCGTCATCGGCAACTTCCTCGACCCGTACCTGATGGGCTCCTCGCTCAACCTGAGCCCCTTCGCCATCCTGGTGAGCCTGGCGGTCTGGTCGCAGCTGTGGGGCGTCGCCGGAGCCGTCCTGGCGGTTCCGATCACCGCGGTCATGGTCATCGTGTTCTCCGAATTCGCGGGGACGCGCTTCATCGCCATCCTGCTCTCGAAGAACGGCCATCCCTGAGCCGAGGAGCACGCGAGATGGCGACGCACGATCCGACCCGAGATCCGGAAGACCCGCGGGGCGAGCTCAACCTCTACCTCGCCGAGACCCGGCAGCTCTTCGACTCGATGGACCCGGCGCCGTTCCGCGAGCGCGATCTCGATCCGAAGGCGGAGGCCTACGTCGTCGACTGGGCCCGCGAGGCTCCGGCCCGGGTGCCGCTCCGGCTGGTCGTGCACCTGGGGCGCGAGACGGCGACGGAGGGGATGGACGCCATGCTGCGCCTGGCCGTGGACGACCATTTCCGGCGTCGCGCCCAGGCCACCTGGGCGAGGCTGCGGCGGCTCTTCCGCGAGGGGCGCATCGCGTTCGTGATCGGCCTGGGATTCCTGCTCGCCGCCATCGCGCTCGGCGAGTGGATCGCCAGCAGGATCTCTTCCGAGCGGTACTCCATCGTGGTCCAGGAGAGCCTCATCATCCTGGGCTGGGTGGCGATCTGGCGCCCGATGGGCATCTTCCTCTACGACTGGTGGCCCATCCGCGCCGAGGCGAGGCTGCTCGACCGGCTCGCCGTGATGGACGTGCGGGTCGTCGATGCGAGCCGCCCGCCGCACGGGGCGGCGGAACGGCCGGTCGCGTGATCGATGCCGCCTATTGCCGGGCCATGGCGATGCGCAGGCGGTCCTCGGCCGAGATGAGCAGGTCGTTGTCGTCGACGCCCACGTCGATCCGGACCCAGTGGATCTTCCCGGTGAACTTGCTCCCGTGCGACGTGTAGTCCGCGGTGACGGGCGTGCCCGACTCGTAGCCGACGTCCGTGGTCTCGTCCATGGAGAAGACCATGGGCTGCGTCATCGGAACGCGGCCGGTGCCGACGCTCTTTCCATCGACGTAGAGCGCGACGGTTCCACCCTTGCCGAGGCCGCCTCCGTCGTAGGCGAACTCCGCCCGGACCTCGTGCTTCCCCTTCGGGATGGGTTCGGTCGCGACGATCGGGTACTCGTGGATGCCGAGCACGTTGTAGACGAACTTGGCGAGTCCGTCCTTGGCGTACAGGCTCCAGCCCCCGAAGCGACCGCCCTGCGCGATGATCACGCCGTTCGCCGGCTTGCCCCCGGCCACATCGACCTCGGCCGTCACCGTGAAGGAGTGGTTCTTCACGTTGACGACGCTGTTCTCCTGGAGCCGCCCCATGCCCGGGAAGAACTTCTGCGAGTTGCCCTTGATGAGTGACGGACGGCCGGCCACCTCCGGAACGAACCGCTCCGCGCCCCGGTCGTCGAGCGGGAGGACGTTGTACTTCGCCGCCTCGACCAGGAAGAGGCGCTGCAGCTTGTGCAGCATCTCCGGGTTCTCCTTCGACAGGTCGCGCGACTGCGACCAGTCCTTGGTGCCGTCGTAGAGTTCCCAGACGTCGTCGTCGAAGGCCACCAACTCCTGGCCCACCAGGATCCAGGGGGTCCGGTGCTTCGTCACCGCGCTCCACCCCTTGTAGTAGATCCCGCGGTTGCCGCCGATCTCGAAGTACTGCACCTCGTGACGCTCCGGCGCGGCGGCGTCGCCGAAGCTGTAGAGCATGCTGGTGCCCTCCATCGGCGACTGGAGGACGCCGTTCACCAGCGTCGGCTCCGGCAGGCCTGCGGCCTCGAGGACCGTCGGCGCCAGGTCGATCACGTGGGTGAACTGGTGACGCAGCCCCCCGCGTTCCTGGATGCCCTTTGGCCAGTGCACGATCGTGCCGTTGCGGGTCCCGCCCCAGTGCGACGCCACCTGCTTCGTCCACTGGTACGGCGCGTTCGTCGCCCAGGCCCAGCCCACCGCGTAGTGGTTGAACGCCGACGGTGAGCCGAGTTCGTCGATCTTCGACAGCATGAACTCCGGCGTCTCGAGGGCCTCCATGCCGTTGAACGGGCTGAGCTCGTTGAACACGCCGGTCAGGGTGCCCTCGGCCGACGCGCCGTTGTCGCCGAAGATGTAGTAGACGAGCGTGTCGTCCAGCACGCCGAGGTCCCCGAGGGCGTCGATGACGCGGCCGATGTGGTGGTCGGTGTGCTCGAGGAATCCGGCGTAGAGCTCCATCTGGCGCTCGAGCACCGGCTTGAGCTCGGCGGGCATGTCGTCCCACGCCGGGATCTCCGCGTGGCGCTTCGTGAGCTCGGCGTCCGGCGCGACGACGCCCAGCTTCTTCTGGCGCGCGAAGGTCTCCTCCCGGAGCTTGTCCCATCCCTGGGCGAACTTGCCGCGGTACTTTTCGGCCCACTCCTGGGCAACGTGGTGCGGGGCGTGCACCGCGCCCGGTGCGAAGTACACGAAGAACGGCTTCTCCGGCATCAGGGTCTTCTGCTGGCGCACCCAGCTGATGGCGCGGTCGGCCAGGTCCTCCGTGAGGTGGTAGCCCTCCTCGGGGGTCGCCGGAGGCTCGATGGGCGTCTGCCCCTCGTAGAGCGCCGGCTCCCACTGGCTGGTCTCGCCGCCGATGAAGCCGTAGAAGTGCTCGAAGCCGGTTCCGCCGGTCGGCCACGAGTCGAACGGCCCCATGGGCGACGTCTGCCAGGTCGGGACCTCGTGGCACTTGCCGAACTGGGCCGTCGAGTACCCGTTGAGCTTCAGGGTGAGCGGGAGTGCCGCCTTGGTGTTCGGGCGCACCGAGGTGTAGCCGGGCGCGGACGAGGCGATCTCCGTGATGACACCCGCCCCCACCGAATGGGCGTTGCGGCCGGTCAGCATCGCCTGCCGCGTGGGCGTGCACAGCGCGCAGGTGTGGAAGCGGGTGTACTTCAGGCCGCCGGCTGCCAGTTTCTCGGCAACCGGGGTCAGGCACGGCCCACCGAACGCGCTGGACGAGCCGAAGCCGACGTCGTCGAGCAGGATGACGAGGACGTTCGGCGCTCCGGCCGGCGGGAGCAACGGCTTGATGGGAGGGAACTTGGAGTCCGGGTCCTTGGCGTCGAGTGCGGGGAGCTGCGGCTTCTGGACGTCGGGGACGGGAAGGATCGCACGCGAGTGGTCGTCGGGCTTCGTCGCCATCATGGCCTCCTGGAAACTCTCGCGTGCCCCGCGAGCACGGGCCTCGCACCCAGTACCGAGGGAATGCGGAGGCGGGATGTTCCGACGGGACGTCGGGTTCGGTCAAGCCCACCGCCGTCTATTTGATGGGCCGCGCCGCCGGCAGCACGTAGCTCCCGTCGAGCACGCTCGGCCCCGGCTTGTACACGCGGAAGATGAAGTTCCAGCCCGGCGTGACGTCGAGTCGGTTCGGGACGTCGCCGCAGAGCTCCTTCGACCCGAAGTGGACGGTGAAGGTTCCGTCCGGGTTCAGCTTCGCGCTGGAGCTGTTCAGGATGGCGTTCTCGGACTTCATGAAGCCGTCGGCGCCGTACATCGTGATTGACCAGAAGGCGCCGTTCTCGGGGACCTGGTAGGTCGCGGTGTACCCCTTGCCGGGGTCGTGCTCGCCTGCGTACATGAAGTAGGTCGCGTCCTCGTCGGGATTGAGACCCCAGCCCGCGGCCGCGACGAGGTGGCGCCGCTTCTCGTCGACCTTGCCGCGAGGGCCCATGAGCCCCTTGAAGTTCTTCATGGCCTTCGCCTCGGCCCCGTACTGCCGCGTCAGCTCCTGCAGCGACTCCGGCTCCCAGTTCGCGGGCGGGAGCGGGTCCGCGCTGCCGGCCGCGATCGCGAGCCGGTCCTGGAGCGCGTTCACGAGCGCCACCTCTGCCCTGTCCCTCGGGTCGAAGACCTGGATGCGCACCGCGACCACCGCGTACCTCGTGTCGCTCTTGATGCTGTGCGGTCCGGGGCCGTAGAAGACCGCCGGGCAGTAGTGGTCGTTGTCGATGACCTGGGCGGACATGAACCGCCCCTTCGGCACGTCCGGGAGCGTGATGGTCGCCCCCTTCGCCGTGTCGACGACCACGGCGGAGTAGAGCGTGTCCTGGTTCATCCGGATGATGGTCTGCTTGTCGAGCGGGGTCGGAGCGCGGATGTGGAAGAACCGGTTCACGCCGCCTGCGAGACCCGCGATGTTGCGGAAGCTGCGGTCGGACTCGGCCCGGATGTAGGTCTCGGGGGTTACCTTCACGGGTTCCATTCACTTGCCTCCGGTGATTGGGGTTCCCTGCGGCTCGGGCCGCTTCCACGTGCCGTCGAGCGCCTCCTTCTTCGGAAGGTACAGGCGCAGGGCCATGTAGAAGGGGCCGGACGGTGCGGGCAGCCAGTTCGAGTCCTTCCCGGCGCCCGGCGAGGCATGCTGGACGTGGAGCGTGAGGCCGCCGTCGGCGTCGCGGGCGAAGCCAGGCAGCATCGGCGAGTTGACGAGGTAGCGCTTCAGCGGGTTCTCGTACATGAGCTTCGACGGCAGCGCGTAGAGCGTGAGCGACCAGAAGGCGTCCACCGGCGGCAGCGCGCCCGGCGGGAAGCGCAGCGCGTAGGTCTTCTTCGAGGCGTCGAGCGGCTCGCCCGCGGAGTCGACGAAGTAGATGGGGTAGACCGCCTCCTCCTTCGAGTTGCCGTAGATGCCGAGGACGGCGCCCGCCATGCGGTAGAGGTAGTTGTTCTGGAGGTACTCTCGCGTACCGAACACCTCGGCGGAGCCGACCTTGCCCGTGTCGATGTCGCGGGCCTTGAAGGCCCCGAACTCTGCCCACGCGTCGGCCATGCCGTCCTTCACCGCCTGCAGGATCTCGGGAGAAAGTCGGGCGGGGTCGAAGGTCTTCCCGCCCGCGATCCCGAGCCGCGCGAAGCGCTCGCGGAGCGCCACCTCGGAGGGGTGCGTCGGGCAGTACCCGAGCACGAACGCGAGCAACTTGAAGAAGTCCGGCGACGTTCGCTGCTCCTCCGCTGAGAGGGGCGCGACGAAGTCGATCTTGGGCGCGGCGGGCGGGGGAGGCTTGCCCAGGAACTGCGACAGGGTCTGGACCCGGTAACCGGCCTGCACCTTCTTCACGCCTTCGATGTCGGAGGGGTCGAAGAGCTGGGTGCGGTAGAACGCCCAGCCGAGTTCCGTCTCGCAGCGGAACGTCTTCGCAATTCCCGCCGGCGCCTCGCCCTTCCAGCTTGGCCCGGCGAGCAGGTAGTGACCGCCGCCGTTCCCTGTGGTCCGGGTGCCGATGTAGTCGAAGTTGTGGGTGAAGGCGTCGATGAGTTGCACCGAGAAGTAGCGGTTCTTCTCGACGGGCGGAATCGTGAGCACGAGCGGCTCGGCGCGCAGGTCGGTGCCGAGCTGGGAGTAGGGCGTGTCGGAGTTCGGGGTCTGGATGGACGTGTCGTCCGGCGTGAAGACGCGGGCCGTGTTGTTGAGGCTGTTCCAGGGAGCCTTGAACTCGGGGCTCTTGCGGTCCACGTAGAACGAGTAGCTGACGCGGTAGTTGTCGACGATCGGAAAGCCATAGACGTAGGCCTCCTTCGCGATCTGGCGTGCATCCTTCGGCGTGAGCGTGCTCATCGGTGGTGTTCCCCCTTCACTTCGTTGGTCTTCAGCCGGAGTCTCTTGGGAGCGGGCGCCCAGCCCTCAACACCCTTTTGGGGCTCGACCGGCGAATGTCACGCTCCTAGGACCCTCTCCTGCCCGTGAACCCCCGAGGGAGTCCCTTGCCATGATGCGTAACGTCTACATCGGCCTCGTCGTCCTGCTGACCGCGGCCGTGCTGCTGTTCAAGGTCCAGAATCTCCAGTCGGTCACGGTCTCGTTCCTGACCATGAGCCTGACCCTGCCGGTGTCGGTGGCGATCGTCGTGGCCTACTTCCTGGGCATGGTGTCGGGCGGCGCGCTGATCGCGTCGGTGCGCTCCCTGGTCCAGCGGGCGCGGGCTCCATGAGGCCGGTCAGGGAGTAGTTGCGGCGGTTCCCGACGCCATCAGCACCCGCTCCCCATCGGGGCGGTGGACGTCGAGCGTCCCGCTCTCCACGGCCCAGACCTTGGCCGTCGAGAGCGCGGCCAGGAACTGCCGCTCCTGTTCCATCACACCCTCGGCGCCGCAGGCCATGCGGGTCGTCGCGGCGGGGCCGATGGAGAGGCGATTCCCATCGCTCGTGTAGGGCGCACGGAAGGTGTTGCAGCCGCTGCTGCCCCGGACCATCCCGTTCTCGAAGGAGAGCGTCAGCGTGGTGCCGGTCACGAGCCCCACGACCGCGTGCCGGCCGTTGTTGAACGCCGTGACCTTCCAGGCGAACCCCTCCAGCGTGGGCTCGGGCTCGGCCTGGAAGACGAGCGGCGATCCGGAGGCCGGGGTCAGGGTCAGTCGAGCGCCGGAGATGGCGACGCCGTGCTTGCCGGACAGGGCGTCGAGGAAGCCCTTCTCGACGGCCATCCGGGCCTCGGGGCACGCCATCATGGTGCCGGCCAGCGGGCCGACGGTGAGCGTGTCGCCATCCCGCCTGAACCCGCCGTTGAACCGGTTGCAGCCGGAGAAGCCGGAGGCGCGGCCGTCCGCGAACCGGACGGTGATGGGAGCCGCCGGGTCCCCGGGCGAGGAGAGTTGCCAGGTGGTCCCCTCGAGGGGCGACGCCGGGATGCGGCAGCAGCCGGCCAGCAGGCGGCCGTCCGGCAAGGACACCCGCGCCGACAGGGGATGCACGGTGTCGGACATGGTGTCGCTGCACGCCGACTCCCGGAGGAAGGCCACGACCACGCCCTTCCCCTCCCCGGCAGGCGTGCCGCGCCAGGCCCGCTCCTTCAGGAAGTCGAGCCGGGTCTCCCGCCCCCGATACTCGACCGGCTTGCCATCGGGGAACGCGAGCGTCGCCCGCCCTCCCCCGTCGAATCGCAGGCTCCAGGAGGGCTCGTTGCCGAAGCAGACGAGCCGCGGCTCGGCGGCTCGCGCCGGGAGGGCGTGGAAGGCGGATGCGACGAGGAGCACGGCGAAGGCACGGGTCATGTCCACGGGGTCTATCCCTCCACCAGTTCGAAATCGGCCAGGCTGAAGGTCTTGTCGAAGAACGGCTGCAGCGGGGCATACAGGCGGAAGTACACGAACCAGCCGTCCTCGCCCACGGTCTTCATGAAGTTCTTCTCGAACCCTGCGGGCGCCTTCGCCCCGATGAAGAGGTCGACGCTGCCGTCGTCGTTGGCCTTCAGATCTTTCACCTTGTTGCCGAGATCCACGCTGCGCGCATCGGTGCCGCCGTTGTCGTACGGCCTGCGGGTGTTCTCGCTGTAGAGCGTCAGCGCCCAGAACTGCGCGACGGGGACGTCCTTCGGGACGTGCAGCTTGTAGGTCCGGTCGGCGCGGAACAGGTTCCCCTTCGAGTCGCGCTTGGTGGTCATGTACACCTGACCCTTGCCCACCACGGGGTTCACCATGCCCTTGCTGCTCGTGACCGCCTCGTAGAACCAGGTGACCCGCTCGTCGAGCTCGACGCGGGTCTCGGTCTCCTGGGGGATGGTGAAGTCGAAGCACTTGTACCAGTGGGTGTCCTTCCAGAACGGCTCCGCGAAGCGCGGGTTCACCTGGAGGTTCCGGGCCATGAGCTCGCCCATCGCCGCGCCCCGGAGCAGGATCGACGCCTGCCTGGCGTCGGGCTGGAAGGCCTTCCCTTTCTCGATGCCGAGCGGGAGCAGCATCGCCATCCAGGCCTTGTCGACCCCGCGCACCGGCTCGTCCTGGATCGCCTCCCAGAGGACCTGCCAGTACGCGAGGCCTCGCGGGGCGGTCGCGCTCCACTCGACGTCGCGATTCTCGATGAAGCGGCAGGTCGCGAGCGGGCCTCCGTGCCGGCCCATCTTCAGGCTGGACTTCACCAGGGCGTAGTAGGCCGGATCGGGGTCCAGGATGCGCAGGCCGAAGAGGATGACGTTCGTCGCGCTCTGGAACACGAAGGCGCCCGGCTTCTCGTACGCCTTCGGGTCGTCCTCCGGACCGACGACGACGTAGGTGCCGCCCTTGCCCCCGTCGGGACCGGTGAGCCCCGTGTCCGCCACCGGGCGCTGCCAGAGGTCGATGAATCCACCGGCCGTCATCCCGCCCGGATACTCGACCACCAGCGGCCCGTCCTTCAGGCTCGTGAACTGCAGGATGTAGGGCGTGGACAGGTTTCCCGTCACGATGCCCCGCTTCTCCTTGAGCGTGTTCAGCACAACGAAGTCGGTGGCTCCCTTCACGCCATGGGCCTCGCCCTGACGCCGGCGCCATCCGGTCATGCTGACGATGGGATGGCTCCAGAGGTAGGCCTGGCAGGCCCGCTGGAAGTCCATCTCGTCGAACAGCCTCCGGGAGGCGTCGTCGTCGAAGTAGCCGTGGCGCAGCTCGATGTCCCCGATGGGCGTGTCGATGAGCTCATCGCCGTGCAGGGATGCGGCTTCGAGAGGATTCGTGCGCATGGTCACCTTTCCGGAGTGGGGACGAGTAGATATTCGACCGCTCCCGGAACGCAACCCGGTCGGCGGGAAGGGTATGGTCGGGTGATGGACCTGCCGATCAACATCTGGGCTCTCATCGACCTCGCCATCCTCGTCTACTGGGTCGGCGTGTCCATCCTGGTCATCTCCCAGGACCGCGAGCCCACCGCCTCCCTGGCCTGGCTGCTCGTCCTCTTCGCCATCCCGTTCCTGGGGCTCGTCGTCTACTTCCTCTTCGGGCGCGACTGGCCGAGCAACATCCAGAGGGCCCCGGCCACCCGGCGCCTGCAGGGCATCCTCGAACGCTTCATGCCATCGGTGTACGCGCCGCATTCCGCGCGGTCCCGGCAGTTCGTGTCCGGGCTCGCGAGCGAGCACGCGCGCATCGCGCTCGTGGCCGAGCGGAAGCTCGGTGTGCCGGTCCTTCCGGTGCGAACCTGCGACCTCTACGGCTCCGGCCAGGAGTACTTCGACGTGCTGCTCGCCGACCTGGCCTCGGCGAAGCGGTTCATCCACATGAACTACTTCATCTGGGGAAAGGACGAGCTCACCGCGCGCATCACCCGGGTCCTCCTGGATCGCATCGCGGCGGGGGTCGAGGTGCGGATCCTGAACGACCTCGTCGGGTGCATCATGTACTCGAAGGTCGAGCTCGACGAGTTGCGCAAGGCGGGGGCGCAGGTCGGGTCCGACATCGCGCAACTCGCTCGTGTGAACTACCGGAACCACCGCAAGACCACCGTCATCGACGCGGAGATCGGGCACAGCGGCGGGTTCAACGTCGGCCAGGAGTACATCGACGGGGGGAAGAGGTTCCCGGCGTGGCGCGACACGGGCATCCGGATGACAGGGCCCGGCGTCGCGGATCTGGAGAAGCTCTTCGACATGCGCTGGTACGAGGTGTTCGGCGAGGACCTGTTCCTGCCCGGGTACTACCCGGACGCCTCCCTCCCTCCCGGCGAGACGATGGTGCAGACGATCCACCAGGGGTTCGACGAACCGTGGAATGCGGCGACGCGGGCCCACCAGCTCGCGATCTCGGGGGCACGGAGCCGGGTCCAGATCCAGTCGCCGTACCTGGTGCCGGACCAGACCACCCTCGACGTCCTCATCAACGCGGCGGCGGGCGGCGTGCAGGTGGACTTCATGACGACCGGCTGGCCGGACAAGCACGTGCCGTGGTGGGCGGCCGAGTCCTACTTCGAGCGGCTCCTCCGGGCCGGGGTGCGCATCTGGCTCTGGGAGAAGGGGTTCTTCCACGCGAAGACGCTCACGGTCGACGGCGAGGTCTGCTCCATCGGAACGCTCAACCTGGACATGCGGTCCCTGCGCATCAACAAGGAACTCATGATCTGGATCTACGATGAGAAGGTGGCCCGGTGCTCGGAACGGCTCTTCCAGGACGACCTTCGTGATTGCCGGGAGCTCACCCTGGAGGAGGTGCGGTCGTGGTCCCGCCTGCGGCGCTTCCGGAATTCGGGGGCGCGGCTGCTGTCGAATCTCCTGTAGGGGTCCTCGGGTCAGGCGCTCCCCTCGAGCGCCCTTCCCCTGCCGAAGCGCGACGCCGATGCGATGCGAGGGTCATGACCATGTGCATGGCCTCGGGCGTGACCGACATGAAGTCCCAGAAGATGTGGTGCGCCGTCGCCGCCTGCGGGAACCGCCGTGCTGCCTCGCTTCGTCCGCGAACGTCTCCAAACGTTCGCCCGGGCCATGGGGGACTGCGCATGCGACCTGAACGTCCACGGCCTGCTCGCGGACGCCGGATTCCGGCTCCGTCGCGCCGCGGCTCCAGGAATGTCTGGGCCTTGCACCTGCGTACGGCGCTTGCAGCATCTCGAGGGAAGGCAGTCCCAACCGCCCAGGTCCGTCCAGCCCACGGTCAGGAGAATCCCATGAAGAGATCCACGCTGCTGCTCACCCTCGCCGCCGGCCTCGCATTCAGCCCCTTGGCCCAGGCCGAGACCATGACCAAGGGCCAGTACGAGGCCGCCGCCACGGCGCGCTTCGGCCAGCGCTGAAGATTCACCCACACATCAAGAATGGAGGAGACCAAATGAAGAACAGCACGACCGACCAGGTGAAGGGCAAGTTCAACAAGGTCACGGGCAAGATCAAGGAGGGCGCCGGCTCCCTGCTCGGCATTGCGGAGCTGGAGGCCGAGGGGAAGGATCAGAAGCACGCCGGCCAGGTGCAGGAGAAGGTGGGCCAGGTCAAGAAGGTGCTCGGGAAGTAGCAGGACGTTCGACGCGGCCGGCCCAGCGCATCGGGCCGGTCGGGCCCCCCCAGGCCACACCATGAGGTCATGCCGGTGAGCGATGGCGGGCCTCGGCGAAGGCAGGCGCCTGGGGGAGGTCGATGGTGAAGATGCAGCCCTTGCCGGCCAGGTTCCGGTGGTGGATCTCTCCCCGGTTCGCCGCGACGGCCTTCCGGCTGATGGAGAGGCCGAGACTGAGCCCGACGAGACTCCTCCCGAGGGTGGCGCCGGCGACGCCGACCGTCCCCGCCTTGAGGGCTCCGATGGAGCATTCCCTCCCCTTCCGCACGGGACGTACCGGAGCCGCCTTGGCGCAACAGGCCGTTTTCATTCGGCCGAGGGCCCCGGGAACGTTCCCGAACGTTCATCGGTCGCGGCCCGCCCCGTTCGGCCGTTCACCCGCCCCGTCCTTCCGGGCAGTTGCGTTTCCGACAATGCGGCACGCCGATTGCTCTTGTCCCCTGTTCGATCGCAAGAACCCCTGAAGGAGCACCTCATGAGTGGTTGGAATGTCCCCGAGTCCGAGCCTGTCCTTTCCATGGTGACTGGTACGCCGCTGGCGCGTCGCCTCCGCGACGCCCGACTGGAGGCTGGCTTGACCGGACCGGGCGTCCTCGCGAGGACCGGCATCGATCCCGGAAACCTCTCCCGGATGGAGCACGGCAAGAGGGTGCCCTCGGTGGCCATCCTCGTCACCCTTGCCAAGCTTTACCGGATCTCGCTCAGCGCCCTGTTCGAGGCCGCGGCTGGCGCCGATCCGACCGGTCCGGAGTCCCTCAGCCCAGGCCTCCAGCTGGCGGACTACGTGGCCGCGCCCGAGCCGGGATTTCGCGAACTGCACGAGCGGCACTGGAACGATCGTCCCGATCTCCGGGACAACGCCCGGCGCTTCGCCAACGACGTGTTCGAACCCGTGCGGGCGATCCTGGGGGTGCCTCTCCGGGTGGAAAGCGGCTATCGCTCGCCGGCTCTCGACCGGAAGGTGCTCCGGGGCCAGGCGCCGTTCTCGGCCCACACCCACGGCCTGGCGGCCGACGTGACCCCCATCGGAATGTCGATCCAGGTCGCGCTCCCCCTCATCCGCGCCGCCGTGCAGCGGGGCGACCTCGCGCACCTCGACTTCGCCGGGATCGAGCAGTCGCAGTGGCTCCACCTCCAGGCCGCGCCCGAGGCCCAGGCCGCCCGGCGCATCATCGCGTCGGCGGGCGCCTGCTGAGCCGTCGTCGTGGCGCCGGAGCGCCCTACTCCGTCGTCTTGCCGTCGAAGTGCTCGATGTCGGCTTCCGCCTCGGCACGGGTGTGGTGGACGACGCCGTCGCGGTGATTCGGCGGTGAATAGAGCGTGTAGAGCTTCAGGGGAGCGCTTCCGGTGTTGACGATGTTGTGCTTCGCCCCGGCGGGGACGAGCACCGCGAATCCCGCCTGGATCTTCGTCCGGACTCCGTCGAGGACGGCCTCCCCGGACCCTTCCTCCACGCGGAAGAACTGGTCGAGCTTGTGGACCTCCATGCCGATCTCCTCCCCCGGCTTCAGCGCCATGAGGACGAGCTGGGTGCTCCTCGCCGTGTACAGCACCCGGCGAAACTCGGTGTTCTCCACGGCGAGCCGCTCGATGTCCTTCACGAAGCCCTTCATGACGACCTCCTTGGTCTTTCGAGTGGATGTCCTGTCCCCGTCCTTCCTCGCCCCCGGGACGCCGGTCTGGTCGTCGGCGAACGACGGACGCGCGACGGCCATGAAGGTCAAGGTGACGGCCGTCACGGAGGCGAAGACGCCGGCCAGGAAGACGACGGCGACGACGACGCCGAGGATTCTCTTCATGACGGGGCCTCCTCGTTCTGCAAGCGTTCGGGGACGACGAGATCCCCGACCGCGTCGTGAACGTCGGGGACCCCAGGAGGCTCCGTATGCGCAGGGGTGGGGAGGGACCGGTGCGAAAGGTGGACGGTGAACGTGGTCCCCTCGGCGACTGAAGTCACGGCCAGGGTTCCGCCGTGCGCCAGCACGATCTCCCGGGCGATGTGCAATCCCAACCCCAGGCTGGTGGTCTTCATCCCCTCGCCCTGCCGGGCGTGGCTCACCATGGGCTCGAAGATGTTCACCAGGAGCATGGACTTCTCCGACTGCTCGGAGCTGTCCTGCGGGGCCTCGAGGTCCTTGACGATGGCGTCGAGGATCTCCGCCGCGTGATCACGCAGCCCGATCCGGTTCATCGCGCCGGCAGCCGGCAGCATGGTCCGGGCGAACGCCTCCCACTCGTCGACGATCAGCTTCTGGTTCGCCTGGATGAACTCGCTCAGCTTCACGTGCTTCCCCTTGTGCTGCATCTCCAGCTCGATCTGGTGGACCTGGAGCTCCCGCAGCGCCTCCGGCGTGGCCTGGTTCGACGCGGCGGGCCGAGGGCCGCGAGCGAATCGCTCCTCTGCCTCCGCCCGCCAGGTGGTGCGGGCATCCGTGACTGGCATCTTGCTCAAGCATGAAGTTCGGCTGCACGCCCCGTGCCTGAAGCCTGGTGGCGCAACCCACCGGAATCCGAACAGGGTCGGGACGCGGGCCTGTTCGCGAACGTTTGCCGCGCAAGCGTCGAACGTGCGGGCTACGGACCCACGATCGCCGCTGTCGTTCACTGCGGCTACCCGACCCGGAAAGGGTTGAATGAGCCACCGCACACGATCATCGCCGAGCGGGTGAAGTCCGGGAAGCGGAGCCTGCGTCCCCCATCCGCGCCGTCGCCGGCGTCTTCCCGCCGTTCGTCAATGATAGGCTTCGGGGCATGAGGACGATGACCGCGCTCCTTCTGCTGCTCGCGCTTGCCCTTCCCGCCGTGGCCATGCCCCACCCGTGCGAGGCGGAGGTCGCGCAGATGAGGAAGGACCTGGATGCGATCCGCGACGCCGTCGCCACCATCGAGGGCTTGCGGCCGAGCGACAACCAGCGCCTGGTGCTCGCGGGTGCGAAGGACAAGTACGACCTCGAGCTCCGTCGGATGACGGCGGCGCAGGCCCGCTGCGACGAGCTGGTTGCCCCGGCCGCTCCGGTCCCCGCCCCGGCTGCCGCTGCGCCCGTGATCCCCTCCTCGCCCGCGACGCCCGTCCCGTCGGCGACGCCGGCAACCCCCTGCCTGACCGGCTGCGGCAAGGACACCGACTGCAAGGGCGATCGGATCTGCGTGAACGGGGCGTGCCAGGACCCGCCCGCGCGGTGACAACTTCCCCGGGGACCGCGGCCCCCCGCTAGGACCGGGCCCTCGCGCGCACCTGCTCGAGCGTCTGGAAGACCAGCGTGTCACCGGCTTCCAGGGTCTCGTGGTCGCGCTCGCGGGATGCGATCGCCAGCAGCGCCGCGCCGGCGGCCTGCGCCTCGGTGCCGAAGAATCCCGGCATGAGCTTGCCGTCGACCGCCGCGGTCCACCGTCCCGCCATCTCCCGCACCGTCACTTCGTGCGGTCCGATGTGGAAGTCCGGCGCATTCTTCATGATGAGTGCCTATCATGGGTGGGGTGGATCCAGGAGGAGTCGCCATGGTCACGATCGAGTACTGCAAGGTTTGAAACTACCTCCCCCAGGCCCGAGGTCTCGGGCAAGCCATCACCGAGAGGTTCTCCGGCAAGGTCGGCGTCGATCTGAAGGCCGGGAGGAGGTCGTCCTTCGAGGTCTCCTTCGGCGGCGAGGTGCTCCACTCCAAGCTCGGCAGCGGGGAATGGCCCGACACCGGGACGATTCTCGAGGCGATCGCCAGGCGAGCCCCCCGGTAGGGCGTCGGTGTCAGATTCTCCCCCGTGCCTTGTCTGCTCACCCGGGACGGACAGTGTGGCGTCCAGGTCCCCGCCGCGCGTGGGGGCGCTGCGGCGGGGGCCTCTTCTTCAGGGCCTGCACCTCACCCCTTGAGCTTCCTCGACACGTGCGCCAGGACCTCGTGCATGGGCGCGGACGGGCTGAACTCGATGGACTCGTAGTCCTCGTCCACGCGCACGGTGTGCCCCGCCGGCCAGTGGTACACCTGACCGGCGCTCACCTTCTCGGTCCGGCCATCGCCGTAGGTCACGTGGATGCTTCCCTTGAGGACGTACCCCCAGTGCGGTGCCTGGCAGAGGTTCCCAGGCAACCCCTGGAGGAGAGGCGAGGCGTCCGCTCCCGCGGGCAGGTTCACGTGCGCCACGTTGAACCCACCCCAGTCCACCGTCTGGAACCTCACGCCCCCCGCGTCGATCGTGGACGGCAACTGGCTCGCGCTCGCGTTCATGGCTTCCTCCTGGAGTCGGGGACGACTCCGCCGGTTCGGGTTTGCGGAACCGTCTAACGCCCCGGGAGGGTGAACTTGGGTTTACGCCCCGTATGACCTCGCCGCGCCGCTATCCCCCCAGCCGGAGCGGCAGGCTGCGCAGCCGCTGCCCGGTGGCCGCGAAGACCGCGTTCGCCACCGCCGGCGCGACGGGCGGCACCCCCGGCTCACCCACGCCCGTGGGCGACCCCTTCGAGGGCACGAGGTGGGTCTCGATGACCGGGCACTCGTCGATCCGGAGCAGCTCGAAGTCGTTGAAGTTCGACTGCTCGACGCGCCCGCGCTTCCAGGTGATCTCCTGCTTCAGCGCGGCGCCCAGGCCGAACACCACCGAGCCCTCCAGCTGGGCCGCGACCAGGTTAGGGTTCACCACCAGTCCACAGTCGAGGGCGATGACCACCCGCCTCACCGCGATGACCTTCCCCTTCACCTCGACCTCGGCGACGGCCGCCGCGAAGCTGTCGAAGGAGGCGTGCTGGGCGATGCCACGGAACCGTCCGGGAGGCGGGGGACCACCCCAGCCGGCCCTGGCCGCCACCAGGTCGAGGACCGCCCGGTTTCGGGAAGCGGCAGCGAGGAGATCCTTGCGGAAGAGGTACGGGTCCTTCCCGGCGGCGTGTGCCAGCTCGTCCACGAAGCTCTCCACCGCGAAGGCGGTGTGGGAGTGGCCCACCGAGCGCCAGAACCCAACCGGCACGCCCGGATCCTGGGCGAGGAACCGGACCGAGACGCTGGGCACCGCGTAGGGGATCTCGTCGGCGCCCTCGACGGCGGAGTCGTCGGCGCGGCTCATGAACCAGCCGGCCACGCTGCCGGCGGCCCGCTTCACCGCGGTGGGAACCCAGAACGGCATCGTGGCGCCGACGAAGTCGGGGGCCACCTGCTTCATGATCGACTGGGTGACGATCCGGTGGGTCCAGGCCACCGGCGCGCCTTCGACGGAGAGCGCAGCCTGCAGCACGTGGAGCGCCGCGGGCCGGTAGATGTCGTGGTGGAAGTCGTCCTCGCGGGACCAGACCACCTTCACGGGCTTTCCGGCGGCCTTCGCGCACCAGATGGCCTCGGCCACGTAGTCCTGCGCGATGCGCCGCCCGAACCCTCCACCCACCATGGTGGTGTGGATGACGATCTGGTCCGAGCCGAGGCCGGTGATCTGTCGCGCGATCTCCTTGGCGACGCCGGGCCCCTGCGTGGGCGCCCAGACCTCGCACCGGGCGGCAGTGACGTGGGCCGTGGCGTTCTGGGGCTCCAGGGTTGCGTGGGCGAGGAACGGGGCGAAGTAGCTCGCCTCGACCTTCCGGGCCGCGCCGGCGATGGCCTTCGCCGCATCGCCGTCGTCACGGATGCTCTTCCCCTCCCCGGCCGCAGCGGCGCGGTAGGTGGCCAGGATCGCGGCGGAGTCGAGCCCGGCGCTCGGCCCCTCGCTCCAGGTGACCCGGAGCTTCCCGGCCGCCTCGCGCGCCGACCAGGTGTCCCTGGCCAGGACGGCGATCCCCGGCGGGATGCGGACCACGTCCACGACGCCCGGCATGGCCTTCGCCGGGGCCGCGTCGAACTCCAGCGCCGTCCCGCCCGGAACCGGGCAGCGAACCACCGCGGCGACGAGCATGTCCGGGAGCCGCACGTCGATCCCGAAGACCCCCGTGCCGTCGACCTTCGGCCGGGCGTCCAGCCGGTGAATCCGCTTCCCGATGACCTTGAAGCCTCCGGTCCGCAGCGGCGGCTTGCGCGGCGCCTCCGACCGGGCTGCCTCGTCGGCCAGCTCGCCGTAGGTGGCCCGCTTCCCCGTCGCCGCGTGGGTCACTGCCCCGTCCGAGGCGACGCAATCGGCCACCGGCACGCCCCACCGTCGCGACGCCGCCCCGCGGAGCATCTCCCGCGCGGTGGCGCCCGCCTGGCGCAGCGGCTCGTACTCGACCTTGATGCTCGAGCTGCCCCCGGTGAGCTGGACGTTGAATCCCGGATTGTCGAAGGCACGGTCTGCCGGTGCGGCGACGACCCGCATGGCCTCCGGTGCGATCTCGAGCTCCTCGGCGACCAGCATGGCGAGCCCGGTCTGGATTCCCTGCCCCATCTCGACCTGGGGGCAGACGAAGGTGACGCCGTCGGTGGTGATGCGCAGGAACGCGCTCGGCGAGAACGCCCCGCCCTTCACGTCGCCGGCGCGCGCCCGGCGCGGGCTCCAGACCTCGATGAGCAGGCCGCCGCCGACCGCGGCGCCGACCTTGAGGAATTCCCGGCGCGTGACGCTCATCGGACCACCCCCGCCGCGCGTCGCACGGCCGCGCGGATGCGCGGGTAGGTTCCGCACCGGCACAGGTTTCCGGAGAGTGCGTCGTCGATCTCCGCGTCGGTGGGGTGTGGCCTCGTCGCCAGCAGCGCCGCCGCGCTCATGATCTGCCCGGGCTGGCAGTATCCGCACTGCGACACGTCCTCGGCGAGCCAGGCCTCCTGGAGGACGTGCAGCTTGCCCTTCCCCAGCCCCTCGATGGTGGTGATCGACTTCCCCTCCACCGTGCCGACGTCGGTGAGGCAGGAGCGCGTCGCCTCCCCGCCCACGTGGACCGTGCAGGCCCCGCAGAGTCCAGCGCCGCACCCGAACTTCGTGCCGGTCGCGCCGAGCGTGTCCCGAAGCACCCAGAGGAGCGGCGTCTTCGGGGAAACGTCCACCTGCACCGGCTTCCCGTTCAGCGTGAAGGCGATCATGCGTTCTCCTCGCCCTCGACTCGTAAGCCAACCATCCGGCTTGCGCAAGCCGCGAGGACGCCGGCGGGCGCGGGGCGCGGGCGCCTCGGATGCCCTTTGGGGACGACCTGGCAAAGGCAACCTGATACGAAGCGGGTCCATGGCCAACGGTCCGGGTCCCCCCGTCGCATTCGGGAAGAGCCTCCTCATCGGGCTGGCGGCCGGCTGCTTCGGCGGCCTGGTCGGGCTGGGCGGCGGAGTGGTGATGGTGCCGCTCATGGTCGGCGTGGCCGGGCTGCAGCAGAAGCAGGCCCACGGCACGAGCCTCGTCGCCCTGGTCTTCACGGGGCTGGTCGGCGCCGCCACCTACGCCACCAAGGGGCAGGTGGATCTCCTCGGGGCCGGCCTTCTCGCCGTCACGGCCACGGTGACGGCACGATACGGAGCCCGGTACGCCCACGTCCTCCCCGAGTGGAAGCTCAAGCGCTCCTTCGGCGCCTTCCTGCTCGTCATCGCGGTCGTCCTCCTGGCCCGCCCCTGGCTCGGGGGCGCCGGAGCACACCCCTCGACCTGGGTGACGGCGGCGGTGCTCCTCACCACCGGGGTCTTCACCGGCTTCCTCTCCGGCATGATGGGCGTTGGGGGCGGCAGCATCATGGTGCCCGCCATGGTGCTCCTGGCCGGCTTCCCTCAGATCCTCGCGCAGGGAAGCTCGCTCCTCGCCATGGTCCCGGCGGGGGCGGTGGGCGCCTACACCCACTTCCGTCTTGGCAACGTCGTGCGGGGGCTGCTCCCCGGGCTCATCCCGGGGATCCTGGTGGGAACGCTGGTGGGCAGCACCTTCGCCCTGCGCCTCCCGGAGGTGGTCCTCCGGCTCACCTTCGCCGCGGTGCTCGTCTGGACCGGCTCGAAGTATCTGAAGGCGAGGCCACCGGTCCCGAAGGTGGACGCCGCGCGGAAGTGAGGCGAGCGCGTGCGGTATCACGGATAGCCTGTTCGTGCTACGGTGCCACCGCTCGTAGCACGAACGAGGACATTCGTCGCATGACGTCGAGGTGGGTCGCACGTTCGATTGCCGCAGCCTGGCTGGCGCTGCCCCTCGGCGCTCGCGCCCACGACCTCTGGTTCGAGCCGCGGGGTGAGGTCCTGGTCCTCCGCTTCGGCCACCGGGGGGGCGAGGCCCTCGACCTGGACGCGGCCAAGGTGAAGTCCATCCCCTGCCGGAAGGGGCGGGCGGCGGCGACCGACGTCCGCGCCACGTCGAAGGCCGCCCTGAAGGAACTGCTCACGCCGTCCCGCTGCGACGTCGCCAGCGCCTTCCTCGACGGCGGGTTCTGGTCGCTCACCCCGGACGGCGAGAGGAACCTCCCCAGGAACCGGGCGCCCGACGCGGTCCGCTCCTGGCGGTCCATGCAGTGGGCCAAGTGGATCGACGTCCGCTCCCCGTCGGCGGGAGAGCCCCTGGGCGACGAGCTGGAGATCCTCCCGGTGGGCAATCTCGCGCGCGTCCGGCAGGGCGACAAGGCGACGTTCCGGGTGCTCTGGCAGGGAAAGCCGGTGGCCGGCGCGGTGGTGTCCATCGGCCACAAGCCGCTCGGCGAGACCGACGTGGCCGGTGAGTGCCGCGTGAAGGTTCGCGCCTCCGACGTGGAGTCGGTCAGCGCGACCCTGAAGCGCCCGCTCGGCACACCCGAGGCCGACACCCTGACGGCGGAGGCCAGCCTGACCTTCGAGGTGGCCCGGTGAGGTCGGGCCAGGCACTGGTCGTCCTCGCCCTGGTGGCCGCCGCGGGCCCGGCACGCGCCCACGAGGTCCTGCACGAGGTGCAGCGCGGCCGGGGGGTCGCGGTGCGCGCCTGGTTCCCCGGCGGCGAGAGCCTGGCCTACGTGCAGGCCGAGGTCTTCTCCCCGGCCGACGAGAAGATCCCCTACTGGAAGGGGCGGACCGACCGGAACGGCTGGCTGGCCTTCGTGCCCGACGTTCCTGGTAGCTGGCGCGTCCGGATCGTGGACGCGACCGGGCACGGGCTCGACACCCGCGTGGACGTGGGGCCTGCGGCCGACCCGGCGGCTGCCCCCAGGGGCAAGGCGGGTCGGGACGCCTCGACGCTGAGCTCCGCGCTCCGGCCGGTGGCCGGGGTCGCCCTCATCGCCGCCATCTTCGGATTCCTCTACCTGCGTGGACGGAGGAAGAACCGGTGACGATCCGCATCGCATCGCCGGTGATCCTGGCGGCGATCTCCGCCTCCCTGCTCGCCCCCCTCCCCGCCATGGCCCACCACGGCAGCGCCGGCGTCGGCATGGCCGGGCCGGAGGGACCGGGCGCGGCCATCGAGACCACCTCGCCCATCCCGCTGCCGCCGGGCTCCCTCCTCCTCATGGTGAAGTCGGAGTACGTCCCGTACCGGCAGTACGACTTCGCCCAGCCGGAGAACAAGGTCTACTCGCTCTTCGGCACGCTGGTGGCGGGCTACGGCGTCACCCCCTGGCTCTCCGCCTACCTCTTCCTCCCCTACAACGTGAAGTCGCAGGACGGAGTGGGAACGAACGTGGGCTTCGGCGATCCCGGCCTCTTCGTCCAGTTCGCCTTCAAGTACGACGACGGGTTCCGGCTCGTCCCGAAGAAGGAGAGCCTCGACGAGCTCATCGACTGGCACTTCTCGGTCTTCGCCTTCGCGACCGTGCCCATGGGCCCGACCGTCTCGGCGACCGACGCGCTCGCGTGGTACGCGCCCGACATGCAGACCGGCTTCGGCTCGCCGAGCTTCCAGATTGGCCTCGCCGCCGCCAAGCAGCTGTCCGCCGACTTCACCTGGCTGGCCGACGCGAGCTACCAGCTCTTCTTTCCCCACACCTACCCCTTCATGCGCTACCAGTTCGGGGCCGAGTCGCGGGTCAACACCGCGCTGGCCTGGCGCGCCATCGCCTCGCCCGGCTTCCGCCTCGACCTGGCCGGGGAGCTGAACCTTCTCGACCTGCAGCGCGACCAGGAGTCGAACGCGCAGGGCGCGATGGAGCCGCTGCTGGCCTCGGGGGGGACGATCCTCTACGCCGGCCTCGGGGCGCGTGCCTACCTGGGGCGCTTCTCCGCCGCGCTCGCCGCGCGGACCTCGGTCCTGCGCTGGCTCAACGAGGGGGCCGATCAGCAGGGCTCCGAGGGGCTCGAGTGGGTCCGCGTCGCCCTCACCCTCTCGTACGTCCTGCCGCTCTAGCCATGCACGTCCCGGACGGCTTCCTCTCCCCCGTCGTCACCATCCCGGCCTGGGGCGCGGCCGCGCCGCTCTGGTACTGGTCGGTCCGGAGGAACTTCGGGACCTCGGCCACCGAGACCCTCCCGGTGGTCGGCTCCCTGACCGCCCTCGCCTTCGTGGTGCAGGGGCTCATGATCCCGGTTCCCGGAGGGACCTCGGCGCACCTCACCGGCGTGGCCATCCTGGCGATCCTGTACAACCCCGGCGTTGCCTTCGTCTGCGAGTCGCTGGTGCTGCTCCTCCAGGCGCTCTTCTTCGGCGCGGGTGGCTTCACCGTGCTCGGGGTGAACGCGCTGGCCATGGGGCTCCTCGGCCCGGGAGCGGCCTGGCTCTGCTACCGGGCGCTGCGCGGGATCTCCGGCACCGGCGCCGCCTTCGTGGGCGCCTACGTCGGCGTTCAGGTCGCCACGCTGGCCGTGGCGCTGGTGCTCGGTCTCCAGCACCGGCTCGACCCGGCCTACATGCCGGTGCCGTTCGAGGTGTCGGCCGTGGCCATGATGGCGCCGAGCCTCACCGTCCTGGGAGTGGTCGAGGGGCTCTACACGCTGGCGACCGTGGCCTTGCTGCGCAGGGCGAGGCTCCTCCGTGCTGGCTGAGCCCCGCCGCAGCCATGCCGTCCTCCTCGCCTGGGCGGTCTCGATCTTCGCCCTCTCGGCGGTCTCCGACCTGCGCGTGCTCTCCGCCTCCACGGCGGCGGCGCTCCTCCTCTTCCGGCGCGGGGCGCTCCGGGAGGCGCGGCGGGTCCTCGTCGGCGTGGCGCCCTTCGCGCTCGGCCTGTCGGCCGCGTCGTGGTGCTGGCTCGCCCTGCGGGGCGACGCGCCGCCAGCCGCGCCCTTCGCGGCGCTCCTCCTGCGCGCGGTGCTCATCGCCTTCGTGACCTTCTCGGTCCTGCGCCGGGTGGACCTGCTCCGCGCGGCGGCACCCTTCCCCACCCTGTCCCGGCTCCTGGTCCTCAGCCTGGCCCAGATCCACGCCCTGCGGCTCCTGGCCACCGAGTCGGCGCTGGGGCTGCGCAGCCGGCTGCCGCGGCGGCCGCGCACCCGCGACGTGGTGGCCAGCTCGGGCGCCATCACCGCCGCGCTCCTCACCCTCTCCGCCAGGAACGCCCGCGACGTGGGCGACGCCATGCGCTCCCGGGGGTTCGGGTGATCTTCGATCTGCGCGCGGCCTCGCTCTCGGTGGAGGGACGCCCGGTGCTCCGCGACCTCTCCTTCTCGGTGGCCGGGGGGGAGCGCGTCGTCGTACTTGGAGTGAACGGCTGCGGGAAGTCCACGCTGCTCCGGCTCCTCGACGGCCTGGCCTTCGCCACCGGCGGGGAGGTCCGCTACGGCGGCGCGCTCCTCGACGGCCGCGCGCTCGGCGACCCGGCCTTCCGGCGCCGGTTCCGCGGCGAGGTGGGGTTCCTCTTCCAGAACGTGGACGCCATGCTCTTCAACCCCACGGTGGCCGACGAGATCGCCTTCGGCCCGCGCCAGCTCGGGCTCGACGACGTGGACGGGCGGGTGGCCCGGCAGGCCGACCTCCTGGACGTCACCGCGCTCCTCCCGCGTCCGCCCTTCGAGCTCTCCGGGGGCGAGAAGAAGCGGGTGGCCCTGGCCGCCCTGCTGGCCTGCGACCCGCGCGTCCTCCTCCTCGACGAGGCCACCGCCAACCTCGACCCGGCCTGGGCCGGGCGGCTCGTGGATCTCCTGGCCGGCCGCGCGGACCTGACGGTGGTCGCCGCCACCCACAACCTCTCGGTGGCCGAGGAGCTGGGAAGCCGCGCGCTCCTGCTCGCCACCGACCGGCCCGGCCTGCTCTTCGACGGCCCCACCGCCGCGCTGCTGCGCAACCCCTTGCTGCTCGTCCAGAGCGGCCTCGCCCACCGGCACCGCCACACCCACGGGGGAACGGACCACGCCCACTTCCACGTGCACGACGTGGAGTGATCCACCCCAGCAGGGCCACTGACCGCCCACCGCCCCGGGGGTATCCTGCCTGGTGAAACGGGGGTGCCACATGGGAACCGGAAAGCTGGTGGTGTTCGAGGGGATCTACGGGTCCGGAATGCTCGTCGTCGAGGTGGTCAACCGGCTCCGGGAGACGCTCGTGGGCAAGGGTGCCGGGGTCTACGAGATCGACAGCCCGGACACGGGCCGGGCCCGCATCATGGGCGCCCAGGAACTCGACACCAGCTGGCGCTACGGGGTCTTCGAGGCCGACTTCTTCTTCGAGCTGGCGTCGCGGGCACGGGTAGCCTCCGTGGTCCGGGAGGAGCTTTCGAGCGGAAAGATCGTCCTCTGCAAGAACTTCACCCTGGCCTCGGCGGTCCACGCCCGGCTGCTCGGGCACGACTGGGACGGCGAGGAGCTGGGCGTCCTGGAGCGGCGCGCGCGCGGCCTGCCCTTCGGGCGCGAGGTGGTCCCCGACCTGACCATCTTCGTGGACGTGCGCCCCGAGCTGGCTGCGAAGCAGCTGGGCCACCGGCTCTCCGAGTTCTTCCCGCCGGGAACGCTGGAGCGGCAGCGGGAGCTCTACCTGCAGGAGCTTCACCGGTTGCCGCCCGGCCGGGCCAGGATCGTCGCCGCCGGCTCGGAGGACGGTGTGTTCGAGGAGTCGCTGGAGGCGATCCGGTCCCTCGCGTCGTAGCGCGGCCCCGGACGGCCGCTACTTCGGCGCCTTCGCGGGGGTCTGGGTCTGCGGGATCTGCGAGGGCGGCGGCGGGGAGGCCTTCTCGGGCTCCGGGCTGGACGGCAACTGCAGCGGGCCCGACCCGCCTGTGCACTCGTAGTCAACACGGATGCCGTACGGCGCACCGGCTTGCCCCACCGGGTCGGCCATGGCCCCGGGGGTGGGAGGCGGAGGCCCGCCCCGGCCGGCGGCGCCCTCCTGGACCTGCGCCAGGATGCGGTACTTCCCGTCGCAGTGGCTGCTCATGAGCTCCTTGGCGCTCTCCCAGGCCTTGTCGTTGTTGGCCGAGAGCATGATCGACCCGCCGTCCGCGCGGGTCCCGATCCGTGCGGCGCGTCCCGGCGCACCGCATGCGGCGCACGTGGCGAAGGCGACGAGGGCTGCCAGCACGGTCGGTCGGGGCATCCACGATCGGTAGCACGCCGGGCGCGCCGTTGCACGTGCCGGGGCGCTACCGCGGCGGAGGGTACTTCTGGAGCTTCCTCTGCAGGGAGCGCCGGTGGATTCCCAGCCGGCGCGCCGACTCGGAGACGTTGCCGGCGCAGTCGGTGAGCACGCGCTGGATGTGCTCCCACTCGGTGCGCGCCAGGGACGGCGTGTCGATGTCCACCTTCGCCTCCCCGATGGCCTGGCCGGTCAGGGCCGCAACCACCTCGTCGGCGTCGGCGGGCTTGGAGAGGTAGCCGACGGCCCCCCGCCGGGTGGCCTCGACCGCGGTGGCGATGGACCCGTACCCGGTGAGCATGAGGACCCGGGTGGCCGGGTCGATGGCGCGCAGCGCGTCGAGCACCTCGATGCCCGAGGCCCCGGGCATGCGCAGGTCCACCACCGCGAACTCGGGCGCATCCCGGCGGGCGACCGCGATGGCCGCCTCCCCGCTCTCGGCGGTGGTCACCTCGAAGCCCCGCTCCCGCAGCGCCTTCCCGAGCCGCTCCCGCAGCACCTCGTCGTCGTCCACGAGGAGCAGCGTCAGCGCCCCTTCCCTGCCCGCGTCCTGGCTCATCCTCGCGCCTCCTCGCGCACCCCGGGGGTGCCTGGAATCGTGATCCGCGCCGTGGTGCCCTGACCCGGCTTCGAAACGACCTCGAGCGCGCCGCCCAGCTGCTCGGCCAGCGTGCGCGCGATGTAGACCCCGAGGCCGCTGCCCTGGCCCGGGTCCTTGGTGGTGAAGAAGGGCTCCCCGATGCGCGCCAGCACCTCCGGGGAGATGCCGGCGCCCCGATCCTGGACCTCCACCACGATGGCCCGCTCGGCACAGAGGGCACGGAGCCAGACCTCCCCATCGGTGGCCTGGAGGGCGTTCACGAGGAGGACCCTGAGCGCGCGCTCCATCCCCTGGACCGGCCCGCGGACCCGCACCTCGCCGCAAGCGATGTCGGAGCGGACCCGCTCCCCCCGGGCAGGCCGTCGAGCGATCCCTTCACCCAGCGATCCACCGAGAACTCGACGATGGGCTCGCCGGCGTTCTCGCCCGCGCGGACCGACATCTGCTGGAGGATGCCCTTGCAGCGGTCCACCTGGGTGCGAATGAGCCTGAGGTCGTCGAGCGCTCCCTGCCCGGCCCCTTCCCGGGAGAGCTCGCGGTCGAGCTCCTTGGAGGCGATGGCGATGGCCCCGAGAGGGGTCGCCAGCTCGTGGGCGGCTCCGGCGGCCAGGGTCACGAGGGAGGCCAGCTTGGCGTGCTGCTCGGCCAGGCGCCGCTCCCGGGCCAGCTCCTCGTCCCGCCCCGCCAGCGCGCGGGTCACCCGCTGCACGATGAGCACGATCACGAAGGCTGCGACGGCCACCGCCACGAGCATCCCATAGAGGTGCACGGCCATCATGGCCTCGTGCTCCTGCACGCCGAAGGGGGCCCACTGCTGCAGGGGGAAGAGCGCACCCATGGCGAGGACGCTGAAGGCGGCCTGCGTCCAGGACCATCGCGGGGGGAGCAGCACCGCCGCCAGCGCCACGTTGACGATGTAGAGGGTGGAGAAGGGGTTGAAGTGGCCGCCCGAGAGGTGGAGCAGGCCGGTGAGGACGGCGGTGTCGAGGAGCATCACCCCGGCCAGGAAGCCGTCGGAGACCACCGGGTCGCGGCGCAGCCAGCTCTGGAGGGCGACGTTGACCGCGATGGCGAAGCCCACCAGCGCGGCCAGCGGCGCCAGTGGGAGCTCCATGAGCCCCGCCGCCTGGACGCCGACGATGGCGGTGGACTCGCCGAGGATGGCGATCCAGTGGAGCTTGACGAGCCATTCCAGCTTGATGCGGCCGGGTTCTGCGGCGAGCGCGGGGGGGCGGGGCGTCACGGACCGGTCATCTTGACAGAGGGGCTCGTCGTCGAGATAGGGCACATTTTGTCGCACCCGGCCCGGCGAACGCTCTGGTATCGTCCGCACCCAGGAGGGTACCCATTTTGCGCATCGTTTCGGCCGCCGAGGCCGTCTCCGTCATCCAGTCCGGCAACCGGGTGTTCATCCACAGCGTCGCCGCGGCCCCCCGCCGGCTCATCGAGGCGATGACGGCGCGCGCCGGCGACCTGCGGGTCGTGGAGATCGTCCAGCTCCACACGGAGGGCGAGGCCCCGTACGCCGCACCGGCGGTCTCCCGGAGCTTCCGGGTGAACTCGGTCTTCGTGGGCCCGAACCTCCGCGACGCCGTCCAGGAGGGGCGCGCCGACTACCTGCCGGTCTTCCTGTCCGAGGTCCCCAAGCTCTTCCGCTCGGGGCTCCTCCCCCTCGACGTGGCGCTCGTCCAGGTCTCGCCCCCGGACCGGCACGGCTTCTGCTCGCTGGGCGTCTCGGTGGACGCCACCCGCGCGGCGGTCCAGACCGCGCGCACCGTGATCGCGCAGGTCAACGCCCACATGCCCCGCTCCCACGGCGACGGGCTCATCCACGTGGACGACATCGAGTACGGCGTCGAGGGGGACGACCCCATCCCCGAGGTTCACTACCCGGCGATCAACGACGTGGACCGCGCCGTGGGCAACCACGTCGCGGAGCTGGTCGAGGACGGCGCCACGCTGCAGCTCGGCATCGGCACCATCCCCGACGCGACGCTCGCGGCCCTGGGCGGCCACCACCGGCTGGGCATCCACACCGAGATGCTCTCCGACGGCATCGTGGACCTCGTCGAGCGGGGCATCGTCACCGGCGAGATGAAGCGCGTGCACCCGGGCAAGATCGTGGCCGGTTTCGCGCTGGGCACACGCCGGCTCTACGACTTCATGGACGACAACCCGCTCGTCCAGATGCTCGACATCGCCTACGTGAACGACCCCGAGGTCATCCGGCGCAACCCCCGCGTCACCGCCATCAACAGCGCCCTCGAGGTGGACATCACCGGCCAGGTCTGCGCCGACTCCATCGGCGAGCGGCTCTACTCGGGCGTGGGCGGGCAGATGGACTTCATCCGCGCCGCGGCGCTCTCCGACGGCGGCAAGCCCATCATCGCGCTCCCGTCGGCCACCTCCGGGGGCGTGTCGCGCATCGTGGCCCAGCTCAAGCCGGGCGCCGGCGTCGTCACCACGCGTGCACACGTGCACTTCGTGGTCACCGAGCACGGCATCGCCGACCTGTTCGGCAAGAACCTGCGCCAGCGGGCCGAGGCCCTCATCGCCGTGGCCGACCCGCGACACCGGGACGGGCTCGCGGCCGAGGCGCGCAGGCGGTTCGGGAGCTGGTGATCAGGCTTCGGGACCGCGGAGTGTCCCTATCTCGCGGGTCCGGGCGATGCGGGCGGGGCGGCCTGACAGCGATAGGCGACGCCATAGTAGACCCACCCCGTGGAACCCCTCTGTCCCGAGTATTCCGACTTGAACCAGAAGTGGGTCGCTCCCAGATCCCTGGCCTGATCCAGGGCATCCTTCTCGGCCCGGCTCTCGTTCACCGGAATGCCCTGGCTGGTCCCCGTCACCTTGCCCAGGTTCTTGCAAACGCCCGGCGGCTTCGCCTCGACGACGACGATCGGGGTCTTCTCTTCCGCGACTCCGGCGCCTGCCAGCGTGAGCAGGGCGAACGCACCGACGATGAACTGCGCCGGCGAGCGGAACGTGTACCGAGGAGAATCCATCTGTCCTCCGGGTGGAGCAAGAGACGGGTCCAGCTAGAACCGGAATTCCGGCGAAGCCACCAGCTGCAACCCGCCGATGAAGTAGCCGTTCATCGAACCGCCCTCGAGCACCAGGTCGAGGCCGACGCCGAATCGGCTCGCGGCGAAGAAGGCCACGCCGAGCCCGATGCGGCCGAGGAAGCCGAACTTGGCCTCCGGGCCCATGAGCAGCCCGCCCCCGAACCTCAGGCGGGCCACCGTCTCGTCGGTGGGGGACCCCAGCCGGACCAGGTAGTCGAGCGTGGGCTCGTAGGTGGTGATCTTCGACTCCCGGACCACGTCCTGCGTCCCGTCGAAGGACGTCTGCTTGATCGTGCCGAATCCGAAGTTGAACCCCAGGCTGACCGCGCTCGGGCCCCCGAGGTGGATGTCGATCTGGGGCCCGACCAGGAACGGGATGAAGCTCGAGTAGGAGGTCGTGGTGCAGGACCAGCCGTAGGAGCAGACGTACCAGTCGGAGTTGTAGAACCCGGCGCCCACGTTCACGCGCAGGACGTTGCTCCAGCCCTCGAGCCGCAGCGGAGGCGGCTGCTTGTCGGGCGACATGAAGGTGTACTGGGCGGAGGCGGGGCCGGAGAAGGCGAGCGCGGCCGCGAGGGCGGCCACGTGGAGGAGGCGGCGCATTGCCCCTTTTACCGCAAGGGCGCGGGGTGCGACAGGATTCGGCGCTGGCCCGTGACGCTAGGCGTGCTGCTGCGCGGGGGCGAGCTTCGGCAGCCGGACCCGCAGCGGCTCGAGTTCCTTCTCCGCGCTGACCCGGACCACCCGGTGGCTGGACGGGTCGCCGAGGACCTTGGCGACGAGGGCCTGATTCAGCCCGTGCCCGCTCTTGTAGGCGCTGAAGTGACCGATGACCGGCAGGCCGAAGAGCGACAGGTCGCCGATGGCGTCGAGCACCTTGTGGCGGGCGAACTCGTCGGGGAAGCGGAGCCCCTCCGGATTCAGGATGGAGAACTCGTCCACCACGATGGCGTTCTCGAGGCTGCCGCCCTTGGCGAGACCGGCCTTCTTCATCATCTCGATGTCGCGCAGGAAGCAGAAGGTGCGGGCGCGCGCCACCTCCCGCTCGTAATTGCGGTCGGAGAAGGCGAAGCGGAAGGCCTGGTCGGTGACGAGCGGGTGCTTGAAATCGACGGTGAACTCCATGGTGAGCGCGTCGGCCGGCTCGAGGCGGGCAAGCTTGTCGCCGTCGCGGACCTCGACGGCCCGCTCCACGATGATGAACTGCTTGCCGGCGGGCTGCTCGGCGACGCCGCCCTCCCGGATGAGGGCCACGAAGGGGGCCGAGGAGCCGTCGAGGATGGGAATCTCCGGACCGTCCACCTCGACGCGGCAGTTGTCGATTCCCATGCCGGTGAGGGCCGAGAGCACGTGCTCGACCGTGTGGATGCGGGCCTTCCCGGCGGCCAGGTTGGTGGAGAGGGTGGTGTCGGCGACGTGCTCGGAGCGGGCGGGGATCTCGACGCCGAGGTCCATGCGCACGAACCGGATGCCGCTGTCGGCAGCGGCGGGCGCAAGCGTGAGCGTCACGGGACGGCCCGAGTGGAGGCCCACCCCCGAGCAGGTCACGCGTTTCGCCAAGGTTCGCTGATTCCAGTAGCCCATGTCTCGATGCCTCCCAAGCTGCCACCGACCCGCCATGCCGCACCGCGTAAAATCGGCGCGGCGGGTTAAAGAGCAATAACAATGCCTGGGTACCGTGGTTCCGGACGGAAGGAGGGAATGACCATATCCTTCCGATATGACGACGTTTTAACCCGGAATGCGCCAGATGGCCAGTTCTTGTCGAGCTGACACCCTGTCTCCCTTGCCGAACAACCCTGACAATCTTGTCGCGGCTCTGCAGGCCTGCGCAGTCCCTGGCGGATTCGGGTATACGACCTCCTGCGGCGCCACCGACAGCCGCCCCGCGCCTCGATCGACGTGATCCCGCTCAAGAACGACATTCCGGTCCACCGGGTCCCGACCGTGACGTGGGCGCTCCTGGTGGCGAACGCCCTGGCCTTCGGCTGGCAGGCCTGGTTCGCGTTCCGGATCACCGGGGTGGCCAAGGTGCCGGGCCTGCCCTTCGGCGAGGTCCTGGCGAGGTTCGAGCAGGGGATCAACTACACCGCGCTCATCGGAGGCGCCATCCCCTGGGAGGTGGTGACCTTCCGGGACATCGGGCCGCGAGACCTGGTCCCGCCCCCCTTCACGGTCCTCACGAGCATGTTCCTCCACGGCGGGATCCTCCACCTGCTCGGGAACCTGCTCTTTCTCTGGGTGTTCGGTCCCAACGTCGAGGACGTGCTGGGTCGGGTGCGCTTCCTCGGCTTCTACCTGGCGAGCGGGATCGCCGCCGCCGCGGCCCAGACGTTGCTCTCGCTGGCGCAGGGTGATCCGCTCATGCCCATGGTGGGCGCGAGCGGCGCCATCGCCGGGGTGATGGCCGCGTACATGGTGTTCTTCCCGCGGGCGCGCGTGCTCACCGCCATCCCGATCTTCTTCTTCATCCGCATCGTCCATCTCCCGGCGGGATTCTTCATCGGGCTCTGGTTCGTCCTGCAGGTGTTCCTTGCCTTCCTGGGAGGGATCGGATCGGGCGTGGCATTCTTCGCCCACGTGGGCGGGTTCGTCTTCGGGTGGGTGGTGACGAAGACGCTGGTGATGGCGACGCAGCGGCGTCGCGGATCCGCGTGATGCCCTAGAAGAGCGGGTCCTGGCCTCCGCGGGGGCGGTCGCGCCCCAGGTGCGCGTAGGCGGGCGGCAGCGCCACGCGGCCGCGCGGGGTGCGCGCCAGGTATCCCTCCCGCACCAGGAACGGTTCGTAGACGTCCTCGATGGTGTCCCGCTCCTCGCCCACCGCCGCGGCGATGGCCTCGATTCCCACCGGGCCTCCGCCGAAGACGTCCACCACGACCGTGAGGATGCGCCGGTCCATGGCGTCGAGCCCGGAGGCGTCCACCTCGAGCCGCGTGAGCGTTCGCTGGACGATGGCCGGGTCGATCCGGCCGTTCCCCTCGACCTGGGCGAAATCGCGGGCCCGGAGCAGCAGCCGGATGGCGATGCGCGGCGTGCCGCGGGCCCGGCGGGCCAGTTCCTCGACGCCGGCGGGGTCCACCGGGAGCGCGAGCTTGCGCGCCGCCCGGACGGCGATCTCCATGAGGTCGGCCGGGGCGTAGTAGTCGAGCCGCTCCTGGATGGGGAACCGGTCGCGCAGGGGGCTGGCCAGGAGCCCGGTGCGGGTGGTGGCTCCCACCAGGGTGAAGCGCTCGAGCTTCATCTCCATGGTCTGGGCGCCCAGGCCGGCGCCGAGGACCACGTCGAAGCGGTAGTCCTCCATGGCCGGGTAGAGGGCCTCCTCCACGGCGGGGGAGAGCCGGTGGATCTCGTCGATGAAGAGGATGTCGCGCGGCGCGAGCGCGGTGAGCAGGCCGGCCAGGTCGCCCTTCTTCACGAGGGCGGGGCCGCTCGTCACGTGGAGCGCGACGCCCAGCTCGGTGGAGAGGATGTGGGCGAGCGAGGTCTTGCCCAGGCCCGGAGGGCCCGAGAGGAGCACGTGGTCGAGGGCCTCGCCGCGCTTCCGGGCCGCCTGGGAGTAGACCCGGAAGTTGTCCACGAGCTTCTTCTGCCCGACGTACTCGTCGAAGCTGGCCGGCCGGAGCGACTGCTCGAGCCGCTCCTCGCCCTCCTGGGCCTTCCCCGAAACGTCGCGCGCCGGCCGTACCGACATGCGGGTAATGTAGCACCCGTGTCCGACCGGCATGACGGGCGATTGGGCTTCTTTCGCGCGGTGGCCTCGGCCGCCGCCGCGCTGGTGGTCGCCGCGTGCGGGCGGATCGAGCCGCCCCCGCCCCCGGGCCCGGTCGTCCCGTGCACCCGCGCCGCCGCGGTCCCGTCGGACACCGTGAGGATCTCGGCCGGCGTCTGCAACCCGTGGTGCATCCACGTGGCGGCCCGGACTCCCATCTTCTTCATCAATGGCGACCCGACGCTCTACTACTTCACGGCCGACCCCACCCTCCCCTTCGACATCCAGGTGCCGGCCGACGCGAGCGCGGTGACCCCGCCCCTCACCGACCTGGGCGCCGTGACCTGGACCGCGGTGCACCAGCCGGCGGCGACCGTGACCATCTTCGTGGAATGAGGGCGCTGCGGGCGGAAGCCTACCCGCGCAGCCGCTTCAGGGCGTCGCGCAGGAGCTCCTCGAGGGTGCGCCCATCCGTGGAACCGGCCAGCGACTCGACCGCCTGGGTGGCCTGCTGGGGCTTGTAGCCGAGGCCGACGAGGGCCTGCTCGAGCTGCTCGGAGACCCCGCCGCGCGGGCCGCCCCTTCGCGGCGAGGCGGCGCGGGCCAGCGCGAGCAGCTTGTCCTTCAGCTCGAGCACCAGCCGCTCGGCGGTCTTCTTGCCGATGCCCGGCACCTTGGTGAGCCGGGCCACGTCGCCCGTGGCCACTGCGGCCGCCAGGTCGCGCGGCTCGATGCCGGAGAGGATGTTCTGCGCCGCGCGCGGGCCGACGCCCTTCACGCCGATGAGCGCGCGGAATACCTCCTCCTCCTCCTCGGTGGCGAAGCCGAAGAGGTCGAGCGCGTCCTCCCGGACGTGCATGTACGAGCGCAGCCGGACCCGCTCCCCGGGTGGAAGGGCGGCCAGGCAGGTGGCCGAGACGTGGAGAAGGTATCCGACGCCGTTCACGTCGAGAACCACCGCGCCCTCGCGCTTCTCGACGACCGTCCCCTCGACGTGGGCGATCACGCGGCACCCCGGGCGCGGCGGGGGCGCGGCAGCGGCGTGCGCCGCGGCGGCGGTGCGCGGTGTGGTCCCCGCCCGATGTGGCAGACCGCGAGCGCGATGGCGTCGGCCTCGTCGGCGAGCACCGCCTCGACGCCGAAGAGGGCGCGGACCATGTGGACCATCTGCGCCTTCTCGGCCCGGCCGTTTCCGGTCAGGGCGAGCTTGGCCTGCTGGGGCGCGTACTCCACCACCGGGATGCCGGACCGGGCGGCGGCGGCGAGCACCACCCCGCGGGCCTGCCCGAGGACCAGCGCGGAACGGGGCGACACCCCGGCGAACACGGTCTCGACCGCCACGGCTTCGGCCCCGGCCCGTGCGAAGAGGGCCTCGAGCCCGTCGAGGATGATGGCGAGCCGGCGCGGCAGGTCATGGTCGCCCGGCACGAGCACTCCCGACTCGACCACCCGGAGCCGGGAACCCGTCCTCGCCACCACACCGTAGCCGCACCGCTGCGTGCCCGGATCGACGCCGACGACCACCACGCGGGCATCGTGCCACGGCTCTGAATGTCCGTCCAGTACCGGGGAGTACCGGGGTGCTACGAGCCGAAGCGCTCGACGCGATTGTCGCCCGGCTTCACGAGCGCGAGCATCCCCGCGCCGAGCGCCAGCACCGCCCCCGACCCCAGCGCGAGCCGCCAGCCGACCAGGAACGAGGTCCGCTCCCCGATCTCGAAGAGCAACCCGCCGGTCGCCACCCCCAGCACCATGCCCACGTTGCGCGCCGTTGCGAGGAGCCCCCCGCCCGAGCCCAGCTTCCCCGGCGGGAGCGCCCCCATCACCGCGCTGTTGTTGGGCGGCTGGAAGAGCCCCATCCCGCCCCCCTCCAGCGCGAGCCCGCAGGCGATGGCCCACATCGGGGTCCCTGCGTCGGCGAGGGCGAGCCAGGCCAGCCCGGCCGCCAGCATCGCGCCGCCCGCCGCCTGGGGAATCCGCGGCCCGTGCCGGTCGGAGAACCAGCCCGAGAGGGGCGAGGTGAGCATGAGGGAGATGGGGACGACGGTCAGCGCAGCGGCGAGCTTCATCTGCCCGAGCCCCTTCACGTCGGCGAGGAAGAAGGGGGAGAGCAGCATCTGGTGGAAGACCGCGGCGTAGGAGAGGAGGGCCGCCACGAGCCCCAGCGAGATGGTCCGGTCCCCGAGCAGCGCCGGGTCCACCAGCGGCGCCGTGCGGGCCCGCTCGGTCCGCCAGAGGAGGAACGACGCCGCCCCGGCCGTGGCGACGAGGCCTGCGGCCAGGCGGCCGGAGTGCGGGGCGGCCTCCAGCGCGCCGATGGCGGTGGCCAGCGCCGCGCCCAGCCAGAGCGCTCCCGGCCAGTCGAAGGGCGGCCGCTCCCCGGCGGGTTCCTCCGGAAGCGTGCGCCACGCCCAGACGGCGCCGGCGACGCCGACCGGCAGGTTCACCAGGAAGATGGCGTGCCAGGAGGTGAAGGAGAGGATGGCCCCGCCGATGGGTGCACCGGCGGTGAGGCCGGCAGCAACCACGCTGGAGACCGCCCCGAGCGCCTGCCCCCGCCGTGCGCGGGGGAAGATCGCGGTCAAGATGGCGGGCGCCATCGACATCATGGCCGAGGCCCCCAGCGCCTGCACCCCGCGCGCCGCCACCAGGGCCGGCAGCGACCAGGCGAAGCCGCACAGCCCTGAACCCAGGGTGAAAAGGAGCATCCCCCCGGTGAAGACCCGCCGCCGCCCCACCACGTCGCCGAGCCTGCCGGCCGAGAGCAGGGCCGCGGAGATGACCAGGAGGTAGACACTCACCACCGACTCGACGCTCCCGATGGAGGCGCCGAAGTGCCCCCGGATGTCCGGAAGCGCCACGTTGACGACGCTCCCGTCCAGCGTGGCCATGAAGACCCCCACCGACACGGCGGAGAATCCCCACCAGGGTGAGCGCGCGGAGCCGGTGACCATCCAGGCCTTCGAGCTTACCCGCTTTGCCGCCATGGCCGGTCCCGTTATGTTCGCCCGCCCGTGAAGCCCTCCTCCCCCACCCGCACCGAGGTGCGCGCGCTCGTCCGGCTCGCCATTCCGCTGGCGATCGCCAACGCCGGGCAGTCGCTCATGGGCGTGGTGGACGCGGCCGTGGTCGGACGGGCCGGGGCGGCGCAGCTGGCCGGGGTCGGGCTCGGGTCGCTCCTCTTCTTCGCCGTGTCGGTGCTGGGCATGGGCACGATGATGGGCCTCGACCCGCTGGTGTCGCAGGCACTCGGCGCCGGGGACGACAGGCGCGCCCGCCACTTCCTCTGGCAGGGGGCCTGGCTCTCCCTGGTCATCGGCACGCTCCTCTGCGTCCCGCTGGGCTTCGTCCCGCTCCTGCTCGGTCCGCTGGGGATCGCGCCCGAGGTGGCGTCGCAGGCCTCCGGCCACCTCCTGGCCCGGTTGCCCAGCCTTCCCGCCCTGCTCTTCTTCTTCGCCGCGCGCTCCTACCTCCAGGGCTCGAACGCGCCCCGGGCGGTCGTGCTCTCGGCGGTGATGGCCAACGTGGTGAACCTGCTCCTCGACCTCCTGCTGGTCTTCGGCGGCGCGACCCTGCCCGCATGGGCCGGACCTCTGCGCGCCATCCCGGCGCTCGGCGCGGTGGGCTCGGGCATCGCCACCGCGGTCGCCACCTGGCTCCAGGCGGCCTTCGTGGCCTGGGCCGCCGGGCGGATTCCGGTGGAAGGGCGCTGGGTGCGCCGGCCGGTGCTCCGCGAGATGCGGCTGGCAGTGGATGTGGGGGCGCCGGTCGGCCTCCACATGGCCGCCGAGGTCGGCCTCTTCGCCATGGTGGGGATCCTGGCCGGGCGCCTCGGCGCGGTGCCCATGGCGGCCCACCAGGTGGCCATCGCGCTGGCATCCTTCTCCTTCAACGCGGCCGTGGGCATCGGCTACGCCGGGTCCGTCCGTGTGGGCTGGGCGGTCGGCTCCGGCGACTCGCCCGCCGCGCGCCGCGCCGGGATGGTGGCCTTCGGGACCGGGGCGGCCCTGATGTCGGCCTGGGGCTTTGCCTTCGTCCTCTTCCCGGGGCTCTTCGCGCGGGCCATGAGCTCCGACCCGGCGGTGGTCGCCGCCACCACGCCGCTGCTCGTCGTGGCCGGGCTCTTCCAGGTCTCCGACGGGATCCAGGCGGTCGGAGCGGGGGTCCTGCGCGGCGCGGGGGACACCCGGTTCACCCTCTGGGCCAACCTGGCGGGCCACTGGGCGCTGGGCATGCCGGCCGCCCTCTGGCTCGGGCTCGGCCTGGGATGGGGAATCACCGGGCTCTGGTGGGGGCTGCTCATCGGGCTCTCGGCGGTGGCGGTGGCCCTCTTCCTGCGCTTCCGGCGCGTGGCTTCCCGCGAGATCCTGCCCATCCACGGCAGGCCGGGGGCCGCCCCGGCCGCCCGGCGCCCCCCGGCCGTGTAGGATTGGCGCGTGCAGCTGCGCCGCATCCACGACTGGCTCTGGGAGATCCCGCGCGAGGGGGGCATGCGCGTCCCCGGCCGGGTCTACGCGGACGGCATGCCCTCGCCCGACGACCCGGCGCTGCGGCAGGTGGCCAACGTGGCCTACCTGCCCGGGATCGTGGGCGCCTCTCTGGCCATGCCCGACATGCACTGGGGGTATGGGTTTCCCATCGGTGGGGTGGCCGCGGTGGACCCCGATCACGGCGCGGTCTCGCCCGGCGGGGTGGGCTACGACATCAACTGCGGGGTGCGCCTCCTCTCCACGCGCGTCCCCGCCGGCGAGGTCCGCCCGCGGCTCCACCAGGCCCTCTCCCTGATCTTCCAGGACGTGCCCACCGGCGTGGGGGCGAGCGCGGCCATCCCCCGCCTCTCCGGCCGCGACCTCGACGCGGTGCTGGTGCAGGGGGCCCGCTGGGCCCTGGCGCGCGGCTTCGGCGCATCGTCCGGCGACGTGGAGAACTGCGAGGAGGGGGGCGCCCTCGGGGGCGCCGACCCGGCGGCCGTGGGGGAGCGGGCCCGGGAGCGCGGCGCGGACCAGCTCGGCACGCTGGGGAGCGGCAACCACTTCCTCGAGCTCGACGTGGTGGCCGAGGTGTTCGACGAGCCGGCCGCGCTCGCCTTCGGGCTCGTCCCCGGCGACCTGGCCGTCCAGATCCACTCGGGGTCGAGGGGGCTCGGCCACCAGGTCTGCGAGGACGCGCTGGCCGCGCTTCGCCCTGCCATGTCCCGCCACGGCCCGGACTACGCGTCGATCCCCGACCCGCAGCTGGCCTGTGCACCGGTGCGGAGCCCCGCCGGCCGGGAGTACCTGGCCGCCATGAGCGCGGCCGCCAACTACGCCTGGGCCAACCGGCAGGTCATGACCGGCCTGGCGGTCCGGGCGCTGCGCCGCGCCCTCTCGCTCTCCGAGGGCGACATGGGCGCACGGGTCGTCTACGACGTCTGCCACAACGTGGCCAAGCACGAGGAGCACATGGTGGAGGGGCGGAGCCGCCGCCTCCTCGTCCACCGGAAGGGGGCCACCCGCGCCTTCGGCCCCGGCGACCCGCGCGTCCCGGCCCCCTACCGGGAGGTCGGCCAGCCGGTGCTCGTCCCGGGCGACATGGGGCGCTGCTCGTACGTCCTGGCCGGCGCGGCCGGGGCCATGACCGAGACCTTCGGCAGCTCCTGCCACGGGGCCGGGCGGATCCTCTCGCGCCACCAGGCCATGAAGGCGGCCCGTGGCCGCTCCATCCACCGCGAGCTCGCCGACAGGGGCATCGAGGTGATCTCCCGGGGCAAGCACACGCTCGCCGAGGAGATGAGCGAGGCCTACAAGGACGTGACCCGGGTGGTGTCGGTGGTGGAGCGGGCCGGGCTGGCGCGGGTCGTGGCCCGGCTCGAGCCGATGGGCGTCGTCAAGGGGTGACCGGTGGACGACTTCCGGCTTCCGCCCGCGCGCTGGCCCCGCCTCCAGCTCTTCGAGTTCACCGACCTCCCCGGCCTGCCGCGCCCGATCCGGCGCTGGCTCGGCGACTACCTTCGCGGCATCGTCACGATCACCCGGCTCTTCGAGCCTGCCGGCCCGCGCATCGCCGCACTCCTGGGAGCCGGCGGGACCGACCAGGTGGTGGACCTGTGCTCCGGGGCGGGCGGCCCCTGGCCGGCTCTTTCACCCATGGTCGAGGCTGCGCTGGGGCGCCCGGTCCGGATCCGCCTGACCGACCTGCACCCGGACGGAGACACCTGGACCTGGCTCGAGGCCCGCGCCGCCCGGGGCGTGGCCGGCCACCTGGGGCCGGTGCCCGCCGACGCCGTGCCGGAAGAGCTCGCGGGGGTGCGGACCGTCTTCGACGGGCTCCACCACCTGCCGCCGCCGGTCGCGCGCGCGGTGCTCGCCGATGCGTCCCGGAGGGGCGTGCCGCTCCTCGCCGCGGAGGCGGTGGAGCGGAGCGCGCTCGCCCTCCTCGGCGTCCTCCTCTCCCCGCTCCTGGTGTGGCTGGTCACGCCCTTCCTCCGGCCGGTCACGTTCCCCCGCCTCCTCTTCACCTACGTCGTGCCCCTGATCCCGCTCCTCGTCACCTGGGACGGGGTGGTCTCGGTCCTGCGCTGCTACCGCCCGGAGGAGCTCCTGGCCCTCTCCGCCGGGCTCCCCGGCGACATGGAGTGGCGGGTGGATTGGGCGCGCCCCCGGGGTCCGGCGGCCACCTTCCTCACGGGAACCCCTCGCGAACGGTGAAGCGGTGGGTTATTCGAATCCGGTGCGCCGCCCACGGCGCGGAGGCTCGACGTGACCGAAGACGTGCCCGTCCCCCCGCCCGGAGGGATCCCCTTCCCTCCCGAGGTGGCCGCCCGGATCGCCGCCGCCATCGCCGCGCTCCCCGAGGGCTACCAGCCCCGCACCCGCCACCGCGACGGCCGGGTCCCGCATTTCACCAATCGTCTTGTCGCCGAGACCAGCCCGTACCTCCGCCAGCACGCCCACAACCCGGTCAACTGGCACCCCTGGGGCGACGAGGCCTTCGCCGAGGCGCGCCGCACCGGCCGTCCGGTCTTCCTCTCGGTGGGCTACGCCACCTGCCACTGGTGCCACGTCATGGAGGAGGAGTCCTTCGAGGATCCGGAGATCGCGCGCCAGCTCAACGACGAGTTCATCCCCGTCAAGGTGGACCGGGAGGAGCGCCCCGACGTGGACGCGGTCTACATGACCGCCGTGCAGGCCCTGACCGGCCACGGCGGATGGCCCATGAGCGTGTGGCTCGACGCCGACCGGCGCCCCTTCTTCGGCGGGACCTACTTCCCGGCGCGAGACGGGGACCGGGGCGCTCCCAAGGGCTTCTCCACGCTGCTCCGCGACCTCGCCGCCATCCACCGGCGCGACCCGGCCCGCGTGGCCCGCGCCGCCGAGTCGATCACCGAGGCGGTCCGGGCGGCCATGTCGGGCCCGGCGGAGGGGGGGCCGCTCCCCGGCACCGAGGTCCTGCGGGCCGCCCAGGCCTTCTACGCCCGCATCCACGACCCGCAGCACGGCGGCGTGCGCGGCGCCCCCAAGTTCCCCTCCAGCATGCCGGTGCGCCTGCTCCTGCGGCACCACCGGCGAACCGGCGACGCGTCCTCCCTCGAGATGGCGGTCCACACGCTGGAGCGGATGGCGGCCGGCGGGATCCACGACCAGGTGGGCGGCGGCTTCCACCGCTACGCGGTGGACGAGTTCTGGCTCGTCCCCCACTTCGAGAAGATGCTCTACGACAACGCGCTGCTGGCCCTCGCCTACGCGGAGGCCTGGCAGGTGACGGGGCGCGCCGACTTCGCCCGGGTGGTGCGCACCACGCTCGACTACGTCCTGCGGGAGATGACCGCGCCGGAGGGCGCGTTCTGGTCCGCCACCGACGCCGACTCGGAGGGCGAGGAGGGTCGCTTCTTCGTCTGGAGCGAGGGGGAGATCCGGCAGATCCTGAAGGACGAGGCGCCCCGCTTCATCGCCTTCCACGGGGTCACCCGGCGTGGAAACTTCGAGGGCCAGAACGTGCTGTCGGTGCCCCACCCCGACGAGCGGGAGTGGGAGGCGCTGGCCGGAGCCCGGGAGATCCTGCGGCTCGAGCGGGAAGACCGTCCCCACCCGCTGCTCGACGACAAGATCCTGGCGGCCTGGAACGGGCTCATGATCTCGGCCATGGCGGTGGGCGGGCGCGTGCTCTCCGAGCCCCGCTTCGTCGAGGCGGCGGCGCGCGCGGCGGCCTTCGCGCTCGACCGGCTCGTGGTGAACGGCCGGCTGCAGCGCAGCTACCGCGAGGGGCGCACCTCCGGACCGGGATTCCTCGAGGACCAGGCGTTCCTGGTGCAGGGGCTCCTCGACCTCTTCGAGTCCACCTTCGAGCCGCGCTGGCTAGGCGCCGCCCTGGAGCTCGCCGGGCAGTGCGAGGAGCTCTTCGCCGACCGGGAGGGCGGCGGCTGGTTCCGCACCGGACCCGACCACGAGCGGCTGGTGGCGCGCGAGAAGCCCGGGCACGACGGGGCCGAGCCCAGCGGGGCCTCGGTGGCGCTGCTCGACGTGCTCCGGCTCCACTCCTTCACCGGCGACGACCGGTGGCGGCAGGTGGCGGATCGCGCCCTGCGGGCCCACGCCTCGGTGCTGGCGCAGCAGCCGGCCGCGCTCCACGAGATGCTGCTCGCGCTCGACTTCCTCACCGACGCGCCCCCCGAGATCGTGCTGGCCTGGCCTGAGGCTGCGCCACCGCCCTCGGGGATGCTCGACCTCCTGCGGCGCACCTTCCTGCCGAACCGGGTGCTGGCGGGCGCCGCCACGGGGGCCGCCGCCGAGGCGCTCGGCAGGGTGGCGCCGGTGGCGCGTGGCAAGGTCGCGGTGGACGGGCTGCCGACCGCCTACGTCTGCGAGCGCGGGGTCTGTCAGCTCCCGGCCACCGACGAGGCCTCGCTGGCCGCACGCATCTCCGCGGTGAAGCCCCTGTAGGCGCGGGGCTCGCCGCGGCGCTACAGGCCGGCGGCGCGCCGCACCGCCTCGCGGGCCACGCCGGGCCGGTTGCTGATCAGGGCCGCCACGCCGGCCCGGGAGAGCCGCTCCACCTCCCCCGGGTCGTCCACCGTCCAGACCAGGACGTTCAGGCCGGCGCGGGTCCAGGCGGAGACCCGGTCCGCGGTGGCCAGCTCGCGCGCCAGGTGGATGGCGGAGGGGCGGATGGCCCGTACCGCCGCCGCGGCCAGGGCCCAGGCCACCGCCCCGGGCGCGACCAGGAACCCGGTGGCGACGTCGGGGGCGAGCGAGCGGAAGGCGCCGAGCAGGGAGGCGCTGAAGGAGGAGACGATCACCCTCTCCTCGGCCCTCTGCTGCCGGAGCGTGCGCACCACCTCCACGGCGAGCCCCAGGTCCGGGATGCGCCCGCTCTTCAGCTCCACGTTGACCACCGCGGACGGGAAGGCCTCGAGCACCTCGGGAAGTGTGGGAATCCGCTCGCCCGCGAAGGCCTCCCCCTTCCAGCGCCCCACGTCGAGCTCCCGCAGCAGGGGGAGCGGTGCGGCCGTCACGGAGAGCCGTGAGTGCCCGGTCCGGGCGGCGTCGGCGTCGTGGATCACCACGGCCTCGCCGGTCCCGCAGCGCCAGACGTCGAGCTCGAACCCGTCGGCGCCCAGCTCCATCGACCGGCGGAAGGCGGCCAGCGTGTTCTCGGGCGCCTCGGCGCTGGCGCCGCGGTGGCCGAGGACCAGGGGACGCCCGGGGATCGAAGGGTAGCTCGGAGGGGTCAAGGCGCGTTATGCTACCTCCCATGCGACTCGGTTTCGGCGAGATTCTCATCGTCCTCGTCGTGGTGCTGCTCATCTTCGGGGCCAACAAGATCCCCCAGCTCGGCGACGCCCTCGGCAAGGGAATCAAGAACTTCCGGAAGGCCACCGGGGGCGGCGACGACTCCATCGACGTCACCCCCGAGAAGGGCGAGCCCGGACAGATCGCCGAGGCGCAGCGGACCGCCACGCCCCAGCAGGCGCCCACCGAGTCGAAGAAGGTGTAGTCCCCGGTCCCGCCTCACCGTTCCGCGAGCAGCCTCCGCGCCGCCTCCCGCACCGCCGGGTGAAGCGTGCCGTCGCCCGCGATCTCCTGGACGAGGCTCGCCGGCATGGTGGGAAGGATGTGGAGCGCGATCTCGGTCTCGACGTAGGGATTGCGGACCAGCGCCCGGCGCACCATCACCCGGTTGCGGAATCGCGGGTCCTCGTGGAGCGCACGCAGCGCCTCGGGCCGGACCGGGCGCCGCGCCGCGATGCGCGCCGCGACGGCCTCGGTGACCAGCGGGTTGCGCAGCAGTTCCCGGACGACCGACGGGTCACCCTCGGCGGCGAGCCGCGCCAGGAGATCGGGGTCGCGCTTCAGCCTGGCAAGGGACTTCTTGTGACCGAGCGTGATCGCCGACGCAACCGGATCGGCCTTGTCCCGCGGCTCGACGAAGGCACGGCGCGGTCCCGGCGCGAGGAAGAGGGAGGCGACGTGGGGAAGGCCCCGCTCCCGGGCCTCGGCGTAGGCCCCCGCTCTCCACTCGTAGTCAATGGCGGAGCCGGGGTCCCGGAGGGCCTGGCCGATCGCGGCGATGGCCGGCGTCCCCCAGGCCTCGGCGCCGGAGGAAACCAGCGCGGCCAGCAGGGGAACCGCCTCCCCGGGCGGCATCCGGGCCAGCTGGCGCGCCGCCGCGCCGGCCCGCATGGCCCCCTCCTGGAGCGCGCAGAGGCGCCGGGCGAAGGCCTCGGCCCGCCAGGATGGGGAGTCCGGACCGGCCACGGTCAGCGCCCCCGGGCAGGAACCGGCTCGACGCGGAAGCGGATCGTGCCGACGTCTCCCTCCGGCAGGGGGAGAAGGGCGAGGAACGGCAGGGCGCCGCCCGGCTCGAGCCGGAGCGAGGCGCGGGAGTCGAGCCTGGCCTGGAGCGCGCGCAGGTCCTCCGGCGACCGGACCTCGGCGAGGTCCTCGGCGCCGGCGATCGTGCCGGCCGTCGCGATCGCCGATCCCAGCAGGGCGCCTCCGCGCTCCAGGAAGACCCGGACGACCACCGGCCCCTCGACGGGTTCCTGGCTGGCCCGGACGACGCCCCGCACGAAGATCAGCGGCTGGCCGTGGGCGCCCTCGTAGACCCCGCTCGTGACGGAGCCGACGTCGATCCCGCCGTGGCCGGCCCTCGGCCAGCGCAGGACGGCCCCGACCCCCTCGCCGCGCCACCACATCACGATCCCCAGCGTGACGACGAGCAGGGCCGCGAGAGAGAGGACGTTCATCGCCAGCGCCCGTGCGCGCGCGGGGGCGACGCGCGCGGGGGGGATGCGCGCGCCGGAGGTCGACTCGGGGGGCGGTGCGGAGGCCGGGGGACCGGGCGCCGCCTCGGGCTCGGGGCGCGCCGGCTGGGGGGCCTCCTGCGGGGCCTCGATCGGCGATGCCCGGGGAGCAACGGGCTGCCAGTCGGTGGTCTCGCCCGCCATGGAGTCGAACGCCGGGTCGGGGCGCGCCTCGCCCCTGGCCAGGTCCACCTCCTGGAACCCGTCCGGGCCCACCTCGATGGCCTGGGAGGCCTCGGGGTCGCCCCACCGCGCGGCGGCGACCTCGCGCACCGGCGTGGCGCTCGGCGTGCGGTCCTCGAGCGAGGGGCCGTCCTCGACGACCTGCTCGAAGCCGGGGTCGAAGTCCGGCTGGCCAGGCGCCCCGTCGGCGCGCTCCAGATCGGCGAGGTCCGTCACGGGCAGCGAACCGAAGAGATCCTCGACCCCGGAAGGGTCCTTCCGCGGAGGGGGAGGATCCGGTGGCGGTGCGGGAGCCGCCGCCCGGGTCGCGAATGCGGCGAACGGGTCGGTCTCGAGGGCGAGGCCGAGCGACGAGACCGGGTCGGAGCTTGCGCCCCCGGCGATCTCGAGGACCCCGGTGGGCCACCCCCCGGTCCCGGTGGGTTCGGGCGTGCGTTCGGGAGGGGGCTCGGGGACCGGCGGGGCCACTGCGAAGGTTTGCCCGCAGCGGGTGCACTTGATGCGCGCGCCCCTGGGCCCGACCTTGGAGTCAGCGACCCGGAACGGGGTATTGCATGCGGAGCAGGCGACGATCATGCCGAGATTCCTGGATTCCCGCGGCAACCGTAGCATCGGAGCCCCTTGACACCAAGCGTTGCCCCAAGAACAATGCCGCAGTGCGGCAGGTTTCTTTCCAGCCGTTTCCACCCGAGGGGTCGAGATCTCCGATGAGTGAACAGCAGACTGCGGAAGCGGACACGACCTCTTTGGGGCGTGAACCAAAGGTGATCAAGCGGTACGCCAACCGCAAGCTGTACGACACCGTCGAGTCACGCTACGTGACCCTCGAGGAGATCGCCGAGATGGTGAAGGCGGGGACCGAGGTGCGGGTCGTGGACAACCGCACCAAGGAGGACCTCACCAGCGTCACCCTCGCCCAGATCATCTTCGAGGAGGAGAAGAAGACCTCCAAGATGAGCCTCCGGACGCTGAAGGACCTCATCCGCCACGGCGGGGAGCGGGCCCAGCAGTTCGTCGAGGAGGCGCAGGCCGACCTTCGTGACAAGGTCCACACCCTGATCCCGCGCGTGCAGGCCACCGGCGACCGGGCCAAGGACCTGGTCGCGGCCTCCCAGGAGGCCGTCTCACAGTTCCAGCGCCGCATCGACGATCGGGTCCGCACCGCCATGGACGGCGTGGCGAACATCCCCGAGCTGCGGAAGGACCTGCAGTCGCTGAATGCCAGGCTCGAGGATCTCGAGCGGCGGCTCAAGGACCTCGACGGTTAGTCCTGCGCGGGGGCCGCCCGGTCCCAGACGGCGCGGGCGATCTCCGCCAGCGCCAGCGCGCCGCTGCAGCGGGGCGCGTAGTCGAAGATGGTGCGCCCGTGGCTCTGGGCCTCGTCGATCTTCACCGAGAAGCCCAGCGGCGCCGCCAGGCGGTCGGGGAAGCGCGCCCGGAGCTTCTCCAGGATCTCTCCGGCGAGCTGGGTCTTCCGGTAGAGCGTGGGCACCACCAGCGTGACCTCCGGCGCGCGGCCGGTCTCGCGCCGCAGCGTCTCCAGGCTGGCCAGGATCTCGGCGCAGCCGTCGAGCGCCAGGTAGGTGAGCCCCACCGGGAGCACCACCTCGGTGGCGGCGCGCAGCACGTTCTCGGTGACCAGCGACACGGAGGGCGGGGCGTCCACCAGCACCGCGTCCCAGGTCCCCTCCGGCACGTCGTCGAGGCGGCGGCGCAGTCGGTCGGCCCGGTCGTGGAAGGCGGCGACCTCGACGGGGAATCCGGCCAGGTCCTTGTTGGCGGGGAGAAGGTCGAGGCCGGGCACCGAGGTGGGGCGGGCCACGTCCCTCACCGAGAGCGACTCGCCGACCAGGACGTCGCGGATGGTGGGGGAGATGCCCCGCACGTCCACGCCCAGGGCCTTGCCGGCGTGCCCCTGCGTGTCGAGGTCTGCGACCAGCACCCGCATCCCACGCTGCGTGGCGATCCACGCCGCCGTGTTCACGCAGAGCGTGGTCTTGCAGGTGCCGCCCTTCTCGTTGACGAAGGCGATGCGCCGCATGTTCCCGGCCAAGGGCCCTTAGCCCTCGCCGCCCTCGTCCTCGCCCTCCCGCGCCTCGGCGCGGGCCAGGCGGGCGGACAGTCCGTCGAGCAGCTCCTCCATCTCCACCAGCCGGCGCTTCAGCTCGTCGAGGTCGCTCGACGACGGGACCTGGGCGGCGTCGAGCGCGGCGCGCCGGACCCGGTCGATGCGCTGCCGGGCCTCGCCGGCCGCGGCCAGCAGGGTCTGGAGCGCGGCTCCGGCCACCTCGGGGGAGAGCACGCGCCCCACCTGCTTCTCGCCTGCGGCGCGCGCCTGGCGCAGGAGCGGATGATCGAGGAGCGAGCGGAGCATGTGGACATCTCTCCCCCCGACGTTAGCTTGTCAAGCGTCGTGTCCGCCTCCGACTTGCTCGATCGCCGCCTCGTCGTGGTCACGGGCAAGGGAGGAGTGGGGAAGTCGACCGTCTCCGCCGCCCTGGCCGTGCTCGCCGCCCGCCGCGGGAAGCGCGTCCTCGTCGCCGAGGTGGACGCCCGGGAGCGCGTGGCCCCCATGCTGGGCGGCCGTCCCTCCGGGCCGGTGATCCGCCCCGTCCTTCCTGGCATCTCCACCGTCAACGTGGACCCGCGCCACGCACTCGAGGAGTACGCGCTCATGGTGGTGAAGGTGCGGGCCATCTACCAGGCGGTCTTCGAGAACCGGGTGGTTCGCTTCTTCCTGCGCGCCGTGCCCTCGCTGGCCGAGACCCTGATGCTGGGAAAGATCCTGCACGAGGCCCGCTCCGAGGAGCACGGGAAGCCCCGCTGGGACCTGGTGGTGGTGGACGCCCCCGCCACCGGCCACGCCGTGCAGCTCCTGGGGACGCCGCGGGCGCTCCTCGACACCGTCCCGGGCGGGCCGCTGCGGCGCGACGCGGAGTGGATGCAGGCATTCCTGTCGGCCCCGGACCGCAGCGCGGTGGCGCTCGTCTCCCTGCCCGAGGAGATGCCGGTCACCGAGACGGCCGAGCTCGACACCCAGGTCGGCCAGGGGCTCGCGCTGCCGCGCGGCCCGGTCTTCCTGAACGCCATGCCCGGGGCGACATTCACCACAGGTGAACTGGACCGACTGCGCGGACTCTCCCCCTCCGCTCCCCCCCTCGGACCTGCCGCCCGGGCGGCCCTGCTCCAGGGCGCGCACCGGGAGCGGGCCGAGGCCCAGGCGGCGCGCCTGCGCGAGCTGCTCGGGCGCGACGTGGTGCCGCTGCCGCTGCTCGCCGCCGACCGCTGGGGCCGGCGCGCCGTGGAGCGCATCGCCGACGCCATGGACGGGCAGGTCTGATGGGCGCGCTCCTGCGGTCCCTCGAGGGCAAGCGCATCGCCGTGGTGGTGGGAAGCGGCGGCGTGGGCAAGACCTCGGTGGCCGCCGCCATCGCCCTCTCCCGGGCCATGGCGGGCGGGCGCGCGCTGGTCTGCACCATCGACCCGGCCCGCCGCCTGGCCACCGCGCTCGGGCTCGGGACGCTGGGCAATGCGGAGGCCCTCGTCCCCCCCGAGGCCTTCACCCGGGCCGGCCTGGCGCCCACCGGGCAGCTCTTCGCGATGATGCTCGACGTGAAGCGCACCTGGGACGACCTGGTGACGCGCCACGCACCCGACGCCGCCACCCGCGACCGCATCCTGGGAAACCGCATCTACCAGCAAGTCTCCGGGGCCCTGGCCGGCTCGCAGGAGTACATGGCCATGGAGAAGCTCTACGAGCTCTCCACCGAGCGTGACTACGACCTGATCGTGCTCGACACCCCCCCCACCGCCCACGCGCTCGACTTCCTGGAGGCGCCCGACCGCATCCTCGACTTCGTGGGCAACGAGACCGCGCGCAAGCTCTTCGCCCCGGCCCTCGACGCGGGGCGGTTCGGGGCGCGGCTCCTCCAGATGGGCACCGGGTTCGTGGCCAAGACCCTCTCCCGGTTCACCGGCTCCGACGTCCTCTCCGACGTGGGAGACTTCCTCGGGCAGTTCCAGGGCATGTACGACGGCTTCAAGGAGCGGGCCTCGGAGGTCCGCTCCCTGCTCACCCGCCCCGAGGTCGGGTTCGTGCTGGTGGCGAGCCCGAGCCCGCTCTCGGTGGACGAGGCCATCTTCTTCCGCGACCACCTGCGCACGGCCGGCATGCCGGTGGCCGGCTCGGTGTCGAACCGGGTGACCCCCGACCTCTGGCCGTTCCCGGGCCCGACTCCGGGCGCGTCGCCGCTGGCCGAGGCGCTCGCCGCCGGGCCGGGGGCCGGGGGCGCCGATGGCGGGCTCGACCTGGCCGAGCGGCTCTCCCTGACGCTCTCGCAGCACCAGGCGTTCGCCCGCTCCGACGCCCGCGAGGTGGAGCGGTTGCGGCGCGGCGCCTCGGGGCCGCACGTCGCCGTGCCCCGCCTGGAGGGGGACGTGCACGACCTCTCCGGCCTGGCCGCGCTGGCCGCCCATCTCTGACCCGGGGAGATCCCGATGCCCGTCTTCCGCCTCGAGGTCCGCACCACCGCCGCCGGCCAGCTCGTCGAGATCACCGCCCTGGTGCGCGACGCCATCCGGGCATCCGCCATCACGGACGGAGTCGCGGTGGTCTCGAGCGTCCACACCACCGCCGGGGTCACCGTGCAGGAGAACGCCGACCCCGACGTGGCCCGGGACCTCCTGCTCGCCCTCGAGAACGCCGTGCCCCGCCGCGCCGCGCGGGGCGAGTACCGCCACGGCGAGGGAAACTCCGACGCCCACGTGAAAGCGGCGCTCGTTGGGACGTCGGCCACGCTGATCGTCGAGCGAGGCGCCCCGGTCCTGGGGACCTGGCAGGGGATCTTCCTGTGCGAGTTCGACGGGCCGAGGGTGCGAACGGTGGCGGTCAAGGTCGTCGCCGGCTAGGACGACCCCCGGCGGTCCACACCCCCTGTCCGCTTGACAGGAGAAACATCCACTATATAGGATTCGCTCCTTTTTCCACCCGAGAGGACATCCCGACATGGCCATTCCCCCGAGCCGCAAGCTCCGCTTCGAGACGCTGCAAGTCCACGCCGGCCAGGAGCCCGCCCCGGGGACCAATGCCCGCGCGGTTCCGATCTACCAGACCACCTCCTACACCTTCGACTCCGCCGAGCACGGCGCCAAGCTCTTCGCGCTCCAGCAGTTCGGCAACATCTACACCCGCCTCATGAACCCGACCACCGACGTCTTCGAGAAGCGGGTGGCCGCGCTCGAGGGAGGCGTGGCCGCGCTCGCCACGGCGTCCGGGCACGCCGCCCAGTTCCTCGCCATCACCAACATCGCCCAGGCTGGCGACGACATCGTGTCGTCGAGCCGGCTCTACGGCGGCACGTACAACCAGTTCAAGGTGACGCTGCCCCGTCTCGGCATCGGCGTGAAGCTGGTGGACAGCGTGGAGGCCGCGGACCTGGCCCGGGCCATCGGCCCGAAGACCAAGGCGCTCTACGTCGAGACCATCGCCAACCCGGGCTACGACATCCCCGATCTGCCGGCGCTCGCCAAGGCCGCCCACGACGCCGGGATCCCGCTCATCGTCGACAACACCTTCGCCGCCGCCGGCTACCTGTGCCGGCCCATCGAGCACGGCGCGGACGTGGTGGTGGAGTCGGCGACCAAGTGGATCGGGGGCCACGGCACCTCCATCGGTGGCGTCATCGTCGACTCCGGGAAGTTCGACTGGGGCGCGTCGGGCAAGTTCCCCTTCTTCACCGAGCCCTCCCCCGGCTACCACGGGCTCGTCTTCAACGACGTGTTCGGCCCCAAGGGGCCCTTCGGCAACATCCAGTTCATCATCCGCGCCCGGGTCGAGGGTCTGCGCGACCAGGGGCCGGCGCTCTCCCCCTTCAACTCGTTCCTCTTCCTGCTGGGGCTCGAGACCCTGTCGCTCCGCGTGCAGCGCCACTGCGACAACACGCTCGCCGTCGCGCAGTGGCTGGAGCAGCACCCCCAGGTCGCCTGGGTGCGGTACCCCGGGCTCGTCAGCCACCCGCACCACGAGCGGGCCAGGAAGATGCTGCACAACGGCTTCGGCGCGGTGCTCTCCTTCGGGATCAAGGGAGGTGCGGAGGCCGGCAGGAAGTTCATCGAGGGCGTGAAGCTGGCCAGCCACCTCGCCAACGTCGGCGACGCGAAGACGCTGGTCATCCAGCCAGCCACCACCACGCACAGCCAGCTCAGCGAGGCCGAGCAGCGCACGGCCGGGGTGTCCCCCGACCTGATCCGGGTCTCGGTCGGCCTCGAGCACATCGACGACATCAAGGAGGACTTCGTCGAGGCCTTCGCCGCGGCGAAGTAGGATGAGGGGGTGACCCGCCCCGTCCCCACCCTCGGCCCCGACGAGATCCTGCGCTACGCGCGCCATCTCTCCCTGCCCCAGGTGGGGATGGAGGGGCAGCGGCGCATCAAGCGGGCGCGCATCCTGCTCGTCGGGGCCGGCGGCCTCGGTTCCCCGGCGGCGCTCTACCTGGCCGCCGCCGGAGTGGGGCACCTGTCGATCGTGGACTTCGACGTGGTCGAGGTCACGAACCTCCAGCGCCAGGTCCTCCACGGCACCCGGGACGTGGGACGCCCCAAGACCGAGTCGGCCCGGGATCGGCTGCTCGACATGAACCCGCACCTCTCCCTGGCCCTTCACGACGTCCGGTTCGGGGCATCGAACGGGCTCGAGCTGGTCCGCGACCACGACCTGGTGGTGGACGGTTCCGACAGCTTCGCCACCCGCTATCTGGTGTCCGACGCCTGCGCGCTGGCGGGGCGCCCCGACGTGCACGCGAGCATCCATCGCTTCGACGGGCAGGCGTCGGTCTTCTGCGCTCCCGGGGGTCCCTGCTACCGCTGCCTCTACCCCTCGCCTCCGGCGCCCGGGGAGGTCCCCTCGTGCGCGGACGGGGGCGTGCTCGGCGTGCTCCCCGGCCTGCTCGGCACCATCCAGGCCACCGAGGCGCTCAAGCTGGCGGCCGGCATCGGAGAGCCCCTCGTCGGCCGCCTCCTCCTCGTCGATGCGCTCGCCATGCAGTTCCGGACGGTGAACGTGCGGAAGGACCCGGGCTGTCCGGCCTGCGGAACCCGGACGATCCGGGAGCTGCGCGAGGAGGCCGTCGCCTGCGCGCCGGGCGCCCCTGACGAACGGATCCCGGAGGTCACTCCCGCCGATCTCGTCGCCCGGCTCGCCGGGGGAGAGGCCATCACCCTCCTCGACGTCCGCGAGCCCCACGAATGGGAGATCGCCCGCATCCCCGGAGCCCTGCTGGCCCCCCTGTCGCGGCTGGAGGGCGAGCTCTCGCGGCTCGACCGCGCGAGCGAGGTGGTCGCCTTCTGCCGGAGCGGTGTCCGCAGCCAGACGGCCGGGAAGCTGCTCCGCGCCGCCGGCTTCCCGCGCGTCTCCTCGCTGGCGGGCGGCATCCTCCGCTACGCCGCCGACGTGGCCCCCTCGCTCACCCGGTACTGATCCGGCGTCTTGCATTCCTGCTCCGTCGTCGCGGACAATGCCCGACCATGACGAGCGAGAGCGCAGCGGCGGTCGTCGAGGCACCCCTGGTCACCCGCCGGGACGAGGGGGGCGTGACCACCCTCACCCTGAACCGCGGCGACCGCTTCAACCCCCTCTCCACGGCCATGATCGCCGCGCTCGAGGCCCAGATCGACGCCGTGGGCGCCGACCGCACGTCGCGCGTCGTGGTCCTGGCCGCGGCGGGGCGCGGGTTCTGCGCCGGCCACGACCTGAAGGAGATGCGGGGCCGCGCGGACGACAAGGAGTGGCAGCGCAAGCTCTTCACCGACTGCAGCCGGATGATGGTGAAGATCACCGAGATCCCGCAGCCGGTCATCGCACGCGTGCACGGGATCGCCACCGCGGCAGGCTGCCAGCTGGTCTCGACCTGCGACCTCGCGGTGGCCTCCACCGACGCGCGCTTCGCCCTGCCCGGCGTGAACGTGGGCATCTTCTGCTCCACTCCCGCCGTGGGCGTGGCCCGCAACGTGGGGCGCAAGCGGGCCATGGAGATGCTCCTCACCGGCGAGCTCTTCGACGCCGCCACCGCGCTCTCCTGGGGGCTCGTGAACCGCGTCGTCCCCCCGGCCGGGCTCGACGCCGAGGTGGCGAAGTTCACCGGCATCATCGTGGCCCGCAGCGGCAGGGTGGTCGCCTCCGGCAAGCGGGCCTTCTACAGGCAGATCGAGCAGCCGCTGGTGGGGGCCTACGCGCTCACCACCGAGACCATGGCCTGCGGGATGGTGGAGCCGGACGCCGCCGAGGGCATCGACGCCTTCCTGGGCAAGCGCCCGGCCCGCTGGCCGGCGCCCTGAGGGCGCCGCTCACCCCACCGCGCCGAGGAAGCTCCGCCCCGCGCCCGGCTCGACGCCGAAGAACTCCGCCACCGTCGCGCCCAGGTCGGCGAAGCTCTCCCGCGTCCCCAGGGGCCGCCCCTCCCTTCCCGGCGATTTCACGAGAAGTGGAACGTACTCGCGGGAGTGGTCGGTGGAGGCCGTGGTCGGGTCGCAGCCGTGGTCGGCGGTGATGGCGAGGACGTCCCCCTCCCGCAGCGCCGCCAGCACCGGCGGGAGCCCCTGGTCCATCTCCTCGAGCCCCCGCGCGTACCCGGGCGCGTCGTTGCGGTGCCCCCAGAGCATGTCGAAGTCCACCAGGTTCACGAAGAGCAAACCACGGTCCATCCGCCCCAGGATCTCGGCGGTCCGGCGCAGGCCGTCGGCGTTGCCCTGGGTGTGGACGTCCTCGGCCATTCCCCTCCGGTCGAAGATGTCGCCGATCTTCCCCACCCCGACCACCGGCACCCCCGCGGCGGCGAGCCGCTCGAGCACCGTGGGGCGTGGCGGCAGCATGGAGAAGTCCTTGCGGTTGTACGTCCTCCGGTAGCTCCCGGGGGCGCCCACGAACGGCCGGGCGATGACCCGGGCCACCCGCAGCGGGTCGAGGATGCGCCGGGCCTCGCGGCACCAGGCGTAGAGCGTCTCCAGCGGGATGGTCTCCTCGTGCGCCGCCACCTGGAAGACGGAGTCGGCCGAGGTGTAGACGATGGGCTTCCCGGTGCGCCGGTGCTCCTCGCCCAGCTCGTCGATGATCTGCGTTCCGCTGGCGGCCCGGTTGGCCAGCACGCCGGGGGCCCCGGTGGCGGCGAGCCAGGGGTCGAGCACCTCGGGGGGAAAGCCCTGCGGGAAGAGGGTGAACGGCTCGGTCAGGGGGACGCCCATCATCTCCCAGTGACCGGTGATGGTGTCCTTGCCCGGGGAGCGCTCCGCCATGCGCCCCCAGGAGGCGGCCGGGTGCTCCACCGGCGGAACGCCGAGGATGGGCACGACGTTCCCGAGCCCCAGCGCCCCCATCACCGGAAGTGAAAGCCCCCCCACCGCGCGGCTCAGGTTGCCGAGCGTGTCGGAGCCGGCGTCGCCGAACGCAGCCGCGTCGGGCAGTGCGCCCGCGCCCACGCTGTCCGCGACCAGGATGACGAAGCGCCCCGCCAAGCCCTACCCCTGTCCCGCGAAGGCGCCCTCGACGATGCCCGGACCGGAGCTCGTGCCGATGCGGTCGGCCCCGGCCCGGACCATGCGCAGCGCGTCGTCGGCGCTGCGGATCCCCCCGGAGGCCTTCACCCCCACCGCGTGCCCCACCGAGGCGCGCAGGAGCGCCACGTCGTCCACGCTGGCGCCGCCCCCGGCATACCCGGTGGAGGTCTTCACCCAGGCGGCCCCGGCCGCCTGGGCGAGCGCGCAGGCCGCCACCTTCTCGTCGCGGGTGAGGCGGCTCGTCTCCAGGATCACCTTCACGGGGACCCGGGCCTCGGCCATCACCGTGGAGAGGTCCCGCAGCACGGCCCCGTGGTCGCGGGCCTGCAGGGCCGCCCGCCCCAGCACCACGTCCACCTCGGAGGCTCCCGCGGCGGCCGCGGCCCGTGCCTCCCGCGCGCGGGCCTCGGTGCTGCCCGCGCCCTCCGGGAAGTCCACCGTCGCCACCACCGCCACCCCCGACCCGGAGAGCGCCCGGGCCGCCCGGGCCACCCAGTTCGAGCGCACGCAGACGGCGGCGAACCGGTGGCGGCGCGCCTCCTCGCAGGCGCGGAGCACGTCGGCCTCGCCGGCGTCCTCCCGCAGCAGGGTGTGCTCGATCACCCGCGCGAGGTCGCGCGGGGTGCGGATCGACTCGGGGTCCACGAGCGGCATCGGGTCTCCTGGGGAGGCTATCCGGTCTCGACGTCGAGCCACGGGTCCCGGCCGCCCGACTCGCCGAGCCGCGCCTGGAGGTCCCGGTCGAGGAGGTGGCTCGGAACCACGCTGGAGAGGGCCGAGAGCAGGTTCCCCTTCACGGCCGGGTGCTCGCCCGAGAGTTCGGCGATGAGCGCCTTCACCCGTTTCCGCATGAGGTTCGGCTGCGATCCGCACAGGTCGCAGGGGACCACCGGGAAGCGCATGAGCGCCGCGAAGGCCGCGATCTCCTCCTCGGCGGCGTAGGCCAGCGGCCGGATGACCACGTTCCGTCCATCGTCGGAGCGGAGCTTCGCCGGCATGGTCATGAGACGGCCCGCGTAGAGCGCCGACATGAGGAGGGTCTCGATGAGGTCGTCGCGGTGGTGACCCAGCGCGATCTTGTTGCAGCCCATCTCCACGGCGGCGTTGTAGAGGATGCCCCGCCGCAGCCGGGAGCAGACCGAGCAGGACGTCCCTCCCTCCGGCACCAGCCGCTTCACGATGGTGAGGGTGTCCTGCCGGAGCATCCGGTAGGGCACTCCCACGCTCCGGAAGTGCTCCTCCAGGACGTGGGCCGGGAACCCGGGGTGCCCCTGGTCGAGGTTGACCGCCACGAGGTCGAAGTGGATGGGGGCCCTCTCGCGCAGGCGAGAGAGCAGGTGCAGCAGCGCGTAGCTGTCCTTGCCCCCCGAGACCGCGACCAGGATCTTGTCGCCGTCCTCGACGAGCCCGAAATCCTCGATGGCGCGCGCGGTGTCCCGCAGCAGGCGCCGCTCCAGTCTTTCGGTCTCGTTCATGCAGGGCGAGGTATAGCCCAGCATCATGCGGGGGGCGTCGCCTTTTCCTTTGACGGGCTCCGCGTCTTTGGATAATTGGCGCGCACGCCAGCAGGGGAGATAAATGCCGCCGAAGGATCTCGGAACCAAGCACGCCTGCTTCAAGTGCCAGACCAAGTTCTACGACATGAAGAAGCCGGTCCCGCTCTGCCCCAAGTGCGGGGCCGACCAGCGGGAGACCCCGGTCGTCAAGGCCCCGGCCGAGAAGCGCGTCCGCGCCACGCCTCGCAAGGCGGAGCCCGAGGTCGAGGCGCTCGAGGGCGAGGAGGAGGTCCCGCTCGCCGAGGACGAGGACGAGGTCGCCGAGGACGAGGACGCCTAGTTCAGTTCCCGAAGGTGAAGTCGAGGGTGGCCGCGCCCGTCGCCGGGACGGTCGCCGTGCCCTTCCGCTCCCCCAGCTTCTCGTGCCACGCCGTCACCTCGTAGGTGCCTGGCGGGACGTTCCCGACGACGTAGGCGCCGTCCGCCCCGGTCACGGCGGCGGGGCCGTCCGCAACCCAGATGAAGGCGCTCATCCATGCGTGCACGTCGCAGCGCACGACGACGAGCCCGGGCTTCTTGAGCTGGCGGGCCAGCCGGGAGTCCTTCGAAGGCATGGCCAGGTTGAAGGCCGTCGCCTGCCCCAGGTAGCCGTGGACGTTGTGGAGGGTGGGGTCTCCGTTCACCACCTCGAGCGTGCTCCCGACAGGAAGGGTCTGGACGTGGGGGAGGAAGCGACAGCCGCGCTGGTCGAGGACCCCCTTTCCCGGGGCGGGGGCCGGGGCGCCCTTCACGGCAACCACCACGTTCCGGAGCATCCCGGCGGCGACCTGGACCGCCTCGTCCGGCACCGAGTCCCCGCAGACGGCCCGCTCCTTGGTCGTCTCGAGGAGAGCCGGGGCGGGTGCTGCCCCCTGGAACCGCACCACCCCCCGGAGCTCGCCGGCCGGGGTGCGGGAGGGAGCGAGCACGAGGAGGAGGGCAACGGTGAGGGCTGATCGGTTCATGGGCCCGATCCATATCCCGTTTCCCCCCATTTTCGCGTCCCCCGGCACCCCCTCCGACGAGGGCTTGACCTGGATCAGTCCACTATTTAAACAACCGTTCTCCCATGCTGGAATACCGACTCGCCCGGGCCACGGCCGCGGCCACCTTCGCCCTCCTCGTCATCGGGGGAATGGTGCATGCCACCGGGTCCTCCCTGGCCTGCCCGGACTGGCCGCTCTGCTACGGCCAGTTCTTCCCGGCCATGGAGGGAGGGGTCCTCTTCGAGCACGGGCACCGGCTGGTGGCCCTGGCCGTCTCGGTCCTCACCGTTGCACTCGCGGTCACGGTCTGGCGGCGCCGGCGGGGGACGGCCGTCCGCGTGGGTTCGCTCGTCGCGGTGGGGCTCGTCCTCTTCCAGGCCTCGCTCGGGGCCCTCACCGTGGTGTGGAAGCTGCCGCTCGTGGTCTCGTCCGGCCACCTCGCCACCTCGATGGCCTTCTTCTCGGTGCTGGTCTGGCTCTCCTGGCGCCTCGCGCCCTCCTCCCCTGCCGCCGGCGAGGCTCCCGCGCCCGGCCCGGTGCGCGCGCTGGCCGGGGTGGCCGCGATCGGCGTGTACCTCCAGATCGTGCTCGGAGCGCTGGTGCGCCACACCGGATCCGGCCTCGCCTGCGACACCAGCGTGGTGCTCTGCCAGGGCGCCGTCTGGCCCCCTGGTGGCCCCGCCCAGCTCGTGACCCTCCACCGCCTCGCCGGCGTCGCAGTGGCCCTCCTCGTGACCGCCGCCGCCGTCGCAGCGCTCCGCTCCGGACCCTCCCGGGCGCGCAGCGCCGCCCTCCTCGCCCCCGTCGTGGTCGTCGTCCAGATCCTCCTGGGGGCCTGGACCGTCTGGAGCCTCATCTCGGTCGCCGTGGTGAGCCTGCACCTCGCCGGCGCCGTCCTGCTCCTCGCCGACTCCCTCCTCCTGTTCCTCCTCCTCGGTCCCCAGCCGTCCGCGCAGCAGGCCGGCCGGGCCGACGTCTCCCGACTCGTTCCCGCAGCGGGGTGAGAAGTGATCCCGAACCAGAGCCGCGCGACCACGCGCCCCACCATCTCCCCGGTCCAGGCGCTGCGCGGCCTTGGCGACCTCGTGGCCCTCGCCAAGCCCCGCCTCTCGGGCATGGTGGTGTCGACCACCGCCGCCGGGATCTGGCTCGCCCCGGAGCAGCCCTCGGCCCCACGCGCGGCCGCCACGCTGATCTGCACCGGAATGGTGGTCGGCGCCGCCAACGTCCTCAACAACTACCTGGAACGGGACGTGGACGGCCTCATGCGCCGGACCTGGGGGCGCCCGCTCCCGGCCGGGCGCGTCGAGCCAGCCACCGCGCTCGCCCTCGGGATCGGATTGCCGGTCTTCGCCATCCCGGTGCTGGCCCTGTCGGCCAATCCCCTCACCGCGCTCCTCGCGCTCGTGGCGCTGGTCAGCTACGCCTTCGTCTACACCCCGATGAAGCGCTGGACCACCGCGGCGCTCTTCGTCGGCGCCATCCCCGGCGCCATCCCCCCGCTCATGGGCTGGACCGCCGCCACCGGCTCCATCGACGCCCGAGGGCTCGCCCTCTTCGCCATCCTGTTCGTCTGGCAACTGCCCCACTTCCTCGCCATCTCCATCTACCTCAAGGAGGACTACGCGCGAGGCGGCCTCAAGGTGTTCGCGCTGGTTCACGGCGAGCGAACCGCCAAGGCCTGGGCAGTGGGGACGAGCGCGCTGCTCGTGCCGGTGGGGATGCTGCCGGCCTTCCTGGGAATGGCCACCTGGGGCTACGGGGCCTTCGCGGCATTGCTGGGCGGGGGGCTCACGCTGGCGGCCGCGACCGGCCTGCGGCGCCCCGACGGCGAATCCCGCTGGGCCCGGAGCTTCTTCCTCTCCACCCTGCTCTACCTGGTGGCCGTCTTCATCGCGCTCTTCCTGGGCGCGAGGTAGTCGATGGGCCTCGGAGAGATCCTCCCCCCGATCAACGCATCGTTGAACGCCACCAGCGCGGTGCTGATCGCCCTGGGCTGGCGGGCCATCCGCGCGGGCGACAGGGAGCGGCACCGCGCCCTCATGATCTCGGCGCTCTGCGTGTCCGCCCTCTTCCTGATGGGTTACCTCACACGGGTCGCCCTCACCGGCACCCACCGCTTCCCGGGCACCGGGCCGCTCCGCTCCGCCTACCTGCTTCTCCTCGGCAGCCATACCATCCTGGCGGCCGCCATCGTGCCCCTCATCGGCTTCGCCGTGTACTTCGCCTGGAAGGGGCGGTTCGACGCCCACCGGCGCGTTGCCCGCTTCGCGATTCCGGCCTGGCTCTACGTCTCGGTGACCGGTGTCCTGGTGTACGTGATGCTCTACTGGGTGGCTCCGATCGTCTCTTGACACCCGTCGCCCCTGCCCGTAAACAAGGCCCCCTCCCCTGTCGTGGGAGGCGTGCGCGTACGGGGCTGTAGCTCAGCTGGGAGAGCGCTAGAATCGCACTCTAGAGGCCGTCGGTTCGATCCCGATCAGCTCCACCATCTCGAGGGCCCGGTCCGACCTGGACCGGGCCCTCCTTCGTATGAGGGCTTGCCCGCAGACCCGAGAGACCCGCCAAGGTCATCCCCGTCGATATCGGAACGCGCCTACCATGAGGCATGTTCCTCGCGGCAATGGCGCTGCAAGTCGTCATCGGAGCGGGCTTCGGCCATGTCCCGGGGGAGATCCCTGGATGGGCCCAGCCCGAGGCTCCCAGCGCCGAGGTCGCGCAGGTCCGGGCCGAGACCCGCAGCGCAGGCGACAACCCGGCCTGCCGCGCCGAGTACTGCCAGCCCCGCGTCTCCATCCCGGGTCGCGAGCAGCCCATCGACACCCGGGGCAAGCGGACCGAGCTGGCGCTGGCGACCCTCGACCGGCTCGACATCGGGGTGGTCTCGAGCCTCGCACGGGCCGCCAACACGTCCGGGGTCCAGATCGACTACCAGCCTCCTCAGCTCGACAGCAGCGGCAGCGGCGGGCTCGGCAAGCTCAACGTCGGCGTGCGCTGGCGGCTCGACGCCTGGAACACCCCGGTCTGGGCCGGGGCGGCGCGCTGACTCCCTCCCGTGCCGCTCAGCCCGGGCCGCCCCGCTTCATGTTCACGAACTGCGCGGTGATGGCGTCCATGGACTGGATGTGGCCGATGAACCATGCCGGGACGCCCTCGGACACGTAGCTCCAGAGCCGTCCCGTGTCGCCGGTCTCCCGGAAATGGATCTCCTCCGACTCCATCTCCTCGATGACCCGGTCGTGCTCCCCCTTGTGCACCGGGTACGGAGGGAAGCCTTCCTGGCGCATGGCCTCCTCCTCCCGGCCGAAGTGCTCCTGGGTGTGGCCGAAGAGAGCCTCGAATCGCTGGAGCACGGTCTCGACCGGGATCTTCCCCGCCTTGTGCCCCTTCACGGCCTCGGCGAGGTCGTTGAGGAGGCGGGCCTCCTCGCGGTGATCGTCGTTGATGAAGGCGAGTGCGACCTGCGGAATGGCGGCGAGATCGACGATCGACATGGCGGCCCCCTGGCGGCCCGGGAAGGTGACTGCGAACGGGCCACCCGTCTGTTAACTGTACGCGATGTCCGATCCGGCTCACATCCCCTCCGCGGGCGACCCCCGCCATACCCGTGGACGCTCCCTTGCTTGGCTCGCGGCTGCCTACCTCGCCGCCCTGACCGGCGCCGCGCTCACGGTCATGGCCCTCCCGGGACGTGACCCCCTCTGGGTGGCGCTCGCCGCCGACCTGGCGGCGACCGCGGTGATCTTCTGCTTCAGCCTGGCCCTCGACAACTCCAGCATGTACGACCCCTACTGGAGCCTGGCCCCCATCCCCATCGCCCTCTACTGGGCGATGGCGCCGGGCGGGGCCGAGGCCGTTGCGCTGCGCCAGTCGCTGGTGGTGATCCTGGTCGTCGCCTGGGGCCTGCGCCTCACCGCGAACCAGCTGGCGCGCTGGCACGGGCTCGGCGACGAGGACTACCGGTACGTGGACATCCGGCGGAAGGCCGGGAGGTTCTACTGGCCGGCGAGCTTCGTGGGGCTCCACCTCTTCCCCACCGGCTGGGTGTTCCTGGGGCTCCTGGCCGCCTGGCCGGCGCTCTCCGGCCCCGGGCGCCCGCTCGGCTGGCTCGACGCGCTGGGGTTCGCGGTGACCACGGGCGCCATCGTGCTCGAGGCGGTGTCGGATTTGCAGCTGCGCCGCTTCATGGCGTCGCCCCGGGAGCGGGGCGCCATGCTCGACACCGGGCTCTGGGCCTGGTGCCGCCACCCCAACTACCTGGGCGAGATGGGATTCTGGTGGGGGCTCTGGATCCTCGGCTTCGCGGCCCGGCCCGGCTGGTGGACCCTGGTGGGGCCACTGTCCATCACGCTGCTCTTCGTCTTCATCTCCGTCCCCATGAAGGACCGGCGCATGCTCATGAACCACCCGGAGTGGGCGGGTCGGATGAAGCAGATCCCCGCATTCCTTCCGCTGCCCCGGCGGGCCTCTCCCCGGAGATGAGCCAAAGCGCGGCCGGGAGGGCCGTGAAGTCGGCCACCATCGCGAGCAGGAACGCCGACGCGGTGATGACCCCGAACTGGCGAAGCGGCGGGAAGTTGGAGACCGAGAGGGCCAGGAATCCGGCCGCGTTGATGAGCGTGGCGAAGACGATGGCGCGCCCCGATACACGCAGCGTGTAGCGAAGCGACTGCTCGAAGTTCCGACCCTCCTGCCGCCCCTCCTGCAGGTGGTAGAAGAAGTGGATCTGGTCGTTCTCGGTGGTGCCCAGCACGGTCGTGGCGATGAGGATGGTGGCCACGTTGAGCGAGGCCCCGAGCAGGCTCATCCCCAGGAACGTGGCCAGGATGGCGAAGACCGACGGGATCATGGCCATGAGCCGCGCCGAGGGGCTGCGGAAGACGAAGAGGAAGGCCATGAAGATGAGCCCGGCGGTGAGCGCGAAGCTCTCGGTGAGCGTGGGCACCAGGCTCGCCCCCACCTTGGACTGTAACAATGACTCCCCAACCACCTGCATCTCCACCCCGCGGAAGGCCGGGTCGTCCCTGGTCGCCTCGTCCCAGGCCTGACGCAGCTTCGCGATGAGCTCGTGGAACTCCTTCTCCTCGACCCCCTCGAAGATCACGGTGAGCTGGGCGTTTCCGAGGGTGCCCACGTCGAGGAAGGCGCGCAGCTCGGCCTCGGTGAGCAAGAGCTGCTCCACGTCGGCGGCGGCCGCCTCGAAGGACGCGCGGTCCTGGGGGATCCGGTCGCCCTGCCCGGCCATGTAGCGCCGCATCCGGAGGAAGGTGGTGGGGCCGACCGCGCCCGAGACCCGGGGGATCGCCTCCACGGCGGTGGCGAAGCGGTCCACGCCGCGGAGGAACTCCGGATCGACCGCGCCGCCGGGCGGGGTGCGGATCCAGACCCGGGCCACGTTGAGCCCCGCCACGTTCTTGCGGAACCAGACCATGTCCCGGTGGATGTCGAGGCCGGGATCCACGTAGTCGAGCGAGTCCACGCCCACCCGCATGGGCGGCACCACGCCGGGCAGCCCGAAGAGCCCCACCGCCCCGGCCGCCGAGACCACCAGCGACCCGAGCACGAGCGCCCAGCGGAAGCGCCAGGTGAAGCCCGGGATCACCTCGGCCAGCCGGTCGTAGAAGCGGGTCCGCACGGCCACCGTCCGGCCGGTGGGGGTGCGCAGCACCTTCTGCAGCGCCGGGAAGAGCGTGAAGGCGACGATCCAGCCCAGGGCCAGGCCCACCGCGGTCCAGACACCCATCTCCCGGACGGGGAGGATCCTCGACACGGCGAGCGCGCCGAAGCCCAGCACCGCCGCGACCGTGGAGGCCGTGACCGGGAGGAACTTGTTGGCGAGGGAGAAGACCTGGTGTCCGTCCACCCCGGTCCCCTCGGGCTGGTCCACGAAGCGGGACTGGAGGTACACCAGCGTGGCCAGCGTCGTCACCATCACGGTGAGTGGAACGAGCGACGACACCACCGTGAAGGAGAAGCCCAGCAGCGCTCCCGCCCCCACCCCCATGGCCACCGCGGTGCCCAGCGAGAGCAGGACGGCCAGCAGCGTCCGCCAGGAGCGGTAGAGGAAGAGCGCGATGATCACGACGAAGATGCCGAAGAGCGGGAAGTAGCGGGCCGAGGCCGCCCCCGACTCGTGCTCGATCCAGGACTCCACGAAGGGTGCGCCCACCTTGCGGATGGTCTTCACCCCTGGTCCGGTCTGGCCGACCGCCTCCTCGATGGCGGCGAGCGTGGCGGCCCGCTCCTTCATGGCCCCGCCGAAGCCGGCCACCACCCCCTGGAACCGCTCCCCCACGAGCCCCTGGCGCCGCAGGATGTCGGTTCCGGTGGCGAACTTCCGGTAGGCGGCGGCCGAGGCGGCGTCGGGCTGGAACCCGGGCTGGACCCTGCGGAAGATGTCGAGGGCCGAGACGGGGTGTACCCCGGGGATCTTCCCGAGCCGCTCCTCGAGGGCGGTGACCTGCTTCAGGACGTCGGGGCTCCAGGGGTCGTCGGACTCGAGCAGGAGGAGCACCACCTGCCCCTCCGGGAAGACCTTCTGGAAGGCCCGCGTGGCCACGAAGTCGGGGTCGGAGGGGACGATGAGCCGGTCGATGGCCCCCTCCGACGGGATGCGAAGCGAGAGCGCGATGGCCAACGGAAGGAGGACCGCGTAGGCGGCCAGGATGGGGAGGCGCAGCGCCACGATGCGGCGGAAGACGCGCTCCAGGAAGGGATGTCGGTCCATCGGTCCGCAGATTCGTAGCATTTCGGCCGGCGGGGCGGGTAGTGTTCACGCATGCTCGAGCGCATCGGGATCTCTCTGGAGGAGGACCTCCTGGCGCAGTTCGACCGGCTCATCGCCGAGAAGGGCTACGTGAACCGGTCGGAGGCGGTCCGGGACCTCATCCGCGACTCGCTGGTCCAGCGCGAGTGGGCCTCGCGGGACAAGGAGGAGAAGGTCGCCGTGGTGACCCTGGTCTACGACCACGACTCGGCGAGCCTGGCCCAGAAGCTCGCCCACATCCAGCACGAGAACCACCGGGCCGTGGTCTCGGCGCTCCACGTCCACCTCGACCCCCACAACTGCCTCGAGGTTCTGGTCCTGCGCGGGCGCGGGCGCGACATCTCGGCCATGGGGGACGGGCTCGTCTCCACCAAGGGCGTGAAGTACGGCAAGGTCGTGCCGGCCACCACCGGCGAGGGGCTGCGGTAGGCGCTACTTCCCGCCCGCCGGCGTTTCCGCGTCCGGCTCCTTCGCGTCCGGCGCTCCGCCGCGCAGCGCCCGGGCCGCCGCGCCCTCCACCGAGATCACGCGCACGTCACGCTGGGGGAACGGGATGGCGATCCCGGCCGCGTCGAGCTTCTCGACCACCGCCTGCCGGACCTCGCCGGCGATGGCCAGGTAACGGTCGAACCGGGAGGTGAAGAACCGGAGCTGGAAGGTGAGGGCGCTGTCCCCCAGCCCGGTGAAGAGGGCCACCGGTGCGGGGTCGGACAGCACGTCCACGTTGGCCCGAGCGGCGAGGAGCAGGACCTCCTGTACCTTCACGACGTCGCTGCCGTAGGCCACCCCGACGTCGATGTCCACGCGCCGGACCTGGTCGGAGAGGGTCCAGTTGGTGAGCTGGTTCGAGACCAGGTTGGAGTTGGGCAGCACCACCTCGGCGCCCTGGAAGGTCTTGATGGTGCTGGAGCGGATCCCGATGTGGGTCACCGTGCCGGTGGACGTCCCCACCTCGATGACGTCCCCCACGCGGATGGGGCGTTCGTAGAGCAGGATGAGCCCGGAGACGAAGTTGTTCACCACGTTCTGCAGGCCGAAGCCGATGCCGACCGAGAGCGTGCCCAGGATCACGGTGAAGCGGGTGACGTCCATGCCCGAGGCGAGGATGGCCATCAGGAACCCGAACCCGACCACGAGGTAGCCCACCGTCTTGGAGATGGCGACCGGGACCCCGGCGGGAAGTTTCCCGTCCCGGTCCAGCCAGGCCTCCAGCAGGACGCGGAGCAGGCGGGCCAGCAGTACCGCGAGCCAGAGGGTGATCCCGAAGGCGGCCAGGTCGCTCAGGGAGAGGTCGAGCCCGCCGAACCGGAGACGGGCGGTGAGTACGGAGCGAATCCACTCCACCACCGCGGTGTCCACGTAGAACACCCGGAGGGTGCCGCCGATCCAGAGCAGCAGGCCGGCCCACTCGAGGAGCACCGAGCCCCGCTCGGCGATGAGGGCGGCGTTCCCGGCCACCGCCGGAAATCTATGGACCTCCGGCATGCGCAGGGCGCCCACGAACAGCCCGCGGAGCACCCGGGCGACCGCCGCGAGGACGAGCGCCAGCATCCCGGAGGAAAGGGCTCCGTCGGCGAGCCTTCGCCCCAGGCTCACGTTCCCGACCACGTTTGCGACCAGGGAGACCGCGAGCAGGGCGCCGATCACCCACAGGGCGATCCGGACCTGCGCCCTCCGGTTGGGGCGCGCGATCGCCTGGGTCCAGGGCGCGTCCCTCCGGAGCAACCGGATCGTGGCGACGATGGCGACGATCGCGACGAGGAGGATGAGGAGCCGCCCCGCCAGCGAGGATTCGGGGAGGACGGCGGCGAGCCTGGTGACGCCGAAGAGCGCCGTGAAGCCGTAGAGCGGGGCTCGCATCGCCGCGGGGAGCACCTTGCCGGCGAGCAGGAGGAGCGAGGGCAGCGCGACCAGGATCGACAGCTCGGTGAAGACCGCGGGCGCCATCGGAAGGAACCAGGAGGTGAGGCTGAGCGCGACGAGGATCCCTGCGGCGACGGGGTGCGCGACCGCCTCGGCCGGCACGGAGAGCTCGGGGTCGGCGGCGGCGCGGGCGGCGAAGTGCCTCCCCGTCCAGGCGATGGAGGCCGCCACGATCACGAAGGCGGCCAGGACCCAGAGGAAGCCGAACCCCTCCTCGCGCACGAAGGCCGACAGGGTCGAGACGTTGTGCTGGAAGACCCGGCGGAGCTGGTCGCCGAAGTCGCGGAACGGCTCCTTTCGCGAGAGGACCTCCCAGATGGGCCGGGCCTCGATCTCGAAGAGCTGCAGGTCCCGCACCGCGTCGGCCCGATCGGCGGCCTCCATCCAGGCCAGGATCCGGATGCGCAGGCTGGCCACGCGATCCTGCGCGGCGAGCAACCGGTCGAGCCGCGCACGGACGCTCTTCCCGAGGTCGTGGATCTCCCCGCGCACCGACTGTGCGCGCGCCAGGATCGCGGGGGCCGCCCCCTCGGCCGCGGCCCTCTGCTCGGTGAGCGTCCAGACCGCCTCCATCCGCTCGAGCTCCTTCAGTGAGCCGTACGTCGTGCGGACGGCCTCCTCGAGCTTCGAGCTCCACCTCCCGAGCAGCGCGTCCTGCCGGAGCATGTCCTGCCGGAAGTCCACCAGGTCGCGGTCGGAGACCGCGTTGATCGGCTGGTCCGTCAAGAGCTTCCCGGCCTGCTCGACTGCCTTCCCGAGCTCGTCGAGGGGGGCGAGCATCTGGTCGAGGGATCGTCCCGGATCGGTCCTCGCCCGGATGGCGGCCAGGTTCCGGTAGGCCTCCACCGCGGCCGGAACGATCCCGGGCAGCGGGATTGCCTCCGGGGAGGGCGGCGCGTCCCGCTTCGCCACGGGCTTCGCGTCCGAGACGGGGGGCGCGAACAAATCCAGGGGGCCGGCGGCGTGGGCAGGGCCGGCGCAGAGGAGGAGGGCGGCCGTCGAGAGGGCCGCCGATGCGAGGGCTCGGGAGCGGGACGTCATCGGGGGCATGCTAACCGAACCGGGAATCAGCGTGGCCATCCACGCGTGCGGCGCGAGACCGCCGCCCGGCGAACCGTCCCCGCGCGGGTCGCCACCGCCCTGGCAGGGGCGCAGGCGTCGCAGCTCGAACCGCAGGGAGGGAGCTCCTCGCCGAAGTGGCGCCCCAGGAGCCGGTGACGGCAGCCGCTCGCCTCGGCCCACTCGAACATGGCCCGCGCCTTCTGCCGCTGGAGACGGGACGTGGCGGCGTCGTCGGTGCCCTCGGCCAGCCGGTCGTGTGCCATCACGTCGGCCCAGGAGTAGAGGAGCACGCAGTCGGAGGGCTCCCCGTCGCGGCCGGCGCGGCCGATCTCCTGGCAGTACCCCTCGACCGAACCGGGCATGTCGCGGTGGATCACGTAGCGGATGTCCGGCTTGTCGATGCCCATCCCGAAGGCCACGGTGGCGACCACCACGTCGGCCTGCCCGCCCAGGAAGGCGTCCTGGACCCGCTCCCGCTCGCCGGCCTCGAGGCCGGCGTGGTAGGCCATCGCCTTCACCTTCCGTGAACGGAGGAAGTCGGCGACCGACTCGGCCGACCTGCGGGCGATGCAGTAGACGATGCCGCTCTGCCCGCGGCGGGCGCGGACCCGGTCCAGGATCTCGTCCCGCGATCCCGGCCCTTCCCCCCCTTCTTCACCACGTGGAGCTGGAGGTTGGGGCGGAAGACCGATCCGCGGAAGAGGGCCGGCGCGCGCATGCCCAGCTGCTCGGCGATGTCGGTGGCCACCTTCGGCGTGGCCGTGGCGGTGAGCGCCAGGACCGGAGCACCGCCGAAGCGGGCCCGCAACCCGGCCAGGTTCCGGTAGGCGGGGCGGAAGTCGTGCCCCCAGTGGCTGATGCAGTGGGCCTCGTCCACGGCGACGAGCGAGAGGCGCGCGCCGGCGAGCGCGGCGCCGGCCGCACCCTCGAGCCCCTCGGGCGCCGCGTAGACCAGCTCGTACTCCCCGCGGCGAACCGCGGCCACCCGGCTGCGCCGCTCCTCGGCGTCGAGGGCGGAGTTGAGAAAGGTGGCGCGAAGGCCCACCCTCCCCATGGCCTCGACCTGGTCCTTCATGAGGGCGATGAGCGGGGAGACCACCAGGGTGACGCCTCCCAGCATCCGGGCAGGCAGCTGGTAGGTGAGTGACTTGCCCGAACCGGTGGGGAGGACGCCGAGGGCATCGCGGCCGGAGAGGACGGCGTCCACGAGCTCGCGCTGGCCGGGGCGGAAGGAGGGGAAGCCGAAGACGTCGCGGAGGACCTGGGTGGGGTCCGCCTGAACGGGTGGCCGAGGCGCTCGTGGCGCCTGCGCCCCACGCTGCGCGGCGACGTCCGGCGCCGGGCGCACCAGCCGGGCGGCCTCGGAGGAGAAGAGCTCGGGCCTGTCGCGGCGGAGGTTCTTCAGCGCGGCGACGGTCGCACCGATCCGCCCCCTCAGATCGTCGTCCCCGGCGGGCGTGTCGCGCCAGGCGGCGAGCAGGGAGGCCAGGTCCGGGTCAGGCTTCATCGGGGGCGCACCGTAGCACCTCCGGACATCGTGGACTAACGTCCCGACCCGCCGCGGGTCTGGACCGGTGACCCTTCCACTGGAGTCCACATGATCGCCCGAAGCGCCGTCGCAGCCATCCTCCTCCTCGCGGCCACCACGGCCTCCGCGCGCCCTCTCGCCCCGTCGCCGGAGGTGGCCGCGCTGCGCGCCGAGATCGCGGCCCTCCAGATGGACCGGGCCCTCGCGATCACACCGGACCAGGCCCGCGCCCTCCTTCCGGTCCTGCGGCAGGCGGCCGCCCAGGTACAGGCCTTCCGCGCCCGGGTCGAGTCGCCCGACCCGGCGCTCGTGGCTGCCCTCACCCGCGCCCGGGACGAGCTCCGGGCCGGGGGTGCCGTCTCCGAGGGCACCCAGGAGGCGATGCGCGAGGCCCGGCAGGCCGGCATGGCCTCGCGGCGCGGCGAGGGGCAGGCGCTGCGCACGCAGGTGCTCGCCATCCTGACGCCGGCGCAGCTCCAGGCGCTGAAGGCAGTCCGGCTCGGCATCGGCCCCGGTCCCCGTGGCCCGGGCGGCCCGGGCGGGCCCGACGGCGACGAAGCCGGCCCGGGCGCCGGTCCAGGCCGCGGCGGCCGGCGGCTCGTCCTGCTCGGCGTGCTCACCTCCGACCCGTTCCTGTCCCTCGTCGAGGCACGGGCCCGCTGATCCCGGAGGGGTGATGGCGGCGGTGTGGTGTGCGGCGTCGGCCGGTGCTATACGGGCCACATGAGACTCGGATTCGGCGAGATCCTGCTCATCCTGGCGGTCGCGCTCCTCATCTTCGGCCCCTCGAAGCTGCCCCAGCTCGGCGAGGCGCTCGGCAGGGGCATCCGCAACTTCAAGAAGTCCTCCGAGGGCAACGACGACGCTCCGCCGGCGGCGAAGGAACCCGCTGCGACGGAGCTCCCCGGCCACGCCAGGGGTCCGTCGGTGGAGGCCTCGAAGCAGGCCGCTCCGAGCGAGCGAAAGCCCTCGTAGCCTTCCCGGGGCCGAACCAGGACCTGCGCAACCCTGCGCAGGTCCTTCGCTTTACCGGGCCGCAACTCCTTCGGGGCAGGGGTGTTCAATCTGCCATACGCAAGAGGGCTGGACGCCCGGAGGCCGCACATGAACTTTCGCACCTTGATCCTCACCGCCCCGCTCGCCGTGGTCCTGGCCTGCGGCGGCTCCATGTCCACCGGCACGGGCAGCGCGGCGCTGGACGCCGCCCTCCCGAGCTTCGCCGCGCTGGCGCTCGATCAGGTGGACGCCGACACGACCCCGCCCGCGGCGGCGCTTCTCGAGACCCCCGGCGCCTCGCTGACGGCGGACCTGGCCGGCCCCGGTGGCGGCTGCCACCCGCACCTCTTCATGCGCGAGCGCGAGGTGGTGGAGCGGGTGAACCGGCACATCTACAAGGTGCTCCGCCACGTGGAGCGCGTGATCTCCTCGATGCCGGCAACCTCCACCGAGACATCGAAGACCTGGACGATGACCGAGGCCGGCGTGGACGTCACCTTCACTGTGAGGCTCGTCGCCTCCAGCGTCTACAGCTGGGAGCTCGCGGCCGGCCCCACGGGCACGACCCCGCTCCCCGTGGTCATGTCCGGAGAGATCGACCGCAACGGCTACTCCGGCGAGCACGAGGGAAAGGGCACGATGGAGGTGGACTTCACGCTGCTCCACGCCGCCTTCCCGAACGAGAAGGCCGCCTCCGGCACGCTCGAGGTCCGGTTCGACGTCTCCGCCGCCGGCCGGAAGATCGCCGTCCGGGGCACGAACGTCACCTGGGACCTCGACGCCGGCAAGTTCGACGGCGGCGTCATCCCGCCCGGCCTCTCCCGGCCCCGCAGCGGCGAGTACCTGTACCACCGCGTGGCCAGCAAGGGCGGCAGCCTCAAGATCAAGGACGAGATGGTCTTCCTCTGCGGCATGGACCCTCGCACCGCGAACCCCGACCTCCTCCCGGCCGACGCGCAGATGGTCTCGCGCTGGTTCAAGGCGGCCGACGGCAAGGTGCACGGGCGCAGCGACGGGCTCATCTCGGGCGGCCAGCTGGTCGCGCCGGTGGCCCGCATCGTGGGCGTGACCTGCCACAGCGCGGCAGCCGAGCGGCACATGCCGACCGAGGGCTACTGGATGATGAAGGCCGAGGACGCCTCGGGCGCCACCCTGGCCGGCGCCTCCGCCGGAACGATGATGGACGCGGCGGCGACTCCCTGCGACGCGGCCTTCGGCGACGTCCCCCTGCTCGCCGACTCCTCGAAGGACTTCACGGGCTGGCCGGCCTCGTACTTCGAGGATCCGCCCTTCCCGTTCCCCGGAATGTAGCCTCCCGGCCCGGGCGTGGGGCTACTTGCGCTCGGCCAGCGTGACCTGGACGACCGAGACCTTCCCGCCCCGAGCGTACTCGAGTTCGAGCACGTCGCCGGGGCGGTGTCCGGTGAGGGCGTACTGGAGGTCCTGGAGGTTCAGGATCTTCTTCGTCCCGAGGCGCAGCACCACGTCGCCGCCGACGAGACCCGCCTTCTCCGCCGGGCTCCCCGGCACCACGCCGGTGAGGAGCACGCCCGGCTCGTTGCGCTCGGAGAAGTCGGGGATGGTCCCGAGCGAGGGGCGGCTCCCCCGCCCTCCCCCTCCGCCCTGTGGCTTCGCCTGGACCACCTTCACGACCTCGAGGCGGGTCGGCCAGTCGGCCGCGTCCCGGGCCGCGCGCCAGGCCAGGCGGGAAGCCTCGGCGAGGCCGGCGGCGTCGATCTTGTCGGGGGTGTCGCTGACCCGGTGGTAGTCGGTGTGGGCGCCGTTGAAGAGGTAGAGGACCGGGACGTCCTTGGCGTAGAAGCTGGTGTTGTCGGAGGAGCCGAACCCCTCCCCCCCGGCTCGACGCGCAGCGCGATGGGCGGGTTGCGCCCGGCCTGCTCCTTCACCGTCTCGCGCAGCCCCCTGGCCGTGTCCACGCCGTGCACGTAGAGCTTCCCCTGCTGCGGACGCCCGACCATGTCGAGGTTCACCATGAGTTGCATCTTCGGGACCGTGCAGCCGGCCGGCGGGTTCTTCACGAAGAAGGTCGATCCGAGGACGCCCAGTTCCTCGCCGGAGAAGGCCACGATGACCACCGTGCGGCGGGGCGGCGCCTGGGACGCGAAGGCCCGCGCCACCGCGAGGATGGCGGCCGTGCCGGAGGCGTTGTCGTCGGCGCCCAGGTGGGCCTGGCCGATCTGGTCGGGCGAGGCCGAGGTCTCGCCGCCGAAGCCCAGGTGGTCGTAGTGGGCCCCGACGATGACGCACTCGTCGGCCACGGCAGGATCGGAGCCGGCGATCTTGCCGGCCACGTTGGCGGTGCGGGCCCGCTCGTGCATCACGGCGACCTGGACCGCCCCATTCACTCCAAGTGACTTGGAGCGGGGCTTCATGTCGGTGGCGATGGGGGTGGCGAGGGCGGCCACGTCCACGCCGGCCCGCTTCACGGCATCCAGGGTGACCCGCGCCGCGATGAGGCCGGCCCGCGAGCTGGGCGATCCCTTCCAGGCCGGGATCTCGTCCTTCGCCGGGTGGTTCCAGTCGTCCCGGACCGCGAGCACCGCCGCGGCCCCGTGGTCCCGGGCGTTGGTCACCTTGTAGCGCCACTCGCCGTAGCGGTAGTTCTTCGGGTCGCGGAAGGGTGACTTCGGGTCCTGCTCGCCCGGGAAGTCCTGGGCAAGGAGCACGATCTTCCCCTTCACGTCCAGGCCGGCGTAGTCGTCATAGGAGAGCTCGGGAGCGGTGATGCCGTAGCCGGCGAAGACCAGCTCCCCCTCCACCTTGCCGTCGTCGCTGAAGGTGAAGGGCTGCCAGTCCACCGAGAGCTTCTTGGCCGTGCCGTCGAGGACGAGTGCGTTGCCGTCGAGGAGCCGGGCGCCCACCGGCGCCTCGAAGACCTGCCGGAAGCCATCCGAGCCGGCTGGGGCGAGGCCGATGCCCTTCATCTGGCCCTCGATCCAGTCGGCCGCGGCGTCGATCCCGGGAGTCCCCACGCCCCGGCCGGTGCGGGCCGGATCGGCGAGCCAGGTCACGTCGGCCTTGGCCCGGGCGCCGTCGAACGGGGGATCGGCGGGGGTGGGGATGGGTCGGGAGGCGCTGCAGGCGGTGAGGGCCAGCGCGGCGAGGGCCGTGGCGAGAGTCCTTCGAAGCATCGGGCGCTTATAGGGGAACCGGGCGCCGAGGCCCAGGAAGATGGAGGACCGGGAAGGCCGTAATCGTTCGCTTACTCGAGCCCCTTCTGGCGCGGCCTGCGGCGTTCTGTCAAAGTGTGTCCCGTGGGCATGGCATTGCTCGATTGGTGGGAGTCGACCGGGCGCGTCCTCGTGATGCCGACCTCGCACCCCCCCTACCGCCGGGTGCAGGCCCCCATCGTCCACCGGCCCACCTCCTGGTTCACCCACGGTCTCCGGCGCGAGCCTGCCCAGAAGTCCCAGGTCGGGATCCGGTCCTACTCGGACGAGAGGCTGAAGGCGGGCCGCCTGCTGGAGATGGACGTGTTCCTCCCGGGCGGGGGCGAGATCAACGCGCTCGTCGAGGTGGAGTGGTGCGATCCACTCCCCGCCGGAAGCCCGGCGGTGTTCGACGTGGGGATGCGCGTCGTGCAGATCGAGCCGGCGGCGAAGGATCTGCTCGAGGGCGTGCTCGCTCGGGAGTGACGGCCCGCCGGCCTGGCCGGATCCGGGGCCCTACCGCGCGGTCGGGGAAGCCTGCCCGGCCGGAACGTCCATGCCGATCTCCCGGAGCATCTCCTTCACGGAGTCCGGCATGCTGGCGTGGCCCGCCATCCGCTTCATCTCGTCGCCCAGGTAGCTGTTCTCGATGAGGAGCTTCAGCACCTTGATCATGAAGCGGCGCTTCTCGGGCGTGAGTTTCCCGAGGTTCTTGAACTTGTCGTGGAAGAAGTGGCCCGTGGCCCGGTGGAGCTCGCCGTGCAGCTCGGCGATGGTCATGTTGTCCGGCTTCATGACCGGCTCGACCAGGTTGTAGCGCCGGTAATCCTTGGTGACGAGGCGGCTCTCCATCTCGGGGCCGATGTCGGAGTAGGGCCAGGGGGTCAGGGCGAGGAAGAAAGCCATGTCGGGCGCGTACCACTTGGCGAGCTCGACGGTCTCCCGGACCGAGGCGGTGGTCTCCTCGGGGGTCCCCAGGACGAAGGAGGTCTCCGAGACCATGCCGTACTCGTTGATGAGGTCGATGGCCCGCTTCGACTCGGTGACCTTGATGTCCTTCTTGTAGAGGTCGAGCGTGGCCTGCGAGGTGGACTCGACGCCCAGGTAGACGTGCGAGACGCCGGCCTTGGCGTACTTCCCCAGGATGTCCTCGTCGCGCAGGATGTCGTCGACGCGGGTCTCCATGAGGAGTTCGAGCCCGCTCTGCCGCTCGATGAGCAGGTCGAGGACCTTCTCCCACCGGGCCCGGTCGGTCGTGGGGGTCTCGTCGGAGAGCATGGCCACGGCCACGCCGTGCCTGTCCCGCAGCATTTCCAGCTCGGTCACGAACTTGAGCGGATCCCGTCCGCGCCAGCTGCGTCCCCAGAACTTCTGCTGGGAGCAGAACGAGCAGCGCTGGGCGCAGCCACGTGCCGAGCTCACGATGGCGAGCTTGCCCTGGGGGCTGGGGCGGTACCAGTAGAGCGGCCAATCCACCAGGTCGAAGGCGGGCTGGAACCGGTCGAGGTCGAAGCAGAGCATCCGGGGCGGGTTGGTGACCGGGACGCCGTCCTTTCGCCAGGCGAGCCCGGCGATGCGCTCGTACCCCTCGCCGGCGGCCACGGCCTGGACGAGCTCGGCGATGGTCCGCTCGCCCTCCCCTCGCACCACGAAGTCGACGCTGGGGTCGTCGCGGAGGATCTCCTCCCAGCAGTAGGTGGCGTGCACGTTGCCCACCACCGTGCGAACCTCGGGGTTCCAGGCCTTTGCGTTGGCGCAGATCACCCGGGCGTCGGGCTCGGTGGCGGTGATGGCGGACGTGCCGACGATGTCGGGCTTGAACTCGGCGATCTTCTTCGCGATGTCGTCGTGCGAGACGAACATGGACATCGCGTCGTAGACCTCGACCTCGGCGCCGGCTGCACGCGCCTCGCCCGCGACGTAGACCATCGCGAGCGGCATCCACGTTCCGGCGGCCTCGACCACGCCGGCGTGGTACGGCGACGTGACGAGCAGAACGCGGGGCTTTCGACCGAGCATCAATTACCCTCCTTCAGGGGTCCACATTGAGTAGCACGAAGGAAGCCAGCGGTCACCGAGTCATGGTACATTGAAAATATTAGTAATTCTTCATCGTCGGGCGAGTTTTCTGCGCATCTTGGAAGCCGTTCGCAACCCTTGCGCGCACCCGACCGGGTACCCCCTCACTCGGGAACCCTTCCAGGGATCAGAAATAGGCGATGGCGACCTGCCACGCGGTCCCGGCCGCGAAGACCACGCCCAGGATGGCGTGCTTCACCTTGAGCAACCGGATGCGGTCGCGCGCCACGTCCCCCGTCCAGCCGAAGACCTTCCAGGTGACCATGCGCACCACGCCGGTGAGCATGATGACCACGAGGCTCACCCAGGTTACCCACATGAACCTGGCGGCCAGCGGCCGGACCAGTCCCGCGGCCAGGATCCACTCGGGCTGCGTCGCCTGCGCGTGAAGGATGGAGAGGAGCACCAGCGAGCCGATCCACGTGCCGGTGGCCACGTCGTGGACGAAGGCGTTCAGGATGGTGAGCTTTTCCTGCACGGGCACCCCTTCACGAGAAGTGGCCAGCGTGGAGCGCCGGCATGATGAGCGAGGGCATCGGCCCCCGTTCCTAACCCGGCAGGGTGTCGGAGCGCCACCGGAGGTAAGGTGGTCGTCCTGGAAGGGAGCGCCCGTGCCCACGACGGACTGGAAGCCGACGGCCTGCATCCTCTGCGAGTGCAACTGCGGGCTCGAGGTCGAGCTGGGGGGCGAGGGAGGGCGGAGCCTGGTCCGGCTTCGCGGCGACAGGCGCCACCCGGCCTCGAGGGGTTACGCCTGCGAGAAGGCGCACCGGCTCGACCACTACCAGAACGGCCCCGACCGGGTGACCACGCCGCTGCGGCGGCGCGCCGACGGGACCTTCGAGGCCATCGACTGGGACACGGCCATCCGGGAGGTGGCGGCCCGGCTCTCCGCGGTGCGCGACGCCCACGGCGGCGATGCCATCTTCTATTACGGCGGAGGCGGCCAGGGGAACCACCTGGGGGGCGCCTACGCCACGGCCACGCGGCGCGCGCTCGGCTCCACCTTTCGCTCCAGCGCGCTCGCCCAGGAGAAGACCGGCGAGTTCTGGGTGGCCCACCGCATGTTCGGCACGGCCATGATCCGCGCCGACTTCGAGCACTGCGACGTCGCTCTCTTCCTCGGCAAGAACCCCTGGCAGTCCCACTCCATCCCGCGCGCGCGGGTGACGCTGAAGGAGATCGCCGGGGACCCGGCCCGGACGCTCGTCGTCGTGGACCCGCGGCGCAGCGAGACGGCGGCGATGGCCGACATCCACCTCCAGGTCAAACCCGGAACGGACGCGGTTCTCATGGCCGCGATCCTGGCCATCCTCCTCGAGGAGGGGCTCTGGGATCGCACCTTCCTCGACGCCCACTGCGCCGACGCCGCGCCGGTCGAGGCGGCCCTTCGCGCCATCCCCATCGCCGCGTTCTGCGCGCGCGCCGGCCTCGACGAGCCCCTGGTGCGCCGGACCGCCCGCGTCCTCGGCAACGCCCGCGCGCTGGCCACCTTCGAGGACCTGGGCGTGCAGATGAACCGGGACTCGACGCTGGTGAGCTACCTCCACCGCCTGCTCGTCGCGGTCACCGGGAGCTTCGGCCGGGAGGGGACGGCCTACGTGCCCACCTCGATCGTCGCCATCGCCAGCGGCGCCTCGCGACGGAGGAGCCCGGTGGTGGGCGCGCCCATCGTGGCCGGCCTCATCCCCTGCAACGTGATCGCCGACGAGGTCCTCACCGACCACCCGGCCCGCTACCGCGCCATGATCGTCGAGGCCGCCAACCCGGCCCACTCGGTGGCCGACTCGCCCCGGTTCCGCGAAGCGCTCCGCGCCCTCGACACGCTGGTGGTGATCGACCTGGCCATGACCGAGACGGCGCGCCTCGCCCACTACGTGCTCCCGGCCGCGAGCCAGTTCGAGAAGGCCGAGGCCACCTTCTTCAACTTCGACTTCCCGCGAAACGCCTTCCACCTGCGCCCCCGCCTCCTTCCGCCGCCCGACGGGGCGCTCCCCGAGGCCGAGATCCACGCGCGCCTCTGCATCGCGCTCGGCGCCGTCTCCGAGGAGGACCTCGCGCCGCTCCGTGCCGCCGCCGCCGGGGGGAAGGCGGCCTACGCGCTGGCCGCGGTCGAGCGTTTCCTCTCCGACCCGCGTCTCGCCGGGCTGGCTCCCGTGCTTCTCTACCGGACCATGGACCTCCCTCCGGAAACCCGCGAGGGGGCGGTGCTGCTCCCGCTGGCGGCGCGGGCGGCCATGCAGAGCCCGGCATCCCTGGCGCGCGCCGGCTTCGGCGGCTCTCCGATCGAGGCGGCGCAGGGACTCTTCGACGCCATCCTCTCGAGCCCGGCCGGGGTGGTCTTCTCCGTGGACCGGTGGGAGGAGGTCACGGGGCGCATCGCCACCCCCGACGGCCGGATCCAACTTTCCCTCCCCGATCTCCTCGAGGAGCTGGCCCGGCTCCGCGACGCGCCGCCCCCGGCCCGCGACCCCGCCTTCCCCTTCGTCCTGTCGGCCGGCGAGCGCCGGTCGTTCACCGCCAACACCATCATCCGCGCCCCGGCCTGGAGGAAGACCGACGCGTCGGGCGCCCTGCGGATCTCCCCGGGGGACGCGGCGGCGCTCGGCGTCGTCACCGGGGACCGCGTCCGGATCACCACGCGCACCGGATCGGGCGTGGCCACGGTGGAGGTGTCGGACACCCTCCGACCTGGCCACGTCTCCCTCCCCAACGGCCTCGGGCTCTCCGGCACGGACGGGGCGGAGCCCGCGGGCGTCGCCCCCAACGAGCTCACCGCCAGCCAGGACCGCGACCCCTTCGTCGGGACTCCATGGCACAAGAGCGTACCGGCCCGGCTGGAGCGGGCCTGAGAGCGCCGCCCGCAACGCCAGCGAGCCATGGGGCCGGACGCCGTCTATCGCCCGGCCGGGGCCGCCGCGGGCCGGACCGCCTGCTTGGGCGTGCGGTCGGCGCGGAAGAGCCCCCAGTGCTTCTCCACCTCGTCCGGGTGGGGGCCGCCCTTCCAGTTCTCGTCGAAGGCCTCGAACCAGGTGCTGACGATCCGGTCGCGCACCACCCAGGCGGTGAACTGCTCGAGGAAGACCCCCTGCTCCGCCTCGCCCGGCCGACCCTTGATCAGGGTGGCCTGCTCGCCCTCGGTGTGCTTCGCCGTGGCCCAGCCGGCCTCGCCGAGGACCACCGGGAGACCGGGGTGGCGGCGCACCACGTCGTCGTATTTCCCGCGGGTGAAGTCGAGCGCCCGGTCGAGGGGTTGGCCGTTCCACATGGCGTAGACGTGCAGGACGATGAAGTCCACCTCGCGGGCCACCGCGTCGCTGCGCGGCTCCAGCCAGAAGCCGAAGTCGTCGGCGGTCGACACGGGCAGCGTGCTACCGCTCCGGGCCTCCCGGAGCAGCCCCACCAGCACGTCGACCGGGACCTTGTGGTCCGACCAGGAGACCTGGGTCTCGTTGCCGATGCAGAGCGCGAGAACCACGTCCGGGTAGGCGCGGGCCAGCCGCACGGCCGTCTGCACCTGCTTGCGGTTCTCCTCCGGCGCGTCCGGCGCGACCCAGGCGCCCAGCAGCACCTTGAAGGGAAGCCGCTCCTCCCGGACGAGGGCGAGCAGGTCCTCCGCCACCGGGTCGGCGCTGTAGACCCGGAGCAGGCTCCACCGGCCGCGCAGCAGTTCCAGGTCCTCGCGCATCTGGGCGCGCGTGGGCGACGGCCCGCCGGGACGCTGGCCGTCGCGGTGCGGACCGTAGGAGATGCCCTGGCCCATCCACTCTCCGTCCCGGTACGGGTCGAGGGGCCTCTGCGCCACCGGTGCGGCGATCGCGCAGGCCGAGAGCAGGACGGCGGCCACGGCCGGGAGGACGACCGTTTCACGCATCGTGGTGCACCTCGGCGACGGGGAGTTCGGGGTAGAGCCGCGCCACCGAAGGCTTGGGGCGCCGGTCCACGGTGAAGAGCCCCCAGTGCTTCTCCGGCTCGAGCGGGTCGGCCGAGCCCTTCCACGGTTCGTCGAAGGCCTCGAAGACGAAGGTGAGGACCCCGGCCTCACGGCTCCAGCGGGTCAGCTGCTCGAGGTAGATCGCCTGCAGGGCCGGGGAGGCGTTGTCCGGACGGATTCCGCGCCCGCTCGACCGCGTGGTCCAGCCCGCCTCGGTGATGACGACCGGCTTCCCCGGGTGGCGCTCCGCGACGCTCCGCCAGTTGTGGATGGTGTAGTCGAGGGCCTCCTCGATGGTCCGGAATTCCCAGACCGGGTAGGTATGGACCGAGATGAAGTCCAGCTCCGCGGCCAGCGCGTCGAGCTTGCCCAGCCAGGGAACGTAGTTCTCGCAGAAGGTGATGGGCTGGGGGATCTCCCGCCGCACCCAGCGCACGTGCTCGAGCACCCGCTCCGGAGGGACCAGGTGATCGGTCCACTCGACCGTGGCCTCGTTCCCGACCGCCACGGCGACGACGGTGTCGGGGTGGAGGCGGGCCAGCCGGACCAGGCGCCACAGCTCGGCCTGGTTCTCCTCGCGGTTCCTCTCGAGCAGGTCCTCCCCGTGGACGCCGCCCCAGGGGCACCCCGGGTTGTCCGCCTCGGCGCCGAGCCAGGCGCCGAGGAGCACCTTCATGCCGAGCCGCTCCCGCTGGATCACGTCGAGCACCAACTCGGCGTGGCGGGTGCAGTCGTAGAGCCGGAGGAAGTTCCAGTGGCGCGAGAGCAGGAGCAGGTCCTCGCGGACCTCCTCCCGGGACGGGAAGACCCCGGTGTTCGGGTTCTGCCCCTCGCGGTAGCCCGAGTAGCAGATGGCGTTGCCTTCAAGCACCATACTTGAGCTTCCCGCGCTGGTCCCAGAGGCCCCAGTAGACGCCCCGGTCCCCCTCGTGGCCCGCCTTCCACTCCTCGTCGAAAGCGGAGAAGTAGAAGGCCTCGATCCCGGCCTCCCGGGTCCACTTGACCGTGTTGAGGAAGTAGAGGAGCGCGTTCTCCTCCGAGGGGACGGCGCCGCCCAGGGGCGCCCCGGCGCTCGGCCAGCCGGTCTCGCTGATCGCGATCCGCTTGCCGCGGCCCACCCGCTCCACCCGGGCGACCATCTCCTGCATGTAGCCGAGCGCGTGCTCGAGGCTGCAGTACTCCCAGAACGGGTAGCAGTTCACCAGCAGCACGTCGCAGGCATCCACGATCCGGGGGTGGCCCGTGAAGAGGTAGTACGCGTCCACGTAGCCGACCGGGATCCCGGGCACGGCGTCCTTCACCCGCCGGATCGCCTCGACGAGTTCCTCCTCGGCCAGGTCCTCCCTGTAGAGCACCTCGTTGCCCACCGCGATCATGTCGGCGTGCCCTGCCCGAGCCACCTCGACGAGACCCTGGATCTCGGCCTCGTTCTTCTCCCGGTCCGTTCCCAGCCAGGCCCCCACCAGGGTCTTCAGCCCCAGATCGTGGGCGATGCGGGGGGCGTGCTCGTTGCCGTCGGTGCAGGAGAAGGTCCGGACCCACCTCACGGCCGGGCGGACGATCTCCATCCGCTCCCGGATCTGGTCGGCGGAGAGCTGGGTCTGGAGGTCCGGGCTCTGCCCCTCCACGTAGGCGCTGAAGCAGATTCCGTGGATCCGCTCGTGGAGGGTCCTCCGGAAGGCCTCGACCAGCCCGGGCAATCCCAGGCCCTGGAACTCGAGACGGGCAGCGCCGGTGACCGGCCGGTCCATCAGGCGATTCTTGCTGGGGAACGACACGGGTTCCTCCTGGCTTCGCCCCACCCGCCGTCCTGCCCGCTGCCTTGACAGTTCGAGTGGGCGCCGCTTAGTTTGTTCTGTTGGCGAACAAAGTTACGCCCGTTCCGGTGGACCGGGCAAGCCCCCCTGGAGTGACATGCGGCGACCAGCAGGCATCCTCTTCGGACGGAGCCCCGTTCCCGCGCAGGATCGGCCCGTCGAGGGGCGCTTCACCGAGGCCTTCGGCGAGGCGTTCTACGTCATCGACGGCGCCCAGGGGATGCGCCCGTTCCTGGTGAGCGTGGTCAGCGACTCCGACCACTGGCTCTTCGTGGCCAGCAACGGAGGGCTCACCGCGGGGCGGAAGAACCCGGGACTGGCCCTCTTCCCCTACGTCACCGAGGACAAGCTCGTGGACGGCGCGGGGGTCACGGGGCCGGTCACCTCCCTGCTGGTGACGCGCGGGGGACGCCGGTCGCTCTGGCATCCCTTCCGCGGGTCCGATCTGCTCACCTACTCCGTCACCCGGCGGCTCTACAAGAACGTCGTCGGCAACCGGCTCGTCCTGGAGGAGACCAACCAGGACCTGGGGATCACCTTCCGCTACGAGTGGACGACGAGCGACCGGTTCGGGTTCGTCCGGGAGTGCGCGCTCGAGAACCGGGGGAGGACCCCGGTCGAGGTCGAGATCCTCGACGGCCTCCTGAACATCCTGCCCGCCAACGTCGACGAGGCGCTCCAGCTTGGATTCAGCTGCCTGCTCGACGCCTACAAGAAGAGCGAGATCGTGCCCGGGACCTCGCTCGCGCTCTACGCGCTGGCCGCCCAGCCGGTCGATCGCGCCGAGCCCAGCGAGTCGTTGAAGGCCAGCACCGTGTGGAGCCACGGACTCCCACGGCCACGGGTGCACCTCTCGGCGGACCGGCTGGCCACGTTCGACGCCGGGCGCCCGGGACGTCCCGAGGCGGAGGTCCGGGGGCGACGCGGGGCCTACCTGCTCGAGTCGCGCTGCACGCTCCCCGGGGGAGGCGCCCAGGGGTGGGCGATGGTGGCCGACGTGGACCGGTCCCAGCGGCAGGTGGTGGAGCTGCGCTCCCACCTCCGGCAACCGGCCCGGCTCTTCGCCGAGGTCCGGGAGGACGCGGCGGCCGGGCGGAGGAACCTCCTCCAGATCGTGGCCGCGACCGACGGCCTGCAACTCACCGGCGACCGGCTCTCCTCGGCCCACCACGTGGGGAACGTCCTCTTCAACGACCTGCGCGGCGGCGTCTACGTCCACGGCTACGACGTCCCCGGCCCCGACTTCGCCTCCTTCGTCCGCCGTTCGAACCGGCGCACCGGGGAGCGCCACCGCGCCTTCCTCGACGGGCTCGGCGCGACCGAGTCCGGACCCGCGCTCCTGGTCCGCGCCGCTTCCCTGCGCGACCCCGACCTCGAGCGGCTCGCGCACGAGTACCTCCCCCTCACCTTCAGCCGCAGGCACGGCGACCCCAGCCGGCCCTGGAACCGCTTCGACATCCAGGTGCGCGACGCCGAGGGGAACCGGGTCCTCTACTTCGAGGGGAACTGGCGGGACATCTTCCAGAACTGGGAGGCGCTCTCCCTCAGCTACCCCGAGTTCGTCGAGAACATCATCGCCAAGTTCGTGAACGCCTCGACGGTGGACGGCCACAACCCGTACCGCATCACCAAGGACGGCATCGACTGGGAGGCGCCCGACCCGGGCCATCCCTGGTCCACCATCGGCTACTGGGGCGACCACCAGATCATCTACCTGCTCCGGCTCCTCGAGCTCTCGCTCGACCACCACCCCGAGCGGTTGCGGGCGCTCCTCGAGCGCGACATCTTCTCCTACGCCGACGTCCCCTACGAGATCGTCCCGTTCGCCGAGATCGTGCGGAACCCCCGGTCCACCATCCACTTCGACGCCGAGAAGGACGCGCGGAGCCAGGCGCTCTGCGCGGAGCTGGGCTCGGACGGCAAGCTCCTGCAGGACGCCGGCGCGGTCGTGCACGTCGGGCTGGTCGAGAAGCTCCTGGTGGCAGCGCTGGCGAAGCTCGCCAACTTCGTGCCGGGCGGCGGGATCTGGCTCAACACCCAGCGCCCCGAGTGGAACGACGCCAACAACGCCCTGGTCGGCTACGGCGTGTCGATGGTGACGCTCTGCCACCTGGAGCGCTACCTGGCCTTCCTGCCCCGCCTGCTCGGGCCGCTGCGCGGCCGATCGGTCCCGCTCTCGAACGAGGTGCGCGACTGGCTGGATGGCACGGCGCGCGCGCTGGAGGCCAACCGCGACGTCCTCTCATCGGCGAAGGTGTCCGACGCCTCCCGCGGCCGCCTGCTGCGGGCGCTCGGCGAGGTGGCGAGCACCTACCGGGAAGCCGTCTACCGCGGGGGCTTCTCCGGCCGGACGCCGGTCGAGGTCGACGAGGTCCTGCGGGTCGCGGCGCTGGCCGCCGGGCTCCTCTCCCACTCCATCGGCCTGGCCCGCCGTCCCGACGGGCTCTTCCACGCCTACAACGTGCTGGTGCCGAGGCCGGACGGGACCTTCGGCATCGAGCACCTGTACGAGATGCTGGAGGGGCAGGTCGCCGTGCTGAGCTCGGGCTCCCTCGATCCGAAGCAGGCCGACGGCGTCCTCTCCGCGCTGGCGCGGAGCCGGATGTACCGGGCCGACCAGGACAGCTACCTGCTCTACCCCGACCGCGAGCTCCCCGGCTTCCTCGAGAAGAGCCTGATCCCGGCCAAGGACGTCCGGTCCTCCCCGCTCCTGTCCTCGCTCGTGGCCTCGGGCGACCCGCGCATCGTGGTGCGGGACGCCGACGGCAGGTTCCGCTTCGCCGAGGGGCTCACCAACGGCGATCGATGCCGGGAGGCCCTGCTGGCGCTCCGGGCCAGCTCCCACCCGGACCTCGGCGAGGAGGAGATCGGCCAGGTGCTCGACGTCTACGAGCGGGTGTTCCGGCACCGCGCCTTCACCGGGCGCAGCGGCACCATGTTCGCGTACGAGGGGCTGGGGAGCATCTACTGGCACATGGTCGGCAAGCTGCTCGTGGCCACCCAGGAGTGCGCGCTCGCGGCCGCCGACGCCGGGGCTCCCGCCGCCCTGCAGCGGCGCCTCGCCGACCGCTACCACCGGATCCGCTCCGGTGTGGTGGGGCTCGGCAAGTCACCCGCCGTGTACGGGGCCTTCCCGCTGGACCCCTACTCCCACACCCCGGCCCACGCCGGTGCGCAGCAGCCCGGGATGACCGGTGAGGTGAAGGAGGAGATCATCACCCGGCTGGGGGAGCTGGGCGCTCGGGTCCGCGAGGGGCGCCTGCAGTTCCGGCCCCTGCTGCTCCGCCGCAGCGAGTTCCTCCGTTCCCGGGCCCGCTTCGAGCCCTTCGACGTTCGGGGAGAGTCGATGGCCATCGAGCTTCCCCCCGGAACCCTCGCCTTCACCTACTGCCAGGTCCCGGTGGTCTACCACCTCTCCGGCGAGCCCCGGATCGAGGTCACCCTGGCCGACGGACGGGTCGTCCCGGTGGCCGGCGACACGCTCGACCGGGAGACCTCGGCGAGCGTCTTCGAGCGCACCGGTCGCGTCCGCCGGATCGACGTCCACACGGCTCCGGGCTGCTGACCGGACCGCCGCCGCCACGACGCCGCCGCACTTGACACTCCACGCCGCCATGGCTAGTTTGTTCGGCTATCGAACAAAGCGTCGCTTCCCCTTCCCCCCGACGAGAAGGCTCAGGTGATCTGGGTGGCTCGTGGCGCAGAAACCGGCTTCCCTCCGACCCCCCACCTGCTCGAGGTGCGGGACGTAGAGAAGGCCTTCGTCACCCGCACTCCCTTCCGGCCCGTCCGCAGGGTCGTCGCCGCCGAGGGGGTGTCGTTCCGGGTCGAGCGGGGCGAGGCCGTCGCACTGGTGGGCGAGTCGGGCAGCGGCAAGAGCACCATCGCGCGACTGCTCCTCCGGCTCGACCAGCCCGACTCCGGCCAGATCCGGCTCGACGGAGTCGACGTGCTGGAGCGCGAGCCCCGCGCCGCCTCGCTCGCCTACCGCGGACGGGTGCAGATGATCTTCCAGGACCCGTTCGGCTCCCTGAACCCCGTGCGCATGGTCTCCGAGCACCTCGAGCCGCCCTTGAGGCGATTCGGCGCCGGCGGCGGCGGGCTGCTCCGGGAGCGGGCCCTCGACCTGCTCCGGACGGTCGGCCTCCTGCCCGCCGAGGACTTCATCGACCGGCTGCCCTTCGAGCTCTCCGGCGGCCAGCGCCAGCGCGTGGCCATCGCCCGGGCGCTTGCGGTGGAGCCCGACCTGCTCGTGGCCGACGAACCAACCTCGATGCTCGACGTCTCCATCCGCACGGGCGTCCTCAACCTGCTCGCCACCCTGAAGCGCGATCGAGGGCTGGCCATCCTCCTCATCACCCACGACCTCGCGGCGGCGCGCTACCTGGCGGACCGGATCCTGGTCCTGTACCGGGGGCGCGTGGTCGAGGACGGCCCCAGCCGGGCGCTCCTCGAGTCGCCGGCGCACCCGTACACCCGCGCCCTGCTCGCCTCGATCTCCGGGGTCGGGGTGGCGGCCCCGGGGGGCGGCAAGCGGCGCTCGGCGGGCGAGGAGCACGCGGCGGCCGGCTGCCCGTTCGCCCCCCGCTGTGCGGAGGTCGTGGACGCCTGCGCGGCCAGCGAGCCATCCTCTCGCGTGATCGCGCCCGGACGCCGGGTTCGCTGTCACCTCTACCCGGAACAGGACAGTGCGCTTTTCGTCAGGAGGCTGGCATGAATCCGTCCCCCAGAATCTTCGCCCGTTTGCGCTCCGCGGCAGTCCCCGCGCTGGCGGTGGCCCTGCTCCTGCTCTGCCCGGGGGCCGCGTCGGCCCAGGCCGCGCGCCTGCCGCCCAGCGGCGGGCGCGACGCCAAGGTCGTGAAGGACGGGAAGGGCTTCCGGATCCAGGTCGACGGACGGGACTTCATGGTCGTCGGCGTGAACTGGGACTACTTCCCCATCGGCACGAACTACAACTTCAGCCTGTGGAAGCAGCCCGACGACATGATCGAGGCGGCGCTGGCCCGGGAGATGCCGCTCCTGAAGGCCATGGGCGTGAACGCCATCCGCGTCTACGACGGCATCCCTGCGAAGTGGGTGAAGCACATCTTCGAGCGGTACGGCATCTACAGCGTCGTCAACCACGCGGTGGGGCGCTACGGCATCAACCTCGACGGCGTCTGGATCCCGGAGAACAAGGTCGACTACTCGGACCCTCGCTTCCGCGCCGCCGCCAAGGCGGAGTTCCTGGCCATGGTGGACGCGCTCAAGAACACGCCCGGCGTCCTCATGTGGATGCTCGGCAACGAGAACAACTACGGCCTCTCCTGGCGCTCCAGCGAGATCGAGAACCTGCCGGTGGGCGAGCGGGACGCCGGCCGCGCCCGCTACCTCTACTCCCTCTTCGGCGAGATCATCCGCGAGACCAAGGCGCGCGATCCCGACCACCTGATCACGATGGCCAACGGTGACGTGCAGTACATCGACCTCATCGCCCAGGAGTGCAAGGGGCTCGACGTCTTCGGCACCAACGTCTACCGCGGCAAGTCGGCCGGCGACCTCTTCCAGGTCGTCCAGGACAAGCTCGGCCTCCCGGTACTGTTCGCCGAGTTCGGCTCCGACGCCTTCAACGCAAAGGAGATGCGCGAGGACGGCCTCAACCAGGCCATCTACCTGCTCGCCAACTGGCAGGAGATCTACGAGCAGTCGGCCGGCAAGGGGCGCGTCGGCAACGCCGTCGGCGGCTTCACCTTCCAGTGGAGCGACGGCTGGTGGAAGTACAAGCAGACCGAGAACCTCGACGTCCACGACACCAACGCCTCCTGGTCGAACGGCGGGTACAGGTTCGACTACGTCGAGGGCGAGAACAACATGAACGAGGAGTGGTTCGGCCTCTGCGCCAAGGGCCCTCCCGACGAGCGAGGCCTCTTCAACCTGTATCCCCGCGCCGCCTACTACGCGCTGCGGGAGGCCTTCAAGCTCCCGCCCTACGCGCCCACCACCGACCTCGCCGCGATCAGCGTCACCTTCAACGCCATCGAGCCGGCGCTGCTCGAGGTCACCGGCCGCGCCAACCAGGCCAGCCTGGCCTCCGCCTTCTCCGAGCGCGTGCGGCTCAAGAACGTCCAGCTCCAGTTCTGGACCTTCAGCACCGGCGGCACGAACATCACCACCCCGAACAAGCAGAATCCGCAGCCGACGCTCCCCTCCTACCTGGGATTCGGCAACATGGAGTCCTTCTTCGTGGAGGTCGAGGTGCAGCCGGTGAAGCAGCTCACCGCCAGCGTATCCGTCAACGTGCTGGCCGGCGTGGCGCTCAACCCCATCGACGAGATCTTCTACCAGGCGCCACGCCCGATACAGGTCACCAGCATGGACGGCACCACGGTCACGCTGAACGCCCGGGAGCGCGTGCAGGTCTACGACGCCAAGGTCAACTGGGACGAGCCCTGGTTCAACCTGAACGCCTTCTACCGCACGGGACACATCTCCTGGTCCCACGAGGGCGACTTCTTCACGCTCTACCAGGACGCCTACTACGCCAACAACCCGGCCTGGAACCAGCGGGACATCGACATCTACAACGCGGCGGCGCCGAGCGGCTTCGTGGTGAGCGGCAAGAAGGCGCTGGACGGCCTCAAGGTGGCCTACGGCCCGCAGCTCTGGTGGGGCGCCAACCCGGCCCTCTTCCTCAAGTACACGCGTGCCTTCGGCGACTACGAGCTCACCTTCGTGGACCAGGAGCAGGTGGGCGTGAACACGGCCCTCAACACCTCGTCGGTCGTCCCCCAGAAGCAGCAGCGACAGACGGCGCTCTCCCTGAGCGCCCGGTGGGGCATCGCCCGGCTCCAGGCCGGCGTCGTGCAGTCCGGGGCCTCCACCATCTTCGCCCCCAACAGCACCGGCAAGGTCGGCCAGCGCTACCAGGTCGCAGACCAGGTGGCATCGAAGGTGATCACCGTCGGTGACACCTTCGGCGGCAAGGCCAAGCTCTCCATCGAGTCCGGCAACTGGCACTGGTACGGCGCCGGGGCCTACATGGGGCTCGTGGCGGACACGGGCTGGGAGAAGAACCACACCTTCACCGGGTGGACGCTCAAGGACTCCGGCTCGGGCAACCAGGTGAACTTCCTCACCGGCGTCGCCTACAACCTGGGCCTGTTCCAGTTCGCTCCCAACTTCCTCTGGCAGAAGCCCATCGAGGGGGCCGGACCCAGCAACTCCGGCCTCCCGGCCCGGAACGTCCTCGATGACCCCTTCGCCGTCCGCGACAACCGGGAGACCATCGCCGGCGAGTTGCTCATCGCCTTCGACCCGACGCCGGGCTCCTGGATGTGGCAGTGGGACAACGATGCCCGGGAGGACGGATTCCTGACGGCGAGCCTCGACTTCACCTTCCGTCACCAGCCGACCCCCAGCGACGCGGCCACCTTCATCCCGAATGGAACCCTGGAGCGCGTGTCCTTCGCCATCGGCTGGGAGCCCGCCAACGTGTGGGAACTCTCGCTGCGGCTCGTGGGTTCGCCCCACGCCGACCTCCGGTTCGCCGGGAAGATCTACGGCGGGCAGCAGCAGGCCATCGGACCGAACACGCGCATCGTGAACCGCTACGGCCTCGAGGGGCGGGCGTCCTGGAGGTCGGTGCTCTTCCAGACCTTCCTCCGGTTCAACGACTGGGGCGCCTACGACTACTACAAGGACTTCAACCTCACCTACCCGATGCAGGTCATGGGCGACCTCTCCTACTCCTTCGGCATCCCCATGTGGATCGCCGCCCCGCAGACCAGCATCGGCCTGCGCGGCACCTACCGGACGCTGAACGGCTTCTCCAACCGCTTCCTGCCCAATCCAGCCGACCCGGGTGCGCTGGGCAACGAGTGGGAGATCCGGACCTACCTGAACGTCAGCCTGTGACCAGGTGGCAGGCGGCCGCGTGGCCGGGGCCGAGCGCGACCAGCTCCGGCTCCCGCTCCCGGCACAGGTCCACGGCGAGGGTGCAGCGGGGATGGAAGCGGCATCCCCTGGGCGGGCTGCGCAGGCTGGGCGGCGACCCGGGGATGCTCGACAGCTCGACGTCGCCGCCGTGCACCGACGGGAAGGCCCGCAGGAGCCCCTGCGTGTACGGGTGGCGCGCCGCCGTCCGCAGCTCGCCCGCGGGAGCCACCTCGACCAGCCTTGCCGCGTAGAAGATCGCCACGCGGTTCGCGAACTGGAGCATCCGCGTCAGGTCGTGCGTGATGAACATCACGGCGAACCCGCGCTTCCGCTGCAGCTCCTGGATCTCCTCCAGGATCTCCCGCTCCACGATGACGTCGAGGGCGGTGGTGGGCTCGTCGAGGATCACGAGCGCGGGATCGAGCGCCAGCGCGATGGCGATGCCCACCCGCTGGCGCATGCCGCCGGAGAGCTGGTGCGGGAAGCTCGCCAGGCGGTCGGGGTGGATGCCCACCGTCCCGAGCAGCTCCGCGGCCCGCGCCCGCGCGGCACGCCCGGAGGGGGCCGCACCGTGGGCCCGCAGGGTGTCGGCGATCTGCTCGCCCACCGTGAGCACCGGGTTGAGCGCGTCCATGGCGCCCTGGAAGACCATGGCGATCCGCTCCCAGCGCATCCGGCGCAGCGCGCCCTCGTCCATGGCGAGCAGGTCGCGCCCCTCGAAGAGCACCTGGCCACCGCTGATCACCGCCGGAGGCGGCAGGATCCTCAGGATGGCCTGGGCCATGGTGGACTTGCCGCAGCCCGACTCGCCGGCGACGCCGACCACCTCCCCGGGCATGAGGTCCAGGGAGACGTGGTCGAGGGCGCGAACCGGGCCGTCCGCCGACACGTAGTCCACGCAGAGGTCGCGGATCGACAGGATCGGCTCAGCCATCTCGCACCACCACCGGGGTCGACCGGGACGCAGGCTGCCCCGCCGCGGCCAGGTGCGCGCGCCAGGCGCGCTCCATCTGCAGGCGCGGGTTGGTGATCTCGTCGAAGCCGGAGTTGAGCATCACCAGGCCGAAGCCCACCAGCGCCACGCAGACGCCGGTCGGGACGTAGGTCCACCAGGCGCCGGTGAGGAGCGCCGAGTCGTTGCTGGCCCAGTAGAGGTTGGTCCCCCAGGTGACCGAGGAGACGTCGCCCAGGCCGAGGAACTCGAGCCCCACCAGCGCGCCGATGGCGTAGACGCTGCTGCCGATGACCTGGGCCACGAGGAGGGAGGTCATGTTGGGAAGGATCTCGCGGGTGATGATGCGCAGGCTCGACTCGCCGCTCACCACCGACGCCAGCACGAAGTCGCGCCGGCGCAGGGAAAGGGTCTGGCCGCGGACCACGCGGGCGTTCCAGGCCCATCCGGTGAAGACCAGCACCGCCGCCACGGTGAGCGGCCCGGACGGCAGGTAGGCAGCCAGGACGATGGCCAGCGGCAGCCCGGGGATCACCAGGAAGACGTTGAAGAGGAGGGAGAGCATCCCGTCCACCCGCCCGCCGAAGTAGCCGGCTGCGACGCCGACCAGCGAGCCGACCAGCACCACGAGGATCCCGACGCCGAAGCCGATGACCAGGGAGACGCGGGTCCCCACCACGGTCTGCGCGAGAACGTCCTGCCCCTGGCCGGTGGTCCCGAGCCAGTGGGCCGAGGAGGGAGGCTCGAGGGGCACGGCCACGAGCGCCGTGGGGTCGCCCACGAGGAACGGTCCGACGACGGCGAGCAGTGCGAAGAGGACCAGGATCAGCGCACCCACGCTGGCCTTCCGGTCGCGCCGGATGGCGTCCAGCCAGGCCCTGGCCCCGGTGGACCGGCGGCTTGCAGGCGCGGTCACGAACCCTCCCGGGTGCGCGGGTCGAGCCACAGGTAGGCGATGTCCACGAGCCAGTTCGCGCCCAGCACGGCAAGCGTGATGACCAGGAAGATGCCCTGCATGAGCGGGTAGTCCTGGCTCCGGACCGCCTGGAGGAGCAGGTATCCCTGCCCGGGGTAGGAGAAGATGATCTCGGTGAGCAGCGAACCGCCCAGGACGAAGCCGAGCGCCATCCCGAAGCCGGTGACGCTGGGCAGGAGCGCGTTGCGGGCCGCGTACCGGAGCACCACGCGGGAGGGCGGCAGCCCCTTGGCCCGCGCCAGGTTCACGTAGTCGGAGCCCAGGACCGACACCATGGTGTTGCGCATGGAGAGCATCCATCCGCCCAGCGTCGCCACCACCACCGTGCCGACGGGGAGCGCCGCGTGCCGGAGGACGCTGGCGAGGAACGGCAGGTTCAGGCCGGGCGTCAGGTCGTCGGCGTAGGCGTGGCCGAGCGGGAACCATGCCAGCTGAAAGCCGAAGACGTAGAGGGCCACCATGGCCAGCCAGAAGTAGGGGAACGCGCCCAGGAGCGCGAGCGCCGGGGGCAGGAGCGTGTCCATCCAGCCGCCGCGCCACCAGGCCGCGGCCACGCCGAGCAGGTCCCGAGGACGAAGCTCACCACCACCGCCGTCCCGGCCAGGAACATCGTCCAGAGGAGCCCCGTGCCGATGATGGTGGAGACGGGGGACGGGAAGTAGGCCACCGAGACGCCGAAGTCGCCCCGCAGCACGTGGCCGAGGTAGGTGACGTATTGCCCCAGGAGCGGCTCCGGGGTCAGCCCGAAGGCCTCGCGAAGCGCCTGCATGGCCTCCGGACGGAGCTGGCCGCGGAATCGCGCGAAGAGCGCCGTGGCGGGGTCGCCCGGCATGAGGCGCGGCAGGAAGAAGTTGAGCGTGAGCGCCGCCCAGGCCGCGAGCAGGTAGAAGCCGAGTCGTTGGAGGATGAAGCGCATCGGCCCCTGTCTAGCGCGGTTCGATCGTCGTGAGGACGAGCAGGTAGTCCGGGGACTTGTTGGGCGAGAGCGCCGCGTAGGGATCGTCCGCGGAGGAGAACCCCTTGAAGCGCCGGGAGTTGTACTCCCCCCAGGACGGCTGCGGGTAGAGCGGGATGGCCGGGGCCTCGGCGACGAAGGCCCGCTGGAGCTCGTCCGACAGGCGCCGCTGCTCGGCAGGGTCCACCGCACGCTCGAATGCGGCGACGAGCGCGTCTCCCCGCTCGCTCCCGTAGCGGTGCCAGTTCCAGAACGACGGGACGCCCTCGGGCTTCACCGTGGAGGTCGTCATGAGCCCCCGGTAGAAGGTGTAGGGCGTGGGCCCGTCCACCGACCAGCCCAGGGCCAGGTCGAAGCGCCCCTCCCCGAGCTTCTGGAACCAGGCCCCGTAGTCGGAATTGCGGACGGTGGCGTCGATCCCGATCTCCTTGAGCCCGCCGGCGACCACCTGGGCGGTCCGCACCCAGTCGGAGTATCCAGCCACGGCGAGGATCTCGAACTTCCAGGGGCGGCCGTCGGGAAGGCGGCGGATGCCGTCCCCTCCCCGCGGGAAGCCAGCCCCGTCGAGCGCTGCGTTGGCCGCGGACACGTCGTGGCGCACCCAGTCCCCGGTCGCGGCGATCTCGGGGTTTCGCCATCCCGCGTAGGCGTCGCTGAGCCCCGTGGCGTCGGAGGGGCGCGAGTAGCCGAAGAGGGCCACGTCGACCACCCGCTTGCGGTCGATGGCCATGCTGATGGCCTTGCGCACGCGCACGTCGTCGAACGGCGGACGCCTGGTGTTGGCGTAGAGGAAGATGGTCCCGCCGATGAGGGGGAACCAGTACCGGTGGTGCTCCGGGTCGCGCTTCACGAAGACGCGTTCGATGGCGGGAACGAAGCTGCCCGCCCAGTCCACCTCGTCGAACACCAGGCCGAGGTTGGCCCGATCGTTCCCGGGGTAGGCGGGGAGTCGAAGCGCCTCCACCGCCGGCTTTCCCGGCTGCCAGTAGTTCGGGTTGCGCCCCAGCTCGTACACCTGGTTCTTGAAGACCCGGACCTCCGTGAAGGGCCCGGTGGCGACGGGGTTCTCGTTGCGGAAGGTGACCGGGTCCGCGACCTTGCTCCAGACGTGCTCGGGCACGATGGGCACGATGGCCAGGCTGTCCAGGCCGGGAACGAACACCCTGGAGAACTCGAAGTCGACCGTGCTCGCGTCGACGACCCGGACTTCCTGGAGGAAGCTCCACACCCCACCCGCGTCGAGCGCCGGGAACTTCTTCAGGAGCTCGAACGTGAAGGCCACGTCGCGCGCGCCGAAGGGTGCGCCGTCGGACCAGCGAACCCCCTCCCGGGTCTTCACGCGGAGAACCCGGTGACCGGGCCGCCACTCGTGCCCCACGGCGAGCCACGGGACGTACGCGCCCTTCACCGTGTTGAACACGAGCAGCGGCTCGTAGATGCCGGCCTTGGTCGGCCAGAGCTCCGCCCCCCCGGGCGCGAGCGGGTTGAAGTTCCGCACCCAGGAGGCCTGCTTCTCCTGCGAGACCACCAGCGTGCCGCGCGGCACGGGCCGTCGCTCCGGCGTGCACCCGGCGAGCGCCAGGATTGCGAGCGCACAGGAGGTCGAGGCCACCCGGGTCATGGACCTCCCTATCCGGCGGCGGGCGTCCCGGTTCCTCGTCGGGCTTCCAGCGTCGCCCGCACCTCGTGGGCCGCCTCCTCGGTGATCGGGTAGGTCGCGATGGCCCAGATCGCCAGGCCGGAGGTGATCATCGGGATGAACGCGTCGCAGACCCGCATCAGGGTGATGGTCCGCTCGGCCTGGTTCCCGCCCAGGTCCACGTCGAACCCGGTCATGTTGAGGAGGAAGCCTCCTCCGGCGAGCGCGGCCGCCATGCCCAGCTTGACGACCCACCAGAAGACCGCGCCGAACATCCCCTCGCGGCGCTGGTGGGACTGGACCTCGTCCACGTCCACGACGTCGGCGATCATCGAGCCCATCAGCGTGAAGAGCCCCCCCAGCCCGAAGGCCAGGAACGGCGTGGGGAGCAGGATGAGCAGGGGGTGGTTCGGGTCGTAGGCGAACCACTTCATCCCGTACCCGAGCATGGAGATCCCGGTGGAGACGAAGAAGGCCCTGCGCTTGCCGATCTTCGTGCCGAGCCAGGTGATGAAGAAGATCACCGCGAACGTGGAGATGGCCCCGAGGGTTCCGGCGTACCCGGCGTACTCCGCCCCGCGCGCCTGATCGCCACGGAACACGTAGTAGATGATGACGTAGAACTGGAACGACGAGATCAGCATGAATCCGTTGAAGACCAGGAAGGTGGCCGCGCAGAGCTTCAGGAAGGGGCCGGAGGAGATGGTCGACTTCATCCCCCTCAGGAACCCCATGATGCTCTCGCCGACTCCGCCCTTCCCGGCCTGCTCCTCCCCCTCCTTCTCCGCCACGTGCTGAAAGCGCTCCCGGAGGAAGATGGCGGGCAGGACGCCCAGGCAGGCGGCGAGCACCCCGATGGCGATGGCCAGGGCCGAGGCGCCCTCGACCTGATCCTTGAACCAGGTCTTGTAGGTCATGAACCAGAGGAACCAGGGCGACACGATGTAGGCGATCTGCCCGAGGAAGTTCTGCACTCCCATGAGCCGGGTGCGCTCGTGATAGTCGGGGGTGAGCTCGTAGCCCAGCGCGACCCAGGGCGCGGCGAAGATCGTGTAGGCGACGTAGAAGAGGTTGGAGCCGACGACGAAGAACCAGAAGTAGAAGTTCTCGCTCTGGCCCCGCGGCACCTGCCAGAGCAGGGCGAAGACGACTCCCGACGCGATGGCCCCCACGAAGATGTAAGGGCGCCGCCGTCCCCACCTCGAGCGGGTGTGGTCGGAGACGTACCCCATGACCGGGTCGATGAGGGCGTCGAGGAGGCGAGGCAGCGCCGCCACCAGCCCCACCAGCGCCGGGTTCATGCCCAGCCCCAGGTTGAGCACGATGAGCATCCCGCCGATGGCCGCCGCCAGCAGGTTGTTGACGAAGGCTCCGGCCCCGTAGGCCAGCTTCCGCGGGAAGGAGATCCGATCCCGGGGCGCCGTCGTGAAGTGCTCTGCCTCTCTGGTGGAACCCATGGTCCTCGGGCGCCGATCGCTTCAGCGATCGAGCTGGTAGTAGCGGACGTAGTCGACGAGCATCGTCTGCGGGAAGACCGTGGAAACGTCGGGCGCCCCGACGTATGACCCTCCCACTGCCACGTTCAGGATCACGAAGAAGGGCTTGCCGAAGGGCCAGCTGGCGCCCCTGGGCATGAGCTCCTGCCTCACCTCGTGGTAGACGGCGCCGTCCACCTCGAACCGGATCCGGTTGGCTTCCACCTCCACCGCGAAGACGTGGAAGTCCTGGTCGAAGGGGCACAGCGGAGTGCAGGGCGGAGTGGCGCAGGTCGGCGGGACCTGGCAGGTGTACTGCGCGGTGAGGGCACTGCCGCCGGAGTATCCGGTCGCGTGGAGGGATCCGTTCACCACGCCCGGCGCCTGGCCCCGCATCTCCATGACGTCGATCTCGCCGCAGGCCGGCCAGCCCAGCTGGGGATAGCTCGCACCCAGCAGCCAGAAGGCCGGCCAGATCCCCATGCCCGACGGCAGCCGTATGCGTGCCTCCCAGCGGCCGAGCCCCTGCTCGAACCTGGCCCGCGTGGTGATCCGCGCCGAGGTGTAGGCGCGCCCCTGATAGGCCTCCTTCCGCGCGGTGATGGCGAGGTTGCCGAGTCCGTCGAGCGACACGTTCTCGGGGCGCGCGGTGTTGAACTCGAGCTGGTCGTTTCCCCAGCCCCCTCCCCCCACGTCGGGGTCCCAGTAGGCGGGATTCGGGGACGTGCCCTCAGCCCCTTCGAACTCCTCCTGCCAGACCAGGGTCCAGCTGGGAGGCTGGTTGCTGCACGCGGTCGCGAGCAGGGACATGGCCAGGCCCGCGACGGCCAGGGAAGCGGGATGAAAGCGTGATCGTGGGTCTCGGCTCATTCGGGCCTCTCAGCTTCCTGCCGCTGCGCTCCGGAAGAGGCGCATGTCGGCGAGTGCGGTCTGCAGGACGAGGGTGGCGGATCCCAGGGCGACGGCGCGGCCGCCCAGCTCTCCGGTGACGATGTCGGTCGGGGCGTGGGCGCTGACCAGCGTGCGGCTGCGGACGGACTGGCGCAGCGCGGACAGCAGGAGTTCCCCGAGCCGGGCCAGGCGACCGCCGATGATGACCCGCGAAGGGTTCATGAGGTTCATCAGGGTCGCCACCGCGATGCCCAGGTGGTCGGCCGCCTCGGCGACCACCTGGAGCACGAGCACGTCCCCGGCCAGTGCCGCTTCCTCGAACGCGGCGAGCGTGATCTCGCGACCTGCCAGCATGCTTCCGGGGTGCTCCGCCAGGAGCGCCGCGGCGCGCGCCAGGAGCGCCCTGGAGCCGACCCGCGTCGCCAGGCATCCCCGTAGCCCGCAGATGCACGGGTCTCCCTGCGGGTCGATGGCGAGGTGGCCGATCTCGCCCGCCACCCCGTGCACGCCCCGGTAGATCTGGCCGCCAATGATGTGGCCCGCGCCGACGCCGGTGGCGACCTTCACGTAGGTGAAGTCCAGGATGCCGCGCCCCGCACCCCACCAGTGCTCGCCGAGCGCGGCCAGGTTGGCGTCGTTGTCGACCATGACCGGCACGCCGAACCGCTTGCGAAGCGGCTCTCCCACTTCCCGCCCCCGCCAGGCCGGCATCACCACCTCGGAAACCCGTTCCGGGTTCCGTGGATCGACGGGGCTCGGGACGCCGACGCCGATGCCGACGAGCCGGTCCGTGCCGAGCTTCCACTTCGCCAGGCAGGCCTCGGAGAACTCGGCCATCAGCGCCATCGTCCCGTCCGGGTCGTCGCGCACCGGGTGGTGTCGATGCTCCCAGGCCACCACCTGTCCCCTCAGGTTGGCGAGCGCGGCCGAGACGTGGCCGGCGCCCATGTCGATGCCGAGGAGGCCGTATGCGTCGTCCTGGAACTGCAGGACGATGGGCCGCCTGCCGCCCTTCGAGGGGCCGTCTCCCACCTCGGCAACCAGGCGGGTCTCCAGGAGCTCGGACACGACCTCGGAGACCGTGGAGCGGCTCAGCCCCGTCGTGCGCGCGATGTCGGCGCGGGAGAGCCGTCGCTCCTTCCAGAGCAGTTGCAGCACGCCGGTGACGCTCGGCCGCTGGCACGCCTCGGGTGGCTCCGCCCTGGTTGCCGTCGAAACCCCCACGGTGCGCCGCTCCTCGTGCTCCACTAGTTGTGAAAGTAGATGTTGTCCACGTAGAAGGTGGCGGAGGTGCCGTCCGGCACGAGGAAGAGCATCTGGCCCAGCCTGGACGTGCCGCCGAGGTTCCGGAAGGCGGTCATGGGGATCTCCAGGCCGATCCAGGTGCCGGTTTCCTGGATGTAGCTCCTCACGGTCGACTCCGAAGCGTAACCGGTCGGGTCGTTGACGAGCTTCACGTCGAAGGCATGGCCGTCCGGGGTCCACACGTCGACGTGGAACCAGGTCATGGCGCTGGCATCGATCTGGTTGAGGGTGCTGCCGTCGGGCCCGAAGCCGATGCCCACGAAGGGGTACAGGGCGTACTTCTTGACGGGGTGGCTGGTGCCGGGGACGTTCAGCTGCGCGTAGTCGCTGCAGCAGGTGCTCCAGACCGTTTGCCAGGCAACCACCGGGCGGGCCACGTAGGCCGATCCGAAGAGCGAGATCACGTTCGCCGCCGGGACGGTCGGCGTGGGGGCGATGTCGGCCGGCACGGCGAGCGGCGGACAGGCGTTCGCCGGCCCGACCTTCACGGTCAGCGGCCCGGCGGCCTCGACGCCCCCCAGGAATGCGGTGACGGTGGCGGTCCCGTTCCCCTGGACGCTCACCGCGCCACCCGGGTCCACGCTCGCCACGGCGGGATCCGACGAGGTGAAGGTGAAGTACCGGTTGGACCCGGTGATCACGCCCACGCCGGAGTTCACGTCGAAGGCCACCGGCACCGCCCCGGTGATGCCCGACGGGAATGCCGGGAAGGCTCCGTCGCCGACGTTCTTCGCGATGCAGACCGGCGGGAGCACCGGGTTCGGCCCCTGGATTGTGGCGCCGAGCGTCACGTACTGGATGTTGGCGAGCCAGAAGGTGAAGCCCGTCGCCGGGCTCCCGTCCGCGCCGGCGGAGAAGTAGAACAGCCCTCTCTCGGCGGTCAGCTTGGTGGCGAGCGGGATCGGAAGGACGTACTGCGTCCACTCGGCGGAGAGCGATACGGCTGCCGCCACGATGTACCTGGGGTTGTCGGTCTGGTCCGCTCCCAGGCCGATGATCAGCGGGGCGGCCCGCGTGGACTTCGCCCAGAAGGTCACCGCGTCGAATCCCGAGAGGTTTCTCGGCAAATTGGCCACGATCGCGCCGCCCGCGAACGCGTTCTCGGGGTCGCCCGGACCGGGCACGACCACCCTGAGCGTCGCCCCGACGTCCGGGCAGTAGAGGGAGGTGTCCGGGAAGCAGACGGTGGCGTCCGGCATCACGTTCGCCCCGCTGGTGTTGGCGAAGGGGTCGAAGCGCGCGCCGTCGGCCAACCTGCCCACGAAGACCTCGGGAGAGGTCAGGCTGGGGTTCTGGATGCAGCCGGCGGCCAGGGCCGCCAGGACCCCGAGCACGGACTGCAGGGACCTGCTTCGAGTAGCCATGCCCTCGCCTCCGCATGCGGATCGCGAGTCCCGTGAGTCGGCCACGGGACTTTGTTCGTTGGTCGAACCAACCCTACTTGTAGAAGTAGACGTTGTCGATGTAGTAGGTCCCGGCCTCGAAGAAGAAGAACTTCACGAGCCCCGCCTTGTCGAGCCCCAGGGGAGCGCCGGGCGGGCCCCAGGTCGAGAACGGGAGGTCCACTCCCACCCACTGGCCTGCGGCGAAGGCGGCGTTGCCGCTCGAGTATGTGGTCCCCTGCGACGCGCCGCTCGCCGCGCCGGGGCCGGCGATGGTGTTGGTGGCGTCGGCGCTGACGACGCCCACGTTGGTCCCCTGGGTCGAGCCGACCGCCGACCAGATGTCGAAGTGGAGCCCGGTCATGGTGGTGACGTCGATCAGGTTGGTGCCGGTCTGCGTGGCGCCGAAGCAGATCGGCGAGTCGGGTGGCGAGGGGGTTCCGCCGGTGGAGCCGATCATCTCGATGATCCCGAAGGTGTTGGCCAGGATCGAGTACGCCTTCACGACGTGCGAGGTGCCGGGGATGGTGTAGTCGGCCACGCTGGTGCCGGACGGGCCGAAGCAGGTGGCGTTGTAGGATTCGACCTGGGCGCTCTTGTCGGCCGCTGTGCCCGTGTAGGCCGAACTGAAGAGCGAGATCACGTTGGCGACCGGCGCCGTCGGAAGGGCGGCCACGGTCGTGGGGCCAGCGCCGCCTCCACCACCACCGCCGCTTCCCTTGTAGAAGTAAAGGTTGTCCAGGTAGAACGTCCCGCCCGCGGTCGGGGTGTCGAGCGAGATGACGATCTGCGCGACGTTCCTCCCGGTCCACGCCGCCTGCTGCACGGCCAGGCTGGCGAGGTCGAAATCGAGGGACACCCACTGGTTCTGGCTGGTGATCGCGACCCCGCCCATGGTGATCTTGGTCGAGTCGTCGGCCGTGCCCACCACCATGTCGGGCCCGGCGTCCTGCAGCTTGATGACCATGTGGCTCCCGTCCGGCGTCCACACGTCCAGGTGGAAGTTGGTCATCCCGGGAGTGGTCAGGTCGATCTGCTTCGTGCCCAGCAGGGGGTCACCGGCGGTGTTGTTGCCCCCGATGAACTCGATGCCGATGTAGTTCTTCGCCTCGTACTTCTTCACCACGTGGGTGGTGCCCGGGATGGTGAAGTCGGCCACCGTGCTGCCCCCTCCGCTCCACGGCGTCAGCCAGGTCTCCACGTTGGCGCTCTTGTCGGCCACCGTGCCCGCGTAGGTGGTGCTGAGGAGGGAGATCGCGTCGGCCGCGAGCGGCGTGGGCGCCGTCGGGGGGGCGGTGGGTGCCGGAGCCGCCGTGCCGGACACCGTGAAGTCTCCCTGGCCGGGGATCGAGAGACCGTTCAGCGTGGCCGTGACGTTCGCGGTCCCGGCGGAGACGCCGGTCACGAGGCCGTCGGCGTTCACCGTGGCGACCGACGGGGCGCTCGAGGTGAGGTCGAAGTAGCGGAAGCTCACGTTGGTGAGCCTGCCGATGTGCGGCAGCACCGGCAGCGCGAACCCCACGGTGTTGGGCGGGTACGGGATCTGGTGGGTGTCGCCGGCCGCCAGGGTGATGGCCGACTCCCATCCGATGTTCGTGCCGGTGAGCGTGGGCGGCCCGACCTCGGACGACGGCAGGTTCTCGTACTGGATGTCGTTGAGCCAGATCGTGTAGCTCTTGTTGGCCCCGTCGGCAAGGTGGAACAGTCCCTTGTTCGCCGTGAGCTTGGCCGGAACGGGGATGGGGATGATGTACTTGGTCCAGGTCCCGGTCAGCGGGATGTCGAGCGACTCCGCCGAGAAGCCCTGGAACGTGGCCGCGTCGTTCCCGATCCCGGTCACGGGCAGGGTGTTGGAGGTGCTCGCCTTGGCCCAGAAGGTCAGCGCGTTGAAGGCCGACAGGTTCCTGGGCACGGACGCCACGAAGGCGCCACCCGAGTAGGCGGTCGCACTGCTGGTGACGACGAACTTCAGCGAGTTGCGGCCGTTGTTCTTCTCGGTGGTGTCGATGGTCACGTCGTTGACGGCCCCGCCGAAGCCGACGAAGGTCACGCCGGCGTCGAAGCCGTCGACGAAGACCAGGCCGCCGTCGGTCGTCGCGCTGCTCACGGTGATGGCGGAGGTGGCGGTCCTGCCGGACGCGGTGTGGGTGGCGGTGACGGTCGCCGTTCCGGCGGCCACCGCGGTCACCAGCCCGGTGGAGCCGACCGTGGCCACGCCGGTGGCGGAGGAGGCGAAGGTCGAGCCGGAGGTGAGGTTGGCGGTGGACGCGTCGCTGTAGGTGCCGGTGACCGTCAGTTGCTGGGTCGCGCCGACCGCGAGCGAGACGGCGGCCGGCGACACGGCGATGGAGGTGAGCGTGGGGGTCCCGCCGCTGCTGACCGTGACCGAGGAGGTCGCGGTCCTGCCGGACGCGGTGTGCGTGGCGGTGACGGTCGCGGTCCCGACGGCCACCGCGGTCACGAGCCCTGCGGCGCTGACCGTGGCCGCGCTGGTGGAGGAGGAGACGAAGGTCGAGCCGGCCGTGAGGTTGGCCGTCGAGGAGTCGCTGTAGGTTCCGGTGACGGTCAGCTGCTGCGTCGCCCCCGGGGCCAGCGTGGGGCTGGCCGGGGTCACCGCGATGGACACCAGGGTGGGCGCCAGGCTGCCGCCGACGACGAAGATGGTGGCGGTCGCGATCCGGCCCGAGGCGGTGTGGGTGGCGACGACGGTCGTGCTTCCGGCCGAGACCCCGGTCACGAGACCGCCCGCGCTGACCGTGGCCACGGCGGGCGAGGACGAGACGAAGGTCGATCCGGCCGTCACGTTGAAGGTCGAGAAGTCGCTGTACAGCCCCGACACGGTCAGCTGCTCGGTCCCCCGGACCGCGATCTGGGCGCTGGGGGGGATGATGTCGATGGCGACCAGCGTCGGCGCCAGCGAGGACACGGTCACGGTCACGCTGGCGGTCAGGCCGGAGGCCGCGGCGGTGATGGTAGCGAAGCCTTCGGCGAGGCCGGTCACGACACCCGAGCTGCTGACCGCCGCGACGGCCGAATCGTCGGAGGAGAAGGTCAGGCCCGCGGTGATGGGGAACCTGGTGCCGTCGCTGTTGATCCCGGTCACGACGAGTTGCCCCGCCCCGCCCACCGCCAGCCGGAGCGGACTGGGCGTGACGGCGATCGCGGACAGGGTCGCGCCGCTGCTGGAGCTGCTGCAGCCTGCGAGAAGGAGGCCCGGGAGGACGGCGAGGGCGACCAGCAACGACTGCCTTCGGAGTGTCATGTTCTTGCCTCTGGGTTCGGTGCGCACTGCCACTTTGTTCGCTCCCCGAACCAAGTATATGCTGCCTCTGGGACTGTCAAGTCCCCAAGCTTGGTTCATGGAAAAACCCCCAGGAGACCTCGTGCTCACCCGAACGAATTGGCTGGTCCTGCTATTCGCGGTCTCCACCCTGACCGGTTGCAGCGTCGCCTCGACCTGTGCGAACGGCTCCGTGTCCTGCGGCGGCGCCTGCGTGCAGACCCAGGCCGACAACCTCAACTGCGGCGACTGCGGCAACATCTGCGCGGTCGGCTCGGTCTGCTCGAGTGGCGTCTGCGCCGTGCCTTGCCCGTCCGGACAGGTGGCGTGCGAGGGCGCGTGCGTCGATCCCCAGACCAGCCCGATCCACTGCGGCGCCAGCGGAACCTGCACTGGCGCCCAGGCAGGCGTCACCTGCACCTCGGGGCAGACCTGCCAGGCCGGAACCTGCGCCTGCCCGACAGCGGGCCAGCTCGTCTGCGGCGGCGCGTGCGTCGATCCCCAGACCAGCCCGACCTACTGCGGGGCCAGCGGGACCTGCACCGGCGCCGAGGCAGGTGTCACCTGCGCCCCTGGGCAGACCTGCCAGGGCGGAACCTGCGCGTGCCCGACAGCGGGCCAGCTCGTCTGCGGCGGCGCGTGCGTCGATCCCCAGACCAGCCTGACCTACTGCGGGGCCAGCGGAACCTGCACCGGCGCCCAGGCCGGCGCCACCTGCGCCCCTGGGCAGACCTGCCAGGGCGGCATCTGCTCCCAGGATTGCCGGGAGGTCGCCCTGGACCTGGACACGCCCTTCGCCACCGACATCCCGCCGTTCGCCCCCCGGAACGGCCAGCAGACGCCGACCGCCCTCTGGGCATCGACCACGGCCCCGCTCCCGACCAACACCTCCTGGCAGAACCTGGTGCTCGGCGACGGCGGGCTCCGCATCGACTTCCTCCCCTACCAGCTCAAGGCCGAGCCCGTCTGGCTCGACGTCGCCGCCGCGGCTCCCATCAACACCGCGACCTCCGTCATCGTCCCCGAGCGCAAGCAGATCATGCTGGGCGCGCTCGAGTTCGACGGGAGCACCCAGCACGCCGTGCAGTCCTACGACCTCTTCTCGGTGACGCTGCGGTACCGCGCGGCCAGCGGGACGATGACCGCCCCGCTCGTCCAGGGAATGCCCTACGTCACCGTCGACTACGCGGGGGGCCTCCGGCCCATGCTCATCCCCGGGACGTTCGCCTTCACCAGCGTCAACGGCGTGAGCTCCCCGGGCCCGGTGAGCGGCACCCGGTTCGTGCTCGGGCTGAGCGACGGGAGCACCTGGGTGCTCTACGCCTCGACCCCGGTGACCTTCAACTGGACCACGGGCAGCATGGCGGCGGCCTCCGCCTTCGTGGGCACCCTCCGGGTGGCCAACGCGCCGGCCCCGGCCTCCGTGGCGGTGCTCGACGCCCACGCGGGCGCCGTGCCGCGCGGGGCGCGCCTGGAAGCTTCCACCGCCTGTGACGTGGCCACCCTCCGCTTCGTCTACACCACCACCGGCACCGGCCCCCTGCTCCTCGTGGCGTTGCCCCATCACATGGCGCGCCTGGTCTCCCCGGTGACCACCGCCCTCACCTACTCCACGCTGCGCGGCACGCTCCAGGGCGTGGAGGGCAGCACCTGGACGATGAGCCTCCCCCTCTCGACCATCGGCTTCGCGGCCCCCCGGCCGGTGGCCCCGGCCCACCTGGCGGCGGTGCGTGCCGCGCTGGCGGCCGACGCCTCCTTCGTCCCCGACCCGAGCACGGTGGACGTGGATACCTACTTCGGCGGCAAGCAGCTGGCCAAGCTGGCGCGACTGGCGGTGATCGCCGACGAGCTGGGCGAGACCGCCACCGCGGCCACCCTCCGCGCCCGCCTCTCGCCGCTGGTCGCGGCCTGGCTCGACGGCACCAACGGGAACCCCTTCGTCTACGACACCACCTGGGGAGGCGTGGTCACGACCCGGGGGCTCGCCGATCCGGGCGCCGAGTTCGGGGCCGGCCACTACAACGACCACCACTTTCACTACGGGTATCACCTCTACGCCGCCGCCGTCCTGGCCCGCTCCGACCCGGCCTTCGCGGCGACCCACCGCGCCGGGCTGCTCGCCCTGGTGCGCGACATCGCCAACCCCAGCGCGTCGGATCCCCGCTTCCCGCGCTTCCGCCACATGGACTTCTTCCGGGGCCACTCCTGGGCCGCCGGGCTCTCCGCCCTGGCTGACGGCCAGAACCAGGAATCGACCTCGGAGGCCGTCAATGCATGGTACGCGCTGCGCCTGCTGGGGCTCGCCACCGGCGACGCGCGGATGAGCGAGCTCGGACGCGTCCTCCTCGCGCTCGAGGTCGACTCGGCCCGCACCTACTGGCAGATCCCGGCGGCGTCCGTCGTGTACCAGGATCCGTTCGCGGCCAACATGTGCGTCGGCATCCTCTTCGCGACCAAGGCGGTCTTCGCCACCTTCTTCGCGGCCGGCGCCGAGTACATCTTCGGGATCCAGATGCTCCCGTACACGCCGGCGAGCGAGGATCTCGTGTCGCCGACCTGGGTCGGGGACGCCTGGCCGAACATGCAGGCGGCCGCCGCCGTCGCGCCCCAGGAATGGAGGGGGTTCCTCTACATGGCCCACGCGACCACGGCCCGGGAGGCTGCCTGGACCGAGGTCAACACCCTGACCGCCTGGGACGACGGAAACAGCCGGACCAACGCGTTCTGGTGGGTGGCAACGCGGCCCTGAGGTTCAGGGGACCCGCGTGCATGCCTTCTCTGCCTCCCCAGCTCGAGCTCCCTCGGCCGGGAGGACCAGGACACCGTCATCGGGATCGTCCGTCGGGCCTTTCGCCGCTGACCAGCGTGACGATGGCGTGCGGGGGCAAGGACCCGCAGGCGACCTCCTCGCCGATCCGGATGTCCAGGGCGATGGGGGCGTCGGTCCGGTTCATGGCCACCGTGGCGACGCTCCCGTCGGGGTTCCGGAAGGCGGTGGCCAGGAGGTCGTCGCGTGGATTGCCGACGGCGACGCGGCGCGCCCCCGGCCGGACGAACCGGGAGAAGTGGCCCAGGTAGAAGTATGATGACTGGTAGTGAATGGTGCGGGAGCGCCGGTCGTAGTGGATGGGCGCGCCACAGAGGTTGCCCACGTGGTTGGGGCCGCCGGTCTCGTCGAGGAGCAGGTTCCAGTCCACCCAGCCCGCCGCCCAGCGCTCCAGGTCGTTCACCAGCGAGGCGCCGTAGCGCTCCCCGGACGCCCATTCCCCGAGGTGCGGCCCGCCCTCCATGCAACCCTCGGTGAAGAGCAACCCCTTGTCCGGCCAGGCGTCGTGGACCCGCTGGACGTTCTCGAAGTGGTCGCCGCCGTACCAGTGGAAGCCCGCGCCCCAGACGAAGCGGGAACACTCCGGGTCGTCGTAGACGGGCTTCACCCGGTGGTAGAGCAGGTCGCGGTTGTGGTCCCAGACCATGAGCTTCACGTCGCGCCGGCCGGCCCGGTGGAGGGCCGGGCCGAGGTGGTCCCGCACGAAGTCGCGCTCCTCCTCGGCGCTGTAGACGCAGGAGTCCCAGCGCTGCACCGCGGCCGGCTCGTTCTGCACGGTGAGCCCCCAGATGGGGATTCCCTCGGCCTCGTAGGCCTCGATGAACTTCACGTAGCAGCCTGCCCAGGCCTCCCGGCACCCGGGGCGCAGGGAGCCCCCGTGGTTCATCTCGCCGTTGGTCTTCATCCAGGCCGGCGGGCTCCACGGGGAGGCGAAGAGCTTCAGGCGACCGCCGGCCACGCGCTGCGCGGCCTGGATCATGGGGATGAGATCGCGGCGATCCCGGTCGATGGTGAAATGGGCGAGGGCGAGGTCTCCCGGGACGTCGGCGTGGGCGTAGTTCCCGAGCGAGAAGTCGCAGCTGTTCATGTGGGTGCGGCACAGCGTGTACCCGAGGCCGTGGACGGGATCGAAGTACGCCCGGAGGATCTCGTCCTGCTGCTCCGGGGCGGCCTGGTGGAGCGTGACCGCCGCGGCCTCGGTGAAGGCTCCCCCGAACCCCTCGATCTCCTGGAAGGCGTGGGAGGGGTCGACGAGGAGGACCGCGGCATCCGCTTCTGCGGGCCCGCTCCCCCACCCGGGCTTCGGGGCGAGGCAGTCCGGTGTATCGCGGGCGGTGAGGAAGGCGCGCGGGCGGGCGGGCTGCATGGACATACAGATTATAGTCCTCCGGATGAACGGTCTGCTGCGCTCGTTCGCACCCGCAACCCTCGCTGGCTGCGGCGCCGCGGCGCCGAGCTTGGATGATCTACAACGGCACCGACTTCGAGGGCCCTGACGCCCCATTGGGAGCAACCCGGCTGACCCGTCCGCCATCGACGCCACCCTCGCCGCCCGGAGTTACCCTCGATCTGGAGGCCCGTCATGACGTTCCAGGACAGGAAGCAAGCGGGGCGGCTCCTGGCCAGCCGCCTGGAGCGGTACCGTCCGGTGCACCCGATGATCCTCGGTCTGGCGCGCGGAGGCGTTCCGGTCGCGCTCGAGGTGGCGCGGGGCCTGAAGACCGACCTCGACATCATCGTGGCCAGGAAGATCGGCGCCCCCGGCTACCCGGAGTACGCCCTCGGCGCGATCGCCGAGGGCGGCGCCGTCTACGTGCGCCGGGAGGCGCTCCCCGAGGTGGGGCTCGACGAGGAGCAGGTCGCGACGCTCGCCGAGCGAGAGGTGGCGGAGCTGGCCCGCCGGGTCCACGTCTACCGGGTCGGGCGCCAGATGCCGGACCTTTCCGGCAGGACCGCGATCGTCGTGGACGACGGCGTCGCCACGGGGGCCACCGCGCGCGCCGCGGCCCGGTCGGCCCGGCTGCGCGGAGCCCGGCAGGTGGTCCTGGCGGCGCCGGTGATCGCCGCGTCGTCCCTGGCGGACCTCCGATCCGACTTCGACGACGTGGTGGCGGTGGAGTTGCCCGACGATTTCATGGCGGTGGGGCGCTGGTACGAGCGCTTCGACCAGGTGTCGGACGAGGAGGTCCTGGAGTGCCTGCGCCAGGCCCGGAACGCCGCGGTGGACGTCGCCAGGATCCCGTTCACCGGCTCCCCCGCCGGGGAGAAGGGGCTCGAGTGTGAGCTGACCGTTCCCCCGGGCGCGAGGGGCGTGGTGCTGTTCGTGCACGGGAGCGGCTCGACGCGGCGCAGCCCCCGGAACCTCCTCGTCGCCGGGGAGCTCCAGCGTGCAGGCTTCGCGACGCTCCTCTTCGACCTCCTCCGGCCGGAGGAGGCGGCCGAGGACAGGGCCACGGCGCGGTTCGCCTTCGATCTCCCGCTCCTCACCTCCCGGGTGACGGCCGCGACGCGATGGCTGGCGGCGTGGCCGCAGACCCGCGGGATGGGCATCGGACTCTTCGGGGCGAGCACGGGCGCCGCGGCGGCGCTCGCCGCGGCGGCGGAGAACCCCGGGGCGATCGCGGCGGTGGTGTCGCGTGGCGGCCGCCCGGACCTGGTCCCGGCGCAGGTGCTCGCGCGGATCCAGGCACCGGTGCTCCTCCTCGTGGGGAGCCGGGACGAGCACGTCCTCCGGCTCAACCGATTGGTGCTGCGCCACATGCCGTCCGCGCAGCTCACCGTCGTCCCCGGCGCAACCCACCTCTTCGAGGAGCCCGGCACGCTCGACCAGGTGGCCCGCCTCGCGGCCGGCTGGTTCGGGAGGCGTCTGGCGGCATTCGTGCCGGGCGCGTCGTGGAGCCTGGGCGGTTCCTGACCCGCGAGCGCCCCTTCGCCGCGGGTGTTACGATGGGAGGATGAGCGGCTGGGCGCGGACCACGGACGGATGGGCGATGAACCTCGACGGTTCCGACGCGGCGCTCGTCTTCTCGCTCCCGCGGCTCGAGCTCCGCTCCAGTTCCAGGGGATGGCGCAGCCTCTGCTTCCTCGTGGATGGATCCCAGCGAGAGGTCGCCGGCGGTTCCGCCGAGTCGCTGGTGGCGGCCAAGGCCTCGGCGGTCGAGCAGGCGCGAGGCCTCCTGGGGCCAGGTCACGCCGCGGCGCCTCTTCCCGTCCCTCCGCGCTGACGGTTCGGGGCCTCGGGCGGGAAGGGGGAGTCCCTACCCGGAGTCGATAGCGTGGTCGTCCCCGAGGAGCACCTCCAGGAAGCGGAGGTCCGGAACGTGGCGTCCGAGGACGGCGAGCGCCAGGGTCATCGGGATGGCGAGGGCGAGCCCCACCGGGCCCCAGAGCCAGGCCCAGAAGAAGGCGGAGACCAGGAGCGCGATCGACGAGACCCCGCTCCTGTAGCCGATGAGCACGGGCTCGATGGCGTAGGCGGTGACGAGGTCCATCCCGACGAAGAGCCCCACGGTGAGGAGGGCCCGTGACCAGCCGGGGAAGATCGCGAAGGCGAGCGCCGCCGGAAGGAGCATCGAGGCGATCGCCCCGAGGTAGGGGACGAACCTCGCCAGTGCCGCGACGGCGCCCCAGAGCACGAAGTAGGGGACCCCGATGAAGTAGAGCCCCACGCCGACGACCAGGCCGAAGATGGCGTTGATCGCGGTCTGATCGCGCAGGTAACGGGTGATCCGGTGCGCCCCCTCGTCGAGGATGCGCGTCGTGAGCTCCACGTTTCCGGGACCCACCAGGCGGTTGAGCCGCCCTCGCAGGTCGTCCCTGCGGCCCAGCATGAAGACGCACAGCACGAGGACGAAGAGGCCGGTGATGACCGGCTCGGCCAGCGGCCTGAGCAGATCCCACAGGTGGGTGGCACGAGAGACCCGGGCCGGGGCCACCTGCACCGGGACGTCGTCGGATGCGACCCTTCTCTCGAGGCCATCGGCGACCCGCGCGACCATGAGCTCGACGCGCGCCAGCGGTCCGCCGCCACCAGCCTGCAGGGCCGCCACCTTGCGCCGCATCGACTCGGTGTACTTTCCGAGCTGCGTGGCCAGCTCGTCGGACTGCCTCACCAGGAAGAAGCCACCGCCCCCCAGCGCGCCCGCGGCGAGGAGAAGGACCAGCGCCAGGGCCGCAGCCGTGGGGATCTTGCGCTCCATCCACCTCATCGGCGGGGTGAGGATGAGGGCCAGCACCGCCGCGAAGGCGATGGGCAGCAACACCGGGCGCCCCCGGGCGAGAATCGCCACCACCAGTGCCCCGATCGCAAGCCTGGTGAGCAACGCCCCCGCCCGGGACAGCGCTAGGCCTTCCTCGGAATCGCCAGCATGACCCCGCCGGCGACCACGGCGGCCACACCCGCCCAGATCGGGATGTTGACCCTTTCCTTGTCCTTCACGGACAGTTCCAGGGGCCCGATCTTCGTGTCGTGCGTATCCTTGGTGAAGGTGAACCCGCCGTACGCCAGGCCGAGCAGGCCTGCCGCGATGAGGACGATGCCGGCCATCTTGATGGATCCCATCTCGCTTCCTCCTCCTGCCTGGCCTAGCTCTTCTTGTCGAGAGGCTCGTAGCTGAACTTCTGCCCGCCCACGCTGGCCTCGGCCATCGCGCCGCCCTTGCTCAGGGTGAACACGGCCACGCCGTCCTTGTACTTGGCGTCGGCGGAGGCTCCGGACTTGAGCATCACCGCGCTCACCTGCGCGGCCATGGTCCACTCCCCCTTCTTGAAGGCGGCGAGCGCCTCGGCGGTCTCGAAGAAGATGATCTCGTAGTAGGCCTGCCCGCCGACCTGCGCTCCGATGGTGACCTGGGAGAGGGTGGTGGTGCCAACGGCCTTGCCGTGCTCGAAGACGATGCCGCTGCCACCAGCACCGCCGACGACGAGTCCGCCCTTGCCCACGCTCGGGAAGACGGCGTAGCCCGCCGAGTGATCGAAGAACTTCTTCAGGCCCGGATCGGCCTTCTTCAGGACCGTCACCGCGCTTTCCGCCTCCTTCACGGTGGCGTCGGCGAGTGCGGCAGCGGGGAACGCCAGGAGGGCTGCCAGGCCAGCGGCGATGGTCGTCTTGTGAATTGCGTTCATGAGTCTTCTCGCTTTCTTTGACGGAGCAGGTCGCCGTCATGTCAGGGTTGTGTTTCCGGTAGGACTGCACGGCCCGTGCCGCCCGGCCGCGCCGGAAGCGCGAGCAGTTACCTGGTGGCCCCCGTCCAGGCGCATCCCGATTCCGTTCGCAAACGTTCACGGATACAGGACGAGGGCGCCTCAGCCCGACAGGATTCCCAGGCCGATGCTGAAACGGTACTGCGGATAGGTGAGCGGAACGCCCTGGAGCTGGGGTACGGGCACTGCGATCCCGAGCGGATTGATGATGAGGATGAACACCCGCGAGAGCTTCCACTCGAGACCGAGGGGGTAGATCGCTGCGTAGACGCCGATGCTGCCCTTGGGCGCGCCGTAGAGGTCGATGAGCAGGTAGGAGACGCCGAGGTTCACGGTGGTCCGCAGGTTGAAGTTCTCGTAGGCCAGCGGGAAGCGGAGGATCACCGTCCCGAAGGTGTTGAGCGTTCCGGCCCGGACGGGAGTGGGGCCGGTGGTCGAGATCCAGGGGTTCGATTCGACGTCCAGCCCGATCGTCCAGTGGGTGCTCAGCCGGAGTCGCACGCCGAGCTGGACCGCCATCGCCGGCTTGTCGACGGAGCCGGAGATTCCCAGGTAGGCGCCCCAGGCCGTCTCGGATGGATCGGCCGGACCGGGCTGCGGCACGGGAACCGTGGTCGGGGCAGGGGCTGCCTCCTTTTCCGCCGCCACGCGCTCCGGGGTTGCCGTGTTCGGCGGGGCGTCGGGGGGCGCAGGGCGGGCAAGTGCCGGGGCGAAGGCGGCCAGCCCCGCGATGACGGACAGCGCCACGACGGAAGGGGCCAACCTGCGCCGTCGGAAGATCAGTCCGAGGGCCAGGAGGCTCGCGGCCACGCCCAGCAGGCCCCCTCCCCCGGACGAGCACCCGAGAAAGGTCGACCCCACGTCCTGGTACTGGATCTCCGGCGCGCTGCACCACCCGTTCTCGTAGCCGCAACCTGGTGAATAGCTCAGATATCTATCGAGGATTCCGTCGACCGTGGCCATCTTCTCCGCCTTTGTCTGGAGTGGATCGAGCACCGCCCGGAGGATCGCCGTCGACGCCTCCGTGGCGAGCGTGCGCCGGGTCGTGATCAGGGCGTCGGAGTCGTCGCAGGCGTCCATCCGGGTGGCATGGGCGGGGCCGTCGCGCGCCTCGTCGAACTGCCGCTCCGCCTTGTCGACCCAGTTCATCACCACCGTGATCTTCATCCCGTCGGGGGTCCGATAGGCGTGCGTGAAGCTGTCCTCCACCCCGTGGATCGCCTGGCCGATCCGGACGTAGAACGTCGGCAGCAGCGCGTCGACGTCCCCGCGCAGGGACAGGTGGACGGGGAGTGCGATCCGCAGCGCGGGATCCGGCACGCCGCTGGCGTCGAGCCCCTCGAGCGCCTCGGCGATCCGGCCGCGGATGAAGGTCCGGCAGCTCGCCACCGCGGCCTCGGACCCCCCTGGCTCGTCCTGGGTCCTGCTCCGCAGGCAGTGCTCGTCCTGGTTGTCGGGGTTTCCGTGGACCTCGGCGAGCTCGGTGAGGTCGTCGGAGGACCGCCCCTTCAGGTCGTTGTCCCGGACGCTCAGGAGCAGCGTGACGCCGCCCAGGTCCATCATGTCCGCCGGGGCTGTGAACTGCACGTCGTCGGCGAGGGCCTTCTCGTTCGCGCTGAGGGGAATGGGCGCGGCGCCCGGGACGTCGAGGCGCACCGTCCGGAGGGCCTCTGTGGTCAGGTCCTCGTGGCACCCCGGGGTGAGCACGCTCGAGATCGTGTAGGCGTCGGTCGGGTGGGGGACGAACGTGACCCAGAGCAACACGACCACGGCCGCCGCCAGCGCGGAGAAGCCCGGTCCCGGGTTGCGATCCCCCTGCCTGGAGCTGAGCCGGGTCATCGCCGCGCCTGCCCCACCAGGTCACAACCGTTCCGCTGCATCCGCTCGGCGCGGGTGCGGATCGCAGACTGGAGCCTCGCGAGATCGGCGCTCTCGTTGGGCACCACCACGATCATCGCCCCGCGCTCCACCTCGACGACCGTGGCCCAGGAGGGCGGCATGGCCGGGGCGCCCATCGGGCTCTCGGACGCCATCGTTCCCCCGCGACCGACGCCTGAGGGGGCTGCGGTGTCCGCGTGGTGCGCGTTGTGCCGCTGCGCCATCTCCATCACGCGGATGCGGAGCTCCGCGATCGCACCCGTGGTCGTGAAGGTGAGCGTCCCGCCGTTCACCGCGTCGCCGGCGACGACCTGCGTCCCCGTCACGCTCATGGGGCACATCGCCAGGAGGTGGCTGGAGTCCACGGACACCTGCACGGTGGGCGGGGAGGGAACGACGCCATCATCCGCCTGTGGGGGGTTGGAACTGGCGGACAGGATCGCCAGCGCCGACATGCCTGCGAGGAGGATCCTGGTCATGTGTGACTCCCTTGCAGTGGAGCGAGTTCCGTCCAGCACCTGCCGCACAGGGTCGCGTCGAGCATCCCGACGCCCCCGCAGTGCGGGCATGCCCGTCGCTCCGGCGCCGGACCGAGGGCCAGGAGATCGACGAGTCTTCCCCACGACGCGCGCAGCCGGTCGAGCGCCGGAGCGTCTTCCACCGACGTGTGTCCGGCGAGTCGTGCCACCTCCCGGTCCACGGCCTCGACTGCCTCTCGTACTGCGCTCGTGAGCTGCACGGCACTCCTCGGGTCGCCGGTCTTCGCGATGGACTCCAGATTGGGGTGATGCACGGTCCATGCCCCGCGATCGGCTGGCCAAGTCCTGGAAATTCGGACCTTGCAGCAGCCGGGAGGGAGTCCAGCACACGGAGCCAAACGTTCGCGAGCGTCCGGCTCGGTGCCTTGGTCTCGCATGGGTCACGGTGAGTCCTTGCCCGTCAGCTGTCGTGGTCCGCCACGTCCGGGGCCTGGCCCGGGCACCAGGTGTCCGAGGAGGTCGGCCCAGGACGAGCGCAACGGCCCGAGCGTCTTCCCGTCGGCCACCGTCGCGCGCTCCAGTTCCAGGAGCACGGAGACCTCGCGATTGACGGCCTCGATTGCCGCTCGACAGCTGTCTGTCGGGGTCATTGCGCCTCCCCGTGCTTGCCCTGGCCGCCCTTGTCCTGGCCGCCCTTGTCCTGGCCGCCTTTGTCTTGGCCGCGATTGTCCTGCTTCTGCTGAGGAGCCTGCGGGGCATGCGCAGTGGGCTGCTGCTTGGCCTGGTCCTGCTGCTTGGCTTGCTCCTGCTGCTGCTTGCCGCGCTCCTGCTGCTGGTTGCCCCTCGCGAAATGCGCCTCCTCGACCCGCTTCACCTCGGCATCGCGCGGCTGGTAGCTGTACTTCTCGCGGTGCAGCTCCTGCTGCTGCTCGGCGCGCGGGTACCGGTTCCCCGAGTACTGCTTCTGGTACATGGGCAGCGGCGCAGGATGCGGCGCAGACCCGCGGTCCCACTGGTCCCAGCCGTGGCGCTGCCGCTCCCAGTCATTGCCCCAGTGCTGCCCCCATTGCGGCGGAGCGGTCGGGTTCCAGCCGCGGAAGTACGCCGGGGGATGCCGGTAGTAGCTCACCGGGACCCGGAGGATGAACACGGGCACGTACTGCGGGACAACCAGCGCCCAGGGGCCGTTGTACCAGGAGCTCGCGTACCAGTTGTCTCCCTGGAAGACCCAGTACATGCCGTCGTAGAAGAAGTAGTTCGAGGGCGCGCCCGGGTCGTAATACACGGGATACCCCGGCACCTGGACCAGCTGCGGGTAGACCGGCTGGTTGATCCCGATGTTGACGCCGGGCAGGCCGATCTGGATGCTTATCTGGGCAACGGCAGGGGTCAGCGGGGCGAGCAGCAAGCCAAGCGCGACGATCAGATGGCGCATCTTTCGTCCTCCCATTCGAAGGCGCTCGAAGGAGGGCGCGATCCGACAGGAGGTGCTTTTGCACGGTTCATGCCCGGGGACGGGACGCCCAAGGTCCTGGTTCCCGGACGGATCCGGCCTCGCCGCCCGGGATCGTGACCGTTCGCGAACGTTCGGGACGGCTCAGGTCGCCGGGGCCGGCTTCACTTCGCGCGAAACCCGGCCGGGTCGAGACCCACCGACCAGAGCATGCGGTACAGCTTGGGGCGCGACACCCCCACGTGCCGGGCCATCTCCGCCACGCGCCCCTGGAACCGCTGGAGGAGCCCTTCCAGGCTGGCCCGGTCCAGCTCCACCCTCGGCTCGTCGGGGGGAGGCTCCGGCTCGTCGATGCGGTTGTCCTCGAGCGCCGCACGCACCTCGGGCCCGAACTCCAGCGCGTGCTCGGGTGGAGAGGCGATCAGCGCAGTGGAGAGGACGTTGGAGAGCCCGCGCACGTTGAGCGGCCACGGGTGGACGAGAAGCGCCTCCACCAGGTCGGGCGCCAGGGATCGATCGGCTGCCCCGAGCTGCCCGAGCAGCGCCCGGGAGAGGCACGGGATGTCCTCCCGGCGATCGCGCAGGGGCGGAAGCCGGACGATCCACTGCGCCAGCCGGGCGTAGAGATCGGCGCGGAACAACCCCTGCCGCACCAGCGAGACGAGCTCCCGGTTGCTCGCGGCGACCACGCGCACGTCCACCGCGACGTCGCGGGTGCTCCCTACCGGGCGAACCTGCCAGGTCTCGAGCACCCGCAGCAGGGTGGGCTGGAGGGCCATCGGGATCTCCCCCGCCTCGTCGAGGAAGAGCGTTCCTCCTTGCGCGGCGCGGAAGAGCCCCTGCTGGTCGCCGACCGCGCCGGTGAAGGCTCCGCGCACGTGGCCGAAGAGCTCGCTGGCCAGGAGACCCTCGTTGAACCCGCCGCAGTTCACCGCCACGAACGGGCCCTTCCTCCCGCTCCGCCGGTGGATCAACCTGGCCACGATCTCCTTCCCGGTTCCCGTCTCGCCGGTGACCACCACGGTGCGCGGGTGACGCGCGACCGCCTCGACGCTTCGCCGGACGGCCTCGATGGAGGGGGTCGAGCCGGTCAGCTCCGGCTCCTCGGCCGTCGACTTCCCCGGAACGGCGGGGAATCGTCCCCGGCTGGTGTAGACGAACACGGTGTCGCCGACCCGGAGGACGTCTCCCTCCACGAGCGTGACCGACTTGCGGAGCGCGGCGCCGTTCAGGCGGGTGCCGGCGCCGCTCCCCAGGTCGTTCACCACGGCGCTCTTGCCCTGGATCTGGATCTCCGCGTGCCGGGGAGCCATGGCCGGGTCGTCGAACGGCTCGTCGAAGATCACCTCGCCGCGCCCCAGGAGGAGTCCCGAGCGTGGAACGGGTCGGCTCTGCGACGGCCGGTCGCCGGGGCGAGGAAAGGCGAGCAGCAGGGCCGGAGGCTGGGGATCCGCCGGGGAAACCGGGAGCGCGGTCGCGGTCGTGGTCATGACCCGGTCCCTTCGCCCACGACCCGAATGTCGGCGCGCCGACGGTCCTCCAGCCGACGATCGGTGACGTCCTCGATGGAGAGCAGGACCATCGCCTCACCCGCCAGGGAAGGCACCATCGAACCGGAGACCGTGGTGGCCCGGCGTCCGGCTCCGGGTACCTCCCACTCCAGCTCGAGCCCCTGGAAGCTGCCCCTGTCGCCGAGGATCCCTCCCACGGCCCGGTGGACCTCCGTCGTGTTCCACTGCCCGGCCCCGAGCCCGAAGAAGTCTCTCCCCTCGATCGGGGCGGGGCTTTCCGGGTAGGCGCCGTGGTAGGCAGCGTTCGCCGAGAGGACGTGCAGCCCCGCGTCGAGGACCAGGAGCGGGACCTGGACCGCCTCCACGATGCTGCGCGCGTAGTCGCGAGCCAACCGGGCATCCACGATCTCGTGCCGGAGCGCGTCGATATCCGCCAGCGAGAGGATGGCGCCGTCGATCTTGCCGCCGGGACCCCGACGAGGCCGCACCTGCAGCCGGTGCCAGTGATCGGAGCGGTCCTGGACCTCCGCCTCCACCAGGATCGACTCCCTCATCGACCGCGCGATCCACTGCTCGAGATCGGGCAACGCCAGGGGCACGGCCACCTCGGTCACCCGCCGCCCCAGGTCGGCCTCGGTGAGCCCCAGGACGGTGGATGCACGGTGGGTGAAGCGCAGGATGCGGCGCTCGGAGTCGAGCATCAGGATGGGGATCTCGACGGCCTCGAGGAGGTTCAGGATGTCGGCGCTGGCTGACTGGATCTCCTGGTTCCGCCCGTTGAGCTCGTCGTTCACCGTGGTGAGCTCCTCGTTGGTCGCCTGGAGCTCCTCCTTGGCGGTCTCCAGCTCCTCGTTCAGGCTCTGGAGCTCCTCGTTGCCCGAGAGCAGCTCATCGTTGGCCGAGGCGAGCGCGTCGGTGGTGCGACCCTGCTCCTCGAGCAGGACCGCGACGTACTCCTTCGTGGTGCTGAGGTCCTCCTGGAGCGTGCGCCGCTGCTCCCCCTGGGACCGGGTGGTGCGGCCCCCGGCACGACGACCACCCGGAGGCGCCTGCACGCGCGGCGTGCGCTCCTCGAAGAGCACGACGAAGGCTCCATCGCCCCTGTCGTTCGCCTTCACCGGGAGTACGACGAGGTCGCAGGCCTGCCCGTTGCCCTCGACCTGGACGTTCTCCTTCCTGACCGGGGACAACGACCTGCGCGCCTCCGCCATGGCGATGCGCAGCGGCGCGGCGAGGCCGGCCCGGGCCATCTTGAGGAGCTGGTTCTGGGGCTCGCCGTCGGGCGGCTCGAGGTAGGGACCGGTCCGTCCGCGAAACTGGACCACCTCCAGCCGGTCGTTGACGACGACGCCCGGAGGGCCGTACCGCTCCAGGACCGCGTCGTCGGCCTGGCGGGCCAGGGAGCCATCGGCCCGGGGCGGCGCCAGGAGACCCGTGACGGACGCTGGCCTGGGGAAGTGGAGCGTGCCGCCGCGCGGCTCGAAGCGGAAGGTGCTGCGCCCGGGCCTGCGGGCGAAGAGCCCCTGCCCGTTGCTGGCGGACGTGAACCACTTCGTGACGCCCGAGGTGCTCTCCGAAGGACCGAGGAGCAGGTACCCGGGCTGGTTGAGGCAGTAGTGGGCCGCCGCGATCACCCGCCGCTGAAGGGTCTGGCCGAAGTAGATGAGGACGTTCCGGCAGGTCACCAGATCCAGCCGGGAGAAGGGGGGGTCGCGGGCCACGTCGTGGCGGACGAAGACGCACGACTCGCGCACGGCCTGGGTGACGCGAAAGCCCCCATCGGTCCGGACGAAGAAGCGCTTCAGCCGCTCCTCTCCGAGCCCCTGGACCGCGGACTCCGGGTACAGGCCGGCTCGCGCGTGCTCGATGGCCCTCTCGTCGAGGTCCGAGCCGAAGATCAGGACCGGGTGGGCGGCCGGGACCTCGCCGAGATGCTCGATGAGCGCGATGGCGAGGGAGTAGACCTCCTCGCCCGTGGCGCATCCCACCACCCACGCGCGAACGGGGGCGCCCGGGGCCTTGTGTTTCAGGATCTCCGGGAACGCCACCGCCTTCAGCTCGGCGAAGCTCCCCTCGTCCCGGAAGAACGACGTGACCTTGATGAGGAGGTCCCCGTACAGGAGGCGAACCTCCTGCGGTTCGGTGGTCAGGAGCGCCAGGTAGGAGGCGACGTCGGCCGCCTTCCGGACCGCCATGCGCCGGGCCAGCCGCCGCTTGAACGTCGCCTGCTTGTGCTCGGCGAAGTTGACACCGGTGATCCGTCGCATCAGCGCGACGACCTCGGCCAGGGAGGCGTCACCCGATGGCGTGGGAGGTACGGGTTCGTTCCGCGCGAGGTACGGGTGGCTGGCCAGCCGGACCAGCTCCGCGCCGAGCGCCGGCAACGGCATGCAGAAGTCGACCACCCCTGCGTCCACCGCGCTCTGGGGCATCGCACCGAAGCGCGCCGTCCGGGGGTCCTGCGCGAAGGTGATCCCGCCGTGCTCGCGGATGGCGGTGAGCCCCGCCGTTCCGTCGGAGGCGTTGCCGGAGAGGACCACGCCGATGGCCTGCCTTCCGCGGTCGGCGGCCAGGGAACGGAGGAAGAAGTCGATGGGAAGGTGGGGCCGGCGCTCATCTCCCTGGAGCGGGGACAGCTTGAGCACGCCCTGCTCGATCGCCATCTGGGCGCCCGGCGGGATGACGTAGACCCGATCCGGCTGGACGCGGACTCCGTCCACCGCCTGCGCGACCTTCATGGAGGTCGCCGTGGACAGCGCGTCGCTGAGGAGGCTTTCCCGGGAGGACTCGAGGTGCTGCACCAGGACGAGCGCCAGGCCCGAGCCGTCCGGGACATGGGCGAGCAGCTGCCGGAACCCTTCCAGGCCCCCGGCCGACGCACCCACCCCCACGATCGGAAAGGCGGTCGGGGGTGCCGTGCTGCGGACTTTCACCGTTGGTTTCGAACGCGTGCGCATGCCTTGGACCCTCTCGGACGGAGGCTCGGGTCCAGGGGTGCGGCCCAGGTCGGTGGTTCGAGTGAGGCTTCATCATACACCTCCTGGCAGCCGAACGCTCGGGCGGTTGTCCCCGAACGTTCGGTGTACGATTTCACGCGCAGCGAAAACATCCCGTCGCCTGGACAAAGCGTGGGAAATCGGACGCTTGGAGCTCCGAGCCGTTGGGCACGGTCGTTGCTCCTGGAATGAGGGCGCGGAACCACACCGAAGGGAGCAATCATGATCTGGACCATCGCCGTCGTTCTTCTCGTCCTCTGGGCGCTCGGCCTCGTCACCTCCACCACGATGGGCGGCTTCATCCACATCCTGCTCGTGCTCGCCATCATCGTGGTGCTCGTCCGCGTCATCCAGGGGCGCCGCGTGGTCTAGTGGCCGTCGCCACCGTGCTTGTCCGACTTGTCGTGCCCCTTGTCGGACTTGCCCTTGCCGTTGCCCTTTCCGTTCCCCTTGTAGTGCTTGTACTGGCCAGGGGGTGACTGGACGATCACGACCGGCACCTGGCGCTCTTCGATGCGCGCCCAGCCGCCATTGTGATCGTGCGTCCGGTACCAGCCGTTGTCCCGGCGGGTCCAGTAGTACCCGCCGCTGTAGAACACCTCGACGGGCTGGTTCGGGATCACGCTCACACCGGGCTGAACGACGACGAGCGTCGGGAGCACGACCGGTAGGCCCAGGGTGATGACCACCTGTCCGGTTGCGAGCCTTCCCACTTCACCTGCCAGCCGTGCGGCCTCGCCCGCCAGGGCGCCGGCGCTGCCGGACAACAGCACGACCGCGACGAGAATCTTCGGGACGATCTTCATGGAGCACTTCCTTTCGTCGACCAGGGGATGCACGCATCGCGCCAGCGAGGGCGTCAGCATGTTCCGGACGAATCCCGGAACCCGGGCGACCGGGGACCGTTCACGGGACGTTCGCGAACGGGCGGCGCCCCCTGGTCAGGGGACACGTGGTCTGGAGCCGCGTGGGATTTTCGCCACACGCCAGCCGGCAGCCCGTTGGCCCGGAGCTTGCTCTGCTCCGTGAGTCATGATGACCGCCCAGACCGAAGTCGCAGGTGGAGATGGATTCATGCTCGAACCGACGGAGGCCGCAGCGCTCGCCGCCGTGCTCGAGGAGATCCCCTCCGCAGCCTTCGTCCTCTGGGCCGACGGCCGCATCGCCTGCGACAACCGGATCGGACACTTCGCCCGTGAGCTTGCGCCGGACTCCATCGACGCGGGCCTGCTCGAGAGCCTGGGGGGGCGGAGCGAGGCCTACCGCGTGACCCGGATCCTCGCGCCCGGAGCCCCGCGCCACTTCCTGGCCGTCCAGGCCGGTGGCGCCGTGGACCCGGGTCCTCGCCTCGCGGACGCGGCGTCGAGGTTTGGCTTCACTCCCCGCCAGACCCAGGTCCTCGGGCTGCTGGCGCTCGGGCGCTCGAACAAGGCCATCGGGAGCGAGCTGGGCTGCGCGGAGGCCACGGTGGAGATCCACGTCACCGCCCTGCTCGGCAAGTCGGGCTGCGGGAGCCGCCTCGAGCTCATGTCCCGCGTCTGGTCCGGGCCGTTCGGACGGGTTCGGACCGACGACGCATGGCGGCGCCGATCCCAGGTCCGACGGTCGACCAGCTCCTCGCTGCAACTGGGGCACGGCTGATCTAGCCGGTGGGCCCGAGCACCAGCCGCACCTGGTGGACCCGGCCGTCGTCGACGATGGGAACGGCGCGGTGATCGACCGGTGCGCCGTCCAGCTCCGCCCGGGCGACTCCCCGGCAGGCCCGGTCCGGGTTCGCGACGGCGATCTCGTAGGTGGTCCGGCCGACGCGCCAGGTGATGGAGTACTCCGGCCATGAGGCGGGCACGCACGGGTCCACCTCGAAGGTCGCTCCGTGTCGCCGGAGGCCCAGGATGCTCTCCAGCCCGGCCCGGTACATCCAGCCCGCCGACCCGGTGTACCAGGTCCACCCCGCGCGGCCGGCGTGGTCGGGATGGGCGCACACGTCGCCGGCGAGGACGTAGGGCTCCCCTCGATACTTCTCGACGTCGATGCGCGAGCGCGTGTGGTTGATGGGGTTCAGCATGTGGAAGAGCTCCGCCGCCTCGTCTCCGCTCCCGAGCTTCGCGAGGGCCATCACGGTCCATGCCGCCGCGTGGGTGTACTGCCCGCCGTTCTCCCGGACGCCGGGCGGGTAGCCCCGGATGTAGCCGGGATCCTGCGCCGTGTGGTCGAACGGGGGCGCGAGCAGCAGGATGACGCCCGGGCCCCGGCGGACGAGGTGGGTGCGGACCGCGTCCATGGATCGGTCGGCGAGGCGCGGCGGGGCGGCCCCGGAGAGGACCGCCCAGGACTGGGCGATCGAGTCGATCCGGCACTCGTCGTTCTGCGACGACCCCAGCGGCGCCCCGTCGTCGTAGTGGCCGCGCAGGTACCACTCGCCGTCCCACGCCCGCGCCAGGACCGCCACCAGCCGTTCGGCCTCGCCCCGATAGCGATCGGCCCGCGCGGCGTCCCCCCGGGACGCGCACAGGGGCGCGAAGTCGTTCAGCACCGCGTGGAGGAAGAAGCCGAGCCAGACGCTCTCTCCCCTGCCCGCCCGGCCGACCCGGTTCATCCCGTCGTTCCAGTCCCCGCTTCCCATGAGGGGAAGTCCGTGGGCGCCGGTGGTGATCCCGCGATCGAGGGCGCGGGCGCAGTGCTCGAAGAGCGTCCCCCGCTCGGCCGCGACCTCCGGCCGGGCGTAGGTCTCCTGGGCGTCGGGCCGGAGCGCGGGCGCGGAGAGGAACGGGACGCTCTCGTCCAGCACCGCGGCATCGCCCGTCGTTCGCACGTAGTGCGCGACCGCGAAGGGCAACCAGAGCATGTCGTCCGAGCAGCGCGTGCGCGTGCCCCGGCCGCTGGGCTCGTGCCACCAGTGCTGCACGTCGCCCTCCTGGAACTGCCGGGACGCGGCCCGCAGGAGGTGCTCCCGCACCAGGTCGGGCCGGGCCAGCACGAGCGCCATCACGTCCTGGAGCTGGTCGCGGAAGCCGAAGGCCCCGCCCGGCTGGTGGTAGCCGGACCGCGCCCACAGCCTGCAGCCCAGGTCCTGCTGCAGGAGCCAGCAGTTCATGAGGAGGTCGAAGGAGTCGTCGGGGGTGCTCACCTGCACCGCGCCCAGCGTCTCGTCCCAGCCGCGCGTCACCCGTTCCAGCGCGGCTTCCGCCGCGGGGACGGAACCGTGGCGGGCAACGAGATCCTGCGCGTGCGCCCCGTCCCTGCCCTGGCCGAGCAGGAAGACGACCTGCCGGGTCTGTCCCGGATCGAGCGAGACGGCGACGTGGAGGCCCGCGCAGGGATCCAGCCCGGCCCCGAACCGGCCGTGGAGCGAGGCGTGGAGGAGAGCCGCCGGGGCCTCGATCGAGCCGTTCCGCCCCAGGAACGTGGTCCGGTCCCCGGTGGAGGAGAGGAGCGGCTCGCTCGCGTGGGCGAACGCCACGCGCCCGGCGAGCTCGTTGTTCCATGAGTTCGTTGCCAGGATGGTCCCGGTCTCCTCGTCGAGTCGCGTGACCACGTGCAGGTGCTGGCCCTCCTGCGGCGGCCCCAGGACCCACTCGGCGTAGCCGAAGACACCGAGCCGCCGCGGAGCCGGGCCCTCGTTCGTCACGGTGAGGACCGAGAACTTCACCGGGTCGGCGTCATGCACGAAGACGGCCAGCTCGCTCCGGATGCCGTTCGCCGCCCGGGCGAACCGCGTGACCCCGGCGGCGTGGCGGACCACGTGGCGCCCGCTGGTCCCGGTGCGCGGAAGCGGCCCCGGCGTGGGCGTCCAGGCCGTGCCCGTGTCCTCGTCCCGGAGGAAGATGGCCTCGCCGGTCGGGTCGGTCACCGGGTCGTTGGCGAAGGGGGTGAGCCGGTTCTCGCGGCTGTTCATGGACCAGGTGAAGGCCGATCCCGAGGCCGAGACGATGGTCCCGAAGCCCGGATTGGCGATGACGTTCACCCACGGTGACGGGGTCTCCTCCGCGCCCTCCAGGACCACGACGTACGCGCGCCCCTGATCGGCGAACCCGCCGAGCCCGTTGGCCAGGGCGAGCGGCGGAACCGGCGCGGGCGCGAGCTGCGCGGCCGGCGCCGGGGCGATGACCTGGGCGGGCGGCTCGGTCCAGGGCGGGGTGGGCCGGTCGAGCTGCCGTGCCAGCTCGCCCCGGTCGTCGCTGACGATGGCCCGCGCCACAGTGGTCAGCAGCAGGTGCTCGGCGTCGGGCATGCGGTCGCGCCGGAGGAGGTACACCCCGCCCGGACGGTCCTTCCAGGCCCTCCACGGGCCGTCGTCGAGCAGCGCGGTCAGCGCGCCGTGGGCCTCGTCGAGGTAGCTCGTGGGGTGCTCGTTCAGGATCACCACGTCGGCCTGGAGCCCCTTCAGCCGCCAGTACTCCTGTGCCTGCAGGACCTGCCGCACCAGCGAGAGCCCGTCCGCCGTCACCACCCGTGCGAGCAGGATGGGCAGGTCGCCGGAGATGCCGTGCGGCCAGAGCCCGGCCTGCCCGAGGGTGGTGCGGGCCAGGAGCTCGGAGGGCGCGCGCAGCGAGGCATCGCTCCGCAGCACGCGCGAGGCCAGGCGCTCGAACACCAGGGCCTCGTCGGCCGAGATCCCGAGGTGGCGGAGCGTGCTCCGCGCGTGCGCCGAGGCGAGCGCGAAGGTCCGGGCCGTGGCGCTGGGATCCCTGTAGCGCTGGGCCAGCGCGAGCGCCGTCTCCCGGCTCCCGGTCATCCCGGTGGCGAAGGACATCCTGGCCACGCCGCCCGGGGCGAGCCGGATGCGCTGCCGCAGGCTGACGATCGGGTCGAGCAGGACGCCGGTGGTGCCGGTCAACGACCGTCCGTCGAGCGCCTGCGGGTCCCGGGGACTGCGTCCCCGTCCGAGGAACCGGGCCCGATCGGTCTCCCACTCCACGGGCCCCTGCGTCCTGCCCTCCTGGCTGATGACGTGCAGCCCCCAGGCGGGTGCGTCGTCGGGCGCGCGCGGCCGGCGATGGCAGAGGAGCGCGGCGCTCCCGGCGACGTACTCCGACTCCACGAAGAGCTTTCCGAAGGAGGGATGGGCCAGGTCGTCGGCTGCCGGTCCCAGCACGATCTCGGCGTAGCTCGTCACCTCGATCTCGCGGACGCGGTCGCTGTGGTTCGTCACCACCAGGCGCCGGACCTCCACGTCGTCCTCCGGGGAAACGGCGATGTCGAGCCGTGTTCCGATCTCGTCCTCTCGCCTGTGGAAGGTGGCCCGCTCCACCGCAAAGGTCACGAGGTAGTCCTCGGCCTCTCCCGGGGTGGGGTGCTGGGTGGCCGACCACACCCGGCCGCTGCGCACGTCACGCAGGTAGAGGAACTGGCTTCCCGGGTCGCAGGTGGCGTCCAGGCGCGATCGGGTCACGGCCCGTCCCCGGCAGAAGCTCGAGCCTCCGCCCGCGTTGGTCACCACCGCGGTGTAGTTTCCGTTGGAGAGGAACTGGGCGTGCGGGTAGGGAGTGTGGGCCGAGCGGAAGCGGCGGACCTCCACGGGGGGCACCGGCGGCGCCCGGGTCGTGGCCTCGTCCGGACGGGGCCGGGCGAACGGGGCGTGCCGGGGAGCCTTCTCCTGGAGGAGCAGCTCGGTGGCCCGGACCCGCGGGTCGGCGTGGAAGCGCTCCACCATCCGGTTTCCCTGCAGTGCATTGGCGATCGCCGTCAGGGTCATCCCCTGGTGGTGGGCCAGGTAGGTGCGGACGATCGCTCCCTCGACCGGGCCCTTCTCGGGAACCGGAGCCCCGGGGTCGTCGCTGCGACGCCGCGTGAAGTCCACGGCGTCGAAGTAGCCGTGGGCGCCCTCGAGCCCCTCGGCCGTGAGCCGGCGCAGGTTCCGCACGGCGGCCTCCGGGTCGACGAGGGTGGCCAGCGCGGCCGCATAGGGGGCGACCACCAGCTCGTCCCCCAGTCCGCGCTTGAGTCCCAGCCCGGGCACGCCGAAGGCCTTGTACTGGTAGTTCTCGTGGCGGTCGACGAGGTCGTAGGCCGACTCGGAGATCCCCCACGGGACTCCCCGCTCCACGGCGTAGTCCCTCTGGCGCCGGACCGCCGCCCGGCAGCTCTCCTCCAGCAGCGTGCCCGGGTAGCTCCGCATGAGCAGGAGCGGCATCAGGTACTCGAACATCGTCCCGCTCCAGGAGAGCAGCGTGGGCACGCCGTGGACGCCGGTGACCGTGCGACCGAGCCGGAACCAGTGCAGCTCCGGCAGGTCGCCCTTGGCGATGGCGAAGAAGCTGGCCAGCCGGGCCTCCGAGGCGAGCAGGTCGTAGTGGGAGGCGTCGAGCTCCCCCGGCCCGTCGGCGTCCGCGGCGCGGTACCCGATCGACAGGAGCCTGCGCCGCAGGTCGTAGAGGAACCGGAAGTCCATCCCGTAGGCGAGGGCGGAGGAACGCGTCGCGAGCGCCGCCAGCCCATCCGACGGAGGCAGCTCACGGAGCCCCTCGGCGAGCGCGACGAGCGCTCCCGCCAGGTTGCCGCTGTCGACCGTGGAGACGTAGCGGGGCTCGAGCGGCGCCAGGCTCACCGTGTCGTACCAGTTGTAGAGATGCCCCTCGAGCCGCTCCAGCCCCTCCACCGTGGTGAGCGCCGCGTCGACCCGCTCGACGAGCTCCGCCGTCTCGATGAAGCCGAGGTCGTGGGCGGACAGGATGGAGAGCAGGCCCATGCCGATGTTGGTCGGCGAGGTCCGGTGCGCAACCTTCGGATCGGGGACCTCCTGGAAGTTGTCGGGAGGCAGGCCGTGGTCCTCCACGCCCATGAAGGCGTCGAACCATCCCCAGGTCTTGCGCGCAACGGCGAGGAGGAAGGCGCGGTCCTCGGCGCCCAGGGCGCGCCGGGGAGCGACACGGCTCAGGCCATGGGCGATGAACGGCGCGACGGCCCAGAGCCCGAGGACCGGCGCCGCGGCCCAGAGCGCGGACGGTCGGAAGGCCATGACCCCGAGGAGTCCGGCGCCGGCGATGACCGGGCTGGCCGCCATCTCGACCCAGAACGGGCGCGCTCCGGCGCCTCCCGGGCCCGCCGCCCCGCGGGCCGCGCTCGCCGCCGCCGTCTCCCACTCGAGCAGCCTCCGCCGCGTGAACACGAGCCGGACCAGGGTGATCTGGATGGCGTGCAGCATCTCGTGGGCCTGGTTGGCGAGGAAGGCGAGCTGGAGCAGGACGCGCGCCAGCCCGCCCCCGGCGTCCTCCCGGAGCCCGCGAACGAAGGCCCGCCACGGCTGCTGCGGCGTTGGACCGGCGATGGCCTCGAACGCCAGCGGCAGGAGCGGGAAGGCGGTGGCCAGGACGACCAGCACCGTCCAGACCGCAGGGCTCCCAGGCAGGATCGTCCACGCGGCGAGCAGGAGGGCCACGGTCGCCGGCGCGAGCAGGCTGCGCCGCAGGTTGTCGAGGATCTTCCACCGCGAGAGGATGGGGAGGTGGTTGCGTTGCAGCCCCCTGCGGGTGGGAACGAAGGGGAAGAGCCAGGCCAGGATCTGCCAGTCGCCGCGGGCCCACCGGTGCTGCCGGCGCGCATGGGTGAGGACGCTCGAGGGGTAGTCGTCCACCACCTCCACGTCGGTGACCAGGGCCGCTCGCGCGTGCAGCCCCTCGAAGAGATCGTGCGAGAGGAGCGCGTTGTCGGGAACCCGGCCGGTCAGCGCGGCGGCGAAGGCGTCCACGTCGTACAGCCCCTTGCCGGTGAAGGTCCCCTCGCCGAAGAGGTCCTGGTAGGTGTCCGAGACCGCGGTCGTGTAGGGATCCACCGTGGTCTGGCCAGCGAAGATCCGGGCGAAGCGTGAGCCCGCCGCGCTCGACGTGGCCACGCTGACCCTGGGTTGCAGGATCCCGTACCCCTCGGTCACCCTGCCGCTGGCCGCGTCGAAGCGGGGCCTGTTGAGCGGGTGGGCGATGATCCCGATGAGCTTCCGTGCGGCGTCCCGCGGCAGACGGGTGTCGGTGTCGAGCGTGATGCAGTAGCGCACCGCCGGGAGGATGGCCGTCGCGCCGACCTGCACCGCGAAGCTCGTGTCGGTGGCGCCGCGCAGGAGCCGGTTCAGCTCCTCGAGCTTTCCGCGCTTCCGCTCCCACCCCATCCACACACCCTCACCCGGGTTCCACTGCCGCGTGCGGTGGAGCAGGAAGAACCGGTCCCCTCGCCCCTCCGAGAGCCGGGCGTTCAGCGCCTCGACGCCCAGGCGCGCAGTGTCGAGGATGGACTCGTCGCCGGGCATCTCCCGCGCCTCGGCGTCGGTGAAGTCTCCCAGGATGGCGAAGTGGATGCGCGGGTCGAGGTTTCCGAGGGCCAGTACCTCGACGTGCCCGAGCAGCTCGTCGACCCCCGCCACGCTGGAGAGGAGCGTGGGCACGACCACCAGGGTCCGCGCCTCGTCGGGAATCCCTGCCTCGAAGTCGAGGCGTGGAAGGCGCCGCGGAGGGGCCAGGTGGGCGGCCAGGCGCTGGACGAAGGCGATGGCGAGCTCGCTCGCCGGCAGGAGCAGCAGGAGCGCCACGGCGACCTGGCCCCGGAGGGTGCCGTGCTCCATTCGGGCGTAGGCGACCCCTGCGGCGACCAGCCCGGCGGTGGCGATGGTGATCGCCGCCAGGTAGAGGAACGGGGCGTGCGAGAAGGCGAGGCGGCGAAGTCCCTTTGCGAAGCCCGGGCGCCAGGCCACGTCGGACTCGAGTCCCCGCCGCCCCTTCCCGATGAGGTGGTGGCCGACGTGGGCGGCGCGTGCGCCGGGCCCCTCCACCTCGGCCACCTCGCGCGCGCTCTCCACGGCGCGAAGGGCCACGCGCACCTGGGCCTCCCCGGAGGGCTCGGCGAGCTCCTCGACGGCCTGGCGATAGCGATCCCGGCTCAGGAACTCCATCCGGCCATGCACCCCGGCGGGGTCCCGCTGCAGGACGCGCTCCACCAGGCTCACCGATTCCACGAACTGCGGCCAGTCGATCTCGGCGCAGAGCCGGAGGCTGGTGATGGCGTTCGCCACCGACACCTGGGTGGCGGCCTCGCGCTGGTGCTCGCTGCGGATGGCCTCCTCGGCCGTGTGGCCCCCCTGGGCCACGTGCGCATCCAGCTCGCGGCGGAGGGCAGAGAGGCGCGGACCATACTCCCGGACGCGGTGCATCAGCTGCACCACGTGTGCGGCGTGGAGCGAGCGGGGAAGCGGTGGCACGGCCCCCTTCCCCGCCGCGTCGATCCGGGCCACGTAGCCGTCGGCGGCCCGCCGCGCCGCACGGGCGTCCATCGTCTGGTCGGCGAGCCGCCTCAGGTTCTCGATGAGTGCGAGCTTCAGCATGCTGGGCCAGGCCCAGAGCTCGCCGATGGTCAGCGGGGCGACGGTCTGGAAGCCGTCGAGGAAACGGGCCAGCTGCTGCCGATCGAGGCGGCTGTCGCTGTGGCGGATCAGCTCGACGGCGAGGGCGTAGACCCGGGCGTTGCCCGCCAGGTCGCGGGCCGCGAGCTTGGGCAGCTCCCGGTAGTAGCCGCGCGGGAGGTTCTGCCGGACCACGCGGATCTCCGAGTCCACCAGGTGGTAGTTGTCGAGGAGCCACTCTCCCGCCGGGGTGATGAACTTCCCCTGGTGCACGTCGGCGGCGAGGGCACGGTAGGCCTGCCGCAGGACCTGGGCGTTGTCGTCGAAGCGAGGGAAGACGCTCCGGGCCTTGCGCCGGTGGGGATCCACCGTGAACCGGGCGGCGAGCGCGCGGGCGCGCTCCTCCAGCCGCTCGATGCTGAGCAGCTCGTCCCGGAACGGAAGGGTGTCGAGGATCGCCGCCAAGAGCGCTTTCTCCAGATCGAGGGGAAGGTGATCCTAACGCCGCGAAGGTGCGCAGGGCCCCTCATACGACCATGGACCCATCGTTCCGCTCCGGGTGAATTGTCGATCTGGCAAGCGCCCCTGATGCCGGAGCGGCGCACCACTGCGCATTCTGGCGGAAGCTCTACCCCGAGGTGCTCGGGAGCGGATCGCCCTGATCCCGCGCGGCCGCCGCCTCGACCCGGGCGCGGATCTGCCTCCAGTCCTCCAGGCGCACCAGCAGGAAGGCCGCCACCACCGCCGGGTCGAACTGCGTCCGGCTGGCCCTCGCGATCTCCCCGCAGGCCTCCTCGTGGGGCCTGGCCCGGTGATAGGGGCGGTCGGTGGTGATGGCGTCGTAGGCGTCCACCACCTGGAACACGCGGGCGCCGATGTCGATGGCGTCCCCGGAGACGCCCGAGGGGTACCCCGCCCCGTCCCAGCGCTCGTGGTGCTGGAGCACGACCCTGGAGGCCTCGCGCAGGTAGTCCACCCCCTGGAGCAGCGCCCACCCGCGCCGGGGGTGCTCGCGCATCTGAACCCATTCCTCGCCGGAGAGGGGCCCGTCCTTGAGCAGGATCCGGTCGGGGACGGCGATCTTCCCGATGTCGTGAAGCAGCGAGCCGCGCTCGATGACTCCGAGATCGGGCTCGGCGATGCCCATCTGGAGGGCCAGGCGCCGCGCGTAGCGCGCCACCCGCTGGGAGTGCGTCCGCGTGCCGGAGTCCCGGGCGTCCAGCGACCCCACGAAGCCCTGCAGCAGGGCCTCGGTGCGCTCCCGGACGATCTCCTCCAGGTGGAGGTTCTGGCGCCGGAGCTGCTCCGCGAGCTCCTCGTTCCTCCGCCGGAGCGCCACGGTGTCGGCCGCCTGGGTCACCGCCGAGACCAGTTCCACCTCGCTGGGTGGCTTCTCGATGATGCGGTTCACCTGCCCCGCGTTGACCGCATGCATGACGACGTCGGAGTCCGCATGGCCGGTGCAGAGGATGCGGGCCGACCCGGGGCTTCGGGCGATCGACATCTCCAGGAAGGCGATGCCGTTCATCTCGGGCATGACGAAGTCGGCGATGATGACGTCGGGCCGCTCGAGCTCGACCGCGGAGAGGGCCTCCAGGGGGCTCGAGTGGCAGGTGGTGGTGAACCCGGCCCGCTTCAGCGTCTGGGACAGCAGTTCCAGGATCAGCGCGTCGTCGTCGACGATGAGGACGTTCGCCATGGGAGGAGAAGACGATCCGGACGGGGTCCTCGTCAACGGGGAACATCCGCGCACACCGACGCCCGGTGTATAAGACGAGGGGCAAGGAAGATCGTGACATCTCTCGACGCACGGGCTGCAAAACGCCCGAGGAGCAGGCAATGGCCGCGAAGAAGATTTTGATGCTGGTCGGCGACTTCGTCGAGGACTACGAGGCCATGGTCCCGTTCCAGATCCTCACCATGGTGGGCCACTCCGTCCATACCGTCTGTCCGGGAAAGAAGCCGGGCGACACCGTGAAGACGGCCGTCCACGACTTCGTCGGCGATCAGACCTACGTCGAGCTGACCGGGCACCGGTTCGGCATCAACGCCTCCTTCGAGACGGCGCGCGCCGCCGACTTCGACGCGCTGGTCATCCCCGGCGGTCGCGCACCCGAGTACCTCCGCCTGAACCCCAGGGTGATCGAGCTCGTCCAGGAGTTCGACGGGGCCAGGAAGCCCATCGCCGCCATCTGCCACGGACCGCAGATCCTCGCCGCCGCCGGCGTCCTGAAGGGCCGGAACGCCATCGCCTACCCCGCCTGCGGTCCGGAGTGCACCGCGGCCGGGGCCCGCTTCGGCGCGGTGAACGAGACGGCCTCCAACGCCCTGACCGACGGCCACCTGGTCACGGCCCCGGCCTGGCCGGCCCACCCCGAGTGGATGCGCCAGTTCCTCCTCCTCCTGGGTTCGCGCATCGAGCCCTGACCAGGGAGATCGCCACGTGCAGATCGTCTGCCTCGACCTCGAAGGGGTCCTCGTCCCGGAGATCTGGATCGCGTTCTCCGACCGCACCGGCATCGCGGAGCTGCGCCGCACCACCCGCGACGAGCCCGACTACGACAAGCTCATGCGCGGGCGGCTCCAGCTGCTCCGGCTGCACCGGCTCGGGCTCCCGGACATCCAGAAGGTCATCGCCGGGATGGGCCCGGAGGCGGGAGCCCGGCAGTTCCTCGACGACCTGCGCCGGCGCTACCAGGTCGTCATCCTCTCCGACACCTTCTACGAGTTCGCCATGCCGCTCATGGAGCAGCTGGGCATGCCGACGCTCTTCTGCCACCGGCTGGAGACCGACGCGGCGGGCTTCGTGTCGGCCTACCACCTGCGCCTGCCCGACCAGAAGCGGGCCGCCGTGAAGGCCTTCAAGGACCTGAACTTCCGGGTCATCGCGGCGGGGGACTCGTACAACGACACCGCCATGCTCGCGGAGGCCCACGCCGGCATCCTCTTCCGGCCGCCCCAGAACGTCGTGGACGCCTTCCCCCAGTATCCGGTGGTGCGCGACTACCAGTCGCTGGCCGCCCGGATCGACGAGGCCTCGCGGCTCATCGGAGGGTGACGCGTCAGAGGAGCGCGCCCAGTTCCCCGCGGAAGTGCCGTTCCTGGAGCGCCTTCACCTCGGCGTGCGCCGCCTCCCCCTCGTCGCAGGCGAACCTCAGATAAAGCTCCTTCGCCATCCCGGCGAAGAGGTCGAGAACCTGCGGGTCGAAGTGGCTGCCGCGCCCCTTCTCGACGATGGCCATGGCCTCCTCGACCGACATCGGCTCCTTGTAGGGGCGTCGCGAGGTGAGCGCGTCGAAGACGTCGGCCACCGCGAAGACGCGGGCCGGGAGGGGGATCGCGTCGCCGCCGAGGCCGCCCCCGTAGCCCGATCCGTCCCACTTCTCGTGGTGGTGCCCCACCACCGGCCTGGCGTCGCGCAGCCAGCCCGAGCGGTCGATGATGTCGAGCCCGTGGGCGACGTGCCGCTTCATCTCGCCGAACTCGGCGGCGTCGAGCTTCCCCGGCTTGAGCAGGACCGCGTCGCGGATGCCCAGCTTTCCCACGTCGTGGAGGAAGGCGCCCTTGAGGAGCGCCCGCATGCCGTCCCCGCGCAGGCCCGCCGCCTCGCCGAGGCGGGCGGCGTAGGCCGTGACCCGGAAGTTGTGGGCGTCGGTGTCGCTGTCGCGCTTGGCGATGGCGCTTCCCAGGACGCCGAGGGTCTCGAGGTTGGCGTCGAGCAGGCTCAGGGAGAGGGTCTCGAGCCTGCGCAGCAGGCGGGCCACGATGGGGTGGAGGATGGCCGCGGTGGCGAGGACGATCGCCACCGCCAGCGCGATGGCTCCCGCCAGGCGGCGCCGCGCCTCGGCGCGCGCCTCCTCCGAGACCTCGAACCATGCGGCCACCTTCCCGGCCACGCGACCGGTGGAGTCGTGGAGCGGGACCTCGACCGGGAGGAGCCCCTGCCCTCCCGCCGGCCGGTCCGCCGTCGTGATGCGCGCCACCTCCAGTCCGGAGGGGTCCCGGATGGCCACGGTGACGAAGCGCCCGCTGGCCGCTCCGGCCCGCGACGCGGACAGCCGATCGAGGATGCGCTGGACGGCGGGTCCGTCGGAGAGCCCCGCGTCGAGCTGGGGCATCAGGGCGAGGTTCATCATCGCCGCGCCCTGCACCGCGCGCTCCAGCACGAGCTGCTCGGTGCGCCCCGCCTCGCGGGCGCCGACCAGCGCGGCCGCGACGGCCGAGACCAGCAGCGTGGCGACCCCCACCCGCCGGAGGAGCATCCTCTGGATGGTGGGGTCGCGCGCCACTGCCGATCAGTTCCAGGAGCACCCAGGGAAGTGGATTCCGATGCTGGGGCGCATCCTATCCCACATGGGTCGGCCTGTCGGGGGTCAAGACTCGGATTGACGCAGCGTGTCTTCCTGTCGTCGGGATCATCACCAGGAGGGGGACATGTCGCAGGGATTCAGGGCCGTCGCGGCAGTGGCGAGCGCGTTTTCCGGCCTGCTCGCCGCCGGCGTCCCGATGGATTCGCGGGCCGCCGAGCCGTCCGGATGCGTCACCTGCCACCTGGACGAGGCCATGCTCGCCCGGAACCTCGCCGTGTCCACCGCAAGGAAATCGGCGCTGCAGTCGGGCGCCGGTTGAGGCGGCTCGGTGGCTCCGTTGGAGCCACAGGCGAAGGTCCTGGTCTCGAAGGAGTTTCTGGCCACCACCCACGGTGCGCTGGCCTGCGAGGGCTGCCACGGCGGCGATCCGGCCAGCCTCGACAAGGGCGCCGCACACGCAGGCTTCGTCCCCGTCCCTTCCGTGACCAGCCCCGGGAAGGCCTGCGGCGACTGCCACGGCGAGATCGTGGCCACGGCAAAGGACTCGCTGCACGCCACGCTCTCCACCTTCCCCCGGGTGCTCGGGAAGCGGGCGAGCCAGGGGAAGTGGCGGCACGCGGACGAGGCGCGCCGGAACCACTGCTCGGCCTGCCACACCAGTTGCGGCGGCTGTCACGTGAGCCGCCCCGGGTTCGCCGGGAGGGGATTCGTCGAGGGGCACACCTTCCGGAAGCGTCCGGACCCCATCGAGCAGTGCACCGCCTGCCACGGGAGCCGCGTGGGCAGCGAGTTCTTCGGCGAGCGCGGCCTGGGGGACGTCCACGCGGCCAGGGCGATGGACTGCACCTCCTGCCACGGGGCCAGGGAGATGCACGCGGCGGCCCCCCCGGGGCTCCCTGGCCGGTACCAGCTCGCCGAGGCCGCGCGCTGCACCGGCTGTCACGAGGACCTGCAGTACGGGTCGGTCCGGGATCACGCCATCCACCTGGGGAAGGTGCAGTGCCAGGTGTGCCACTCCCAGACCTACGTCAACTGCTGGGGCTGCCACGTGGGCAAGGATGCCGAGGGGACGGCCTACTTCCAGAACCGGCTCGAGGTGGAGTCCTTCAAGATCGGGCTCGCAGCGGGGACGAACGCAGGCGGATCCGGGGTCCGCTACGAGCTGGTCCGCCACGTCCCGGCCTACCCCGAGATGTTCGACTTCTACGGCAAGGACCTCTTCACCGGCTTCGGGAACGTCCCCACCTGGAAGCGGGCCTCGCCGCACAACGTCCAGCGGCGCACCTGGCAGTCGGCAAGCTGCAACAACTGCCACGGGAACCGGGCGCTCTTCCTGGCGGGCGCCGACGTCCAGGACTTCGAGAAGCAGGCCAACCGGAAGGTGGTCGTCCCCGACGGCAAGGTGCCGAAGCGCCTCGAGCGGACCCAGCCGCTCTCGGTGGACACGAGCAAGGTCCGGACCGGGATGGTGGTGGACGCCCGGTGGCTGCACGAGAACCTGGGGAAGAAGGGGGTCGTGGTCGTGGACGCCCGCGGCAAGGACGCCTACGACAAGGGGCACGTCGAGGGGGCCGTCTGGCTCGACCCCCTGACGAGCGGCCTGCGCACCGGCGCCGACGCGGAGCGGCCCTTCACGCTGGTGGAGCACGAGAAGGTGGCGGCCATCCTCGGCCGCGCCGGAATCGCCGCCGAGGATCACGTGGTCGTCTACGACCAGTCCGGGCTGACGGCGACCGCTCTCCTCGCGGTGCTGCAGTGGGCCGGCGCCTCGAACGTCTCCTACCTCGACGGCGGCATCGAGGGCTGGCACGCGGCAGGCTTCCATGCGGGCACGGCTCCCCTCGCCCCGAAGCCGCGCATCTTCCGGGGGGCCGCCCGGCCGGACTTCGTGGTGAGCGGGGCCGAGCTGGCCGCTCTCCTCGGCAGGCCGAAGGTGGTGGTCGTGGACGCCCGCGCCATCCACCGGGTCCTGGGCGAGACGAAGCACGAGAAGGCCTCCCGGGCCGGCGCCATCCCGGGCTCGATCAGCCTACCGCTCGGCGCGCTCATCATGGACAATGGCAAGCTGAAGCCGCCCAGGGAGCTCCTGTGGATGCTCCGGACACGCGGGATCACCCCGGACAGGACCGTCATCACCACCTGTGACACCGGCCTCGCCGCCACCGATGCCTTCTTCATCCTCCGCTACCTCGGCTTCCCCGATGTCCGCGTCCACGACGAGGCCTGGGTGGGCTGGTCCAGGTCGCGCTGACCGACCCTCCAAGGACATCCCGTGAACGTCTCGCCGCCTTCGTACGACCTCCCCCGCATCACCCTGGGTGTCCTGGCTCTGGCAGCAATGATCGGCGCCTGCATCTGGGTGATGCTGCCCTTCGCCGCGGCCGTGGTCTGGGCCACCATGATCGTCGTCGCCACCTGGCCCGTCCTGGTCGCGGTCCAGGCGAGGCTCGGGGGGCGCCGGGGGCCGGCGGTGGCCGTGATGGTCCTCGCCCTGCTCGCCGTGCTCGTGGTCCCGACCTGGCTCGGCATCTCCACCATCGCCGACAACTCCGAGAGGGTCGGCAAGCTCGCGTACTCCCTCGCCACCGACGGGCTTCCCCCACCCCCGGCCTGGCTCGGCGGCATTCCGCTGGTGGGCGAGCGTGTCGCTGCAGCGTGGCAGGGAATGGCCGGGAGCCCCGAGTCGCTCCTCGCCCGTTTCCAGCCCTACATGAAGGGGGCCGCGACCTGGATCGCGGCCAGGGCGGGGGGAATCGGCACCACGCTCGTCCAGCTCGTGCTCACGGTGATCGTGGCGGGCATCCTCTACGCCTCCGGGGAGACCGCGGGGCGGGGCGTGCTCCGCTTCCTCCGCCGCCTGGCCGGGGAGCGGGGCGAGAGCTCGGGACGGCTGGCTGCCAAGGCGGTGCGGGCCGTGGCGCTGGGGATCGTGGTCACCGCCCTGGCCCAGACCCTGTTCGCCGGGCTGGGGCTCGCGCTCTCCGGGGTGCCGCACGCGGGTCTGCTCACCGCCGTGGTCCTCGTCCTCTGCATCGCGCAGGTCGGCCCGCTCCTGGTGGTTGCGCCGGCGACCATCTGGCTCTACTCGACGGGTGCGACCTGGCGCGGAACGGTGCTGCTCATCTTCTCCCTCCTGGCCGTGACGCTCGACAACCTCGTCCGCCCGGTGCTCATCAGGAAGGGCGCCGACCTCCCGCTGCTCCTCATCATGTCCGGCGTCATCGGCGGGGTGCTGGCCTTCGGCGTGGTCGGGCTCTTCGTCGGTCCGGTGCTGCTGGCCGTCACCTGGACGCTGCTCGTGGCCTGGGTCGGCGACCTCGACCGCGCTCCGGAGGACGCTCCCCCGTCACCCCCGATCCCCGAAGGAGACTCCAAGTGAACTCGAAGCTCGTGGTCCCGCTCGCATCGATCCTGATCGCCGTCTCCTCCCACGCCCAGGCGCCTGAGCCGGCCGCGGCCCCGCCCCTCTCCACCCGGCGTCCGGTCGAGATGAAGCAGAGCGGCACGCCCGGGAAGGCAGTGGCCACGCGGACGTTGAAGATCACCGCCACCGTCCACGCGATCGACGTCCCCACCCGCATCGTGACCCTGCAGCACGACATGGGCGGGAAGGAGACGATGAAGGTCGGACCTGCGGTGAAGAATCTCGACAAGTTCGCCGTCGGCGACACCGTCGTGATCGACTTCGAGCAGGGACTCGCGCTGGAGTTCCAGCCGGCCGGGACGGAGTTCGTCCCTCCCACGGACGTGGAGGTCGCCACCCGCGACGACCGGGGCCAGATCTCGGCGGGCACGGCCGGCCAGGGGATGCGCGGCACGGTGACCGTGACCGCGATCAACTCCGCCAAGCGCCTGGTGACGATCGAGGGTCCGGGAGGCAACGTCTACAAGGTGAAGGCCGGATCCAAGGTGAAACTCGATAAGCTCAAGGTCGGCGACAAGCTCCTCGCGACCTACGTCGAGGCGGTGGCCATCACGCTGGAGAAGGCGACGAAGTAGCGGGGGGCGGCTCCTAGAAGCTCCCGGCCAGCGCCACCACCACGAACTGGTCGTCCTGGCCGGGCGCGAAGAGGTAGGCGGTTGCCGAGAGCTTCCAGAGGGACAGCCCGACGAGCGGGCCGCCCTGGAACTCGGTCGTCGTCCGGAAGGCGCGGGTCCGCTGCAGCACCACCCCCACCCGGAGCCAGTCGGGGCCGGTGACGCTGAGCTCGGTCCAGGCGTAGAAGAAGCTCTGCGTCGAGTCGCCGAGGTCGAAGACGTACTCGCTCTGGGACCAGAGGGCGAGCGGCCCCCATTCGAGCGTGAGCGTGAGCCCCGGGGCGATTCCCCTCATCGAGCCGAAGACCCCGCCCACCATGGGGGTGAGACCAAGCGTCAACTCCTCGCCGAAGGAGAGGTTCCAGCCCACCCAGGCCGAACCGGCGTCCCTGGCCTCGTAGTTGTAACGGGCCTCGAGGTGGAGGTGCCCGCGGTCGACTGTGAGTGTCGGCTGGAGGAACGCCGACTCCCCGGGGACGAGGTAGAGCAGGATCGACGGGCCCCACTCCCAGGTCAGCGCCTCCTTCGCCGCGCCGTTCGCGTCACCCTCCCCGGCCCTGCCCGCGAGGGGGGCGGCGATCGCGGCGGCGATCGCGGCGGCGATCGCGGCAGCCAGGACGGCATGGCGGGTCGTCGTCTTCGGAATCATGGCCGACATGCTGTCACGGCGCGCGGGCAGCGGCTACACTCCTCGCACCATGAGCCCCTCCTCCACTGCGTCGTCGCCCGGCGGGCACGCGACCCAGGCGCTCCGGGTCGCCGTCGAGTACCAGAAGAGCCCCCTCGACCCGGTGGATCGGTTCTCCGAGATCATCTTCGGCCTCATCATGGTGCTCACCTTCACCTGCGCCATGAGCGTGGCCGAGGGCGGGCAGCAGGAGGTGCGGCAGATGCTCGTCGCCGCGCTCGCCTGCAACGTGGCCTGGGGGCTGGTGGACGGGGTGATGTACGTCTTCACCTCGATGGCCGAGCGTTCGAGGAGGGCGCTCGTCCTCCGGGGGATCCGCGCCGCCGAGCCCGCGGCAGCCCGGGCCATCCTCTCGGCCGCCCTGCCGGAAGCGGTGTCGGTGGTCACCGATGAGGCCGACGTGGACCGGATGATCTCCCGGATCCGCACCCTCCCCGAGCCGGCTGGCCGTCCGGGCATCACGGCGACCGATCTGCGCGGCGCGCTGGGAAGCTGCGCCCTCGTGGTCCTGGCCACCTTCCCGCCCACCATCCCCTTCCTGCTCGTCGAGGAGGCGCCGCGCGCCCTCCGGATCTCGAACGGGGTGGCGGTGGTGAGCCTCTTCCTGGCGGGTTACTGGCTGGCCAGGTGGACCGGGGCCCGGCCCTGGCTCCTCGGCCTCGCCATGGTCGTCCTGGGAGCAGGCCTGGTCGGACTCACCATCGCCCTGGGTGGATGACCCTCGGCCCGATTCCTCGGAGGTCTCGATGAACTGGCTCCTGATCTTCGTCCCCGTGGCCGTCGTGCTCGACCGCACGGGCGCGACCCCGCCCCTGGTCTTCTTCGCGGCGGCGCTCGCCATCGTCCCCATCGCGAACTGGATCGTGCGGGCCACGGAGCAACTCGCGACCTACACGGGCGAGGCCGTCGGGGGCCTGCTCAACAGCACCTTCGGAAACGCGCCGGAGGTCATCATCGGGGTGGTGGCCCTGAAGGCCGGCCTCTTCGACATGGTGATCGCGTCGCTGGTCGGCGCGATCCTCGCGAACCTGCTGCTCGCCCTCGGCGTGGCCTTCTTCCTGGGCGGGCTCCGGCACCGCGACCAGTCGTTCCGCCCCGAGGCCACGCGCGCCTACGTCTCGATGATGCTGCTCGCGGTCACGAGCATGGCGGTGCCCTCGGCCCTGCACGCGGTCTCGGAGGGGTCGGCCCCCGTGGCCGAGGGGCGGCTGAACCTGGCGGTGACCACCATCCTCCTCGCCACCTACGGACTCTACGTGCTCTTCATGCTGAAGACCCACAAGCACCTCTTCGCGGCCGAGGGCGGTCACGAGGGGCACGGCGAGGAGGGCCCGCGCTGGAGCGTGACCCGTGCGCTCGGCACCCTGGCCGCCGCGTCGGTCCTGGCGGCCTGGATGAGCGAGGTGCTGGTCGGCGCCGCCGAGGGAACCGGGGAGTCGCTGGGCCTCTCCAAGGCTTTCGTCGGGCTCGTCTTCCTCGCCATCGTCGGAGGGGCGGCGGAGAGCGGCTCGGCCATCGCGATGGGGCGCGCGAACCGGATGGACCTGGCCGTGAGCATCGCGGTCGGGAGCTGCATCCAGATCGCGCTCTTCGTGGCGCCGCTCCTCGTGCTCCTCAGCTACGCGGTCGCGCCCCGGCCGCTCCTGCTGCTCTTCCCGCGCCTGCTGGTCGTGATCACCTTCATCTCCGTGATCGTCACGGCGGTGGTGATCGGGGACGGCAAGTCGAACTGGTTCAAGGGCGTGCAGCTCGTCGTCGTGTACTCCTTGATCGCGGTGCTGGCCTACTTCGTGGGCGCCTGAGGCTTCAGTCCGGGTCGACCACGGGGGTCCACGCCTTGTCGGGATTGAAGCGCTCCATGGCCTGGAATCGCTCGACGGACTTCGGGCCGAGGTCCTGCTCGTAGACCACACCGGCGTGGCTGACCATGAAGGTCTTCACGCCGGTCACCCGGTAGTCGGCCGGCGCCGCCACCAGCGCGAAGCCGCCGATCATCGCGCCGTTCACCACGAAGTCCATCTGCCCGAGTGGAGCGGCTGGCCCCTGCCCCTTCAGGACCTTGAAGTAATAGCCGTGATAGGGCCGGGCGCGGTCGGAGTACCCCTCGGCGATCACTCCGGCGATCTCCTCGCCCAGCGGCCCTCCCCACGTCCCGTCGGCGTTGCGCCACACCAGGCCGTCCTGCTTCCCGGGGGTGCTGACGATGCGCTGGGCGTACTGGTTCACGGCGGACCCGTCGCGCTTCTGGAACGCGTACTCGCGCTGCGCGTCCACGAAGCCGCGGCAGATCCCGATGGCGTCGAGCTCGTTCCCGCCGATGCGCCGGTTGAGGATCTCCGTCCGCCCGGCCCTGGCGTCGAAGGACCACCGGCCGTCCTTGCGGACGATGGGAATGGGCGACGGCCAGTCCTCGTTCCCGACGACCAGGGTGGCCCGGTCCGGCTTCTTCGGGTCGATGACGATCTCGCTCTTCTCCCGGGCCCGCGCGGCGAAGGCCGCTCCCTGGTTCCGGTCCTGGACGGCGTCCTCGGTGACGACGAGGTCCACGCCGGATGGGCCGAGGATCGCCTTCAGCGCCGGCACGTCGTAGTCCGCGGCGGCGGCGATGATCGCGTCGGCCGCAGCCCTCGGGGTGTCGAAGGTGCGCTGCCCGGCCGGGGTCGCTGCCTTGGCGGCCGGCTCTGCGGACACGGCGAGTGCCGGCGGGAGAAGCACCGCGCAGGCCACCAGGATCGCGTTCATGGTCCTCATCGCCGCCCCCCTCCGCCGCCTCGGCCGCCGCCACCACCCCTGGAGCCGCCGTACGACATGCTGGATGCGCCCCTCGAGCTGCTCGCCTTGGCGCTGCTTCCGCTGTAGCCCCCGGACCCGCCCCCGAAACCGCCGGAGTTCCCGGATCCACCGCTGGGACTGGGGCTGGCGCGGCTGCTGGCGCTGGATCCTCCGTATCCTCCACCGCCCCCGCCCCCACCACCGGGGCTGGCCCGACTGCTGGCGCTGGGCCCCCCCGCGCCCCCGCCCGTTCCCCCGCCGGCGCGGGTGCTCGCCGAGGCGCCGCCGCTGGCGGACCGCGAACCACCCTGCGTCGAGCCGCCGTACTTGCTGGCCGTCGCCTTGTTCGAGTAGGGCGCGCCGCCGCGGTGCTGGGAGTTGTGGTTCCAGTTGTTGTTCCCGCCGGTGTTGATGTTGGCGTTGCGGTTGAAGTTGTTGTTCACGTTGATGTTGACGTTGTTGCTCCCCCAGCGGCAGCCGCAGCAGGAACCGCCCACCGCCGCGCCGATCATGACGCCGGCCGTGAAGCCCACCAGCGCGGCGCCATAGACAGGGGGAGGCGGGTAGTAGACCGGCGGATACGGGTAGATCGGCGGCGGGTAGACGTACACCGGGTTGTAGGTCGGGACGTAGATCACCTGGGGGTCGGTGGGCTCCACGATGATGACGGTCTTCTGCTCGATGACCTTCGTCTCCACCGTCTGCTGCTCGGAGCTCTTCAGCGCGCCGGTTCCCTCCGCCTTCGCCCTCATGCGCTGGACGGCGTCCATGACGTCCGACTGCTGGTCGAGGAATGCGTTCCCCAGCGCCGTGGTCCACTGGATGTCGTCCCCGAGCCGCTTCACGACCTCGGGAATCGACGCCATCGACTGGATGCTCGGGTCCCAGGGCTGCTTGGCGACCGCCTCCTCCAGGGCCTTGTCCTTCAGGTCCTTGTTCTTGGCGAGCCACTGCTGGAGTTGGATGATCTCGAGCGGGTAGGTCGAGGCCACCAGCGTCTGGGCAAGCAGGGGATCGGGGTAGAGGGCGATGGGCGCGACCAGGGAGTCGAGCTGGTCGGGGGGAGCTTCGGCGCGGGCGCATCGGCGGCGTCGGCCGGGGCAGGCTGCTGGGCCAGGGGCGCGCCCTCCCAGGGGACGAGCAACGCGGCGCAGAAGATCGCCAGGAAGGCGCGCGCCGGGCGATGCGGACTTCGGAGACGATCCGGGACGCAAGCCATCACCTGGCCTCCTCGACCTTCCTTGCGGTCTCGGCGCCGGCCTTCTTCACGGCGGCCTTCTCCCCCACGCCCATCTCCTTCACGTCCACCACCACCTTGCGGATGGCGCCCGTGAACTTCGTGCTCCTCGGCTGGTAGTCCTCGACCACCGGCGTCCCCTCGTCCAGCCCCACGTCGGCGGCGTCGTCCACGGAGAAGATCCCGGGCTGGGTTCGCTCCACCCTACCCTCGCCCACCTTCTTGCCGTTCACGAAGAGGCTCACCACCCCTCCCTTGCCGGCTCCGCCGCCGTCGTAGGCGAAGTCCATCTTCACGGTGGCCTTGCCGGCCGGGACCGGCTTCGCCGCGGCGACGGTGGTCCGCTTCATTCCGAGGAAGTTGTAGGTGTAGTGCGGCTTGCCGCCCTTCATGTACAGGCTCCACCCGCCGAACCGTCCGCCCTGCGCCAGGATGACGCCGTTGGCGCCGCCCTTCGGGACGTCCAGATCCGCGGTGATGGTCACGGAACGGTTCTTCACGTTGATGAAGGCGTTCTCCGACATCCCGGTCATCCCCGCGTGCAGGGTGAGCGACATGCGGTCGCCCATCAGGTCGGGCCGTCCGACCAGCTTGGCATCGAGCCGTTCGACGGTCCGATCGTCGATGGGAAGGACGTTGTAACGGGGGGCCTCCTTCATGAAGAGATCCTGGAGCTCCTTCAGCTTGGCCGGGTTCCTCGCCGCCAGGTCGTTCGTCAGGCTGAAGTCGTCGCGCGTGTCGTAGAGCTCCCACCGGTCGTCCTGGAGCGCGGCCCGCGGCTTCGTCTCCCAGGGGGCCCTGTGGATGGTCCCCGCGAACCACCCGTCCGCGTAGATGGCCCGGTTCCCGAACATCTCGAAGTACTGGACCTTGTGCCGGCCCTCGGCCTTCGGGTCGGCGAAGGTGTAGGTCATGCTCACGCCCTCGATGGGCTTCTGCACGGTTCCGTTGACACTCTTTGGCTCGGGGAGGCCGGCGGCCTCGAGGATGGTCGGCGCCACGTCGATGACGTGGTGGAACTGGGAGCGCACCTCGCCCCTGGCCTTGATGCCCTTCGGCCAGTGGACGACCATGCCGTTGCGGGTGCCGCCGAAGTTGGAGGCCACCTGCTTCGTCCAGGTGAAGGGCGTGTCGCCCGCCACCGCCCAGCCCGCCGCCATGTGAGGGTACGACATGGGCCCGCCCAGCTCGTCGTAGTGCTTCATGATCTCGGGCACCGTCTCCACGACGCCGTTGAAGTACGACATCTCGCTGAACATGCCGTTCATCCCGCCCTCGGCGCTCGTGCCGTTGTCGCCCAGGATGTAGAAGACGAGCGTGTTGTCGAGCTGTCCCGTCGACTGGAGCGCGTCGATGAGGCGGCCGATCTCGGTGTCGGCCATCTCGGCGAACCCGGCGTAGACCTCCATCTGGCGGGTGAAGAGCTTCCTCTCCTCCGCCGTGAGCTTGTCCCAGTCCTTGATGGCCTCCGGCTTGGGGGCGAGCTTCGTGCCGGGGGGGACCACGCCGAGCTTGATCTGGCGGGCCAGCACCTCCTCCCGCATCACGTCCCATCCCTTGTCGAACTTGCCCTTGTACTTCGCGATCCACTCCCTGGGGACGTGGTGCGGCGCGTGCGTGGCGCCGGGCGCGAAGTACATGAAGAAGGGACGGTCGGGCGTGAGCGACTTCTGGAACTCGATCCAGGCGACGGCCTTGTCGGTCATGTCCGTCATGAAGTGGTAGTTGCCGTCCCGGGGGACCTCGACCGGCGCCAGGTTGTGGTAGACGAGCGGCGCCCACTGGTTGGTCTCGCCCCCCATGAACCCGTAGAACTCGTCGAAGCCGGAGCGGTTCGGCCAGCGGGTGGTCGGGCCGGAGGGGCTGATCTCCCAGGTCGCCGTCTCGTGGTTCTTCCCGAAGAAGCTCGTGCTGTAGCCGTTCAGGCGCAGCATCTCGGCGAGCGGGGCCACGCTGTCCGGCCGCACGCCCGTGTTCCCCGGGAAGGCGGTGGCGGTCTCGGTGATGGAGCCCATGTTGTTGGTGTGGTGATTCCGGCCGGAGAGGAGCGCGGTGCGGGTGGGCGAGCAGAGCGCCGTGGTGTGAAACTGGTTGTAGCGGAGCCCCCCGCTGGCCAGGGTGTCGGCGGTCGGCGTGTGGATGGGCCCGCCGAATGCGCCCGGCATCCCGAAGCCCATGTCGTCGATGAGGATGATGAGGACGTTGGGCGCCCCGGCGGGCGCCTTCACCTCGAACCGCGGAGGCGGGGTCGCATTGCGCGCGTCGAGGATGGTGATGGGCGGATAGGTGGGCTCCGGGATGGGCAGCACCGTGCGGTCGGGCGTCGCGGAAGGCGCCGGTGTCGCGGCGACGCTCAGCAAGGCAAACAGGACCACGCCTGCGCGCTGGATTCTCGTGCGTTCCATGGAGGCGAGAATACACGAAGAGGCCGGCCCTCGCGGACCAGCCTCTCGTGTCGTCGGGCCCCTGGCCCGGGGGGGGCTTCTCGCTTACGCCTTGTTGGCCTGGGCAGCAGCCTTCTTGGCAGGGGTCTCGGCGAGGACGCCCACCGCGGCGCCGGCGACCGCTCCGCCGACCGCGAACAGCGCGCCGACTCCCGTGACGCCCATCACCATCCCGAAGACGATCAGGGCGCGGACGAGGAAGGTGGGCTGAACGGGCGTCCCGAAGATCCCGCCGGCCAGCATCACGCCCGCGTAGCCGCCGTAGAGGAGGGCGGGGAGAAGCGCGATGGCGAGGAAGAGAGCCAGACCGACTGCGGCGCCGATGATGCTGGGGGTCTTGCGGTTCATGGTGTTCTCCTTGGGTTGCGTCGAGGTTGATAGACGGGAGGAGGTTCTGCATCTGGCCTGCCAAGCCGCACGGCAGGGAATTTCAAGGGTTTACGAGTGAGGGTTGTCGGGAAACGGCGACGGGTGGGCGGGGGGAGCGGACAACCGTCGTCCGGAATCGTGACCCCGCCGGGGCGCACGCGCACAATGGCCGGGTGAACCCCGTCGCCCTGGCCGCCGTGTTCCTCCTCTCCGGCAACACGCGCGTCCAGGTCGCGCCGTTCCCGGCAGGGGATCACCCCGGCGAGATGCGGGTCACGCTGGAACCGGCCCGGACGAAGGGGCACGTCTCGGTGCGCATCGAGTCGCGCGGGTACGCCTGCGTCCTCGACGCCACCCGCTCCGGAAGCGGCGCCCTGGAGTTCTCCACGCCGGCCGCCTGCCCGGTGGACGTTCGCCACCCGGACGCCCGCGGGCACGTCGATGCCAGGCTCCGCGCGGGGCGCGGCACGGTGCGGGACGGCCGGCTCACCCTGGATCTGCAGTTCGACGTGAGCGGCAGGATCGCGACCCGCTTCTCCCGGACGGCCTTCTCGGTGCTGGGAACCGAGATCGTCGTCCCGGAGGGGTGGACCCCCGCCGCGCCGATCCGGGGGACCGTCACGAGCAGTGCGAGCGGGACGCGGCAGCGGTCGTAGGGGCTGCCAGCACCTCCTCGCTCCTCGCCCAGAGTTCGCGCCCCGCGCCCTCGTCCGCTGCGCGGGGGTCCACCTGCTTCACCGCCATCCGGTGCAGGTAGACCGCGGTCCGCCCCTCGAGCGCCCGGCTGCAGGCGAGGTGGAGCACCGGTTCGTCGGCGACGAACGGGTCCTGGAAGAGGAGGCGCATCAGTCCGTCGAGCGGGACGCGGAGCGGCGCGGGAAGCTCGCGCGCGATCCCGGTGCGCATCGCTCCTGGACAGAGCGCCAGGACCGCCACCCGGGGGCCACCGTCGGCCTGCATCCGCCGGGCGAGTTCCCAGGCGAAGGTGGTGAGCATGAGCTTGTAGGTTCCGTACCAGGCGAGCACCCGCCGGGGTGAGCCATCGCGCGGGGCGTCGAGCCGGCCGGGCGGGAGGCCCTGGCTCCAGCGGTGCGCCTCCGAGGAGACGACGACGACCCGCGGCACGTCGCCGGGGCGCCGGTCGCGAGGCAGGACGCCGTTCTCCAGCAGCAGCGTCACCAGCGCGAAGGAGGACAGGTAGTTCACCACGAACATCTCGTCGAGCCCCTGGGGCGTGGTGCGCGCGGCGGTGGGAACGATGGCGGCGTTGAGGACGAGCCGATCGAGGCGCGTTCCCTGCCGGGCCAGGTCCCCGGCCAGCCGATCGACGGCGTCGAGGTCGGAGAGGTCCACCTGCACCGGCACGATCCGGTCCGGGGGAACGCCCAGGGCGACGGCCCGGTCCCGGGCGCGCTCCGGTTCGCGGCGATCGGCGAGCAGCACCCGGGCGCCCCGGCGGGCCAGGTCCACCGAGGTGGCGAAGCCCAGACCCGAGGCGCCCCCGGTGACGAGCGCGAGCTTGCCGTCCAGCCGATCGTCGGGGGAGAGCGGGGGGATCTCGCGCCGGACGCGGAGGCGGTCGAGCAGGCCGCTGAGGACGGCGGCAACCGGGTGGTTGGCGTCGAGGCGCGGCATGGGGTCAGCGGCAGTCTATCGCGGCGCCCGGCAACCTCCGCTAGGATTGGACTCATGAGCATCAAGGCACCGCCATGAGGAGCCATCAGGAGATCGACGCGCGCAGCCTGGAATTGCACCGGCTGATCGCCGCCAAGGTTCGCCGGGAGCCGGCGCTCCTCGATCGGGTGCGCCTGACGCTCCAGCGGTGGCGCGACCCAGGCAACCCGAGCCGCGCCGAGCCGTACCTCGCGGAGTGGGAGCGGCTCATGGCGCAGGGGCTCGAGCAGGTGCTCGCCGCCGCCGTCGAGGAGTCGGAGCGTGCCGCGGCGCTTCGGCAGTGCTCGCCCTTCGCCGGCATCCTCTCGCCGACGGAGCGGTTCGCCTTCCTGAAGGCCTGGACCGCCACCCATGCGGCGTGAGGATCTCGAGCACGTCATCCGGGCCGCAGCCGCCATCTCGGGCGACTCGGAGATCGTCGTCATCGGCGCCGCCGCGCTCCTCGGCTCCGTGCCCAGCCCACCCGCCGACCTGGCACAGACGATGGAGGCGGATATCTATCCGCTCCGCCATCCCAATCTGGCGGACGAAAAGCTACTCGAGCGAATCGGGTTGCTCCCCGTCGACACCGATCGACGGCGGCGGCTCGAGTTCCAGGTCGTGGCGCTCGGGAGGGCATCGGGACACGGCGGGTAGAGGAGCGCCGCTGCCGCCACCCGGCTTCGACGCCGGCCTCAAGGCGGCCCGGCTCCTCGACCGACGGGTTCACCGTCCGCGCGGGACCCACCGGGGCATGGGCGGATGCTTCTCGACCATGGCTCCCCTCTCGAAGCCGGCGACCATGCGGAACGGCCGCGCCAGGTCATTGTTGTCGAACACCAGCACGTGCGGCAGGTCGCGGACCGCCCTCGCCAGGTTCTTGAGCGTCCGGGGGAAGCGCTCCTCGAGCTTCCTCGAGGGCACGTCGTGTCCGCCCTGGATGACGCGCATCGCCACGCGCTCCTCGCTCACCTCCGGGCCATCGATGCCGATGAAGCACAGGACCACGGTGTAGCCCTTCGCCCCAGCCCGCCCGAGGAAGGCCACCTTCTCGCCCACGGGGTCGGAGAAGACCGTCTCGAAGACGAAGCTCTCGCCCTGCTCCAGCAGCGTCTCTCGCAGGCTGCTCGCGACCTCGGCCGCCTCGTAGGCGCCCACATCCAGTTCCCGGGCCAGGTCGTCGGCGTTGACGAACCGCAGACCGGCCGGCTGGAGGTGCGCCTCGTGGAAGGTGGTCTTGCCCGCGCCGTTCGGCCCGGCGATGGCGACGACGATGGGGCGCGCGTCGAAGGGCGAGGTCACTTGCGGCTGGCGGGTCGGAACTCGCGGTTCACGAACCGGCCGACGGTGCGCTTCCCGTCGGCGTCTATCTTCACGAGGAAGCCGGACTTGCCGGGCGCCTGCTCGAAGTGCGGGAAGGGGCGTGCAGCCTGCTGCGCCTTCACCCTCTCGCGCCCCGCCTTCGAGTCGACCGACCGCAGCGCCTCGGAGAGCGGAGCGGCCTCGCCGCGCTGCTTGAGCCGCATCACTTGATCGCCCCGGAGGACTCCCTCCACGGCCTTTCCGACGCGCGCCCAGAACTCGATCTGGCCGGCGATGGATCGTTCGGCCGCCTTGGCGACGACGCGGGCGTCGAGGACGAGGGCATCGGAGAGCTTGACGGGTTGGCCCATGGCCCAAGGGTAGCATTTCGCTACCTCCCGGTCCAGCTCAGCGATGCGTGACCTGGCCAGGGGAGAGCCGGGCGCAGACCTCGTTCGACTTCGACGACTCGCGCCCCTTGTCGTCCTGCGCGGCCACCCGGTAGCAGTTCGCCTGCGCGCCGAGCCGCCCGGAGGCGTTGTAGGTGTTCCAGCGGGTGAGCCCGATGCGCTTCGTCCCGTCGGCGTAGATGACGTACGTCACCCCTTCCACCTCCGAGGGTTCCCACTGGAGGAGGACCTCCGTGGCGGACACCCGCACCACCCGGAGATCGGACGGCGAGGCGAGCTGGGAGGGGTCGGCGGTGACGGCGCAGGCCAGCCCGCCGGCCTCGGAGCGATTGCCGGCGGCGTCGATGGCGCGCACCGTGTAGCAGAACTCGCGGGTGGCGGGGAGCCCGAGGTCGCGCATCCGCGTCGTCGCCACCTTGGCGACCGGCACGCCGTCGCGAAGCACCTCGTACCCGACGACGCCCACGTCGTCCGTGGATGGGTCCCAGCCCACGAAGAGCTGGGACGACGAGACCGACACCGCCGCCGGCCGTCCCGGCGCGGTGGGCGCCCTTCTCAACTTCGGGGCCAGCTCCGTACACCACTCAACTGGACGTTACTTGGTCCAGGCCGGGGCCGTTCCCGTCTTGAGGATCTCGAACTCCATCCGGATCCCGGCAGGCGCGCTCACTCCGTGACGAGTCCACGGATCCGATGGCGCGTCGGTTCGAGCCAGGACCTCAGCCCTGCGCGTCCAACTGCGCTAGGAAGGCGGCCGGCTCGACGACCCGGAGCCCCGCATAGCCGTCCTGCCTGGCCAGGTGCCTGGTGTTCCCGGTGACCACCCAGCGGGCGCCGCCGGCCAGGGCCGTCGCAAGGTAGACGTTGTCGGACGGGTCGGCTTTCACGACGTCGATCGCCGGGAGTAGGTCCGTCGCCACCATGTGGGCGCTCGCCATGGCCCGCTCGACGAGGACCCGAGGATCGGTCCGGAACTTCCCGGTGAACTTGGGGTACTCGATGACCCGGAGACACTCGGCAACAATGGGCGGTGACCAGACCAGCTCGAACCCGTCGCGCTGCCGGGCTCGGGATAGCAACTGGGAGCATTTCCCGGCAGAGAGCGCTGCGGTGATCACCACGTTGCAGTCGAGGACCGCTCGGATCACCCTGCCCTCGTGGCCCGCTTCGCCTGGTTGACGAGGCTCATGGCCTCGTCCTCGGTCAGGCTGCCCGGCTTCGCCGCCTGGAGCTGTTCGCGGAGTTGTATGGCGGCGAGGTCGCGGCGCACCTCGATCTCGATGATGCTGCGCCCCCACTCGGAAGCGTCCTCGCCCCTGGCGGCGGCCACCCGCTTGATGGCGGCCAGCGTCCTCTTGGGAACCCGCATCCGGTAGACGGCGTCCTTGCGCATGGTTCCAATGTAGCTACAACAGGGCTACGGGTCAACCGAGCGCCTCGAGGAGCCAGTGCTTGCCTGTATTCCAGATCTGGCCTGGGAGTCGCACCGCGCGTTCCCTTCTCACTCCGCGACCGCTGCAGCAACGCATTGCACCTTGACCCCTCTGGCCAAGCGCCAAGGGTCGCGATTCCGCGCGGCGGGCTTGGTTTGCTAGTACGAGCCCAATCGCCTAGAGATGCAGGGCTTTCGTCGAGTGTCGAGTCGGATGTGCCACTCGTGAAGCCCTTCGCCGACATCGAGCGGGACTACATCCGGTCCCGGATCATTCCCGACTTCGACTTCGAATCGTTCGACGATCCGTCCCACGTCAATCCGCTCCCGGCGACGATCGCGAAGGCCACCGTGGCCCTCATCGTCACCGCTGGCGCGTACATCGCGGGCGAGCAGCAGCCCTTCCGGCGCCGGAAGGAGGGCGACCCGAGCTACCGGGAATTCCCTGGCGACATCGACCTGGCCCGGATCGCCCTCTCGCACGTGGGCTAGGACACGCGCCGCGCCATGGAGGACATCGATGTCGTCTTCCCGCTCAGGTCGCTTCGCTCCCTGGAGACGCTGGGACGGGTAGGAGGCGTCGCACCCCACAACTACCGCTTCGTGGGCTACGCCACGGAGACCACCGTGCTGCGGGAAAACGCCAGGGAGGTGGCCGGGCGCCTTCGGGCTAACCACGTCGACCTCGCGCTTCTCGTCCGCGCTTGACCTGTCTGCAACCAGTCGGTCGGACCGGTCCAGCGCATCCTCGACGAGGAAGGATTGAGCACGATGTCCCTCACCCTCTCCTCCAGCATCACCCGGCGTATCAAGCCCTCCCGGGCGCTCCTCATCGAGCATCCCTTCGGCCTCACCATGGGTGACGTCCAGGACGACGCCACCCACCCCGCCGTCCTCGGCGATATGCTCGCCGGATCCGAGCGAAACGGGCGGGCTGGAACGCTGGAGGCGCTTCCATTCGAGTGGACCAAGGACGACCTCCGTTCCCGGCAACTCCGAAAGGAAGCGCATTAGCCACGTCGGTTCACCCGAGGATTGGCCGGGGCTAGGGGCTCTTGCCCGGCAGGAACTCCGGGCTGAAGATCTCAACCATCACCTCGAGCGACTCCCGCCTTCTCGCGGGCTTCGGGTCGATCGTATGATCCGCGCCCACCGCGATGGCCGACGACCTTCAAATCTTGTCGCAACTGGCCGGACCCGGCGTCGGCTTCGCGCTGCTGAGCCTTGTCTTCGCTGGCCTCAACGATGTGGCGTTCAAGCGCTACGCCATCCGGGATCGCTCGCGCGGGATGCTCATGCTCGGCGTGGGAATCGTCTGGACCACGCTCCAACTCCTGGTGCTTTGGTGGCGCGGAAGCACGATCGCTCTCGATTCAACGGTGCTGGCTTTCGGGATCGTCGCCGGGGGGCTTCTCGTCCTCTCGAACATTCTCCTGCTCGAGAGCTTCGGGCACGTCGATCTGAGCCTCGGCTCGACCGTATACCGACTCAACACGCTCGCCGTGGTGGTGTTCGCCTACCTGTTCCTCGGCGAGCGGATCACGGCGCTGAAGGGTACGGGAATTGCCGTCGGCGTCCTGGCGGTCCTGCTGCTGACCCGCCCGTCCGGCGGGGGTGCACGTGGGCAGCGCAGCGGTCTCCTTCTCGGCGCCGTGGTCGCCGCAGCCCTGCTGCGAGCCGCCTACGGAGTGGTGACGCGCAAGGCGATGCTGCTGCACGTCGCGCCTGCACCGCTCCTCCTGTGCGTCTCGGCAAGCTGGATCTTCGGGGGCGGCGCCTACGCCCTCGCCAAGGAGCGGCGCCTCCGTGTGACGCGAGAGAAGGTGCTCTACTCGGTGGTCTCGGGAGCGTTCGTGTTCTTGATCGTGAGCAGCCTGATGCTCGCGGTGGATCGAGGGGAGGCCAGCGTGGTGATCCCCATCGCGAACATGAGCTTCGTCGTGGCGCTCCTGATCTCGCTGGGGTCTGGAATGGAGAAGCCCACACGCAGGAAACTCCTGGCCGTCGCCCTCGCCGTTGCGGCGGTGGTGCTCCTCTCGCGATCCTGAAGAACGCGTCGACCGCACCGGAGGCAAGGACGAGGGCACCCGCCTCCATCACCGCGCCAGATGGATTCCAGTCATCTGCCAGCGTGCCGCCGGAGGGAAGAACTTGCGGCAGGTGGGGCGGAGGTGACGTGCGGCCGGATCGACTCGGCGATCACGATTTGGGGCCCGCAGCCCCAACACCTACGCCTCCCCGAACAGGGACCAGCGCCTTGAAGTCACTTCAGTTTCGAGGATCCGCGACCCCTTGGCTTTGGCACAAGTGGTCGGGGGTACCGCGGCCGGAAGCAGCCCGCGAAACTCAATGTTCAAGCGGGTTTTCGCGCGGGCTTGGCGCGGCGACGGCGGGCGATCCCGCGCTGGTTTGGTGCATTCGTGGTGCGGGACAGGGTGTCCGCCAAAAAAGATGCGCCGTGATTCCTGAGGAATCACGGCGCTGTACATGGTCGGGGAGACAGGATTTGAACCTGCGACCCCTTGGTCCCGAAGGGCCGAATGCCGATCCGCACGGCATGGTACCGGGTCACCTGGCTTCGTATCCCGTGGACAACACTGGGGTCGCAGGTGGCGCGGGTTCGCATACGGTGGCACCGCTTCCACCGGTTGCGACGCCGTTTGGTGCATTAGTGGTGCGGGACACCGCGGGGCCGCTGCTGACCGTCCGTGAAGTTGCGGCCCGGCTCCGGGTGTCGCGGGCCACGGTGTACCGCCTGGTCCAGGCCGGGGCGTTGCCCACTTTGAGGGTCTCGAACTCCATCCGGATTCCGGCGACGGCCCTGGCGCGGGGAGCGCTACCCGAACAGCTCGCTATGCGAGCCGAGGCGGACGAGCTGGAGGGTCGCCGGGTTCGGCTTCCGGTAGATGAGCAGGAGGTCTGGCCGTAGGTGGCATTCTCGGTGGTCGGCCCACTCGCCGGTGAGTTGGTGGTCATGTTTGGAGGTGGGGAGAGGGCGGTCCTCCACCAGCAGCGCAACTACGGCCTGAAGCAGGCCGCTCGCCCGCTTGCCGTGGACTCCGGAGCCGACCTTCTTCCAGTCTCGGTGGAACGCCTTGGTCCGCTCAATCGTCCGCATTGAGGTCGGCCATGAGGTCGCCAACGGAGGCGAACCGCTTGAGCCCGCCTCGACGCGCCTCCGCCATGGCCGCCCGGGTCTTGGCGTTGGGCACCTTGACTTCGAAAGGGAGCGCCTGTTCCGCGGCGACGCGAGTGAGGAGGACCCGGACGGCATCGGAGACGGTGAGGCCCATGGCGCCGAGGGCCTTCTCGGCACGCGCCTTGACCTTCTCGTTCAACCGGACATGAACCATGGTGGTGGTGGCGGCCATGAGAGACAATGTATCTCGGTCGCCCTGGGGCGCGCAACCATTTGCGCCCCTCGTTGGCCGGGGAGACTCTGGCGCTACAGTCGATGGTGACGTCGGGGTCCCCCGAGAACCTTTCGATGGCTCCGTTTGGCCGGAGCGGCGCCAATGTAAACGTAACGTTGTCATCTGCGCAGGAACGGATCGCCGAGGGCTGGGCCGTCCATGGCAGGCGGCATCACTGGTCGCGCGGCTCTCCTCCGCCGCCCCCACCGCCGCTCGTTGCGTCGTACTCGGGCACGGCGGGAGGCCCGAGCGCGGCGCGAGCTTCCGCCATCCACCTCGCGACCGGCTCGGCCTCCAGGCCGATGGCCTCGAAGAGGGAGGGGAGCCCCATTAGGTCGCGGATCGATGGCCGCCGCGAGAGTCGCCGCGGGCGATGCGCGCGCGACCGCGCGCCGAGAACCCAACCGACGCAGGCTGCGCGTGGAGAACCACCGGCGGCGATCCGCTTCGCAGGCTCCCCCGCCACGTGGTCAACTGCCCGAGACGCCGGACTTCTCGAACAGGGCCACCGCCTCGTCGAGCGACTCGAACGTCGGCGGGACCGGGGCTTCCGCCGCCTCCAGGGCGGCCACCACCAGCCTCCAGCCTTCCTCACGGACGTTCACGAGCCACAGCGCGATTCCCGCCGCCGCGAGCTCGTTCCGCGCGATCTGGAACGCGTCGGCGGCGGTGCTGTCGATCCCCGACGATGCCGTCGCATCGATCGCCACGACCTGCAGGCCCTCGCGCGCCAGGGCAAGGCTCTTCATCCGGTTCGTCAGCACTCGCGCGTTGAGGAACACGAGCGGGGCGTAGCACCGGAGGATGAGCATCCCCGGGATCTCGGCCGCCTTCCCCCTCTGGTCGAGATCGACGAACGCGCCCGACGGATTGCGCCCGACCACGGCAACGACCGGATCGTGGATGTCGTGGGCGAGCTTGAAGAGGGCGAGGACGAGACCGATCACCACGCCGGGCATGATGTCGAACACGAGGACGCCGCCGAAGGCGGCGAGGCACACCGCGAACTCGTAGCGGCGGACCTTCCATAGGCGGCGCAGGTAGCCCGGGTCCGACAGTCCGGCCAAGGCCACGACCACGATGGCGGCGAGCGTGGCGTACGGGAGGAGTGCAAGGAGGGGCAGCAGCAGGAGTGCCGTGAGAGCGGCGAGCAGGGCGGCGAAGAGGCTCGCGACCTGCGTCCGGCCACCCGCGTCGATGCGGACGGCCGTGGCGGTGAGCGAGCCGGCGACCACGTAGCCGCCACCCAGGCTGGCGGCGAGGTTGGCGGCGCCCAGGGCGAGCAGTTCCTGGTCGGGGTCCATCGGCCCGCCCTTCGGGTCCTTCTCGTGCGCCTTCCGGAGGGCCCCCAGGCTCTTCGTATACCCGAGGACGACGATCGCCAGGGCACCCGGGACGAGGTCGACGAGCTTGCCGAGGTCCAGGGCCGTGGGCAACCCGAGGCGTGGTGCTTCCGCTCCTGCGTCGCCGACGACGGCAACTCCTGCGCGGTCGAGGCCGAGAAGCCGAACGAGCACGACCGACACCGCCAGCACGACGAGCGGTCCGGGTAGCCGGCGCACGAAGCGCCGGAGCAGCCAGAGCGCCGCCACGCTCGACAGTGCGACGACGGCGGTCGTTCCGTGCGTCTCCGGGAGGGCCCGCCCGATCGCGACAAGCTTGTCCAGGAAGCCGCCGGACGGCAGCTCGACCTGGAGCCCCAGCAGCGCCGGGATCTGCTTGACGATGGTGATCCAGATGGCGCCCTCCACGAATCCCTTCAGGACGGGATCCGGTACGACGTCCGCGATCCATCCGACCTTGAGCAGGAAGAACACCAGGTACAGCGCGCCGACGAGGAGCGTCAGGGGGAAGATCAGGGAGAGGCGGTCTCCCCCCCCAGCGACGGCGGCCAGCGTCGCCGAGGCAAGCACGACCACGGCGGCGTCGGGCCCCACGACGAAGAGGCGGGAGCCGCCGAACACGGCGTAGGCGACGAGCGGCAGCGGGAGCGAGTACAGGCCGATCACCGGGTCGACGCCGAGGATCCCGGCGTAGGCGAGCCCCAGCGGCACCAGCACGGCCCAGGCGGCGGCGCCCGCCACCAGGTCGCGCGAGAGCCACGCGCGTCGGTACGCGGGGAGCCAGTCGACGATCGGCGCGATGGTTCGCATGGGGAGCCTCCGCCGCCCCGTTCCGAGCAGGGACGCGGGTAGCTTTAACACAGAGCGCCGATCGCCCGTCCTGTCGGTGTGACGGCCTCCGCTACCAGTGGGTTCGGGGAGTCCGTGGACCTCCGAAGCACCTCCGGCTCCTCGCGAGCTAGAAGCGCCTGGCAGTCGAGGAGGTCAATTCGGGAGACCATCCCATCGATCGCGCTCGGCGCGACCGATTTCCCGCGCTTCGTCGTGATCGTCTCCACGTTGGGGTTGCGTCACCCCCGCGCGCCGGCCTACGGCGCGCCCACTCCCCTCTCCTGCGCTGGGCTCCCTCATGCCGGTACCGTACTTTCGGCCTGGCGATGGCGTGCACTGCCCAGTGAGCGAGCGGAAGCCGTACGCGACCGCCCCGCCGCCCGAGGGGCTGCGCAACCCATGGCGTGGGGCAGCCATGGTAATCATTCATTGACGTCGGCGTCGATTTCCTTCGCTGGTGGCGCCAACGCTCAAGGGGAAGGATGAGGCAAACGCTCTGGGCCGTCGCGACCGCGTTGTCGCTCGGGCCCGTCGGCACCTTCGGCGCTGAAGCGCAGGGAGAGGCTGCAGAAGCTGTGGTCGCGCTGCCGCCTGGGGACGTGGACAAGGGGGCCGCAGGGGATGCGTCGCCCGCAGGATCGAGCGGGCCCAACTTCGCGGTGGTTCCGGGTCCCTTCTTCAACCCGAACCAGGGACTCGGGGTGATGGTCATCCCGATGCTCATGTTCCGGGCCTCGGCCACGGACGCCGTCTCGCCCCCCTCGCTCGCCACGCTGGCCGGGATGTACTCGGTCCTGCCGCCACTCGGCGAGGCGAGCACGCGCTACAGTTGGGGACTTGGAGTGGCGGCTCGCCTCTTCCTCGACCAGGACCGTTGGCGCGTCGTGCTCGCCGCAGGCTACTTCGACCTGTACCGGGAGTTCCACGGCATCGGCGGCAACCCAACCGCGAACGCCCTGTTCGACTTCCGCCAGGCGGGCGCCATTGCGTTCGCCCAGGTGCTGCGCGAGGTCGGCGTGCGCCACCTGTACGCCGGCGTCATCGTGGGCTACACGGCCTTCCGCGCCAAGGCTACCGACCCCGTCGGCCAGGCGGTTCTAGACTCGCTCGGCGCCGGAAACGAGTGGAGCGGCCAGCTGAACCTGGGTATCGCCGCGCAGTACGACACCCGGAACGACCAGTACTTCGCGTCGTCCGGTCTCGACTTCGGCTTTCGCATGAACGGGAGCCTGAAGAGCGACCAACAGTACCTTGTGGTCGTGCCGACGTTTGCCCAGTACTTCCCGCTCGGTGAAGGGAGACGCGTGGTCCTTGCCTACATGGTCCTAGGCCAGTTCGGGTTCGGCGCCCTGCCGCTCGCGAGTTACGCGAACTACGGTTCGCGCGGAACCATCCCCGGGTACCCGGCGGGCGAATTCATGGACAAGATGATGCTGGGCGCCCAGGCCGAGGTCCGGTGGCTCTTCTGGTGGCGACTCGGCCTCGAGGGCGGCCTGGGTGCCGGGAAGGTCTTCCCCACCTTCGGCGAGTTCTGGTCCCAGCCCTGGCTCCCGAGCGGGTGGGGGAGCGTCACCTACAAGGTGATGGAGGAACAGGAAATCCGGGTGCGCCTGACGGTGGCCGTGGGGAAGTCCGGCGCCTTGATGTACTTCGGCCTCGGCCAGAACTTCTAAATTGCTCGTCCCGCAGGTGAAGGGTGACGTAATGGCCGCCCATCTGTCCACCGGGCACTCACTCTGGCGGAGGAAGAATGACTGACCACAGGCACCCTGTGCGCCAATCGCGAAGATGCGGCCGTCGGTGATCGTGATTTGCGGACGTTCCACCCCGCGCCCAGTGACGACGTCGATCATGGGATCTGCCTTGTCGACTACGGTGCCTGCGCGGGACTGCGCCGCGGGGAGCACGGAAAGGAGCAGGACGAGGGCGTGTCGCGTGGGACGTTCCTGGGGCTGGAGTCGGCCGGGCTACAGCCGAGGGCGCAACGTCTAGCCCCGAGTTCCATTTCCCGCAGCGGCGGCCCCAGCGCATGCTACGCTTCGCGCCGTGTTCGGAACCGTGGAGCAAGGTGTATTCGCGGCGGTGCAGTGGCTCCGCCTGGGGCTCGAGGCGGTCGGGGCTGCCATCGTCGCGATCGGCGGGGTGCGGGGGATCGTTGGTCTTGCCTCAGGGCTCACCGGTCCCGGCGAGCAATCCTTCGGCTTGGTGCGTCTGACGCTCGCCCGCTACCTGTCGCTCGCCCTCGAGTTCCAGCTCGCGGCGGACATCCTTTCCACCGCAATCGCGCCCTCCTGGGACCAGATCGGGAAGCTCGGCGCCATCGCCGTCATCCGGACGGGCCTCAACTACTTCCTGGCGCGGGAAATGGCGGGCGAGGCCGGGGCGGGGGTTCCCCATTCCTCCGATTGAACAGACGGTGAAGTTGACGCGCCGACCCTTGGCGCGCGAGAGCTATGGGGCGGCCTGTGGGTCGCCCCCGGCCGCCGTCCGCTTGAGCCAGCGCTCGTAGGGAATCGGCACGACCATGCTGGCGATGAGGTAGAGCAGGACCGCGCCGGTCACCGCCGGCACGTGCTCCGGGAGCGCGCTCGAGGCGAGGAGGAGCGCGACACCGGGGTGCCTCGACACATTCGCCGACGCGAGCGCGCCGCGCTTGCGTGGATCGGGCCCCCCGAGGAGGTGACCGACCAGCAGCCCGAAGCATATGATCAGCACGCTGATGACGATGGTTCCACGTCCGGTGACGTCCCAGATGTTCCTCCACCGGGCCACGAGCAGGACCACCCCGCCGAGCACGAGGAGCGCGGTGCCGGCCCGGTCGGCGAGGAAGGCGCGGCGCGGCGCGGAACTCGCCCGGAACCGCGCCAGGCCCATGCCGACACCCAGAGGCAGGCCGATGGTGACGAGCAGCATCAACTCGACCGACCACGGGTCCCGGGCTGTGTGCACCCCGAACACCCCGTTCACCATCCAGATCATGACCGGCACGACGAAGATGGAGGCGACCGTCGCCAGGACCTCGAGCCCGAGCACGTAGTCGGACGATGCGCCCAGCGCGTACCCCTTCTTGGCCCACGGCGGCAGTACCGGGGCCACCGCGAATCCCAGCAGCGCGGCGCCTACGCCCTCGTGGAGATCGAGGGCCCAAACGAGGAGGAGCACGAAGGCCGGCTGGAGGACGAACATCGCCACCAGTGCCCGGCCGGCGAGGTCCGGCCGCCGCACCAGCATCAACGTGTCGTCCGGCCGCGCCCGCAGCCCGATCGCCAGCACGAGCAGCACCACGCCGAGGACCAGCACGAGTTTCAGGAGGGTTGCAGGATCCACGGTCGATCTCCGGGAAGGGTCAGCTGAACGGTCCCACCCGGAGCATGATGCTCAAGGCCGCCGCCAGCCCCACCAGCAGGAGCAGGAAGGAGGTGACGAGCGACATGGAAACGGGGAAGGCGCTCGTGCCCGGCAGGAAGCCCCGCTCGATCAACTCCTTCCTCTGCCGGCGAAGCTGCACCAAGTACTGGTAGTGGAAGAGCGTCCCGGCGAGGAGGACGAGGACGCCGATGAAGACGAGGGCCAGGCCGAAGCGCGCCGGAGCCCGGGCCGGGATGATGCCCGAGCCCACCGGCCCGTCCGAGATCCTCTGGAAGAAGGTGAAGATCGTGAAGCCGAAGCCGATGAGCGAGAGGGACGTGCGCATGGTGGCCATGAGGGTCCGCTCGGCCGACATGCGAGTGCGCTGTACGGAGAGGCTCGTTCGCAGCGAGGCCATCTTCTCGTTGGGGCCCAGGTCCTCGTAGCTCATTTGCCGTTCCAGTAGTAGCGGAGGTTGACCCAGGCGGAGGTGAAATTCGACACGTGCTGGCTGGCAATCCGCCCCAGCCGCCAGTCGATCTCGATCCCGGCCGCGAGTTCCGGAACCCCCGTGTAGTAGACGCCGAGGCCGAAGTTCTGCGTCGTCGCCAGCGCGCCTCCGAGGGGCGTGAGGAGAGAATAGACGCCGCTCAACCCGATGGGCACGAACGGCACGAGGGAGCGGAGGTCCAGGTCGATCATGCCGGCGAAGGCGATCCCGCTCGAGGCGAACTGGGCGTTCCCCGACCCGTCGGGGAAGAGCAGCCGGACGTTCATGGTGACGCCCAGGAAGGGAAACGGCGCGTATGCGCCGGAAAGGGCGGGGATCCAGGTGAGTGCCTTGTTCTCCTGGTAGAACTGATCGAGGGATATCTGGCCGCTGTTCACGGCGTCGATGAGCCCCTGCGCGATGAGCGCCGTGAACACCGGGCCGTACTGGGCGTCCAGGATGACCGCCAGGCGCACGTGCTCCCCGAGCCGCTGGCTTCCCTTCAGGCCGACCAGCCCGGTGATCTGGGCGCTGGTACCGACGACCAGCAGGGCGCGGTTGCCCGTGCCCAGGTAGGCCGTGGCATCCACCGATCCGTGGATCGAGATCCACTCGAGGACCCTCGCCTCCAGCGCCATGCCGATCCCGAGCCCATTGAAGCTGTAGGACCGAGTGTTCACGAAGTCGATCCGGGGCGGCGGCCCCAGGTCCAGCGTGGGCCCGGTGGCATCGCCGCCGCCCACGCCCCAGAACAGCCCCACACCCGTGTAGGAGAAGGGATCCTGGACGAGGTGGGAGGGGACGAACAGGTGCCCGGCGAGTTCGCGGTGGCTCACCGGGCCTCCGGTGGTCGCCGCCGGTTCCGGGACCGGTTCGCCCTGCGCGAGCACCCGCCCGGGTGCGGCCACCAGCAGGAGGAGGCCGACGAATCGCCCGAAGCACGGTGCCATTCCGGGGGATTCTATCCTCTCCCGCCCTCGTTGCACGCCCCGTGATGATCCCAGATGTCGTGTTCCGGATGCGACGATTAGACTACGATGCCGTCCTGCCTTCCCCGTCCTCTCAGCCATCGGGTACCCCATGACACGCCTGTCCACCGCCCTGGCCCTCCTCTTCGTCGGAGCCGCATTCGCCCAGGCCCCCGACCCGCAGGTGCCCCCTTCCTCCAACTCCTGGCCGCGCGTCATCGGCGTCGAGAATGGCTCGGTCGAGATCTTCCAGCCCCAGATCGAGAGCTTCCAGGGGGACAAGCTGGCCGCGCGGGCGGCCGTCGCCTGGACTCCGAAGGGTCGGCCCCCCGCCTTCGGGGTCGTCTGGGTGGAGGCCTGGGCCTCCATCGACAAGGTCGCGGGCGACGTCGGGCTCGAGCAGGTGAAGGTCGTCCGGGTCCGGTTCGCAAATTTGACCAAGGAGCAGGAGCAGCAGGGGCGGGCCATCCTCGAGCGGGAGATCCCCACCTGGGACCTGCACCTTTCCATCCTCGAGTTGCAGGCCAGCATCGCCGTCAACGAGAAGGAGATGCAGGCGTCGGATGCGCTCAATTTCACTCCGCCGCGGATGGTCTTCTCCCAGGATCCAGCGGTCCTGCTCGTCTTCGACGGCGCCCCGATCGAGCGACCGGTCGAGGGGACCGAGCTTCGGCGGGTGGTCAACACGCCCATGCTGGTGCTGTTCGATCCGGCGACCCGCCGTTACTACCTGTCGGGCGGGAAGTTCTGGTACGACGCCCCCGCCGCCACGGGGCCGTTTGCCCCGGTGGCCGCGCCCTCACCGGCGGTTCGCGCCTTCTTCGACCGGAATCCACCGCCGCCCATCGAGCTGGAGGGTGACGCGGAGGAGCAGGCCGCCGAGAAGAGCATCCTCGAGCCCGCCTCGCCGCCCCGGATCGTGGTGGCCACCGAGCCCACCGAGCTCTTCGTGTTCGAGGGCGCCCCGCAGTACCGGCCGGTGGGCGACGAGGCCTACCTGCTCTACGTCGCGAACACCGAGAGCCACGTGCTCGTGGACGTGCAGACCGGCGAGACGTACGTGCTCGCCTCCGGGCGCTGGTTCAGGGCCCCGTCCCTCGACGGACCCTGGGTGAACGTCCAGCCCGATGAGCTGCCGGGCCCCTTCCGGGACATCCCGGCCGACTCCGACATCGGCGACGTCCGCACGTTCGTGGCCGGCACGGAGGAGGCCGCGGATGCGGTCGCCGACTCCTTCATCCCGCAGACCGCCGAGGTGAGGCGGGACCAGCAGTTCCAGGCCGCGTACGACGGACCTCCGCAGTTCCAGAAGATCGAGGGAACGGAGCTGTCCTACGCCATCAACACACCCGACGCGGTGGTGCTCGACGCCGGCCGTTACTATGCGTGCGATCAGGGGGTCTGGTACACGGCTCCCGCCGCGGAAGGCCCCTTCACGGTGGCCGACCAGCGGCCACCGCACATCGACCAGGTTCCACCCACGGTGCACATCTACCACACGCGGTACGTCTACGTGTACCGGTCGACGCCCCAGGTCGTCTTCGTCGGGCACACTCCCGGTTTCGTCGGCGTGTACCGCCATCGCGGCGTGGTCGTCTTCGGCACCGGGTTCGTCTACCGCCCCTGGATCGGCCCCACCGTCTTCTTCGCGCGCCCCACCACCTTCGGCGTCCGCGTGGTCTTCAACCCCTGGACGGGATTTGGGTTCGTGGTCAGTCCGGCGACGCCCTTCATGACGGTCGGCATCCACTTCCACCCTGCGTTCGGCCCCCGCCGCCGCCCGCCGGGCTGGTGGGGCCCGGTCGTGTACCGTCCGGTGTTCATCGTCCCGCCGACGCGTCACGGCTGGCATCGGCCGCCGCCGGGCTTCCGCCCTCCCCCCCCGGGGGTTCGTCCCCTTCCGCCCGGCGCCCGGCCCCCAGCTGCCCGGCCCCCCCCCGCCCGGCCGCCGGCAGCCGGCGCCCGTCCCGGCACCCCGCCCGGCCAGCGCCCTGGAAGCAACATCTACAACCAGGCGCAGAACCGCCCGCGAAACGCCGAGCGTCCCGTGGCACAGGCCCCCCGGCCGACGCCACAGCCGGTGGACCGGCCCAACAACGTCTTCGGTGACCGGAACGGAAACGTGTACCGCCAGAACGACCGGGGCAGCTGGGACCGGAACACGAGGCAGGGCTGGGAGCCGCAGCGCCCCGCGCAGCCCCAGCCGGGGAACGCCAACCGGCCGACGCCCGCCCCTGGAACCGGTCAGCGGCCCCCTCCGCAGAACCAGGGCCAGACGGCCCGTCCAGCCCCTGGACAACCGACCGGGCAGCCGAACCGACAGCCGACCCGCCAGGCGACACCTCCAGCCCGAGGCGGGGGCGCTCCGGCCGGTCTCGGCCAGGATGCGGCCGCGCGCCAGCGAAGCGCGCCGCAGCGAGCCGCACCCCAGCAGGCGCGACCCACCCCCCAGCGAGCCGCACCCCAGCCGGCGCGAGCCGCTCCGGCGGGCGGCGGCCGGCGCTGAAGCCATGCCGCGGCCCGGAACGAGAAAGGCCGGCCCCGATCCCGGAGCCGGCCCATGAACGGTCCTCCCGCGACTAGAAGTGGAATTCGGGCGAGACCTGGAGCTGCAGGCCGCCGATCCAGTAGCCGTTGAAGCTTCCGCCCTCGAGGACCAGGTCGACGCCGGCTCCGATCCGGTTCGCGTTCAGGAAGGATGCGCCGCCGCCGATGCGGAAGGTGCCGCCGACGTGCGCGTCGGGCCCGATGTACAGGCCCGCTCCGACCCGGAAGCGGCCAACGGTGTCCTGGGTCGACGGGCCGAACTTGGCGACGTAATCGAGGGTGGGCTCCCACATCGTCACGTTGTCCGAGTGGCTCAGGGTCTGGGACCCGTTCCACCAGGTGGAGTTGACGGTGCCGATGGCGACGTTGAAGCCGACGCTGATGTTGTTCATGCCCCCCACGTTAATGTCGACCTGCGGGCCGAACAGGAACGGGATGTAGCTCGTGTAGGAGGACGACGAGCAAGACGTCCAACCCCACGTCCAGCTGTAGTAGCAGCTGTACCAGCCGGCGTTGTAGAAGCCGACGCCGAGGTTGAAACGGGCCACGTTGTCCCAGACTTGGAGTTGCTGGACGGGCTGAGGCTGCTGACCGGGCTGCGTGAAGGTGTACTGGGCGCTGGCCGGGGCGGCGGCGGTGAGCGCGCAGGCGAGGACGGCGATGCGAGCGAAGCGGATCATTTTCTCCCTCCGGTGACGGTAGAATCTGGAGCGCAGACTACAATGCTCCGGGCTTGGCGACCCGCATTAATGCCGGACGACACACCCTCAAGCCACGCATCTCTCCGCCACAGGGGGGGGCGGATGGGCCGGTTGCAGCCCCTTTTCGATGTGTAGCGCTCCGCACGAAGCACACACACTCAACGTGATGATCAAGGAGAGTTAGATGAATCCGACCCGTTCGATCCTCGCCCTCGCACTCGCAGCCTCGGCGCTGCCCGCGATCGCCCAGGCGCCCGCGGCCGCTCCCGCTGCTCCGGCTCCGGCCGCTGCCGCTGCCCCGGCGCCGAAGGCTGCCGCGGCTCCGGCTGCTCCTGCCGCCGCCGAGGCGTTCGCGCCCACCGGCGAGGTCCGGATCCGCCTCTCCGCGTCCTTCGATGCGACGCGGGTGCGTGGCCCCAACACCAGCCTGAGCGTCCGCTCGGACGGCCGCTGGGGCGGGACCCTGGCCGGCCAGAGCGTCCGGCTCCAGGTCACCCCCACCCGGATCACGGGCGGCGGAGTCACCCTGACCGTCGCCCGCGAGGCCGACCGCCTCTCCGTTCAGGGGACCGGCGCCGGCGGCCGCGTCCGGATCATCGCCACCAAGACCTCCATCGACGCCCAGGTCGGCACGCGCACCTTCAACGCCACCCGCGACGCGGACGGCAACTGGCGTCAGGCAAACATGGCGGGCGGGGCAACCAACTTCCGCTTCACCGGTACGGCCGCCGACCCCCTGGCCGCACCGATGCCGCAGTGGGTCTTCGCCGTCATCGGAGCGATGTAGGACCGGACTCCACCGGGCTCCGCAGCGCGATCATCCGGAGCACGTAGTAGCCGGCCAGGGCCGCCGCGAGGTGCTTCAGGGTGTGCCCGCTGACGCCGGCCATCTCGAGGATGGGCCAGTCCAGCGCCTCCAGGATCTTCGCCGCCACGTAGGCGGCGAAGATCTTGTAGACGTCGTTCCCGCGGGTGTATCGCGACGGAAGCATCGCGATGACGAGCATGACGAGGACGGAGAACGCCTGGAGGATGCCGTACGGCGTCACGTTTCCCGCGCCCACCCTCTCCGTCTCGCGCCAGTAGACGACGGAGCCCACCCCGATGAGCAACATGGGAGTGAGCAGGATCACCCCGGCCCGCAGGCTGATGCGTTCGGCGACCTGCGCCGCCACCAGCGCCATGAAGGAGATCGTCATCGGCAGGCGATCCCAGAACAGCGTCTCGTTGTCCGGGGCCAGGTGGTAGTAGGCCGATCCTCCCGCGGTCAGCACCATCCCGACAAAGAAGACGGCGTAGAGCACGCGCTCGGCGCCGGTGACGAGCCGGGTGCGCGGGCGGAACGCGACCACGAGCCCCGCCACCCCCACCAGCAGGAATGCCGCGTTGGAGGTCACGTCGAGGAAGTTGGCCAGCCCGAGCATGGACCGGGAGTCGGCGAAGTCGTGGTAGGCGGGCGGCTGGGGCATCGCCGGAAGCAGGAAGGCCGCCGCGATCGCCACGACGGCCAGCCCCACGATCAACCAGGTTCTCTTTCGCATGATGGGCACGTCGCCTTCTTAAGCGATGCCCGTCCGGCGGTCGAGTACACCCGGCCGGGGCTGCCCCGGTCGAGCCGCAACCCGGCGTGAATCTCCCTCGATTCCCCGGACGCGCTCGGGTAGCCTCGCAAGGGTCCTTCGGCTGCATTCGAGGAGCCTCTTGGTCGGGGGGGGAGAACTGATGCGCAGGACGGGACGATGGATCGGAGTCGGGCTCGCCGCAGTGCTCGCTGCGGCGACCGCTCGGGCCGGGGACCCGATCGTGCCGCCGAACCCGACCGACGAGCAGCTGGCCACGGCGGCCCAGAACCCGGTCTCGGACCTGATCAGCGTTCCCTTCCAGGACATCATCGGCTTCGGCGTCGGCCCGCAGAGAGAGGTCGCGAACGTCCTCAACATCCAGCCGGTGGTCCCGTTTCACCTCACCCCGGACCTGAACCTCATCTCCCGGACGATCCTGCCCATCGTGACCATGCCCAACTTCACGGGCGGTGGAAGCACGACGGGACTCGGCAACCTGGTCGCCACCGCCTTCCTGTCCCCCGCCCGCCCCGGAGCGGTCGTCTGGGGCGCCGGTCCGGTGGCCACCTTTCCGACGGCAACGTCGCCCCTGCTGGGCTCCCAGTCCACCTGGGGGCTCGGCCCGTCGGCCGTGGTCCTGGCCATGCCCGGCTCGTGGGTGGTCGGCGCGCTCGCGAACAACGTCTGGTCGGTCGCGGGCGCGAAGGCGAACACGTTCCTGCTCCAGTACTTCGCGAACTACAACTTCCCGAGCGGCTGGTACGTCGTGACCGCTCCCATCATCACGGCGAACTGGGAGGCGCCGTCCGGGCAGAAGTGGGACGTTCCGTTCGGCGGAGGAGCCGGACGGATCGTCTGGATCGGTCCCCTGCCCTTCAACCTCACCGCCCAGGCCTACTGGCACGCGATCCGGCCCGACTTCGGGCCGACCTGGTCGATCCGGCTGACGGCCACCCTCCTCCTCCCGAGGAGCATGTTCTTCTAGAAGCAGGCAGCAGCGACGCAGCGCCGAGACCAACGAAGACGGAAAGGAACCGATCGATGGCCAAGACAGGCAAGCCGAACATCCTCGTACTGTGGGGCGACGACGTGGGCTGGTGGAACATCAGCTACAACAACCGGGGGCAGATGGGCTACCGGACGCCCAACATCGATCGCGTGGGCAACGAGGGAGTGGCCTTCACCGACTACTACGCCCAGCAGAGCTGCACCGCGGGACGCTCCGCCTTCATCACGGGCCAGAACCCCCTCCGCACCGGGCTGACCAAGGTGGGAATGCCCGGCGCCGACTCGGGGCTCCAGAAGGAGGACCCGACCATCGCCGAACTCCTGAAGCCGCTCGGCTACGCGACCGGCCAGTTCGGCAAGAACCATCTCGGCGACAAGGACGAGTTCCTGCCGACGATGCACGGATTCGACGAGTTCTTCGGCAACCTCTACCACCTGAACGCCGAGGAGGAGCCCGAGGACCCCGACTACCCGAAGAATCCCGAGTTCAAGAAGAAGTTCGGGCCGCGGGGCGTCCTCCACTGCTGGGCGGACGGCAAGGGTGGCCAGAAGATCGAGGACACCGGCCCGCTGACGAAGAAGCGGATGGAGACGGTCGACGAGGAGGTGACCGAGCACGCTCTGCGGTTCATCGACCAGCAGCACAAGGCCGAGAAGCCCTTCTTCCTCTGGTACAACACCACGGCGATGCACTTCCGCACCCACTGCGCCGAGAAGCACAAGGGCAAGAGCGGCCAGGGGGACTACAACGACGTGATGGTCGCGCACGACGAGAACATCGGCAGGATGCTGAACAAGCTCGATGAGCTCGGGATCGCCGACAACACCATCGTGATGTACTCCACCGACAACGGGGTCCACTACAACACCTGGCCAGACGCCGGCATCACGCCCTTCCGATCCGAGAAGAACACCAACTGGGAAGGTGGATGGCGGGTCCCGTGCTTCGTTCGCTGGCCGGGCAAGATCAAGCCGGGTTCGGTGGTGAACGGCATCGTCAGCCACCAGGACTGGCTGCCTACCTTCCTGGCCGCCGCCGGGGAGCCGAACATCAAGGAGAAGCTGCTCGAGGGGCACAAGATCGGCGACAGGACCTTCAAGGTCCACCTCGACGGCTTCAACATGCTGCCGTACATCACCGGTCAGGCGAAGGAGAGCCCCAGGGAGTCGTTCTTCTACATCAGCGACGACGGGGACATCATGGCGATCCGGTGGGGCGACTGGAAGGGAGTGTTCCTGGAGCAGCGGGCCAAGGGGCTCCAGTGCTGGATGGAGCCCTTCGTCCCGCTGCGGATCCCGAAGATGTTCAACCTCCGCCGAGACCCGTTCGAGAGGGCCGACGAGAACTCGAACACCTACTACGACTGGATGATCTCCCGCGCCTACCTGATCTACGCGATGCAGGCGGTCGTGGCCCAGCAGGTGGAGAACTTCAAGAAGTTCCCGCCGCGCCAGAAGCCGGCGTCGTTCAACCTGGACTCGCTGATGGCCAAGCTGCAGGACGCGGGCGGCGGCGCGAGCCACTGAACCGCCTTCGCTGTCCGTGAAAGCATGGGCGCGGCGGCCGGACTCCGGTCCGGTCGTCGCGCCGTTCCCTCGAGGCCCAACGCATGTCCGTCGAGCCCTCCGCACCGGTCCAGATCCCGTCGGCGCTCTCGCCGCCGGCGTTCCACCTCCTGGCAAAGCCGAGCGGGTCCACTTGCAACATCGACTGCACCTACTGCTTCTTCCTTTCGAAGGACGCGCTGTACCCCGGCGACAAGCAGCGGATGTCCGAGGCCACCCTCGAGGCCTACATCCGCCAGTTGCTGGAGGCCCACCGGACACCCGAGGTGACGGTGGCGTGGCAGGGGGGAGAGCCGTCGCTCATGGGGCTCCCCTTCTTCGCCCGCGCGGTCGAGCTGGTCGAGAAGCATCGCCGACCGGGACAGATCGTCCGGCAGACCTTCCAGACCAACGGGATCCTCCTCGACGACGCCTGGTGTGCCTTCTTCAAGAAGCACGACTTCCTCGTGGGCTTGAGCGTGGACGGGCCGCGCGAGTTGCACGACGCGTACCGGCTCGATCGTCGCGGCCAGGGCACCTTCGACCGGGTCATGGAGGGCTGGCGCCACCTGCGCGCCCACGACGTGCCCTTCAACGTCCTCTGCACGGTCAACGCCGCGAACCAGGGGCGAGGCCGTGACGTCTACCGCTTCTTTCGCGACGAGCTCTCGGCCCAGTGGATCCAGTTCATCCCCATCGTCGAGCGCGCCACCGAGGAGACCCTCGCGGTCGCCAACCAGGGATGGAGCGACCGCCCCGGCCGCGGCCCGCGCCCGCTGTACACGCAGACCGGGGCGCTCGTCACCGAGCGTTCCGTGGGCGGCGTCCAGTATGGCCGCTTCCTCGTCGACGTCTTCGAGGAGTGGGTCCGTCGCGACGTGGGGAGCGTCTACGTGCAGCTCTTCGACGTCACCCTCGAGGCCCACTTCGGACGATATCTATTGTGCATCCACGCCCCCACCTGCGGCTACGGCCCGGCGCTAGAGCACAACGGAGATCTCTACACCTGCGACCACTTCGTGGAGCCCGGCCAGGAGCTCGGGAACATCCACGAGACCCCGCTCGTCCAGCTCGTCGCCTCCGCCAAGCTCCGCCGCTTCGGCGACGACAAGCGCGACCGGCTCACCGCGCAGTGCCAGCGCTGCGAGGTTCGCTTCCTCTGCAACGGCGGATGCCCCAAGGACCGCTTCGCGGTCTCGGCGGACGGCGAGCCGGGCCACAACTACATGTGCGCCGGGCTGGAAGCGTTCTTCCAGCACACCCGCCCCGCGATGCAGGTGATGGCGAACCTGTTCCGGAGCGGGAAGGCGCCGGCCGAGGTGATGGCGTGGGTGGCCGCCGAGGACGCCCGGCGCGACCCCTACCAGCGCTGCCCCTGTGGCGGCGGGAGCAAGTTCAAGTTCTGCCACGGCGACAGGAGAGCCTGATGCCCACTTTGCTCCAGAAGGCCCGCTCGCTCGCCCCCGCCCGCGCGGATCTGAAGGCGGACCTGGTGGCGGGCCTCACCTTCGCGGTCGTCGCGGTCCCGCAGGCCATGGGGCATGCGCTCCTCGCCGCGGTGAATCCAGTGATGGGCATCTTCACCCTGATGGTGGCGGTCCCGGTCGCGGCGGTGACCACCGGCTCCGTGTTCATGAACGTGTCCACCACCGCGGCGACGGCGGTGGCGGCGGGAGCGGAACTTGCGGACATCGCCCCCGGTGATCGCCTCGCGGCGCTGGCGGCGCTCGTCCTCCTGGTCGGCGTGATCCAGCTGCTCGCCGGCGTGCTCCGCACCGGCTCAATCCTGCGCTTCGTCTCCGACCCGGTCATGACCGGCTTCCTGAACGGCGTGGCGGTGCTCATCATCCTGGGTCAGCTCGGAGAGCTGACCGGGTACCGGAGCGCGTTCTCGAACGCCGTGGCCCGCGCCCTCGACCTTCTCCTGCGCCTTCACCGGATCGACTTGCGGACCACCGTCATCGGCGGGCTGGCCCTGGGCGCGATCGTCCTCCTGCTCCGCTCCCGCCTGAGCAAGTTCGCGTTCGTCCTCGCCATCGGGCTCGCCACCGCGCTCCTCGCGTTACTTTCGCTCCCGGCCCTCGACCCCGCGCAGGGCTGGCAGGCGGTCCGGATCGTGCGCGACGTGTCGAGCATCCCGCGCAGCCTCCCAGGACTCTCCCTGCCCCAGCCCGCGATGCTCCTCACCATGCTGCTCCCGGCCCTGTCGGTCGCCATCATCGGGCTCGTCCAGGGCGCCGGGGTCAGCCAGGCCTACACCAACCCGGACGGACGGTTCCCGGACGTCTCCCGCGACTTCCTCGGCCAGGGAGCCGCCAACATCGCCACCGGTCTCGTCGGCGGCCTCCCCGCGGGGGGGTCGATCTCCGGCACCGCCCTCATCATCGGCGCGGGCGCCCGGTCGCGCTGGACCAACATCTTCGGCGGCGCCGCCGTGGCCGTCATCGTGCTCCTGGCCGCTCCGCTGGCCGAGATGGTTCCCATGCCCGCCCTGGCGGCGCTGCTTATCGTGGCCGGGTTCCAGGGGCTGCGCATCGAAGCGGCCTTGACGGCGTGGAGAACGGGACGGGCGACCGCGGCGGCGATGATGCTCACCTTCCTCGCCACGCTCTTCCTGCCCCTACACTTCGCCGTGCTCCTCGGGGTGGCATTCACCATGCTGCTGCACGTCACCCGCGAGTCGAAACGGACCGAGGTGAGCGAGATCGTGCTCGTTCCCGGAGGGATGCCCGAGCTCCGGCCCGCTCCGCGGGAAGCTCCCAGCAACCAGCTGACCGTGCTGATCGTGAATGGCAGCCTCTTCTTCGCCGCCGCGAAGAACGTCGGGGACATGCTGCCCACGGTGGAGGGCTCCTCGCGCGCCGTGGTGATCCTGGCCCTTCGCGGGAAGACAGACCTGGGGAGCACCTTCATCGCCGTCCTGCAGCGCTACGCCCGGACGCTGCAAGGGCGCGGGGGCATGCTCATGCTGGCCGGGGTCGACCCCGCCGCCCGGAAACAGCTGGCCCGGACGGGGACGCTCCAGATCCTAGGCGAGGACAACGTCTTCCTCGCCACTGAGCAGCTCGGCGCATCGGTGAATCAGGCCGTCGCGGTGGCGCACGCCTGGCTCGGGCAGACCCCGTCTAGCGAGACCCGCTGAGCGCCGAATCCTGCCGGCGCCCGCACCCGATCACTGCGCCGCGGGAACCGGGCGCCGCGGGACGATTGCCTCGTCGACGCGCTCGATGACGTAGGCGAAGAATGGATTCGACGACACCCGCAGCAGGGCGTCGAGGCTCACGACGAGGGCCCCGCGTTCCCCGCGGCCTGCCATGGCGCCGAGCGCGATCCCGTAGTCTTCCGTTCCGTCCGGCTGGAGCCCGTAGAGCGCGTCGCCGGGCGGGAACGGCAGGGCCACGTGCGAGAGCGAGAAGACGTCCTGCGGGTAGTAGAGCCCGAGGGACCGAACGGTCGCCGTGGTCTGGCCGGCCTCGATGACGCGCGCGACCTCCTCCCGTTCTTCCGGGCCGCCGTTCGTGATGATGGTGGTCCGGTAGTTCCGCGGCGGGTCCGGGAGCATGCGCTCCACGAGGGTCTCCATCGAGCTCCGGAGCAACGGGCTGAACAGCGCCGCCCGGTTGAGGTCGAAGAGGACGAGCTCGCTCCCGTTCCTGGGCAGGTGGGCGTACAGGGCGTCGATGATGGCCTTCGTGTGGACGGTGTAGTCGAGGACCGACTGGAAGGTGAGGATCGGGGCGATCTCCCCGAGCCGCCCTTCGCGCTCGTAGCGAGCGATCCGGCCCTGGAGAACCTGCGTCAGCCGGTGGGACTGGGTGGCGCCGTTCACCGGGAACGAGTTGTACTTGAAGGGGTTGAACTCCGGCATGTTGGAGAGCCAGGCCGCCTTCGCGAAGCGGGGCAGCATTGCGGGGAGCCCGGCCAGGCCGGCGAACCGGGCGAAACTGGTCACACCGATCATGGGGGAAATGAGGATCAGGCGATCCGGCCGCGGCAGGGCCTTGTCGCCGAGCGCGTCGAGCGCGTACATCATCGCGAGCGCGCCACCGTTCGAGAAACCCACGATGTGGAGCGGGGTCGAGGGTCCCGCCAGCCTCCGGGCCTCCCGGACGGCGAGCCGTGTCGCCGCGAGCCACTCCTCCCACTCCACCGTGGACAGCGCGGCGGGGACCGTCCCGTGCGCCGGGAGCCGGGGAGCAACCGAGATCCACCCTGCCGCGCGGTAGAGCCGGGCGATGTGACGCAGGCTGTAGGGGGAGTCGGTGAGCCCGTGCAGGAATACGACCGCGCCGAGGGGCGGGCCGTCGGGCGCGAGAACGTACGACCGGTTCCAGTCCTGCTTGAACTTGGCCGGATAGATCGGGCTGCCGTCGAAGTAGCGGTTACCCGGAATCCGATCCTCGGGCTCGAGGCCACCCTTCAACTCTGCGCCGAGGCTTTCGAAGAGCGCCGCCTCTGCCTTGACGTACCCGGCCCAGTCGGTCCGCTCCATCTCGTCGACGGTCAGTTCCTGCGGCACGTAGGTGTGCCACACGCGGAGCGGCGGCCCGCGCTGGGTCTCGACGATGCGCCCCACAAACAGGGTTACGACGACGACGACCGCCAGGATCCCCGCGCGCTTCAGCCACCGAATCAGCCCGGCCGTCATCCAGGAATCCTCTCTAGGCGAGCGCCTTGGCCTTCAGCTTCGCATACTCCTCCTGGGTGATGGACCCGGCGTCGAGCAGCGACTTGGCCGTGGCGATCTGGTCCGCAGGCGACTTTCCGGCCACCTCCCGGATGTAGTTATCGGTCTCGGACCGGGCCTTCTGCACGCTGGCGCGCTGCCGCTCCGACATGCTCCTCCCGCGGCTCAGCACGTAGAGGATGGCCGTGAAGACGGGCAGGAAGATGAGCCCGATGATCCAGATGGCCCTCGATCCCCCACCGAGATCCGGATCGCGGAAGAGATCGACGACGATCTGGAAGAGGATGATGAGGTACGAGATGAAGATGAACGACGAGACGATTAGCCAGACCAGATCCCAGAAATTGGACATGTGCGTTCCTCCCCCTTTGGGGCTCGAATTCTAGTGCGCCGCCATGGGCCCGCGCCAGTTGGATCTAGGGTTGCCCCGGCTGCTAGGAGCCACCTACTTCGGCCCTGTCGCTCGCCACAAGTTATCGGGACAGGAACTAACGACGATATCTCCCAGGGCTTCAATTCTCCTTACCTCGTGCATGAGAACCTGGCCCTCGCCATCGTGGAGCCGGACAAGGTCGTGCGTCGCTGAGCGAGTCGTTCGTCACCACACTACAACGGGGACAGGACACACATCGGGGAGGCAAGGACTCGCCGTGCAATCGCCCGGTCGAGCAAAGGCCCGGCTAAAGAGCCAACGTCGTCACCCTTCCCCGGGTCGGCCGCCTGAATCACCGCTACGCCCGGCGGCAGGCGGCGTAGGCCGCTTCCGGCCCAAGGTCCATTTGGGACACGCGCCAGAAGCATCGGCGGCTGGGGATCCCCTCCCGCCGGAAAGGCGATCGGGACCTCCAGGGAAATCTCGCCCGTCGAGGACTACTCGCAGATCTAAGGGGCCGGTAGCGACCTCGCTCGGCGCCGAGGCTCAGGCTGCCCCCCGACGACTGGGGATCTCGCCGCGTAAAGCCATTGCGCCTCCTGCGACCTGGGTCTGGCACCCACGAGCCACGGTGCAACTTTCGACGGGATGCGGACTATGTTTCCTCCCTGGGCTTGGTGTGGCGACGGGGCGAGGCTCGCGCCCGCTAGTCCGGCGTGCCACCGAAGTACTTTCGGGCGTCGAGGCGGAAGCGGAGGTAGACGTTCCAGCTCGGCCCCAGGCTGAACGGGGCTCCGTCGACGTTGTACGCGGCCCCCATCGGGAACTCGACGTTGAAGCCCAGCTGGAAGAGGGCGGCGAGGGAGAGCGTCGTCGCGAAGACCCTGGGCGTGACGTACTCCATCACCGGGAAGTCGAGCTCGAGCGACTTGTAGTTGATGATCTTCGCGTCGGCGGCGCTGGCGGTGGGCGTGAAGATGAACTGGTTCGTCTGGCCAGTGAAGCCCCAGAGCGTGAACCCGACCTCCCGGCCGAGCATGAACTGAAAGGTCCCGATGTCGGTCTCGAACTTGCGCTGCACAGGCAGGAGCCCTCCCGCCGCCGAGGCGAAGACCACGCTGGTGAGATCGTGGGGAGAGGCCAGGTAGAGCACGGGGCCGAGGACGAGGAGGTCGAACGGCACCACGTAGAAGGGCATCCGGATGGAAAGCTTCAGCGCGGAACGTCCACCCACCCGGGGGACCGCCACGTCGGACCGCTTGCCCGAGGCGACCACCGGGTAGGGCGTGCAGGTCGTGCACCCGAGGTCGAGCTGGGCCGGGTCGGAGACCAGCTCGCCCTGGAGCCAGATCTGCCCGTCCATGCTCCTCGTGAGGAGCCCCTCCAGCCCGAAGCCAACGCGGGCGCCGATCTCGAACTCCGACCGCAAGCGGCTGTTGGCCCAGCTGTCGTAGCCGCCGAGGGCCACGCCCAGGCTGTAGCCGGAGATGGCGCCGACGAACAGGCCCATGTCGGCGCGGGCCCTGGGCGGATGGATCTCGTCCTTGCCGCCGGCCGGGACCGGGGTGTTCTGGAGGACCATGGCCGTCGCGCTGCGGGCCATCGCCTCGTCGGGCGGCGGCGGGAGGTGCTCCGCCTTGCAGAAGTCGAGCGACTCGATCGCCTTCTCGGACGGGGAGAGGGCCCGCTCCGGGAGCGGCATCCGACCCTCGGCGGCGCTGGCGATCTGGGCCAGGCTCTGCTTGACGGTCACTGCGGCGACATTCATGTCCTGCTCGGTCATGTTGGCGTCGCCGTGGCTCGCGAAGAGGTCGCCCTTCCAGGTCATCGTGGTGAGACCCACGGTGGAGTAGTAGTCGTGGGTGCCCTTGGCCCAGGCCGCGCCGCCCCAGATCGCGGCGTAGTGACCCGCGGAGAAGGAGTCCTCGAGGAAGTGCAGCGCGACGCCCTCCGCCACGAGCGCGCGGCGGGCCAGCTCTGGCTTCTCGGCCGGCGGCGCGGCGTGGTAGAGGGCGGCGAGACGGAGCGCCAGCATGTGGTACTCGGCGTAGAGCCCGGTGGCGTTGATCTCGGTGGCCGGCAGGAGCACCCGGTCCAGGTACCCGTCCAGGTCCTCCTTCGATTGCACGGACGCGCGGGGGACGAGGAAGTGGGCGCTGTTGCCCTCGGCGCGGGTCAGGTAGCGCGGGTCGACGTACTGCATGGCGAGGTGGGAGAGGCTCCAGACGTCCTCGTGCTGGGCTGGGCTAGTGGAGTTCGCGAGCCGCTCCTTGGTCTTCGCCGCGACCCAGACCACCTTCACCGACCAGGGCTCCTTCGAGACGGCAGCCCAGAGCTCGTCGCCCGAGCAGGAGTGGTCCGCTGCCAGGGCCGGGAACGACGCGAAGTCGACGCAAACCTTCTCCCATTCGCCGAGCTTCACGTCGTCCGGCTGCGCTCCGGGGTCGACCATCTTCGCGCAGACCTGCTTCCCCCCCAGCGTCCGCGCCTCGGCCCACATCGCGTCCAGGGTCTTGCGCTGGGCGGCGGGGAGGTCGTTCACGGCGGTGGCCGCGATGTCCCGGTGCTCCGGCCAGATCCAGGCCGCGGCTGATGCCGGGACCAGCGTCGCCGCAGCGAAGACTAGGGCGGCTGTCGCCAATTCACGGCAGGCAAGTCGAGATTTCATGGTGGCTCCTTCGGCTCGACTCCTGTACCTGCGCCGAACCTGACGGAGGGGGAAGCGTTCGCCTCTGCTGCAGTGACCGCACACACCGGGCCTCACTTCCAATTCACATAGACCAAGCAAGCCCACGCTCCGGCCTCGCTCGCAGTGCCGGCACTCTTGACGAGCCCGGCCTGCTTGCCCAGGGCGAGGAGACGATCGGGATCGACGTTGGCTTGAAACTCGATGAGCTTGGGAAGGCCCCGAGCAACTTTCTCATGTGAATCTCCGATCTGAGTGAGGGCGGTACGACTAGGAGTGGAGCTCGGGGGAGGCGACGAGTTGGAGTCCGCTAATCCAGTAGCGCTGTAGCCGCCATCCTCGAGGACTATGTCGAGGCCAATGACAAACGGGTTGGAATTCAGGAACGAGGCGCCACCGCCGATGCGGAATGCGCCGCCTAGATCCGAGTTCGTGCCGATGTAAATGTCGCCACCCACGCGGAACCGGCCAACCGTGTCCTCCGACTGGGGCCCGATCTGGCACGTAGTCGATGGTCGACTCCTAGAAGCCAGTTCATTCGGCGTCCGCCCGACCGACGCCCCGCGCCGATTCGTGCCTTGCGGGCGTGTGAGCGTAACCTCCCCATCGTTTGGCCCGCTGCATCGCGCCGCTCAGAACTTGTACGCGACGGCGTACAGGAGGCTCAGGCTCGTGATGGTGAGCCGGGTCGTGATCGGCGTGCCGCTCGCGGTGTCGTTGAAGGAGAACTCCGGCGAACTGCCCCAGGCGTAGCCGAAACCGAGCGAGCCCGACAGGTGATCGCTGCGGATCTTCGCGCCCAAGGTGACCCCGTACATGTCGACGCTCCGGAAGAGATTCTCCCCGGCTTGATCGGTGGGGGAGCCGTCGGTGAAGAAGCCCCCATGGAAGCTCCACGTCTCGTTCAGGTTGTAGCGCCCCCCGACCGCTACGTTCCAGACGGCGCGGGCACCGTTGGTCACGCCGGGGAAAGTCTGAGTCGAGAACACCGGGTTCCCCGCGAGGTCGGTCGAGGTAACCGAGATTGGCTGGTTGCTAGCGAGCAGGGTATACGGGGAGATTGCGCTGTGGAACCGCAGGTCGGCCTCGATCTCGAAGTTCCTGGAGCGCCACGCCAGGCCGACGTTCCCGTCGAACGGCAGGCGGTAGTCGAAGGTGGCGTCCTGGTCGTTGAACGTGGTCTGGTTCCAGGGCGTGCTCCGAGCGTCGAAATTGGAGTAGGAGAGTCTCCCGCTCTGGACGATCTTCAGGCCCGGGAGGCGGACCATGGCTCCCAGGACGACGTGATCCATCACGTCCCACTGCACGCCGAGCGTTCCGGTCAGATTCCAGATCGACCCGCTTCCGTCAAGCGTCCGGAGGAACCCAATTGCGGAGGCGGGCTGTGCCACCTGCTCCGTGAAGGACTGGACCTCCGAGAGCGAGGTGATTGCCACGCCGATCCCGGCGCCGAAACGCAACGCCGGGAAGGGCGAGTAGCTCGCCGAGAAGGTCGGGACGAGGGTCGAGAGGTTGACGTGGGAGGAATAGAGGACGGTCCTGGTCCCAGCGAGCCCGCCGACGATTTCCTGGTTCCAGGAGGTCGGCTTCGTGATGGTAAGACCGATCCGCCAGTACTCCGAGTCAATTACGTCCCGGCCCAGCACCGCACCGAAGAAGGAGGGAAGCTGGTAGATGGTCATCCCGCCTCCGCGCTGTTTGCCCACGCCTTGCAAGCCTAGGACGTCGGTCTCGAAGCCGCTGGCGCTAGCACCGATCGCGCTCCGGGTCACGCTGGCCATGCCCGCCGGGTTGTACCAGCCCGAGGTGGTGTCACCCACCCGCGCCACGAAGGCACCTGCCTCCAGCGCCTCCTCCTGGCCGACGAGTACCCGGTCGTAATTCGTGATGGCGATGCTCGGCGGAAAAAGCACGCCGCTTGCCTGGGCCATGGCCTCGCCAGGCAGTGCGAGCAGGATGAGAGTAGCGAGCAACGTCGAGAAGGCGACCGGGCATAGTCTCATCATGTGGGTTCTCCTGGTGGGCAGGCCCATGACGGCCTGCTCGACAAGGTCCAGGACTTTGGAGCGGAGCCCATTCGCCTTCAGGACGCCAAGGGTAGGTCGCATCGCACCGGCAGTTTTGATTAGGTCACCGTGAAGCTGTCCTCAGAATCAGATGATCAATTGGGGGCAAATCGCCGCATTCTTACTCCCCTCCGGCCCGGATGTACCAGACCCCGGGTCGCAGGATGTGCTGTGGACAGCGCGGCGTGCCCCGACTCCTACGAGTGTATCCTCTCGATGTTGGTTTGCGTTGGTCACTGCGGGAGGGGAGGGCCGCTTCCTCCTTAGCTCTCGGTCACGTCGTGGTCGGCGCGACAGGCAATTCTACGCGGAACGTCGACCCCATTCCTACTTCGCTCTCGACGGTGAGCGTCCCCCCGTGGGCCGCCACGATGGCGTGCCAAAGGATAGCCCGAGGCCAGTTCCCTTCCCCTGCGAGCGGGTGGTGAAGAACGGCTCGAAGATCCGCTCCATGAGGTTGGGGGGCATCCCCTTCCCGTTGTCTGAAACTTCCAGTCTTACCATCCCGAGCGCACCTGGATTGACGCGGATCACGATCTCGCCCCGTCTTCCGTCGGGAATCGCGAGGGCGGCGTTGACGACGAGGTTCACCAGCACCTGCTCGATCTGAACTTCCGAGGCCATCGCGTCCGGGACTTCAGCCGCCTCGACACGAACCTGGGCTCGCTCTGCCACGGTGCCGGGGAGCCATCCCATGGCGCAGACGCGGGGAGGACGTGGAGCGACTCCCGCAAGACGCGCCGAACGGAGTCGCTCTGATCGGCTACCCTGCTCGCCGGAGGCCTACCTTGAGCGGGGTCGAGAAGCGGCGGGACAGGCGGTACCGCTACCAGATGCCCGCGGTCCTCGTGCGCGGAACGCGAGAAGCGACGCTGCTCACGGGCGACGTCGGTTACAGGGGTCTCTTCCTCCGCACCGACGACCCTCCCACGCTCCGCCAGTTGCTCCAGGTGAAGCTGAAGCTCCCGCCCGAGGACGAAGCGCTCACCGTGCACGCGATGGCCGTGTTCGTGGTTCCGGCGGGCGCCCTGGGTCGCGCGCCGGGCGTCGGACTCCAGCTCTACGCCGTGAACGGCGAGGCTCGACAGCGGTGGGAACGCTTCGTCCGGTGGGTGGCGAAGACCTACCCGGAAAGCCTCGAAGCGCCGGTGACGCCCGTCGCGACCGCCCTCGACGCCGTGAACCGGCAGTTCCCACGCGTTCACAGGGCGCTATCGGTTAGAGCTCAGTCCGTCAAGGACCTACAGGCGGTGGTGACGGAAGACGTGTCGCGTGGCGGCATGTTCCTGCGTACCGCACTCGACGTTCCGATCGGGTCGGAACTCCGGCTGCTCGTCACGCACCCGCTCACGGGTCAGACCTTCGCGGTGGATACGGTCGTTAGACGCCGTGTTGCGCATCCCCCTGAGCGGGCGGGCGTGGGAGTCGAGCTCTTCGGCCTGGACGAGGAGCGACGCGAGGAGTTCGCCGCGCTCGCCGGGCTCGACGAGGAGTCGGACGAGGAGGGCGTGGTTTACGTCGCGAAGGACGACCCCCTCCTCGCGTCACGTCCGCAATGACGCGCCCGAGGACCCGGTCGCGGCTTCCTATCGGGACATTCCGTCCTCGAGGACGTTCGCCGCCGGCTCCTTCTGGGACGCTCCCACCCTGAGGAGGAACTGACCCAATCCGATGTCGTGCGTCAGGATGTGGAAGCGGAACCAGTCCGGAAGCCGGGTCACCGCCCAACGCCGGAAATCCGGGGACACTTCGTCCCTCTCCAGTTCCCTTCCAGCCTTTCGCATGTCGACGACGAAGGACGTGTGCCCATCCCCGTGTTGCTTCTGGTTGGGGTAGGCATGCTTCGACATCAGCCTCTCTTCGTGAGCGAAGTGGCTTTCGATTCCGAGGATCAACTCGTCCAAGGCGACACGAACCTCGGCGACCTTCCCGGAGTTCACGGTCTTGACGAATGCGTCGAGCGCGTGATCGAGAGCCTCGTGCTCGTCATCGATGGGCCCGAAACCAGTGTTCGCGTACGTCCGTTCCCGGACGGGCTCCTCGCCCTCGGGGATGGCCGGGGCCTGAGCGGAGGACCCTTGCACCGCTGCAGCTCGACTCACCCGGTTCCGGCCCGCCTGCTTCGCCCGGTAAAGGGCCTCGTCGGCGCGCTGCAGAAGGGTCTCGACCGTGTCGTCCGGGCTCATCTCGGCTACGCCGAAGCTCGCCGTGATCGGCTCCCTCGGCCCAAGGTGGGTGGCCGCCATGATGGAGCGGAGCTTCTCCGCCAAGCTGGCCGCTCCCTCCTCGGTGGTCATCGGCGCGATCAGAGCGAACTCCTCCCCTCCCCAGCGCGCCACGGTGTCCGACTCCCTCACGCAGGAGGAGAGTAGCTTCGCCGTGCGGGCGAGGACCTGGTCGCCCACGGGATGGCCAAACTCGTCGTTCACCCTCTTGAAGTGGTCGATGTCGACGATGGCGACGGACAGGGTCTGGCCGTATCGCCGCGCCCGGCTGAGCTCCCGTGACATCGCGTCGTTGAATCCCATACGGTTGAGGACGCCCGTCAGCGCGTCCGTGTCGGCACGCTTCGCCATCTCCCTGGCACGCCCCTCCGCCTCGCGCCGCTTGCCCGTGATGTACGACTCCGCGCTCAGCTGGCGCTGCATCGCCACGAAGTAGGTGAGCACGACGGCGCAGAGAAGGAGCGTGATGACGATTCCGAGGAGACGATTCGCGACCTGGGTCCGCTCCCTCTTGAAGGAGACGAGCGACCAGTCGGAGTTCGGGATCGGGCGGCGAACGGCCACGTGCTTTTGGCCATCCAAGGACACCCATTCCGTCCCCGTGACCTCGCGATCGAGGACGGGTGGGGGCTCGCCCTCGCCGCTGGCCGCGTCTCTCGACGTTCGCACCGGAGGGGGCCAGAGACGCCGCCCCGACGCGCCGGGCCGGCTGGCGACCACGACCCGCCCGTCGGACGCGACGATGCTCGACTCGTCGGTTCCCGGGGGCCCGAGTTGCCCCATGGCGAGGTTCTGCTTCACGACCGCCACCGCCACCACGCGCCCCGCCCCATCCCGCACCGGCTCGCTCGCGTAGTACCCCGGTACGTGGCTCACAAGCCCGACCCCGGTGAAGCGGCCGGGACGACCGTCTCGCGATGCCTCGAAGTACGGGCGCCTGGCGAAGCTCTTCCCCAGGAAGCTATCCGCCTCACCCCGGTTGGACGTCGCGATGGTCCGGCCCGTGGCATCGAGCACGTACACGACACGGTCGGCAGAGCCGAGCGCGAACGAGTCCACCACGCCGTCGAGCCGGGACACGTCGAGTCCCGCCGAGGAGACGTGATACCTGCCGAGCAGCTCGGCGAGGGTTCGCGCCTCCCGCTCCGCCCCCTGCATCTCCATGACCAGGTGGTCGTAGGTCTGGGACGCGAACGACTCGGCGTCGTGGATCACGTCCTGCTCGTGGAGGCGCCCCAGCCTGTCCGTGAAGATCCATCCCGCGGCGAGGAGCGCCACGATGGCGGATGCCATAGCCCAGAAGAGGACCCGCTTCTTCCGAAGGACACGCCCCTTCGGATCGAAGGACACCGCCAGCGCCCAGACGGAAAGCGCCATCCCGCCCACGAGAAGGGCCCGGACGAGCTGCACGGGGATCCCCGTCCACGCCAGGAAGGCGGCCGGGTTCGGCCAGTGTTCCGTGAGGTAGGGAGCCGGCGGGACGACGAGCCCCGCCGCCACACCGAACGCGACGAAGAACATGCCGCCAGCGATGCGCGCGCGCCACGACGCCTCTCCTCCTCCGAGGTCCTCGGTGCGCGAGGCGGCCACGAAGAATAGCCACGCCGTCCAGAAACTGGCTGGCGCCCCAATGAACAGGCGAACGGCGGAATCCAGGCTTTCCGGCCCCACGGTCAACGCGATGCCGATGACCGGTGCGACCGTCGGGAGATAGACCCAGGATCCCGGCGTCGTCCCGCCGAGAGCGCCGGTCGTCCTCCGGGCGAATTCCATCAGGACGACGAAGCTCGTTCCGATGACGAGGGTCCGGGCAAGACGGAATGGGTCGGAGTCGACGCCGGTCAGCGCGAGTAACTGAAGCCACTCGCCCGCGCCGTGGACGAAGGCGAAGGTTCCGAGCAGCCACCAAGGAGTTCGGACCGGTGCCGACCGCGACATCGAAACGCAGACCGACCCGAGCAGGAAGAGGACCAGCCCGAAGAAGAAGTAGATGTAGTCGAGTTGCGCGACGAGCATCGGCCGTCCCGGTGGGCCCAACTTGGCCACCCACCCGGGATGTCACGACTGTTGAGCCGCTCTGTCCAGCCTTCGACCACCCATACCCTTTTGGGCTCGGATGCTCACACCCCGTGGCTCCGTCATCGGGGACAGAGTGCCGACTCCCAGCGCTGGGTTCGTGTCGCTACCGTGGCGGACGGCGACAGGGGCAATCCGTGCATCGCTTTGCCTCGGGGAAGGTGACGGCGGCTAAATTATCGCAGTTATTAAGCTTCCGAGGACCCCTGACCCCTTGGCTCCGGCCCAAGTGGTCACGGGTCGCGCGGGCCGGATCAGATCACGGAACCCAATGTTTAAGCGGGTTCTAGCATGGGCCCGGCGCGGCGACGGCACGCGGTCCCGCGATAGTTTGGTGCATTAGTGGTGCGGAGTGCCTGTTGTCCGCGAAATAAAGACGCCCCGGAACTCCCGCTTTCGCTAGGAACTCCGAGGCGTTAGATGGTCGGGGAGACAGGATTTGAACCTGCGACCCCTTGGTCCCGAATCGAGCCGGGGCCGATCGCACGCGCTTCACCGGACTGCACGGAGCGTCAACCTGCTGATTTCGTTGGAGCGGGGGATCCGGCTGGATCGCACGCGCCGCACGAAGAGGCACCTGGACGCGATGCGTGGACTGCTGGTGGACTGCGGGCTGCTTGCGAGGTTGAGCTTCCACCGGTTCAGATGGAGCTGTTCACGGAGGCGGGGGCCAACGTCGCCGAGCGCGCGGCGCACTCCGCTGCGTCGCGCGAGGTGGTGGCGGGGATCCTGCGACGCGCGGCCGAGCAGGCGCTGGCGGCTTCGTGCGCGGGAGCCGAGCAGGCGTCCTGATCTTTCGACAGCGCGCTCCACATTCCGGCCCGCATACGGCACCCCGGGCCACCCCGTGGCTCGTGGTATGTGGATGTTCTCAGTCCCCAGGCTCAGGAGCTAGCATGATTCGCCCCACCCTCCGACCCTTTTCTCGCCTCGCTGCAGTCCTGGCCGTGATCGGCTCGTCGCTGCTGCCGGCCGAAGCGCGCGCAGAGAAGGTCACGATCGCCGCCGCCGCCGACCTCAAGTTCGCGCTGGACGAGATCGCGTCGGAGTTCAAGAAGGCGAATCCGCTCGACGAGGTCGAGGTCGTCTATGGCTCCTCCGGAAAACTCAGCACGCAGATCCAGCAAGGCGCCCCCTACGACCTCTTCTTTTCGGCCGACATCGCCTTCCCCCGCGAGATCGCCAAGAACGGCCTGGCCGCCTCCGAAGCGACGCCGTACGCCCTCGGCCGGATCGTGCTGTGGAGCTCGACCCTCGACGCGACCAAGATGACCCTGGCCAGCCTCACCGACCCGAAGATCACCCGCGTGGCCATCGCCAACCCGAAGCACGCGCCCTACGGCAGGCGCGCAGAGGAGGCGCTGCGGGCGTCGGGGATCTGGGAGAAGGTCGAGCCCAAGCTGGTCTACGGCGAGAACATCGCGCAGACCGCGCAGTTCGTGCTCACCGGCAATGCACAGGTCGGCATCGTCGCCCTGTCCCTGGCGCTCGCCTCGGAGCTCGCCAGCAAGGGGGGCTACTGGCTCATCCCATCCGAGCTCCACGAGCCGCTGGAACAGGGGTTCATCATCACCAAGCGCGCCACCGGGAGCGCGCTCGCCAGGCGCTTCGCGGACTACCTCGGCACCAAGGCCGCCCGCGCGATCATGGTGCGGTACGGTTTTGTGCTCCCCGGCGAGTCCGTCGGCAAGTAGGGGCAGACCTCATGGACGCCACGAGGTCTCCTGCCCGGATCGGTCAGGGTTTTGCCGCTGGCGCCCTCATCGGCACGCTGGGAGGCCTGATCGGCCTCGGGGGCGCCGAGTTCCGATTGCCCGTGCTGGTCGGCTGGTTCCGGATGGGGACCCTCGAGGCGGTCATCCTCAACAAGGCGATCAGCCTGGTAGTGGTCGCCGTCGCCGTGGTCTCACGCGCCCGGGTGGTCTCGCCGACCCTTCTGTTCGGGCACCTCGACGTCGTGCTGAACCTGCTCGCAGGCAGCCTCCTGGGCGCGCGCTGGGCGGCGGACCATGCCATCACGCTGTCGCGGGTCTGGCTCGACCGCGTCGTCATGGCGCTGCTCGTCGGGCTCTCGCTCGTCATGCTCGCGGAGGGATGGCTGGACCTCCACAACGTCGGCGAGCCGCTGATCCAGGCCGGGGTGGTGCGCCTCGTGGTTGGGCTCCTCGCCGGGTTCGTGATCGGCGTGGTCGCCGCCCTGCTGGGCGTGGCGGGCGGCGAGCTGCTGATCCCGACCATCGTCCTGCTCTATGGTCTCGACGTCAGGGTGGCGGGGAGCCTGTCTCTGGCGGTCAGCCTGCCCACCATGCTGGTCGGCTTCGCGCGCTACGCCAGGGCGCAGGCCTTCTCGGTGCTGAAGCGGGAGAAGCGGCTCCTGGGATGGATGGTGGCGGGGTCCATCCTCGGGGCGGCGCTGGGCGGCCTGCTCCTCGGCCTGGTCCCGACGCAGCTTCTGATGGGCCTGCTGGGCGGCGTGTTGATGGTTTCAGCCCTGATGACGTTCTTGCACGCGCGTGCGGCCGAGGCGACCGGTGAGTCCTAGTGACCTGCAGGCCATCTGGTTGACGGTCCGCCTGGCAAGCCTGGTCACGTTGATCCTCCTCGTGGTGGGCACGCCCATCGCGTGGTGGCTGGCGCGAGCGACGACCTGGTGGAAGGGGCCGGTCGGCGCCGTGGTGGCCCTCCCACTGGTCCTGCCGCCTTCGGTGCTCGGCTTCTACCTGCTCCTCGCCATGGGACCGCGTGGACCGGTGGGCCAGTTCACCGCGGCCCTCGGGCTTGGCCCGCTGCCCTTCACGTTCGGGGGGCTGGTGGTGGCCTCCGTGCTTTACTCGCTTCCCTTCATGGTCCAACCGCTGCAGACCGCCTTCGAGGGGGTGGGCAAACGCCCCCTGGAGGTCGCGGCCACCTTGAGGGCCTCGCCACTCGACGCCTTCTTCACGGTGGCCGTGCCGATGTCCCTGCCCGGCTTCCTGACGGCATCGATCCTGACCTTCGCTCATACCGTCGGGGAGTTCGGCGTGGTCTTGATGATCGGCGGCAACCTCCCCGGCGTGTCGCGCGTGGCCTCGGTCCAGATCTACGACCACGTGGAGGCCATGGAGTTCGCCGAGGCACATCGGCTCGCCGCGGTCATGCTGAGCTTCTCGTTCGTCGTGCTGCTGGCCCTTTACGTCTGGAGACCCGCCTCCAGGAAGACAGCCTGACGTGGCCGGGGTCCAGGCACGCTTCCGCCTCGACTGGGCAGGGTTCACGCTCGACGTCGACCTGGACCTGCCGGCTCGTGGCGTGACGGCGTTGTTCGGCCACTCCGGCTCGGGAAAGACGACACTGCTTCGCTGCATCGCCGGGCTCGAGCGCGCGCCCCAGGGACGGCTCAGCGTCGCGGGGGAGATCTGGCAGGACGGGGCGCGATGGGTTCCCACCCACAGGCGGCCGCTCGGGTACGTTTTCCAGGAGGCCAGCCTCTTCCCTCACCTCACGGTGCTGGGGAACCTACGCTACGGCCTGCGCCGAGGGGGTGGGGTGAGCCGCGGGAACCTGGAGCAGGGGATCGAGCTCCTGGGGATTGGCCACCTGCTGGAACGGCCGGCCGACCAGCTCTCCGGCGGCGAGCGCCAGCGAGTGGCCATCGCGCGGGCGCTGGCCGTCGGGCCACGCCTCCTGCTGATGGACGAGCCGCTCGCCTCCCTGGACTTGCAGCGCAAGCAGGAGATTCTCCCGTACCTGGACCGCCTCCACGAGGAACTGGACGTCCCGGTCCTCTACGTCAGCCACTCACCCGATGAGGTGGCGCGGCTGGCCGACCACCTGGTCGCCCTGGAGGCCGGCCAGGTGCGCGCCAGCGGACCCCTCGCCGAAACCCTGGTCCGGCTCGACCTCCCGATCCGCCTCGGCGAGGACGTCGGAGCTGTCATCGACGGCACCGTGACCGCCATCGACGAGACGTGGCACCTTGCCCGCATCGACTTCCCGGGTGGAGTGTTGTGGACTCCCAACCGGGGAGTGGCGCTCGGCCGTCGCGTGCGCCTTCGCGTCCTGGCGCGCGACGTCAGCATCGCTCGCGAGTTGCCCAGGCCGACCAGCATCCAGAACGTGCTTCAGGGGCAAGTCGATGCCGTCGCGGACGACGAGCACCCTGGCCTGAGGCTCGTGCGCGTCCGGCTCGGGAGCTCGATGGTGGTGGCGAGGCTGACGAGCCGCGCCGCCGCGGCACTCGAGCTTGGCCCCGGCCTGGAGGTCTGGGTCCAGGTCAAGTCGGTCGCGCTCGTCGAGTAGCTGGGCCTGCCAACGCCTGTCGACAGGGTGCCGTCGACGGGCTCCGGCGCCCGGGATCGACACGGCCGGTGACGGTGTCGGCGACGGCATTGGGCCCGGCGAAGCAACGGCAAGTCCTCGATCTGCAAGCGCCCCGCCCCGCCGCCCCGTCGTGACGGAACGTGCGTGAGACCGGGCGCCAGCAGCCCGATCCCACACTCCCAACCACTACGTGGGATTGTGGGATTGGGTTGCTGTCACCTGATGGATGCAAATTGGAGCTCGGGGCGGCGGGGCTGGGCTGGGTCTGGTTGGTCAGGGTTCACTATCGGAACAATTCAGATTCCAGAAGACACGGGGATGGGGGAGGACAGACAAAGAAGGGACGGCGGGGATTATTGGGGCGTCTGTCCTGGGGGAGTCGTCGTCGTGCTCGGGCTGCGTTTGGCTCTTTGAGTCATGACGGGCAAGCATCGGGTCCGGGTCGAGAAGGTGCGCTTCGAGGGGCGGGAAGCCGAGAGGCAGCGGTGGCGTGACGAGGATCGGCTGGCATTCGAGTCGGGGTAGGTGATTCCGTCGGTAGGAGTGAGTTCCTGAAGGGGCCCTCTGGTACCCACCCACTCGGCAGGCTGCCCCGCCTGGTGGTATCTTCCCGCCATGGCGCGCGACCCGCGAGACTTGAAGCGCTTGGCCGAGGAACTGGCGTCCCTGTCGCCCGAGGACCGGGCGCGGGTGATGGCCGAGATCCGCCACCGCCACGCCGCTCGACCCCTCCCGAAGAGCTTCCGCCCGCCGCTCCTGAAGGCCAGCGGCGGCCGCTGGATTGGCGGCGACCTCCGTCGCGAGAGTCTCTACGGCGACGATGGCCGCTGACCGCGTCTTCATCGACACCAACGTCCTCGTGGCCGCCTCGGTCGAGGCCCACCCCAGCCACGCCGTTGCGACCGCGTTCCTGGAGCGACTCGCACGTGACGGTGCGAACGCGTGCATCTCATCCCAGGTGTGCCGCGAATTCCTGGCGGTGCTCACCCGTGGCCCCGTCGAGGGTAGGACGTTCAGCGTCGAGGAAGCGTTGGCGGCCCTCGGGGCATGGACGTCCGCTTGCGAACTCCTGGACGATGGCGAACCCGTCCTTCCGGAGCTGCTCGACCTGATCCGTCGCTTCGCCGTTCGGGGCAAGCAGGTGCACGACGCCAACGTCGTCGCCACGATGCGGGCGCACGGCGTCACGATCCTCGCCACGCTCAACGGGAGCGATTTCCGTCGCTTCGACGAGTTGATCTCGCTCGCGCCCCTCGTCTCCTGAACCTCGGACGTCCCTCGGAACCCTGAAACGCTTGCGTCAGGGTGACGCGTATCCTATACGTATGTCAGGAGGACTCGTTATGACATCCCGTAAGAAGCCGCGTACCGACGGCCCATTCTCCACGACGGAGAAGATCATGCAGACCATCCGCATGCCGCGTGAGCTCGTCACCTTTCTCCGCGGCGAAGCAGACGCCCGCGGCGTGGACCTCACGGCGCACGTGGTCCGACACCTCGACGGGCTCCGGACCTGGTTCGGCCTGCCAGTCGCCGCGGTGGCGCTCCTGGATGCGGATCGCGGGGCGCTCGGGATGGGGCGGTACGAGTACCTGCTCCACCTCCTCTTCCAGCGCGCCCTCGTGCTCCGCGAAGAGGCGCCGGGCTTCGACGGCCCGAACTCGAATCCCGGGAGGAAGCGGTAGCGACCCCACGGGGCCGCACCGCCCGGAGGCGCGCCATGCCGAACGTCAAGGGAGCCGTCCTCACCGATCGCGATCGCGCGCTCCTCGCTTACGTCGGCATCGCCCGCTACGCATCGGCCGACCAGGTCCACCGGCTCATCGCGCCCGACCGCAGCAAGAAGCTCGTCTACCGCCGCCTCGCGAAGCTCTGCCTGCCCGGTGGGCGCCCGGGCGAGGGGGCCTGCCTGCGCCGCCTGCACTACCGGCGCTACGAGGGCACGAGCGTGCCGGTCTGGGCGCTCACGCCCTACGGCCGCAGCCTCGTCAACCCGGGCCTCCCCTGGCTACCGGCCCCGGCGAGCGACGTCGGCGCCCGGTTCCTGGAGCACACGCTGCTCCTCAACGACGTCCTCCTCGAACTCGTCCTGTCGCTCAGGCGGTCCGAAACGGCGCTGCTCGAGGAGCTTCCGTTCCGCTGGCGCGCCGAGAACGACGAGGTCCTCCAGTTCCGCGCCTTCGGCCACTCCCTCGGGGAGTCCCACCAGGCCGTCCTCAAGCCCGACGCCATCCTGGAGGTCCCGGGCCGGGGCCGCCGGCTCTTCATCGAGGCCGAGACGGGCACGCAGAGCATCGTTACCGCACATCCCGAGCGAACCGGGGCCATCGTCTCGAAGGTGCGTCGGTACCGGCAGTACTTCGACGTCCTCTCCGACGACCGCAAGGCCAGCTGGTACGTTCGCGCCTTCCCGGACGGGTTCGCTCCGCGCCTCGTCTTCGTCGTCCATTCGCCCGACCGGAAACGTCGGGTCGAGCATGCGGTGAAGGCATGCCTCGACGGCACGAGCTTCCCGGAGGTCAGGGCCCGAATGGCGCCCCGAGCGTTCGAGGTGATCGTCTTCACCTTCGCAGAGGCTGCCGGGAGGCTCCTCGGGTACTTCCCGGATCGGCTCGCCTCCGTCGTCGCCACGGGGCGGCCTCCGGCTGCAGCGCCATCCACCGCGAAGCCCCCGCCGGCGGCGGCCACGGCGCCGTCCCCGCCCCCGCCCAGGTTCGCCCTGGCCGTGGACGAGCGCGAGCTCCGCCTCCTGCGCGACTCCCTCCAGCGCGTGGACGACTCGCTTTCGGACGCCTACGAGGCCATCGCCCTTCACCAGCGAGCCGGCCATTGCAGGTTCGATCTCGACGCCCTCCCCAGGACCGACCTCGACTACCTGCGGAAGCTCATCCTGCGCGACCCACCGGCTCCGGTGCCCGGAAGGACGGTGGGACCATGAGCATCCCGAAGGTCGCCGCCATGGACGCACCGAACGCTTCGTCGCGAGTTGCCGACCCACTCTGGACTGCCGAGGACGTGGCCGCCTTTCTCCGGGTCTCCCTGTCGATGGTCTACAAGCTCCGCCGGCAGGGTTCGCTTCCCGCCGTCCGCGTCGGCGCCCTATTAAGGTTTCAACCCGACACCGTCCGCGGCTTCGCGCGGGACGATGGGATGGCCGGGGATCCAGGCCGAAGGTAGGAGGTCCGAATGGGCTCGGTGATGAAGCGGAAGAACGGCCGGACGGTCATCCAGTGGATCGACGGGAGCGGCCGGCAGCGGCAGGAAACGCTGCCCAGAAATGGGAAGGACGGGAAGCCCCTGACCGAGAAGGGCGCCGAGCGGGAGGGTCGGAACCGCCTCGTCGATTACGAGGGCAAGGCCAGGCGCCAGCGCCAGGGACTCGAGCCGCTGCCGACCGCATCGCTCGACATGCTCTTCGACCAGCTCGTCGACTGGTGGTGGGAAAGCCACGGCCAGGCGCTGAAGTCGCCGGCAATCCGCGGTTTCCTCAAAAAGCACCTCAGCCCCAAGCTCGGTCGTCTCCCGCTCCGGGAGGTCACGACCGTCAAGATCGAGGGGGTCCTCACCGAGAAGGAGGCCAAGGGGGAGCTCTCGGGCAGGTCCCTGAACCACCTCCGGGGCTTCATGCACAACATTTACGAGTTTGCGCGCAAGGACGGTGGCCCGTGGGCGGGCCGCACCAACCCGGTCGCCGACGTCCGCCGCCGCAAGCAAGAAGAGCCAGCCAGGAACATCCTCACCGTCCCGGAGTTCGAGCCGGTCCTCGACAAGACGCCCTCCACCTGGCGAGGGCCCGTCGCCACCGCAGTGTACGGGGGCCTGCGGGAAGGCGAGATCTTCGGCCTCCTCAAGGCCGACGTGGACTTCGACGCACAGGAACTCAGAGTTCATCGGTCCTGGGACGCCGAGCGGACCAAGGACAACAAGGTCGCTCGCATCCCCATCGTGCCCCAGCTCGTCCCATTCCTGAGGGAGGCGATGAAGTCGCCGGGGGTCTTCGTCTTCCCGAAGGCCGACGGCTCGATGCAGCCGCGGAAACTGCGGCTGGGAAAGTTCTTGCGTCGCGCCATCGCGGCAGCCGGCCTCCTCGAAGGCTACGAGCACCGTTGCAGGGCGTGGCGCTGTGGCTGGCGCGAGCAACGCCAGGACCCCACCGCCCCCGCGACCTGCCCGCGCTGCGGGAAGCCCACCGCCTGGTCCAAGCCGATCCCCAGGCATGTCAGGTTCCACGACACGCGACACAGCTTCGGCACGGCGGTTGTGAGGGCGGCCGGGACGGCCGTCGCGCAGAAGGCCCTGCGCCACTCCGACGTGCGCCTGACCATCCACACCTACGGCCACCTCGACACGAAGGACGTCCGAGCCGGCCTCACCGGCGCCTTCGGAACGCCCTCGGGCACCACGTCCGCTGGGGGCGCGGACTGCACGGAACTGCAATCCTCCGAAACGTCGCCCGGGAATCCTACCCGGACCGCTCTCGGAACTGCGGGGGACCAAAGGAAAAGCCCCGCGACTCTTGAGGAATCGCAGGGCCAAGTGATGGTCGGGGAGACAGGATTTGAACCTGCGACCCCTTGGTCCCGAACCAAGTGCTCTACCAGGCTGAGCCACTCCCCGACTGAAGCTTGTTTGGCCGCTGCGCCCGGGAGGCGCGGCGATGGAACCGGCCGGATCTACTAGCGTCGTCGGGGGGAGTCAAGGACCAACGGCAGCGCGAGCCTCCCGCAGGCCGGCTTCCCCCCGGCGCGCGCGAAGTCACATCTTCCCCCGTCGCCCTTCTCTTCCGATGTCCGGACATGAAGTCCCGACCCCGTCGGCACCAGGGCCGACCTTCTTGGAGAGACAATGCGCGCTTCGATCAACTTCCTTCTCGCTTCGATCGTCGTCGTCGGCAACCTCGTCGGCTGTGGGGGGACCACCGACGCCGGCCAGGGGGTCTCGGCCCGGGGCGCGGACACGCAGTACCGTGGGGCGGTCGAGGGGACCGGCATCTCGGGTGAGGCGACGATCGTGGTCCACGCGGCCGACGCCGCGGCCCCCGACCGTGCCACCGTGAAGGCGCAGATCGCGATCGGCACCACCATCATCCACCTGCGGGGCACGCTGGACCCCGACGGGATGATCCGGCTTGCCGGGAGCGGGTGGAGCGCGTCGCTCGCCATCGGCGAGGGCGACGGCAGCGTCATCCACGGCCAGCTCGTCTCCCCCGGGGGGGCGGTCGCAGACCTCGTGGCCATCGAAGAGCTGGAGGGCTCCATGGCCGAGTACTGCCTCCAGTCACGCCCGGTCGCGCTCCGCGCGGCCCCGGGAATGGGTTTCGCCAGCATGATGGCCGTTGACCCGGGGAACGACGGGGGCGGAGCGCCCGGCGAGGATACCGTCGATACCATTACCGCCGCCGCGCGGCAGGACCGGGTCTGCACGGGGATGGCGGCGCGCGCCGCGGGGGCCGCTCAATAGCGCCGGATCGGAGGGGGGAAGGGAGCCCGGTCGCCCTCGGTGGGCGGCCGGGCTCCTGCCTTCAGGCGGCCACGACGTACCACTGCCCCTTCGCCCCCTGCTCGCGCCGGAGCAGCTTCTCCTTCTCCATGGCCTCGAGGAGCCGGTTGAAGGAGGAGAAGCCGTGGTCGCGCTCGTCGAAGTCGGGCTCCTTGCGGACGATGGCCTCCTTGATCGCCGAGGGATTGATGGGCGCGGTGGCCTTGGCGAGCAGCGCCGCGGCGGCCTCGCGGGCCACCTCGGGGATCACCTTCTCCTTGGGCTTTTCCCGCTCGCTCTCCTTCTCCCGCCCGCCGTCGCGCCGGCGCTGGCCGGGGCCGCGCAGGTACATGAACTCGTCGCAGGCCTTCACGAAGAGCGGGCTGGTGGACTCCTTCACCGCCATGCCCACCACCGTCCGGTCGTTCTCCCGGAGCTTGTGGGCGAGCGGGCAGAAGTCGGAGTCGCCCGAAGCGATGACGAAGGTGTCGATGTGCTCGCGCAGGTAGCAGAGCTCGAGCGCGTCGATGACGAGGCGCACGTCGGCGCCGTTCTTGCCGGCCCGCGTGGACGGCGGCACGTCGATGAGTTCCACCCCCAGGTCGTGCAGCCGGGTGGCGGCGTCGGCATAGCGGGCCCAGTCGGCGTAGGCCCGGCGGAAGACCACCTTCCCCTTCTCGAGCAGGGTGTCGATGGCCGGCTGCAGGTCGAAGGCCTCCGGCGCGATGCCGGTGCGGGTGACCAGGTTCTCGAAATCCACGAACAGTGCAATGCGCTGCGCCTGCGACTCGCCCTTCATCGGGTACAACACAGTTCTACCTCGTCGGGTGACTTCGGGACGGCCGCGGTGAGGTTCTCGTGGCCCTCCGGTGTGACCAGGATGTCGTCCTCGATGCGGATGCCGACGCCGCGGAGCTCGGGCGGCGCGCCGGCGTCGTCGGCCGCCACGTAGAGGCCGGGCTCGACGGTGATGACGTTGCCGGCGGCGAGCCGCCGGGACTCGCCGTCCACGTGGTAGACGCCCACGTCGTGCACGTCCATGCCCAGCCAGTGGCTGGTGCGGTGCATGTAGTACTTCTTGTACGAGCCGTCGGCGATGCGCTCCTGCGGGGTCCCTTGCAGGAGCCCGAGAGCGATCATCCCCTCGACGAGCTTCCGCGTGACGAGGTCGTGGAGCGCGTCCACCGTGACGCCGGGCTTCACCGCGGCGATGCCGGCCTCCTGGGCCGAGAGCACCACGTCGTAGGCCTTGCGCTGCGCCGTCGTGAACTCGCCCGAGACCGGGAAGGTGCGGGTCACGTCGGCGGTGTAGAGGCCGTACTCGCCCCCGGCGTCCACCAGGCACAGCTCCCCGGCCTTGAGCTCGGCGTTGCCGGCCCGGTAGTGGAGGACGGTGGCGTTGACCCCGGTGGCCACGATGGTGCCGTAGCCAGGACCGCTCCCGCCGCGGCGGCGGAAGGCGTACTCGATCTCCGACTGAACCTGGTACTCGCGGGCGCCGGGGCGGCCGTCGCGCATGGCCGCCATGTGGGCCTCGGCGGTGATCTCGGCGGCGCGCCGCAGGCGCTCGATCTCCTCGGGCGCCTTCACGAGCCGCTGCTCGTGGAGGATCGATCCCGGGTCCCGCACCGGGTCGGGCGCGCGGACGCCGGTGCGCACCCGGGCGCGCAGCTTCTGGACGATCCGCACCACCCGCTCGTCCCATTCGCGTGAGAAGCCGAGGCGGTACCAGAGCGCCCCGCCGCGGGCCAGGTGCTCCTCCAGCTTGGCCTCCATCTCGGCGACCGGGTGGGCGGCGTCGGCGCCGTGGGTGGACACCGCCCCCTCGACCCCGGCCCGGTAGCCGTCCCAGATCTCCCGCTCGCGGTCCTTGGGGCGGACGAACAGCACCAGCCCCGACCTGCCCTCGGCCGGGTCGGCCAGGACCAGGGCGGCGCCCTCCGGCTCGTCGAAGCCGGTCAGCCAGGCGAAGTCGGAGTCCTGGCGGAAGGGGAAGTGGTTGTCGGCGTTGCGGGCCTTCTCGTCGGCGGCGGGCAGCAGCATGGCGCCCCCGCCCTCGCGCCGCATGGCGGCCTGGACGGCGGCGCGCCGGGCGGCGTGGATCTGGATGTCGAACATGGAGGCTCCTTATAGCCCCTTCGTCACGGAAGCGCCGCGCCGGTCCAGGCCAGGAAGGCCGCCCGCTGCGCCGGCGTGGGGTCCGGCACGGGCTCGAGCCAGGCGACCTCCACGGGAGGCTGCCCCAGCGCCACCTCGACCTCCTGGAGCTCGTCGCGCCGGAACACGGTGAGGCGCAGCTTGCCGCCCGGCCCCACCTGGCGCATCCGATCCCAGAGGGCGGCGCGGTCCACCCGGAAGCCCGACTCGGCCAGGATCTCGTCGTCGGCGTAGAGCCCTGCCTTCGCGGCCGGACTCCCCTCCCGCACCGTCCGCACGACGAGCCTCGGCCCCGGCGGGATCTCGGCCCCGAGCCAGCCGGCCCGCCCGTCGTCGCCGTTCCTGCGCGCCGGAGCGCCCCCCTTGTCGTCGAGCGACTGGGCGAACCTCCGCTCCATCGAGAGGCCGACGAGGTCGAGGGCGGCCTCCACCGGCGCCGTCCCGCGCACCAGCCGGTCGAAGAGCTCCCGGGCCGCGCCCTCCCCCACCACCCCGGCGGCGGCCCGCTCCACCCCGTCCTCGGGGAGGCCCGTCGCCGCATACCGCGCGTGAAGTCCGCGCAGCAGGTCGTCGAGGGAGCCGCCGGCGCGCCGCAGCGCGAGGTCGAGGCAGAGCGCCACCAGCTCCCCCTTGAGGTAGTAGGAGACCGCGCTGTTCGTGCTGTTCTCGTCGGGCCGGTAGTACTTCACCCAGGCGGTGAGGCTGGCCTCCTCCAGGCTCATCTTGCCCGCGCCGGGCTGCCGGCCGAGCGCCGTCCACTGCTCCCCCAGGTGCTTCAGGTATCCGCGCGCGTCGGAGAGGCCGGTGCGCACCAGGATGAGCCGGTCGTAGTAGCTCGTGACCCCCTCGAACCACCAGAGCAGGCGCGTGTACTGCTCGCGGGCGTAGTCGTAGGGCTGGAGCGCGGCGGGGCGCAGGCGCTTCACGTTCCAGAGGTGCAGGAACTCGTGTGCGGCCAGGGAGAGCGTCTCCTCGTAGGCCTCCCGCGGGAAGAAGGCGGTCCGCCCCACGTCGAGGGTGGTGCTGCGCTGGTGCTCCAGCCCGCCGCGACGCCGGTCGGAGAGGTGCACGATGAAGAGGTAGCGGGCGTAGGGGAGCCCGCCCATGAAGGCGCCCAGGTGCTCGACGATGGCCTTCAGATCCGCGGTGAAGCGGGGCAGGTCGAGGTGGCCGCGTCCGGCCACGGCGACCTCGTGCCGCTTCCCCAGCGCCTCGAATGCGGCGACCGCGTGGGTCCCCACCTCGACCGGCGAGTCGCACAGCTCGTGATAGTCACGGGCCGTGAATAGGATGGGGCCGCCGTCCAGCGCCGTGGAGACCTTCCACCCGGCCGGCGGGACGATCGCGAGCTCCACCGGCTCCTCCACCCTCCCCTCGGCGTACAGGAAGAGGTTGGCCCCGTTGAAGAAGCCGTGGGCGCCGTCGAGGTGGGAGGTTCGCACGGTGGGATCGTTGGCGTAGATCCGGTAGCGGACCCGGACCTGGGCGGAGTCCCCCGCGTCCACCCGGAAGCGGTGCTTGTCGAGCCGGAGGACCGGCAGCTTCCGGCCCGCGCCGTCGTCGGCCTCGATCCGCTCCAGGTGGCGGGCGAACTCCCGGACCAGGTAGCTGCCCGGCGTCCACACCGGCAGGGCCAGGACGGGCGACGCCCCGGGGGCCTCGAGGACCGCCTCGACCTCGAAGAGGTGGGAATGGGGCTCCGGCATGGAAACGCGGTAACGCATGTGGCCGGATGCTAACCGGAAACCCGCCAACGATCTGCTAATCTCGGACCACCTTGGACCCCTACGGACTGAGACGCGTGGTCTCCCCCGCCGGCGTGCTGCCCCAGCGGGCCGACCGGCTCGACCCCGACCTCCCGCTCGGCGACGACGAGCTCGCCATCGACGTGGACGCGCTCAACGTCGACTCGGCGAGCTTCCGGCAGATCGCGGACGCCGTGGGGGGAGACCCGGCCCGCATCGGCGCGGAGGTCGTGCGCATCGTCGCGGAGCGGGGCAAGATGCACAACCCGGTCACCGGCTCGGGGGGCATGCTCATCGGCCGGGTGCGGGAGATCGGCCAGCGCCACCCGGCCGGCGGCGACCTCGCGGTGGGCGACCGCATCGCCACGCTGGTCTCGCTCACCCTCACGCCTTTGCGAATCGACGAGCTCCTGGGCGTCCACCCCGAGGTGGAGCGACTCGACGTGCGCGGGAGCGCCATCCTCTTCGCAACCGGCCTCTGGGCGAAGCTCCCCGACGACATGCCCTACGCCCTGGCGCTCGCCGCCCTCGACGTCTGCGGGGCGCCGGCGCTGGTGGCCCGGTACGCCCGCCCGGGCGCCCGCGTGCTCGTCATCGGGGCGGGGAAGTCGGGCGCGCTGGTCTGCGCCCAGGCCATGGAGACGCTCGCCGGATCGGGCGAGGTGGTGGCGGCGGACCTGTCGGAGAAGGCTCTGGCCGACCTCCAGGCCATCGGGGTGGTGGACCGGACCCTGTTGCTCGACGCCACCCGCGGCGTCGATGCGCTCCAGCGGGTCGAGTCGGCGGGCGGCCTCTTCGACCTGGTCGTGAACTGCGCCAACGTGCCCGGGACGGAGATCTCGACCCTGCTGCTCGTCCGCGACGGCGGCACGGTGATCTTCTTCTCCATGGCGACGAGCTTCACGGCCGCGGCCCTGGGCGCGGAGGGGGTCGGCAAGGACGCGACGCTCCTCATCGGGAACGGGTACGTCCCCGGCCACGCCGACCTGTCGCTGGGGCTGCTCAGGAAGAACCCGAAGCTCCGGGCCCACTTCGAGGCGCGATTCGTGCGGTGAGGCGCCATGAGGGTCGGGACCGGGTATCCTCCTCCCGGGGCCGTGGCGAAACGGTAGACGCGGCGGATTTAAAATCCGCTGCCGCGCAGGCGGCGTCCCGGTTCGACTCCGGGCGGCCCTATCTCCCGTCCCGCACGCATTCGTCCGGCGCGGGCTTTCCGGCGAGGCGATCGGTCATCCAGGCCACCGCCTCCTCCGCCGAGCGGTAGGCGATGAGGATGTGCCCCTCGTCCGGCATCGCGAGGTAGCGCACCGAGGTCCCCCGGGCGCAGACGCCCCCGGCGAACAGGGCGGTGACCGCGGGGGCCACCACGGTGTCGATCGACCCCTGGGAGATGAAGACCGGGGCGGTGATGGGCGACGCCCCGGGGGAGTTCTCCTTCATGATCGATGCCCAGGGCTGGACGTCGGACATCTTCACGGTGAGGAAACCATCGCGGAGCGGCACGGCGTCGGAGAAGGCCAGGAGCCCCTCGCCGGGGTCGCGGATGCACCGCGCCGCCACCCTCTCCACCACCGGGATCGCGTCCGGGTGGAGCACCTCGGACATGGGCGCTTCGAACACCTTCGACCACGAGACCAGCGCCTCGGCGGCGAGGACGTTCCCGAGCTTGGTCCCGATGTCCTGCTCGAGGAGCCTGGCGAGGTCGGTCGCGGGCGCGGCCGCGGCCACGCCGGCCAGCGTGAGCTCCGGGGCGAGGGCGGCGGCCATCTGCCCGGTGAAGAGCGCGGCGTGCCCGCCCTGCGAATGCCCCCAGACCACGAACCGGCTCCCCGCCGCGGCCTCCTTCACGTTGCGTGCGGCCCGCACCGAGTCGAGGACGGCCCGGGCCGCGCTGGCGCCCACCAGGTACGGGTGCTGTCCGGGCGTGCCCAGCCCGGCGTAGTCGGTGGCCACCACCACCTGCCCCGCCTTCACCATGAGGTCGAGGCCGGGGATGGTCTTCTTCCAGTTCGTCTGCAACGACGGAGCGCAGTCCCGGGCCACGCCGATGGTGGGGTGGGCCCAGGCCACCACGCCGCGCCCGCCCGCCGGCGCGGGGGCGTCCGGGACGACGAGCAGGCCGGACACCACGATCGGTTCCCCCTTCATCCCGGTGGAGCGGTAGAGGATGCGCCAGGACCGGGCGCCGTCCGGTCCCCCCTCGACCGGCTCCGATCGGAGAAGGTCGCCCGGCTTGCCGGCCGGGAAGGGCGCGGGCGGGGCGTAGAAGGCGTCGGGCTTGCGGAAGGGGCTGGCGCAGGCGACCACCGTCGCGAGCGCCAGGACGGCCAGGCCGGTCCGGAAGTTCATGCCCGCATTCCACATCAGTTCGGGAAAGGCGGGGGCTCGATCGAAACCCCCTCGATGGGCCGGCGGGAGGCGAACCCCTCCTCGACCGGGTGCCAGTGGGCCACGGCCGGCTCCCCGAACTGCCAGCAGAGGAAGATCGGCTCCCCCTCCTGGATCCCGTAGAAGTCCACCAGCCCCGCGTCGATGTCCTTCACGAGGCATCCCAGCTCGTTCACCTGCTCGACGACGCCGTTGATCTCCTCGACCACCACCCGGAAGCGCCGGGCGTGGGACTCGAGCGCCGGCTCGGGTGCCCGGCCGTTCAGGATCTCCATGGCGGCCTCCCCTCCCCCCAGCGCCTCGACGAGGACGCTGGCCTCGGCGCGCAGCCGGCCCAGCTGGCCGAAGGCCAGTTCCAGGTCGGGGACGAGGTCGTTCGCCTCCTCGACGGTGAACATCCGGGGCCCCTGTGGGGGCGGTCGCGGAGCCATGACCGTGTTATAAGCCCCCTCCTCGAAAGGGTGCAGCCCCAGATGCTGGAAACCGTCGCCAGAGGCTTCAAGGCCGCCAGGAACAAGCTCAAGGGGCGAACCGAGATCACCTCGGAGGTCGTCGATGACGCGCTGCGCGACATCCGCGTGGCGCTGCTCGAGGCCGACGTCTCCTTCGACGTGGTGAAGCGCTTCGTCGCCCGGGTCCGCGAGAAGGCCGTGGGCGAGGTGGTGGAGACCAAGGTCAAGACCGGCAAGGGGACCGTCCGGGTCACGCCGCAGGACCACTTCGTCAAGATCTGCCACGACGAGCTCGAGGCCCTCATGGGCCCCGTGGACACGTCCCTCGTGGTGGGCGCCAGGAAGCCAACCGGCGTCATGATGGTGGGGCTCCAGGGCTCCGGCAAGACCACCACCGCGGCCAAGATCGCCAACCGCTACCTGAAGGAGGGGAAGTCGATCCTCCTGGTGGCCGCCGACGTGCAGCGCCCCGCCGCGGTCGAGCAGCTCCGTCAGCTCGGCGAGAAGCTCGGCGTTCCGGTCTTCCACGAGGCAGGGCTGGCCCCGCCCGAGCTGTGCCGCCGCGCCCACGAGAAGGCCTCCCGCGAGAGGACCGACGTCGTCATCTACGACACCGCCGGCCGCCTCGCCATCGACGACGCCCTCATGACCGAGCTCGAGCAGGTGAAGAGCGCGGTCAAGCCCGAGAACACCCTGCTGGTCTGCGACGCCATGATCGGCCAGGACGCGGTGCGCACCGCGTCCGAGTTCGACCGGCGCATCGGCATCGACGGCTTCGTGCTCACCAAGCTCGACGGCGACGCCCGCGGCGGCGCGGCGCTCTCCATCAAGGAGGTCACCGGCAAGCCCATCAAGTTCCTGGGCATGGGCGAGCAGCTCGACAAGCTCGAGGAGTTCCGCCCCGAGGGGCTGGCCGGCCGCATCCTGGGGTTCGGCGACGTCGTCGGCCTCATGAAGGACTTCGAGGCCCACGTCGACGAGGAGCAGGCCGAGGCCGACGCCAAGAAGCTCCTCTCCGGCGACTTCACCCTCGACGACTTCGTGAAGCAGATCCGCACCATCCGCAAGATGGGGCCCATCGGCGACCTGATGGAGAAGTTCCCCATCTTCGGGGAGATGCCCGAGGGGTTCCAGTTCGACGAGAAGGCGCTGGGCCGCATCGTCGCCATGGTGGATTCGATGACCCCGGGTGAAAGGGCCCGTCCCGACTCGCTCAACGAGTCGCGCATGCGGCGCATCGCCAAGGGGTCCGGCCGCAAGGAGAAGGAGGTCAAGGACCTCCTGAAGCAGTACCACGGCATGAAGGGCATGATGAAGATGGTGGGCTCGGCGCCCGGGCTGCTCTCGCGGCTGCCCGGCATGAAGCAGCTCGCCAGCCTCCGAAGGTCCAAGGGCCAGGGCATGGACGACGTCCTCGGCGACGACGCCGCGGCGTTCGAGCAGCTCATGGAGGGCGGCACCCCCGACCCGTCGCAGATGGCCGGCCAGATGGCCGGGCTGCCCCGGGGGATGCAGCCGCGGCTGCCGGCCGGCGCGCTGGCCCGGGCCCGGCTCATGGGCTACGCGCCCGAGCCCATCTCGACCGAGAGTGCAGCCGATCGCGACGCCCGCAACAAGAAGCGCAAGCGGGAGCGCCAGGCGCGCAAGAAGGCGCGGAAGAGGAAGTAGCTACACCCTCGCCTTCCTCTTTCTCGGCACCACCAGGCCACGCGACAGCCGCCGCAGCGCCGACACCGCCTGGCGCTTCTTGTACCTCCTGTGGTTGGCGACGCCCTGCTCGTTCCGGCGCGACGTCTCCTCGTCCATCACCTGGAACTCGACCATCGAGAAGACGATCCGCCCCAGGTCCTCCCCGTCTCCGGGCGGGGTCGGCGGGAGAAGGTCGTCGATGCGCACCGGGAGGTCCACCACGAAGTGGAGCGCCCGGTAGGTGGCCTCGCTGAACGGGTTGACCCGCCTGGACCGGGCGGGATCGCCCCTGCGGACCGGAACGAGCGAGTTCTCCGACTGGCCCGGGACCACGTAGTTGAAGGGGAAGAGCTCGTGCCAGAGCTGGCGGAGCACCGGCGCAACGTCAGCCGCACTCCGCGTGAGGATGCGGTAACGGACCCGGTCGAAGACCTGCGCCGCGACCGACTCCTTCTTCACGAGCAGCTTCGTCACCAGCGAGTCCCGCGACTTGCGGTTGCCCTGGAACTCCACCACGGGCTGGCCGGCCTCGGCCATGCGGCGGGCCACCGCCATGACCCTGCGCTCCACCCGGTCGACCAGGTCCGACTCGCGCAGGGGGGTGCGGAAGAGCAGCTCGCGGGCCTCCACGTGGTGGACCACGTGCATCACCTTGAGCACCACGCAGGCGATGCGGCGGTAGCGGGAGGGCTCGGCCACGCCGCTCGCGAGCAGGAAGAGGGTCCGGAGGTCCCCGGGCGCGGCCACCGCCGCCGCAACCCGGTACCCGTAGGCAGTGCGGAGGTACTCGACGGCCTGGGCCAGCACGGCCCGCAGCCGCGCCTCGTCGCGCGGGTCCTCCAGGTCGAAGAGGTGGAGGTGGAGGAAGCGGTCCACCTCGGCGGCGTCCCGGAAGTGCAGGCGGCGCCAGTCGATGACCGAGCCGCCCTTCAGGATGAGGCGCAGCACCTCCTGGTCGGCCACGTCCACGCTGGGGGCCCGCTACTTCGTCATCCACCAGAGGCCGGCGGCCAGCACCGCCACGACCGCCAGCGCCACCAGCAGGACCACGGTGAGCGAGCGGCTCTCGGGCTCCGGAACCCGCTGCCGGGCCCTCTGGCCGCGCGTCCCCGGAGTGGTGGAGATGCGCCTCTCCCCCGTCCGCTCGAGCCCCGCCATGGGAAGGGGCTTCACCCCGGTTGGGTCGGTCCCGACGAAATGACCCTCGGTCGGAGTCGGCGCGGCGGCAGGCTGCGCATCCGACCGGGCGGCGGTCTCGACGGCCGGGAGGTCCACGTCCTGGGAACGGGTGTCCTCCAGCGCGGCCAGCGCGGAGGCCGCCCCGGGGCGCCACTCCTCGTCGGGCGCGTCGGGCGCGGGGGCAGGCGGAGGGGCCGACGGGGGCATCGGGGCCGCGGCCGGAGGGGCCCCTGGCGTGCCGCCGCCGAGGTGGGAGTGAAGCTCGGGCACCGAGGAGAGGGGCGCCCACTCGGGGAGCCCCGAGTACCAGACCAGGCTCTCCGGGCCGATCTCGCCCTGGTCCCAGTGGTGCTGGAGCACCTCGACCCCCACCGGACCCACGGGCTGCTCGCCGATGGCCACCCACCATTCGGCCGAAAGGGGACCCGTGGGCGCGGGGGTGACCGCGCCCTCCGGCTCGGCCCGCCGCACCAGCGTGACGTGTCCGCACTTCTTGCAGCGGACCTTCACGCCGGCGGGACCGACCTTGTCGTCGGAGATCATGTACTTCGCGCTGCAGCCTTCACAACTGAACCGCATGGACAGCCTCCCTCACCTCGCCGCCACCGAGAGTCCGAGCGCATCGCGGAGAACCGCCCAGTCCTCGGAGAGGCAGAACTGAACCAGATCGCGCACCTTGGCCTCGTCCTGCAGCTTCGACACCTGCGCCTTTTCCTCCAACACGAGCCGCCGCGCAACCTGCAGGTCGCCCGAGAGCAGGGCGCCTGCCCGGTTGGACGTCAGCTCGACCGCGTCCATGTGGGCCCGGACGTCACCGGGCCGCGCATTCGCAGCGTACTCCTCGGCGAGCCGCTCCAGCACGGGAAGTTTGCCGCGCTCTCGCAGGACCCGCTCGATCGGTCCCCGCATCTTCTGGACCATGCGCGGCTCGGCGGTGGGCACGAAAGCCGGGGAGCCCACGCAGCAGGCCGCCTGGAAGACCGCCTGGAGCTGATCGTGCGGCATGAGCCGCGCCAGGCGGAGCTCGGGCCGGTAGTAGGAAACGGCGCGGGCCGCGACGTACCAGAGCTCCCGGCGGGGCCGATCCTGGTAGGTCTCCTCGCCGGCCACCAGGGAGGGGGGGTCGGTGTTGGCGAACCCGAGCCGCATCGGGCTGCCCACCATCCGGAAGAGCCGGACCCCCTCGATCCCGAGCGAGCGGGCGGCGTACTTGATCCCGTTGGCCAGGACGAGCCCCGAGGTCGACAGGTCGATCTCGTCCCGCGCCGGGTTCAGCCCCAGGTCCTTCGGGGACTGGACGAAGATCGACCCGGCCTCCCGCGCCAGGAGCGAGAGGATGGCCGGGACCGGTCCGGTCCGGAGCCGCTCGTGGAGGAGCCGCTGCCAGAGGACGTCGTCGAGCGAGCGGGTGGCGAACTCGCGGGCCAGCCGCCGCAGCCGGTCCACCGTCTCGAGCTCCTCGGGGCTGGCGGTGCGGAGCAGGTGGGCGAGCACGTCGGCGGCGGCGTAGGCGCGGTCGAGGTCCTTGCGGGCGAGCTGGACCGCGAGCAGCCGGGAGACGGAGCGCGACGGGTCCTTCTGCCGGAGCGCGATGGAGCGCAGGGAATCGGCCGCGACCCCCTCGAGCCCCGGGACGCCGGCGGCGAGCTCGGCGTAGGCCTGCAGGGCGTCGAGATCGTCGGGGCTGTCCTTCACCACCTGTTCGTAGGCGATGCGGGCGGCCGGGAGGTCGCCCAGCGCGCGGTGCTGCAGGGACGCCAGCTCCTTCCAGAGCCCGGCGCGGGCCTTCTCGGTGTCGGGCGCCCGGGGCAGCCGCGCGATCATCCGCTCGATGGCCCGGGCCAGGTCGCGCCAGCGCCGCTTCCCGGCCAGGATCTGCTCCATGGCGGCGAAGGCCTTCACCAGCCGTGAATCGTGATCGAGGGCCAGCTCGAGGTGGCGGAGCGAAAGCTCCTCGTCCCCCACCCGGTCGCGCAGGACCTCGGCGAGCTGGAGGTGCAACCGGGCCGCGCCGGCGTGGTCGGCCTGCACCTCGGGGATGCGCAGGAGCCGCTCCAGCACGCCGACCGCGCGCGGCCAGTCCTCGCGCGCGAGCAGCAGACGCGCCATGCCGCGCAGGGAGGGGACGTGGACGGGGTCGATCTCGAGCGCCCGCTCGAAGCTCTCCACGGCCCGCTCCGTGACGCCCTGCCGCTCCAGGATCTGGCCCACCCACCCGCTCGCCACCGCCACCTCGGCCGGCGAGAGGGCGTCGGCGTGGTGGGAGAGGAGCCCCTCCAGCACCGGCAGCGCCTCCCGCGCGTCCCCGCCCGGGCCCAGGATGGCCGCGAGCCCCTTCAGCGCCGGGAGCGAGGTGGGGTCGATCTCGCGGGCCCTCCGGTACGCGGCGAGCGCGCCCGGGGCGTCTCCGCTGTGCTCCCGGGCCTTCCCCAGGCGGCAGAGCTGCCGGAGCAGCTCGCGCGGGTCCCCCTGCCCCATCCGGGCAACGGCGGGGTCGAGCAGGCGGGCCACCCCGGCCAGGTCGCCGCTCGCCTCGAGGATGTCGGAGAGGGCCAGGGCGGCGGGGAGGTGATCGGGAACCCGCGCCAGCGCGTCCCCGTAGAGTCCGGAGATCTCCTCGCGGGGACGACCCTCGAGCTCGAGGAGCCGGCCCGCCTCGACGAACGCGTCGGCGGCGCGGGCCGGATCGTCGCCGTGGCGGGCCTCGGCTGCGAGCATCTCGGCGAAGCCGGCCCGGTCGCCGGCCCGGGAGCGGAGGTCGGCCAGCGCGCGGATGGCGACCAGGTTTCCGGGCTCGAGCGCGAGCACCTTCTCGTAGTCGGCCCGGGCCTCGGCCGGGTCGCCCGAGGCCTGCGCGCGCATGCGCGCCAGCCGGAGGTGGAGGCCTGTGGCCGCGGCCGGGTCGATGCCGAGGGCGAGCGCCTCGCGGAAGGCACCCTCCGCCTCCTCGGGTCGGTCGAGCAATCCGTCGAGCAGCTCACCCAGCTCGAGCAGGGTCCGGCTCCGCGCCGCCGGATCGGCCTCGACGGACGCGCGAATCCGGAGCACGTCGGCCAGCCTTCCGGCGTTTCCTCCCTCCCGGTAGCACCGCTCCAGGGAGGCGGCCACGTCGCCGTCGCCGGGGGCGATGCGGTGGGCCGCCTCGAGCAGGCCGAGCGCTCGACCCGCCTCGCCCTGCCCGTCGAGCGCCGCGGCGCCCCAGCCGAGCAGGCGCGCCCGGGCCGCCGCGGGGAGCGCATCGTCCTCCGCGACCCCGGCCAGGCAGGCGGGGTCGGCGAGGAGCGCGCGGCGAACCGCCTCTGCACCGCCGGCGGCGTCCCCGCCGTCCACGCCGCGCAGCACCGCCAGCCGGAGCAGCAGGGCGCCCTGCCGCTCGCCGCTCGACGCCTCGGCCGCCCGCTCCAGGAACGGGACGATCTCGGCCGGCCCCCCGTTCGAGGGCGCGAGCCGCTCCAGCGCCGAGAGCGCGCGCTCCGACGAGGGGTCCTCGGCGAAGGCCCTCCGCCAGGCGTTCCAGGCCCCGGCGGAGTTGTCGGCGCGGGTCTCCAGCACCTCGGCCAGTTCCTGGAGCAGACCGGCCCGCTCCGGCGCCTCGGTGAGGCGCGGGACGTAGAGCTCGGTGACCCGTGCCCAGGCGCCCCAGTCGCCGGCCTCGGCGTGGAGCGCGCGAAGCGCGTCGAAGGTGGCGCGGCTCCCCGGGTCGCAGGAGAAGGCCTCGCCGAGCGCCGCGGAGGACTCCACGGTCCGGCCGCGCGATGCCCAGTCGGCGGCCACGGCGCGCCACGCCTCGGCGCCCTCCGGCCCCGGCCCGAGACGGTGGGCCTTGGCCTCGAGCACCCGCGAACCCTCGTCCGCGTCGCCCGCAGCCCGGAAGATGGCGCCCAGCCGGTCGAGGTCGGCGTCGCTGGGGGCGCCGAGCGCCATGGCGCGCCGCCCCTCGTCGACGACGGCCGCCACGTCGCCGGCGGCGATGAGCGTCTCGGCGAGGGTGAGCCGGAGCTCCCGCTCGGCCCCCGGCTCGAAGGGGATGAGCTTCCGGAGCGTGGCGGACAGGCCGACGAGGTCGCCCTGCTCTCCCTGGAGCCGGCGCAGGGCGTCGAGGGGGCGCCGGTCGGCCTCGTTCCAGCGGGAGAGCCGATCCCAGAGCCGGATCGCGAGGCCGGGATCGCTCCCGCCGGTGGCCTCGGCGATCCGGGACAGCGCGCGCAGCGACGCCGGGTGGCCTGGCTGGGCGTCGAGGATCCGGAGGTAGGCGTCGGCTGCCCTCCCCGGGCACGCGAGCTTCTCCTCGCAGAGCTGCGCCAGGACGAAGAGGATGCCGGTGCGCTCCTCCGGACGCGGCTCCGCGTCGGCCAGCGCCTCGAGCGTGGTGGCCAGCTCGCCGAACCGTTCGAGCTTCCGGTAGAGCCGCTCCAGCGCCAGGAGCGCGCGCGGGGCGAGCGCGGGGTCGAGCCGTCGCGCCTCCTCGTAGAAGTGCGGCGCCTCGGACGGGCGCCCGAGCGGCCCCTCGAGGAGCGCGCCGAGCCGGAGCGCGACCCCGCCCCCGGCCTCGCCCAGCCGCGGGAGCCGGTCGGTGAGGAGCGCGGCGAGCGGCCCGTGCCTCCCGGTGGTCGTGTAGGCCTTCTCGAGGATGGCCCCGGCGCGTTCCGGGTCGTGGGCCATGGCGCTCTCGACGCGGGAGAGCGCCTCGCCGTGGCCGGGATGGCGGGCCAGCACCTCCTCGAGGAGCGCGAGGGCGCCTGCGGCGTCGTGGAGGTGCTCCTCCCGGAGCGCGGCCAGCCGGATGCGGAGCCCGTCCGCCTCCGCGTCCTTCCCCGCGTTCTCGGCCGCGGCGATCTCGCCGGAGAGCACGTCGGCGAAGAACGGGGCGTTGGCGGCGAGGAGCTCCGGCTCCCGCGAGAGCTCCTCGGCTGCGGCGAGCGCCCCGGCGTGACCCGGCACCGACTCGAGCGCGGCGCGCAGCGAGCCCACCGCGCCGCCCCCGTCGCCGAGACGGGTCATGCGGATCCGGCCAGCGCGCAGCCGCGCGTCGGCGGCCTCCTCCGCGCCGCCAGGCCGGGCGGCGGCATCGTCGCCCTCCTGGTCGAGGAGCTCGGCCACCTCGCGCCACGCCTCGCGTGCGCCGTCCGCGTCGGAAAGCTGGTCGCCGGAAACCTCGGCGACCTCCCGCCAGAGCTCCCGCCGGACGCGGAAGTCGCGCTCCAGCCGTGCCCGTCCCTGCAGCGCCGCCGCGAGCGGACCCCATGCCTGCCGGGACCGGTGGATGGCGGCCAGGGCCGTCTGGACCGGGATGGCGGCCTCGTCGGGCAGCCCCTCCGCGAGCGACCCGGAGAGGATCTCGGCCAGCCGTTCCTCGATCCCCGCCGTGTCGGCGAGCCGGCACAGCTCGGCCCGCAACCGTGGCTCGGCGGCGGTGTCCCCGCGCTCGAGCGCGTACTGGCGCGCCAGCGCCTCGAAGGCGGCCGAGAGCTTCCCGGCCCTCTCGCGCAGCCCGGCCAGCTCGGCCAGGGCGGCGGGCCGCTCCTCGGCGGCCATGTCCTCGAGCCGGAGCTCGAGCAGGTCGGCGAGCTGATCCTGGTCTCCGGAGGCCCGGTGGACCTTCTCGAGGAGCCGGGCCGCGGCGGCGCGGGAGCCGGGGCGGGCCAGCGCGCGGGCCAGGCCGGAGAGCGCCGCGCCCTCCTGCGGGAACTCCTCCAGCACCGAAGCGAAGGCGTCCACCGCGAGATGGGGATCCTCCATCCCCTCGAGCAGCACGGCCCGCCGGAGCAGGACCTCGAGCCTGCGGGCTGGATCGTTCCGACGCGCCTCGGCGAGCCCGGCGAGGACCGGAACGAGCTCCTCGGTCCGCCGCTCCCGGGAGAGGACCCGGTCGAGAGCCTCCAGCGCCTCGACGTCGCCCGGCGCCGCCGTGGCCAGCCTGCGCCACGCCTCGAGCTGTGCGGCCACGTCGCCGGTGCGGTCCCGGGTGCGCGCCGACAGCCGAAGGCAGTCCACGGCCTCGGCGCCGAAAGCGGCCTCGGCGGTGGCCGCGTAGACGTCGGCCAGCACGTCGAGCCGCCCGGACTTCTCGGCGAGCCGCGGGATGTCGGCGAGCGCTTCCTCCCGCGCCCTTCCCCCTTCCGCGAAGGCTCCGCGCGCCGCGTCGAGCGCGCGCGAGGGGTCGGCCAGATCCACCTCGAGGATCGTCCGGATCTCGCCCTGGAGGTGCGCCCGCTCTCCCGGGTCCTCCTCGGCGGCGAGCCGGTCCTCCCGGACCGTGATCCGGGACTCCACGTCCTGCGGCGACACGAACAGCTGGTCCACCTGGAGGAGCGCGTCCCGTCCGACCGTCCCCGGCTCGCGCGCAATCTGGAGGAGCGACAGGCGCGCTCCGGGGTGGTCGGGATCGGTCGCAGCCAGCTCGGCGAGCAGCCGCAGCGCGCCGGCGTGGTCTCCCAGGCGGGTTCGCCGGAGCTCGGCGATCCGGAACGCCAGGTCGGAATCGAAGAGCGCCGCCGAGAGCCGCTGCTCGAGCGCCCAGGCCAGGTCGGCCGGACTCTCCAGCTCCTCGGCGAGCTGCTCCATCTCGGCCGCGGCCGCCACGTCGTGCGGGTCGCGGGAGAGCCGCTCCCGCGCCAGCTCCATCCTCTTCAGCGGGTCGGTGGGCGGCGGCAGCGTCGGCAGGTCGAGGCCGGGGGGCAGGTTGGGATGGTGCGAGAGGTCCTCGAGAACCTCGGCGAGCCCGTCCCGGTCGCCCGCGGCCTCGAGGGCGCGCGCGGTCCGGGCGAGCAGCCGGGCCGACTGCTCGCGGGGCACGAATTCGAGCGCGCGGCGGTAGGCGGCGACCGCCGCGACGGGGTCGTGGAGCCGCTCGAGGAGCAGGTCGCCCCGCTGGGTGGCGAGCGCGGCGCGCTCGGGCGGGGGCGGCTCGAGCCGCTCCCGATCGGCGAGCAGGTCGCGCGCCTCCTCCCAGCGCTCCCCCGCCAGCGCCAGCCGGGTGAGGCCGGCGAGGGCGTCGGCGTCGTCGGGGAAGACCTGGCGAACCCTCCGGAGCTGCATGGCCGCCTGCTCCTGGGATCCCAGCTCCTCCTCGGCGAGCTGGGCCGCGCGGATCCGCAGCGACCGCTCCTCGGCGGGCTGCCTGGAGAGTGCGTCGGCCGCCCGGACGAGCAGCGCGTGGAGCTCGGTGTAGGCCCTGGCGCGGGTGGCCAGGTCCTCCACCCGGCGGCGGGCCTCGGGGTGGCTGGGCGCCTGGGCCAGCGCCTCGGCGGCGGCGTCGAGCGCTCCGCGGGCGTCGCCGAGCCGGTCCTGGCGGATGGCGGAGACGTCGAGCCACATGCGCGCGCGGTCGGACGGGTCGGCCGACTCGTCGCGGGCGATCACCTCGAGCATCTCGACGTGGCGCCCGGCGTCGCCTCCGGCCGCGTGGACGGGCGCCAGGGCACGGGCGATGCGCACCGGGTCGATGCCGCTCGCCAGGAGATCCTCGAGCGCCCGGACCGCCTGGGCGGCCAGCGGAGGGGCGAGGCCGCCTCCCTCGAGCAACGCCAGCCAGGCGCCGGCGGCGTCGAGGGGGCGCGCCAGCGGGTGGAGGAGAAGGGCCGCCCGCTCGGCGTCGAGGTCGGCGCGGTCCGCGGCGCCCTGGGCAGAGAGACGCGCCAGGACCTGGCAGAGCTCGCCTGCCGCCGCCTCGGAGCCGTCGGCGCGCAGCGCCGTGGCGAGCCCGCGCAGCGCCTCCGGATCGGTGCCGTCCTCGGCGAGCACGTCCCGCCAGGCGCCCTCGGCCCGCGGCGCGTCGCCCGCCTCCAGGTGGAGCCGCGCGATCTTGATGGAGAGCTCGCGACGGTCGGATCCGGAGGCCGTGGCCATCCGGCCGGTCAGGTCCTCGATGAGCTCGGCCTGGCGCCCGGCGCGGGAGAGCGCGGCCTCGTAGGCGCTGGCCGCTCCGCGGTCGGAAGGGTCGAGATCGGCGAGGGTGCGCCACACCCGCGCCGCCTCCTCGGCGTGCCCGAGGTCGTGCTCCTCGATCTCGGCTGCCCGCCGGAGCAGCGCCTTCCTGGTCCCGAGGTCGGCTCCCGCCGCTGCAGCGCCGGCGAGGAAGGCCCGGGAGAGGCCCGTGTAGTCCCCGGAGCGGGCCGCGACCGCCTCGAGCTGACGCCGGGCCGCCGCGCGCGCCGGCTCGGAGACGAGCGCCCAGGTGAGGATGCGCATGGCCTCGGCGGCGTCGCCGACGGGCTCGAGGGCCACCTCCGCGGCGCGCAGGAGGAGCGAGGCCCGCGCGGCCGGATCCCGCTCGGACGAGGCGACCGACTGGAGCGTCTCCACGAGCTGCGGCCAGTCGCCGGCCGACTCGAGCAGCGGCAGGAGAAGCCGCGCCGCCGGCGTGAAGCCCGGCGACTCGCGCAGCGCGGCCTCCAGCATCCTGCGGGCCCGGGCCTGCTGCCCGGCGGAGATGGCCATCTCCGCTCCCCGGAGCCGGAGCAGCGCGTGCTCGGGGCGGTGGGGGCGCGCGTCGAGGTGCCGCTCCAGGACCGAGAGGGCGTCGGCCTCGCGCCCGGCGTCCACGTGGGCCTCGAAGAGGTGGAGGGCGGCCTCGTCGTTGGCGGGGTCGAGGTCGAGGGCGCGGGCCAGCGCATCGCGCGCGCCGTCCGCGTCGCCGAACTGGACGAGCAGCAGCTGGGAGAGCCGGAGGTTCGCCGCCACGGCGGCCGCGAGGTCGCGGGAGCTGCGCGCCAGCCGGGTCAGCTCCTCGCGCAGCGTGGTCCACTCGCCCCGCTCCCCGTGCCAGCGCTCGAGGAGGTCGAGCGCCCGCGGGTGTCCCGGCGAGGCCAGCCAGGCCCTGTCGAAGGCCTCGCGCGCCATCGAGGCGCCGTCGGGGTCGTACGCGACGTGCAGGGCCGCGAGCCGGAGCCAGATCCGCGCGGCCTCCTTCCTGTCCCTCTCCACCGCGGCGCGCTGCACCAGCGCGGCGGCCTGGTCTCGCCAGGTCCGGGGCGCCGAGCGCAGCCGCTCGAGCGTCTCGGCCGCCCCGGGTGCGCCCCGGTCGAGGAGCATGGCCTCCACCGTGGCGTCGAGTGCGAGCGCGTGCTCGAGCGGCTCGTCCACGAGCCCCACGCCCAGGTGGGCGTAGGCCACCGCGAGCTCGGCCCGGTCGCCCCCGGCGTCGCGCCAGGCGTCGAGCAGCTTCTTCGCCTGGGCGTACCGGCCGAGCGCCTTGGCGCACGACACCGCCCCGCGGCGCGCCTCGGCCAGGTCGGGGTCGATGCGGAAGGCCCGGCCGTAGAAGAGTGCGGCGCGGTCCCGCCGCCCGATCCGCTCCTCCCACCACCGGGCCAGCGCCAGGTAGCGCTGGGCGGCCTCGGCGGGACGCGACGTGCGGTCGGCCTCCTCCTCGAGCACCGCGGCCACTCCGGCGAGATTGCCCGCCTGCTCCCGCACCGCGGCAAGCTCCCGCAGCATCTCCGGGTCGCCGGGCAGGCGGGCCAGCGCGCGCAGGAGCAGCGCCTCCGCCCTCCCGAGGTCCGGCAGCTCACGCGCGAGGGTCGCTCCCCGGCGCAGCAACGCGGCGGCGCTCGCGCCGTCCCCTTCCTCGCGCGCTTCCCGCTCGAGGATGGTGATCGACTGGATCTTCTGTCGCGCGGCTTCGTCGATGGAGTCGCTCGACGAATTCGTGCGGGTCGGCGTGCTCATCGGGCTTGGGACGCATCGTACCCGCCTACCGGCGACCCGGGCAATTACGCGACCCCGGGAAGCACGCTCCTTGAAGCGGCGCGGCCCGGGTGCTAACCGTCAACGGCCATGCACGGCAATTCAAGCACCTCGGCGGTCGATATCGCCCGGCGGGGGGCCGCCACGGCCCTCGTCGCCCTCGCGCTCGCCTCGGCTCCAGCCTGCGCGGCCTCCGGTGGACCTCGCGCCATCCTCGAGTCGGGCGGCAAGACCCACGTCGTCCATGTGGAACTCGCCGACACCCCGGAGAAACGCGAGCGAGGGCTCATGTTTCGCAAGGAGCTGGCGGACGGCCACGGCATGCTCTTCCTCTTCGACGAGGAGGGGGAGCACTCCTTCTGGATGAAGGACACCCTCATCCCCCTCGACCTGATCTTCGTCGACTCCTCGGGGCGCGTGACCGGGATCGTGGCCCGCGCGCGCCCCCTCACCCTCGAGCCCCGCATCGGCGGGCCGAGCCGGACGGTGCTGGAGGTGCCCGGAGGATGGGCCGAGGCGCACGGGGTCCGGGTCGGCGACCGGATGCGGGTCGAGGGAATTCCCAAAGCCCGTCAGTGATCGCCCTCGCCTCCATGGTCGAGCAGTTGCCGCGCCACGACCGGGCCGAAGCTCTCGGTCATCATCTCCTCCACCGCCTGCTCGAACGCGCGGCGCCGCTCCTCGTCGCTCCAGCGGAACTGGATCCCCACGCCGGACTCGTCGCCGTCGTTCCCGTTGCGGACCACGATCCCCTCGAGCTCGAACGGGACCGCCCGCCCCGGGACCACGAGCCGGAAGCGGAAGGCGGTGCCGAGCGGCAGCGAGCGCCGGGACGGGATGAAGGTGCCGCCCTTGGAGATGTTCCGCGTGTAGTCGGCGAAGAAGGCGTTCAGCTTCTCGTAGGCGACCTGCAACTCCACGGGCTTCCTGGCGTGCTCGCGGCGTTCCTGGCTCACCGGCGCATGCTAGCCCGGGGGAGCCCTTGACCGATAGTCGAAGGGGGCGAATCGTCCTTTCGGCGGCCGGCGCGGGCCTGCTGGCCGCGCTGGGGTTCCGCCTGGCCGGGCTCCCGCTCCTCGAGGCCCCGGGCTGGGAGCTGGGGATGGCGGCGGCCCTCCTCGCCGTCCTCCTCGGCGGGCCGCTGGGCGTCGCGGCGGCGCGGCGCGAGCTCGCCCGGGCGCACCCGTCGGCCCCGCGGGCCTTCGCCGGGGCGGCCGTCCGGGTGGCGCTCCTCCAGGGCGCGCTGGTGGGCGGCGCCGCCCTGCGGACCGCGCTCCTCACGCCGTGCAGCCCCGTCTACGGATTCGCCTTCGTGCCGGCGGTCGCCCTCCCCTCGGCGCTCGCCGCCGCCGCGCTGGGGGTGCTCGCCGGGACCATCGGCGGCGGTCGCGGGATTCCCTCCGCCGGGCTCTACCTGGCGGGACTGCTGGCCTCGCTCTCGGCCACGCTCCTCGAGGGCTGGCTGGGCCCTGCGTCCTACCTGCTCGACCCGTTCCTCGGCGTCTGGCCCGGCCCGATCTACGACGAGGCGCTGGCCCTCGACCGGCGGCTCGTGCTCTTCCGGCTCGCCACCCTGGCCTGGACCGCGGCGATGGTGGGGGCCGCCACGGTGGCCGCGGCGCGGCGCCGCACCCCGCCCGCCCGGTCGCCGGCCGGGCTCGCCGTGGTGGTGCTGGCCCTCCTGGCCGTGACCGCCGTCCGCGTGGAGGGCGCGCGCACCGGAGACCTCGCCACCCGAGCCGGAATGGACCGGGTCCTGGGCGGCAGGCGCACGGGCGCCCGCTGCGACCTCCACTTCCCCCGGGAGAAGCCGGCCGCCGAGGCCGAGCGGCTCCTCCGCGACTGCGAGGCCGACGCCGCCGAGGTGGCGGCGGCCCTGGGCGTGGCCCATCCACCCTTGGTGAAGGTGTGGGTCCACCGGTCCGAGGAGGAGAAGCGGCGTCTCGTCGGCGCCGGGCGGACCGAGTTCACCAAGCCCTGGCTCGCCGAGATCCAGGTCCTCGACGCGCCGGGGGGACCGCCGGCCCTGCGCCACGAGATCGTCCACGCGGTGGGGGGAGCGGTGGCGGGTGGGCCGCTCGGCGTCCCGGCGCGGCACGGCGTGCTGGTGGACGCGGGGCTCGTGGAGGGGCTGGCCGTGGCGCTCGAGATCCCGCGCGGCGAGTGGACCGCGCACGAGTGGGCCCGCGCCATGAAGGATCTGGGACTGCTCCCCGCGGCGGCGAGCCTGGTCGAGCCGGCCGGCTTCTACTCGGCCCCGGCGGCCAGGGCCTACGGGGCGTCGGGAAGCTTCCTCGCCTTCCTCCTCGAGCGGCGCGGCCCGGGACCGCTGCTCCGCGCCTACGCCGGCACGCCCTTCGCCGAGGCCTTCGGGGCGCCGATCGGGCGGCTGGAGGCGGAATGGCACGCCTTCCTCGACGGGATGCATGTCCCCCCGGAACTCCTGGTGGCGGCCGAGGCCCGCTTTCGCCCCTCCGGGCTCCTCGGGCGGCGCTGCGCCCGGGAGACGGCCGGTCTCGAGGCCGGGGCCCGGACCGCCGAGCGGCGCGGCGACCCTGCGGCGGCGGCGCTCCTCTGGCGGCGGGCCGCGCGCCTCTCCGGCGACCCGTCGGACCTGAGGGGGCTGGGCGACGCGCTGCGGGGGAGCGACCCGGCGGCGTCCGACGCGGCCTACGCCGAGGCCCTCTCGGCGCTCGGTGAGGGCTCCCCTGCCCTGCGCTCGGTCCTGCTCGAATCCCGCGGGGACCTGGCCTGGCGCTCCGGGGACGGGCCCGGCGCGGCGGCGCGCTACCGCGAGGCGCTGGCGCTCCACCCCGACCGGGCGCGCTCCCGGCTGCTCACCACCAAGGTCGCGGCGGCGACGGGCCCCACGCTCGGCGCGGCCGCGCCGTGGTTCCTGGGGACGGCCGGGGCCGACGCGGTGATGCCCGCGCTGGCCGCATCCAGCGACCCCCTTGGCCCCTACCTGGCGGGACGGTACGCCGCCTCCCGGGGAGACGCGGCCGCCGCGGTGCCGCTCCTCGAGCGGGCGCTCGAGGGCGAGTTGCCCTCGGTCGCCTTCCGGGTCGAGGCCCTCTCCTCGCTGGCCGCCGCGCGCTGCCGCCTGGGCGACGTGGCCGGGGCCCGGGAGGCCTGGTCGCGGGTCGAGCGGGACGCCGACCGCGAGGCCGACCGCGTGCGGGCCCGGCACGCCTCGCGGCGCTGCGGGCGCTGACCCCGCTACTTCCCGCCGCGCAGCCGGTCGATGGCCGCCTTCGGGTTCCGGACCCCATTCTTGAGGAGCCACCAGCCCACCTTGGCGCCGCCCGACGCCAGCACGCCCAGGTAGCCGTGCGAGACCAGCCGCGCCGTGGAGGCGTGGACCTGCACGCGCACCCGCTTCTCCGGCTCGCGCGCCAGGAGCAGCTTGAAGAAGGCGATGCCGAACTCGCCCACGTCGTCCCCGGCGATCCCGGTGAGCTGCCTCACCGCCTCCTCGGGGAGCGTGAGGGTGAAGTCGGCGTCGGGCTCGGCGCCCTCCTCGACGCGCCCCTCCCCGCCCGCCATCGAGAACCTGGCCGGGCCCGACGCGAGCGAGAGCGCGACCTTCGCGTCGCGGGCCAGCGGCCTCGTCGCCTTCCGCGCCGCGGGCGAGGTCTCGAAGAAGCGGGCCAGGGCCTGTGCGCTTGGATCGGTCATCTCCGCAGTGTAATCCGGGAGCGCTTCCCGGGGCGGGGCAAGGCGCGGCGCGCGCGGTTCGCCGCCGATTGACTGCCGGGGCACGCCGTGGTTTGACGGGCGGATGCGATTCCCGTCGTTCGTCATCGTGGCCGCGCTCTCCGCGGCCGCCTGTGCCAAGAACCTCCCCAACACCGAGATCCGGGACACCCCCGACAACCGCGCCATCATCGCCGTCGTCGACGCCTACCGGAAGGCCTTCGACACCCGCAACACCGACGCGGTGATGGCCCTCGTCTCTCCCTACTACTACGACGATTCCGGCACCGTGGACCCGTCGGACGACGTGGACCACAAGGCGCTCCCGGGGGTCCTCCGCGACACCTTCTCGCGCATCACCCAGGTGCGCATCGAGTTCGGCATCACCGAGATCATCGTGAACGGCAACAAGGGGCAGGCCGATCTCTTCTACGACGCCAAGTACCGGGTGATGACGCCGCGCCACGAGATCCCCAAGCGCGACACCGACATCCAGCGACTCCTGTTCCAGCGCGACGGGCAGGACTGGAAGATCATCTCCGGCCTGTAGGACTCCAGCGGGCCGAGACCACCTTCCACCCGCCCTTCTCCCGGGCGAGCGTCGCCTCGACGCGCCAGACGTCGCCATTCTCCGGCAGCCGTCCCAGCACGCCCTCCCCCTTCGCGCCGCGGGCCAGGACGACCTCCAGGACCGCCTCGGCCTGGTCGCCCGTCACCTCCACCTTCTCCGCCACGGGCACCACCGCGTTCCAGGAGCCGCGCAGGGTCTGGAAGGTGATGAACTGCTTCAGCTCGCGGTGCCCCATCCCCTCGCCCTGGAAGCGCTCGCTCACCCCGGCCATGGCGTCGGCGGGGCGCTTCTCCTCCACGGCGCGCGCGCCCTCCTCGAAGATGGCGCGGATCTGCTCCTCGTCGGTCGGACCCTCCCGCAGCGACCGGATGACGACCAGGCAGGCCAGCGCGACGAGGGCGCCCACGACGAAGATGGCGACGTTCCGGGGGATTCTCATGGCGCCTTTCCCGGGGCGGCCCCGGGTCCCCATTGGAGTAGACTCCCGCCCGTGGCGCAAGACGGGGACAGGCCGACCCAGGCCAATCAGCACAACGAGCGGGGCATCGAGCTGGCCGACCGCGGCTGGCTCGAGGAGGCCGAGAAGGAGTTCCACAAGGCCATCGCCCTCGACCCGGCCTCGGCCCACCCGCACGAGAACCTGGCCATGCTCCACGCCCGCAGGAAGCGCTGGCGGGAGGCGCTGCTCTCGCATCTCAAGGCCGTCGAGGTCGAGCCGGAGAGCCCCGGAGCCCGGTTCACCCTGGCGTCGTTCCTGGCCACCCACGCCCTCGAGATGGCCGAGGCCGAGTACCGCGAGGCCATCGCCGCCGACCCGGAGCACGCCGAGGCTCACCTGGAGCTCGGACTGGCGCTCGCCGACATGGGGCGCGCCCAGGAAGGGCTGAAGGAGCTCGCGGTGGCCGTCCGGCTCGCTCCCGAGGACTCCATGGCGCGCCACGAGCTGGCGAGCCTCCTCATGGACGAGGGGGACTACCGGACCGCCATCGGGCACCTGCGGGAGGCGGCGCGGCTCGAGCCGGAGAGCTTCGAGATCCACCTCGACCTGGGGCTCTGCTACGCGCAGAAGGGCTTCTACGCCGAGGCGGAGCGGGCCTACGAGAAGGCGCGGACCCTGAAGCCCGACGACGCGGTGGTGAACTACGACCTGGCTTCGCTGTACGCCCAGTGGGGGCGTGGCGCCGAGGCGCTCGCGCCGCTCCGGAAGGCGCTCGAGGTGGACGGGGAGAAGGTCCGGGGGTGGCTCTCCTCGGACCCGGTGTTCGATCCCCTGCGGGGCGGGGACGCGTTCGATCAGCTCGTGGCGGGGTGACCGGCCCCGGTCCTGATCTCGGGCAACGCGCATCGGCGAGTGAACACGATGCTCGAGCCCGAATCCGCTACCGGAGGAACCCGCCGTAGACCGAGAAGCCGGAGCCCGTCGATTCCGACGTGCAATCAGCGGTGTCGTGCCACGTCCACTCGGACCGGCCCGTCACTTCACCCGTCGGAGTCAAGGCGCCGAGGAAGTCCTCGCAGATCCATACCGCCTCGTCCCAGTAGATGGTCGACCAGGAGACCGAATCGCCGCTCACGACGACCGGGAACCGGCCGCCGAACAAGCTCACCACCTCGGCGACGAACTGGCCAGGGACGGCCCAGTCGGGCTGGAGGTCCACGACTCGCCTGAAGAAGCGCGTGTAGGCCTTTGGCTGCAGTCCATACTCCGTGAAGAACAGGTCCCACGTGCCGCAGATGGGGACGGGCGTCACCAGCAGTCTCGCGGTCGCGCTGAGGGCGTCGGTTCCCCCACCGAGCTTGGCCGTGACGACGGTGCGGCCCTCGGCGAGACCGGTGGTGGTCCCGTCGACGATCGATACGATCTCCGGAGAGGCGGTCCACGCGACCGATGCGCTCACGGCCATGTCGAGCGCGAAGGCGCTGAGCTGCGTGGTCCCTCCGACCCCGACGCAGGCGAGCTCGGGCGTCACGCGGATCGCGCTGTAAACGACCACTTTCGCGAGCCCGATCGCGTCTCCGCAGACCGCGGTGATGTTGGCGGTCCCGGATGACGAGGCGGTGACCTCGGCGTCGGGGGCACCGGCAGGCTGGCCCGCCGCGGTTGCGACGCCCACGTTGCTGCTCAACCACTGGAACTCGCAGGAGGGCTGGGTGCTCGCATCCTTGAAGGTCGCATGGAGCGAGGCCGGCTCGCCCCTTCGGAGCGCGAGGGCCGCGGGCTGCACGTCGATGGCCAGGTCCTTCACGACCACGGGCACCGAGGTGGAGAGCAGCTTGACGCCGCCGGGCCCGAAGTGGGCCGCGTGAACCGTGGCCTCACCGACGGAGGTCGCGGTCACCCGGCCGAACTGATCGACGGCGACGGGACTGGGCGAGGAGGGTGGGCCCATGGCGTCCCAGTGGATCGGCATCGGCACCGTCATCGAGGCCCTGGCCTCGGGGATGCGCGTCCCGTCCCAGGCAATCCGGTTGACCCAGAGCTGCGCCGTCAGCCCTGGCGCCAGGGTGGTGTCCCTTGGCTCCAGTTCCAGCCCGACGGTGCCGCAACGCTTGAGGCTCATGAGCTTGCTGGCCTCTCCGAAGAGGACTCTTCCTGCGATCGGGTCGCTCGAGCCCTCGTAGTTGCAGGCCGCGTAGATGTCGTTCCAGGTGCCCCAGTCGTAGGCCTGCGCGCCGGAGTTGATGCAGGTGAGCTCATGGCTCGCGAAGCGGGCTTCGAGGAGTTGGCCGATCTTGGCGTACCCCAGCTCCGCCATCGGGTCGAACACGGTGTCGTCGTGGTTGGCGGCCACCAGCAACTCCTGCCAGCCTCGACTCAGGCTCTGGTTGCGCCAGAGGTTGAACTCGGCGAGGTCCGGGTCCGAGTAATGGCCCGTGTTCACGGTGTCCCTGTCGAGCCGGGCGATGATGTCCCGGTGCCAGAGCCACATCTCCGAGACGTACTGCTGGGCCACGTACTGGTAGCTCGGGAAGCCCGAAGGATCATCGGCGGGGTTGCAGTCGTTGAGCCAGGCCTGGAGTGTGGCCACGACGCCCTGCGCTCTGTTCGCGGGGGTGGTCCAGTCCGGGAGCGCCGCCAGCCACTGCTCGAAGGACGCCGTGCCGCTGCACCAGGCGGTCTCGACGGCGGCTCCTCCGAAGACGGCGACGTTCGAGAAGTGGGCCAGGGGAATGACGAGGTCGATCCCAGAGACCTCGAAGGGAACCTGATCGACGGTCCCCCCGTCGTCCGAGATCACGAAGGCTCGAAGGCGGGCGCCGCCTCCCGCCGCGATGCCAGGGACCCGGACCCGAGCGGGCCGGAAGAAGCCCAGCCCGTTCGGCTCGAAGTGGACGGCGGCGACGAGAGGCCCGGACACCGGGAGCCCGGTGAAGCTCGTCACGGGCGTGACGGTGAGGTGCATCGGCGCATCGAGCGCTCCTTCGGGTACCTCCAAGGAATAACCCACCCCCGACGAGGAGGAGGCCGCGACCGTGCCACCCTCGGGAGGCACGATGGCCTCCACGCGCCGATCCGCCTCCGCCGTGTACCCGAAGGCCTGCGTCCCCTCCGTGCAGATGCCCGTCTTGCAGGTTCCGGGTGAGGCACTGGCGATGGTGCAGGGCGTGCCGTCGGGCTTCGGAACGTAGGCGCACGTGCCGGTCGAGGGTCCGCAGGTTCCGGCTTCGAGGCAGGGGCCCGGATCCGCGCAGGACACGAACCCGCCACCGACGCACGTGCCCGCCCGACAGGAATCCACCGTGCTGCATGCGTTCACATCGTCGCACGAGGCCCCGTCGACCTTGGGTGGGTTCGTGCAGGTCCCGGTGGCGATCTCGCAGACCCCGGCGACGTGGCACTGATCGGTCGCGGGGCATGCCCGGGAGGCCCCACCAGCGCAGGCGCCGGCGAGACAGGCGTCCGCGACGGTGCAGCCGTTGGCGTCATCGCAGGTGGCTCCGTTTGCCTTGGCCGGGTTGGAGCAGGACCCGGTCGCCGGGTCGCAGACGCCAGGGAGGTGACACTGGTCGCTCGCCGAGCAGGTGACGCCGTCGCACCTGGACGGGCCGGACGAGGAACTGCCGCAGCCGGAGGCAGAGAGGAGGAAGGTCAGGGTTGCAAGAATTCCAAGACCGGCCTTCACGAGTGTCTCCATCGCGCATTCCTCCTGCTGGGCGAGCGGGCCGCCGAGGCGCCCGTGTGAGGGCTGGCGGGGAGGGCGCGCCGACGTCGTCGGCGTTCGCGGTCTTCGGCTCTCGCCGGACCAGCGGGCATCAAGGCTCCCCCCTGCGGGAGAGATTCCTCCTCCGGAAATGCTGCCACAACCCCCTGGGGCCACGCTTGTTGGGGTGACTTGGCCGGGTGACCCTGGCAGGGGCGTACGCGTGGCTCGAGCTCGCCCCTGGCTTCCCGGCATGTCGCCCATCGCACGCTCGAGATGCGACAATCGCCGGGTGTTCAAGTGGACCCCAGAGATGGCCACCGGAGTCCCCGAGATCGACGCCCAGCACCTGGGCCTGTTCGAGGCGGCGGCCAGGTTCGAGGCTGCGGCCAAGGCGCGTGAAGGGCACGATCGCTTGCGGGCGCTGCTGGCGTCCATCGCGGATCGCGCCGTCGAGCACTTCCTCACCGAGGAGAAGCTGATGCGGGACGCCCGCTACCCGCGTCTGGCTCAACATGTCCAGGAGCACACCTACGTGAAGCGCAGGTTCAGGTCCCTCGTGCCGCAGTGGGATTCCGAAGGTGACTCGGCAGAGATGATCGCCGTGTTGCTGGGATTCCTGGACTTGTGGCTGAACACCCACATCGCCCACAGCGACCGGCAACTCGGCGACTTCCTCAGGAAATGAGCGCGCGGCCCCGCGCCCGATCCGGGGCCTGTCGACCCGGCCCGTTCCTCGCATAGGCTCGGGTGCAATCATGCCCGAGCTCGCTTTCTTCCGTCACGGTGAGGAGTTGCTGCGCGTCGCCCTGGCCGACCAGACCACGATCGGCCGATCCGCGGACTGCGACGTCTGTTTGCCGGACCCTGGCCTCTCCCACCTCCAGGCCTCCATCGAGCGCCGCCCTGCCGGCTACGCCCTCCTCGACCGATCGGGGCGGGGCACCCGGGTCGGCGCCGAGGACGTGACCGAGGTGGTGCTGACCGACGGGGTCCACCTCACCTTCGGCACCTGGCGCGCCCTCTTCCGCGAATCGGCCTCCAGCGACCCCGAGGCCACCTCGGCGCGCGGGCTCACCGGCATCCGCCCGGTCGAGGCTCCGGTGGCGGCCCAGGCCCGGCTGCGGGTCCGCGACCGGGGGCGCGAACGCATCGTCCCCCTCCCCGACGAGGGGCTCACGGTGGGCTCGGTGGCCGGCAACGGGCTCGTCCTCGACGACCCCTTCGTCTCCTCCCGCCACGCCCGCATCGACCGGCCGGCCGGCCGCTGGGAGCTCACCGACGTCGGCTCCACGAACGGCACCCTGCTCGGAGGGGTGCGGATTTACCGCGCCGAGCTGCCCCCGGGGCTGCCCATCACCCTGGGTGACAGCGAGCTCGTCCTGGAGATCGGTGCGCCCAGGGACGGGCGGCTCCCCGGGAGCTACGAGGGCATGTTCTCGCTCGACCCGGGAATGCGGCAGGTCTTCGACTTCATCGACCGGCTCGCCCCGGCGGAGACGGCGGTGAGCATCCTGGGCGAGACCGGCACCGGCAAGGAGCTGGTGGCCCGGGCGCTCCACGCCCGCTCACCGCGCGCCGCGGGGCCCTTCATCCCCGTGAACTGCGCGGCCATCCCCGAGACCCTCATGGAGAGCGAGCTCTTCGGCCACGAGAAGGGGGCGTTCTCCGGCGCCGAGCGGCTGCGCAAGGGGGCCTTCGAGGAGGCCGACCAGGGCACGCTCTTCCTCGACGAGATCGGGGAGATGCCGCTCGACCTCCAGTCGAAGCTGCTGCGTGCGCTGGACAGCGCCGAGGTGAAGCGGGTCGGCGCCTCGCGCCCCATCCACGTCTCGGTCCGGATCGTCTCGGCCACGCACCGCGACCTGCCGGCGCAGGTCCGGGCCGGCAAGTTCCGCGAGGACCTCTTCTACCGGCTCTCGGTGATTCCACTCTCGATCCCGCCGCTGCGGGCCAGGCAGGGGGACGTGCGGGCGCTGGCCCAGCGCTTCCTCGACGCCAACGCGCCGCGCGGCCTGCAGCTGCGCTGGAGCGAGGACGCGCTGCGCCGGCTCGAGTCCTACGACTGGCCCGGCAACGTGCGGCAGCTGAAGAACGTGGTGCAGCGGGCGCTGCTCCTCCGGGGCGAGGGGGCCGTGCTGCCCGCCTCCGCCGTCACCTTCGAGGACCTGCGCCCCGCCGCGGTCCCGGGTGGCGACGACACCACGCTCTACCTGCCCGGCCTCACCCTGGAGGAGATCGAGCGGGAGGCCATCCGCCTCTCCCTGCGGCGCAACCGCGGCAAGCGCGCCGCGGCCGTGAAGGAGTTGCAGATCGCCAAGAGCACGGTGATGAAGCGCATCGCCCAGTGGAAGCTGCAGGACGAGGGGCGGGAGAGCGGCGCGCCCCCGGAGCCTGAGGACGACTAATTCCAGAAACGCTGCGGCCGCATCTGCTCCACCAGCTCCATCTCCTCGAGCGGCTCGGGCGGCAGGTCGAGGGCGTCCGGGCGACCGATCCCCAGGAGCCGGGCGATGGCGACGTCGATCTGGGCCTTCGACGCCAGCACGGGGCGAACCAGCTTCCCCGACACGAAGGCCACCTCGTCGAGCGCCGGTATGTCGAGCGGGTCGCTCGTGGCGACGACCAGCGGGCCGCGCCGCGTCTCATGGAGGAGCTCCACCGGCAGCACCCGACGGGACTGGATGACCGACCGGGGCACGAGACGGAGGACATCGCGGTCGATCTGCCGGCCGGCCAGGTCGATCACCGGGATCCCGAGCTGGACGCCGAGCGCGGTGATCACCGTGGTCTCGTCCACCATGCCGAGGTGCACGAGGGCGCCCCCGAGCCGGCCGCCGCGACGCCGCTGCCAGTCGAGCCCCGCGCGCAGCTGACGCCCGTCGATGGAGCCTCTCTCGACCAGGATCTGTCCGATTGGAACGCGGTTCATGTGCGCAGGCCCACCCTTCGACGCCCCCCCCTACATACGACCCTACCCACACAGTTGCGCATACCGGCCCCGACATGCAAGTGCCTCGACCGGGCTACTGCTTTGGGGGCGTCTTCTTCTTGGAACTCTTGGACATTTCCGCGAGCCGGGCGCTCGCCTTCTTGGCTGCGGTGGTCTTGGGGTAGCGCTTCGCCACGTCCTGGAAGATGGCCTTTGCGTCGTCGCGAAGGTCGAGCGACATCATGGCCTCCCCGGTCCTGAAGAGGGCGTCGGGCGCCTTGTCGGAGCGGGGGAAGTCCTGGGCCACCTTCCCGTAGGAGAGCACCGCCTCGCGGTAGCGCTTCTCGCCGAAGGAGATCTCTCCCATGCGGAACCAGGCATCGGCTGCGCGCGGGTCGGCGGGCCACTTCTTCACGTACTCGTCGTAGAGCTGCCGGGCCACGGCGCGCTCGCCGGCCTGCTCCTGCTGCATGGCGAGGGCGTAGAACTCGGACTTGTCCGTGGGGCGCTTCAGGGCCTCGGCCCGCTTGCGCCCCTCGTAGTCCTCGAGCGCCCCGGCCCCCTTGAGCGCCGCGAAGCGGGCCTCGGTGTCCGACTGTAGCTCCGCCAGGCGCTGGTCGGAGAGCTGGAGCTGGTGCTGCTGCTCCTCGAGCCGCCCTCCCAGGCGGGTGAGCGATTCCTGCATCCGGTCCTGGTTGGCCACCACGTCGGCGCCGCTGCGGTGGGCGGTGGTGTTGAGCTCGTCGAGCTTCCTCTGGACCTCGACGATCTTCTGGTCCACCCGGGCGATGCGGTCCCGGACCAGGTTCCGCTGCTCCTCGATCTGCTGCGTGGTGGCGGTGTTCTCCGCCTCCAGCCGCAGGATGCGGGCATCCATTTGGCGCCCCTTCTCGACGGGGACCCAGCAGGCTGTGGCTGCGAGGAGCAGCGCGAACGCGATCCGGTTCCTCATTCGTTCACTGTCCAGCTACTGCGCCACGACGTCGCCGCGGCGGTTCTTCGCCCAGCAGCTCTCGGTGGCATCGGTGCAGACGGGCCGCTCCTTGCCGTAGCTCACCGCCTTGATCGACCTGGCGGGGATGCCCAGGTTCACCAGGAACTTCCGGGCGGACTCGGCGCGGCGCTGGCCGAGCTGGAGGTTGTACTCGACGGTGCCCCGGTCGTCGCAGTTGCCCTCGACGGTGATCCGGGTGAAGGCCTTCTCCTTGATGCAGGCCGCGTTCTTGGTCAGCTCCGCCTGGGACTCGGGCGTCAGGACCGCGCGGTCGAAGCCGAAGTAGACCGGAAGGAGCTTGCCGCCGCCCTGCGGGCAGGCCTGGGGCTCGGAGGTGACGCACTTGCCGGCCTGGCAGGCCTTGCCGGACGGGCAGGCCGAGTCGTTCACGCACTCGGGGGGCGGCGCCGGGGGTGGGGCGACGGTCATGCACCTTCCGGCCTCGCAGGCCTTGCCGGCCGGGCAGTCGTCGCTGCGCTCGCACTCGGGGCGGGGCACGCACTTGAGCGACTTGCAGACGAAGCCGGCCTTGCAGTCGGTGTCCTGGCCACACTCCTGGCAGCGCCCCTCGACGCAGGTCTTTCCGTAGCCCTCCTGGGCCGAGCAGTCCTCACTGGTCTTGCACTCACCGTCCTTCGGCTTCGCCGGGCAGCCGGCGAGGAAGAGGGCCAGGACAGGAACGACGAGCAAAATCGAGCGGTGCATCCTCATGGATTTCCTCCGTGTATGGCGCGGGACCGCGTGGGAGATCGGGTCTCCGTGATGCTCCGGTTTCCCCGGGGTGTCAAACGAAAACCCCCGGGGAATGGCTCAGGGGGGGTGAAGGTTTCCCAAGGCGCGGGGCGCAAGCGACACCCGGCCATCCCTCCCTCCCGGCCGGGTCGCCTGCGTTCCCGCGCTTTCGCTCGCCACTTGGCGGCAGCGCCCCCCGGGACTATCGTTCCCGCCCCCCACCTTGGACACCGATCCCTCCACGGAGAGCAGTCCCCCAGAGTCGCCGCCGCCCGGCCGGGCCGGGCGCGCCCTGGCCTTCCTGCGCGGCCTGGACCGGCGCCGCATCGCGCTCGTCGCGCTGGGCCTGGCCGGACTCCTCGCCGCGGGGGTCAGCGCGCTCCTGTTCGCCTGGACACGCGAGTTGCCGGCCTTCGCAGGGCTCAAGGACTACCGTCCGCTCGTCTCCACGCGGGTCCTGGCCGCCGACGGCAGCGAGGCCTTCGTCTTCGCGCGGGAGCGGCGCACCGTCGTCCCGTTCGACAAGATCCCCGACGTGATGAAGCGGGCGGTGCTCGCCGCAGAGGACGCGCGCTTCTACGAGCACGAGGGCGTGAACTACCTGGCCATCGCCCGCTGCGCGGTGAAGGGACTCCTGCGCGGAGGCGTGGCCTGCGGCGGCTCCACCATCACCCAGCAGGTGGTGAAGACCTTCCTCCTCTCCACCGACTGGCGGGTGAAGCGCAAGGTGAAGGAGATGGTCCTCGCCCCCAGGCTCGAGCAGAACCTCACCAAGGACGAGATCCTCTTCCTCTACCTGAACCAGATCTACATGGGGCACCGGCGCTACGGCGTGGAGGAGGCGTCCCAGTTCTACTTCGGCAAGGGGATCCGCGATGTCACAGTGGGTGAAGCGGCCACGCTGGCCGGACTGATCCAGTCTCCGGAGCGGATCTCGCCGGTGAAGCACCTCGAGGCCGCACGGGCCCGCCAGCGCTACGTCCTGCGCCGCATGGTGGAGGAGGGCTTCATCGACGCCCGCACCGCCGAGGCCGAGGCGGCCAGGCCGCTCCGGCTGCGCAAGCCCACCGAGCCCTACGGGGCCTGGTACGCCGACGCGGTCCGGCGCCAGCTCGACGAGCGCTACGGCGCCGATCGGGTCGAGACCGACGGGCTGCAGGTGGACGTGGCCATGATGCCCAACCTCCAGCGCGCCGCCGAGGCGGCCCTGGACGCCGACCTCAGGCTCGTGGACAAGCGGCACGGCTGGCGGGGCGCGCCGCAGCGGCTCGACGAGAAGCAGCTGGCCGCGGCCCTGCCCGGCTGGCGGCAGCGGCTCGCGGCGGCCAAGCCCCAGGCCGGCGAGGTGCTGGTCTGGGACCTTGGACGGGTGGACCCCGACGAGATCGACGTCGAGGGCGACGCCAAGCCCGACGCAAGGCCCGACGCGCGCCGGCGGGTCCGGGTGCGCCCCCTCGAGGCCGGAGAGACCTACGCGGCGCTGGTCGAGAAGGTGGAGGACAAGGTGGCCACCCTCGATCTGGGCGGGGCCAGGGGGACCATCCCCTTCTCCGACGTCGCGTGGGCCCGCAAGTACAACCCGGCCGTGGGGACGGCCGCGCCGAAGAGGATGGGCGACGTGCTCCGGGCCGGAGACATCGTGCTCGCCCGCGTCGTCCCGGGTCGGCGGTCGCCGCTCGACCTGGCCCTGGCCGGGAAGCTCCTGCCCCTGTCGCTCGAGCAGGTGCCGCGCCTCGAGGGGGCGCTCGTCGCCATCGACCCCGCCACCCGCGGCGTCCGCGCGCTGGTGGGCGGGCAGGACTTCTCGCGCTCCCAGTTCAACCGGGCCATCCAGGCGAAGCGGCAGCCGGGCAGCGCCTTCAAGCCCTTCGTGTGGGGCGCCGCCGTCGAGTCGGGGAGGTTCACCCCGGCCACGGTGGTCTACGACACGCCCGACCTCTACCGGGACCCCTGGACCGGCAAGGAGTGGAAGCCGCAGAACTTCGAGAAGGACGTCTACGAGGGGCCGATGCTGCTCCGCGACGCGCTGGCCCACTCCAAGAACACCGTGTCGGCGAAGCTCGTGAACGCGCTCGGGGTCGAGGCGGTGATCGACTTCGCGCGGCGCTGCGGGATCGAGAGCGAGCTGCCCCGCAGCCTCTCCCTCGCGCTGGGAACCGGCGAGGTGACGCCGCTCGAGCTGGTGAACGGCTTCGCCACCTTGGCCGCCGGCGGCTTCCCGGCCCCCCCCATCATCGTGACCCGGGTGCGCGACCGGGAGGGAAACGTCCTCGAGGAGACGAAGCCGCTGCGCCCCCCTCCCCCTCCCGAGACCGCCCCACCCTCCCCGCCTCCGGAGGCCTCCCTGGGCGCGGGAATGCCCGAGGAGGGCGCCATGCCGCCGCCGGCCCCGGCGCCTTCCGTGGGGCGCCTCCCGGACCGGGTCCGGCCCGAGGCCGCCTACGTGACCGTGGCCATGATGAAGGAGGTCGTGCAGAGCGGGACGGGGCAGGCGGCCAAGGCGCTCGACCGGCCCGTGGCCGCGAAGACCGGGACCGCCCAGGAGCACCGGGACGCGTGGTTCGTGGGGATGACCCCGGAACTGGCCGCCGGCGTCTGGGTGGGGTTCGACAACCACGACCCGCTCGGCCCGCACGCCACCGGCGCGGGGGCCGCTCTGCCCGGCTGGCTCGGGTTCATGCAGGCGGCGGTGGGGATGCGCCCGGCCACCGACTTCCCGGAACCACCGGGGGTGGAGTTCGTGCGCATCGACCCGAAGACCGGGATGCTCGCCGCGGGGGGCCAGGACGGGGTGTTGCTCCCCTTCATGCCCGGTACCGCGCCCCGCCAGACCTCGCCGGAGCCGTCGGCGGCGCCGCAGAACTTCTTCCAGGACGACCGTTAACAGCGCCGTCTTCTTCGAAGACGGCGCAAGCTTTTCCCACTACCTCACGGGCGTCGCCCGCAGCGCCGTCCTGCCTTCCTTCACGTAGACCTGGAAGCGCACCGTCCGGCAGGCGTACTTCTGCACCAGGAGATCGCGGTTCTTGCGCAGCTTGTCGCGGAACCGGTCCCAGGAGACCCCGTCCACCGGCTCCCCCTGGGCGGAGCGCACCCGCAAGAACTCCTCGTGAACGCTGCGCCAGGACGCGTCGAGCTCTTCCTCCGCCGGCGAGGGCGTGGCGTGACCGGGAGCAGGGGTGTCCGGACCGTCCCCGCCGATGGGCATCGTCGTGCGGGGGTGACCAGCGCGCGCGGCCTGGGCGGCGAGGACCACCTCGGCGGCGGTGAGCGGGTGGGCGGCGCGGCCGGGGACGGGGAGCGGCGTGGGGGTGGCCGGAGGCGCAAGCCCGCTCACCCCGAACGGTTCGCCGTCGCGCTGCGCCCCGGCCTCCTCCGGCGGAACGGCGTGGAGGGGGACGTCGAGCGTGGGCGCCGGATGGGGAGGGTGGACCGGGCCCACCGCGGCCCCCTGGGCGATGCGCGCCAGCCGCGCCGTCTCCGAGGCGCGGGAGAGCGCCGCGGCGAGCGTGCCGAAGGTCCCGCTCATGCGCGGGACCCGGACCTCGAAATCGCCCCGGGAGATCCGGTCGGCCACCGACGCCAGCTCACGCGGGACGTGGGAGGGCACCACCGGCTCGCGGGCCAGCCCCAGCCCCACGCCGACGATGGCCAGCGCGAGCAGGGCCACCAGCATGGACTGCTGGAAGGCGGCGATGGGCTCGAGCGACGGCCGGGCCGGCGCCGAGAGGACCGCCACCGGCCCGTCGATCCCGGAGAGGGCGAGCGGGCGGGCCCGGAACGCCGGGGCCCTGAGGAAGAGCAGCGGGAGCCCGGGTAGCCCGGCGGCGGCCGGAACGGGCCCGAGGCGCCCCACGTCGACCATGCCCGCACCGCCGCGGGTGGCTGCGGCCACGACGGCCGCCGCATCGGCGGGCGACAGGGAGGAGGCCGGCGTCGCGCCGAGGAAGGTGAGGTCCGCCCCGGTGGCGGCCTGGAGCCGGCCCGTCCAGCGGGGGTCGATGGGGAGCCCGAAGGCGAGCGTGATCCCCCGGTCGGCGTGGTGAACCGCCACGGCGTAGATGACGTCGCCGACGCGCACGTGACGGGGGGCGGCACCCGACCCCAGGAGGGCCTGGGAGAGTGCGTCGCCGGGCTGGAGACGCCGGTCGCCGACGCGCAGCGACACCGTCCGGTCGTGGGACGAACCGACCAGCGGCGCGCGCCCCATCTCCACCTCCAGGAGCGCCGCCGCGGAGTTGATGGCGGCCTCGGCGATGGCCGCAACGTCGATCGAGGAAGCGCCGTCGGGGCGCGCTGCCCCGGGGGCGCGGGCGGCCCGGGAGGTCCGGCCGGCCTCGAGGGCCGAGAGGCCGCTCGCGAGCGCCGGGTCGCGCGCCGCCACCGCGGCCACGTCCCTCACCTGCCGGGAGAGCAGCCGGGTGCCGGTCTCGAACTGGAGGGCCCCGGAACGGAGCGTGGCGGAGACCTGCTCCAGCGCGGGAACCGCGGCGCGCTGCGTGAACACCCAGACGCCGGCGAGGCCGATCGCCACCACCAGCGCCGTGAACCCCCAGATCTTGAATCGGGTCATCCAGGCGAGCTTATACCACGCTCACCCACACGCTCCGGCCGGGCTGGGAGAAGCAGCGCTCCAGCTCCGCCTCGACGTCCAGGTCGGCGGGGAGCACCGGCTCCCGGCGGACGGGCGCGTCGCGAAGCCGGCGGTCGAGTTCCTGGAAGTGGGCCACGAGCCCTACCCATTCGCGATCGGCGTCGTTCATGGGTCCAAGCCTAGCCCCGCCGCGGAAAGGATCCAGAAATCGGGCGGCTTCGACCGTCATCGGGTCCTTGACTCGGACCCGCGACGGCCTTATCAGGTGCCACCTCTCGCCCCTTCCCGGGGCGCCCGGCTGGCCCATCGGAGACCCCACCATGCGCAAGACCATCGCCCTCCTCGTGCTCTGCACGGCATCCGCCTCGGCGCGCGCCGACGAGGGCATGTGGACCTACAACGGCTTCCCGAAGGCCCAGCTCGAGAAGCGGTACGGGGTCAAGGTGGACGACGCCTGGCTCGACCACGTCCGGCTCTCGTCGGCCCGCCTGGCCCAGGGCTGCTCGGCCAGCTTCGTCTCGCCGAACGGGCTCGTGCTCACGAACCACCACTGCGTCGAGGGCTGCCTGCAGGATCTCTCCAGCGCCAAGAAGGACTTCATCGCCGAGGGATTCCACGCGAGGACCGGCGCCGAGGAGGTCAAGTGCCCGGTGCTGGAGGTGAACCAGCTCGTCGAGATCACCGACGTCACCGCGCGCGTGCAGAAGGCCACCGCCGGGCTCGAGGGGCAGAAGTTCAGCGACGCGCTGAAGGCGGAGACGGGGCGCATCGAGACCGCCTGCCAGACCACCCCGGCCCTGCGCTGCAACGTGGTGACGCTCTTCCACGGCGGCCGGTACGACCTGTACCGCTACCGGCGCTACCAGGACGTCCGCATGGTCTTCGCGCCCGAGTTCGCCATCGCCTTCTTCGGCGGCGACCCCGACAACTTCATGTTCCCCCGCTTCGACCTCGACATGGCGCTGGTCCGCGTCTACGACGACGGCAAACCGCTCCAGAACAAGGACTTCCTGGCCTGGAACCCGGCGGGACCGGAGGAGGGCGACGTGGTCTTCGTCTCCGGCCACCCGGGCGGAACCGACCGGCAGCTCACCATGGCGGAGCTCGAGTACCAGCGTGACGTGCAGCTCCCGGCCACCCTCATGCGCCTCTCCGAGCTGCGCGGCGCCGTCACCGAGTTCCAGAACCGCGGGGCCGAGCAGAAGCGCGTCTCCAACAGCCTCCTCTTCGGGGTCGAGAACTCGCTCAAGGTGCTGAAGGGGGAGCGCGAGGCGCTCGTGGACCGGGACTTCTACGGGCAGAAGGTCGCGTCCGAGGAGGCCTTCCGGAAGAAGCTCGCCGCCGATTCCAAGAACGGTCCGCCCGCGCTCAAGGCCTTCGCCTCCATCCAGCAGGCCGAGGACCTCAGGAGGAGCGTCCGCGACGAGGTGAACTTCGTGATGGGGACGTCGGGCTTCATGAGCGACTCCTTCCGGTTCGCCCGCACCCTGGTCCGCGGCGCCGACGAGCGCCAGAAGCCGAGCGCGGACCGGCTCGAGGAGTTCCAGGACGCCAAGCTCCCGGCCGTCACCCAGTCCCTCTTCAGCACCGCCCCCGTCGACGAGGAGTTCGAGATCTTCAAGCTCTCCTGGTCGCTCACCAAGCTGCGCGAGACCCTTGGACCGGACCATGCCTTCACGAAGAAGGTGCTCGGCCAGGATTCCCCGGCCGAGCTGGCGAAGCGGCTCGTCCAGGGCACGAAGGTGCGCGACCTGGCCGTCCGCAAGCAGCTCTGGGAGGGGGGCAAGGCCGCGGTGGACGCCTCGCAGGACCCCATGATCGCCTTCGTCCGCGCAGTGGACCCGGACGCCCGCGCGGTCCGGAAGATGTACGAGGACGAGATCGAGTCGGTGGTGCACAAGGGGTCGGAGGCCATCGCCCAGGCCCGCTTCGCGGTGGAGGGCGCCTCCGGGTATCCCGACGCGACGTTCACGCTCCGTCTCAGCTTCGGGACGGTCAAGGGCTGGACCGAGGGCAAGAAGGTGGTGCCTCCCTTCACCACCCTGGGCGGGGCCTTCGCGCGCCACACCGGCCGCGAGCCCTTCGCGCTCCCCAAGAGCTGGCTGGAGGCGAAGCCCAGGCTGGCGCTCGACACCAGGTTCAACCTGGTGGCGACCACCGACATCATCGGCGGCAACTCCGGGTCGCCGATGGTGGACCGGGACGGCCGGATCGTGGGGCTGGTGTTCGACGGGAACATCTGGTCGCTGGCCGGGAATTACGGATTCGACGAGAAGCTGAATCGGACGGTGGCGGTCAACACGGCGGCCATGACGCACGTGCTCGACAAGATCTACGGGGCGGAGCGGATCCTCGGGGAGTTGATGCCGGCGAGGAAGCCGCAGGCCGCGAGGTAGGGGGGGTCGGGATCGGACCACGGTCGCGGATTCGGACCATCGGACCACGGTCACGGATTCGGACCACGGCCACGGATTCGGGCCACGGATTCGGTCTCGGGATCGGGATCGGGATCTGGGTCGGATGCGGCCGCGATTCACCCGGGTGAACTGACGCTCGAGTTTCCGCAACCGCAACCGCAACCGCAACCGCAACCGCAACCGCTTCCGCAATCGCTTCCGCTTCCGCTTCCGCTGCCGCTGCCGCAGCCGCAGCCGCGTCCGGAGGGGTCGGCTCCCTTCCTGGGTGGGGTTGCCTCGGGGGCGCACGCCCCGCGCCAGCCCGCGGTCGTTCGAGGGTGGATCCCGCGTCGGGCTGTCACGGGTCCTGCGCCGGGATGGGCGAACCCCACCCGGAAAGGAGCCGCACATGCCGTTCGATGCGTTCGAGGTCTCGCTGCAGATGGTGGCGTCGCTGAAGGAGCCGCTGGGCGCGCTGGAGAGGCGAGATCCGAGTCTGGCGCAGCAGGTTCGCCGCGCGGCGGCGTCGGTGTCGCTGAACCTGAGCGAGGGCAGGAGAAGGACTGGCAAGGACCGCATTCATCTCTGGAGAGTCGCCGCGGGCAGCGCCGAGGAGGTGGTCGCGAGCCTGCGGGTTGCGCAGGCGTTCGGGTACTTCCCGCCGGCACTCTCGGCGGGGTCCCTCGCGCTCTGCGACCGCGTCCTCGCCATGCTCTGGCGGTTGACCCACTGAGTCGCGGCTACGCGTCGCGCGGCACGGCGATCATCCGCTCCAGCGCGCGGCGCGCGCCGGCCGCCACGTCGGGTGGCACCTCGATGGCGTGCTTGCCGCGGCGCAGCGCGTCCCGGACCATGACGAGGTCGATCATCTTCATGTACGGGCAGTGCATGCGGCAGCCCAGGCAACCGTCGGCCACCACGAACTCCTTGTCCGGGTAGCGCTTCTTCAGGCCGGTGAGGATGCCGTGCTCGGTGGCCACGATGAAGGTCTTCGCCCCGGGGTGGCGGGCCACCGCGGCGGTCATGCCGGTGGTGGAGCAGACCTCGTCGGCGAGTTCGAGCACGTCGGCGCGGCACTCCGGGTGGGCGATGACGATGGCCCCGGGGCGCTCCCCGTGCACCTTCTCCACGCTGGCGCTGCGCAGCACGTCGTGGATGGGGCAGCACCCGTCGTAGACCACGACCTCCTTCTCCGGCACCTTCGACTTCACCCAGGCCCCCAGGTTGCGGTCGGGGGTGAAGAGGATCTTCTTCTCGGGCAGCGACCGCACCACGCTGGCGGCGTTGGCGCTGGTGCAGCAGATGTCGGAGAGCGCCTTCACCTCGGCGGTGGAGTTCACGTAGGTGACCACCGCGTGCCCCGGATAGCGCTCCTTCCAGTCCTCCAGCGACTCGGCCGAGATGGAGTCGGCCAGCGAGCAGCCGGCCGAGAGGTTGGGGAGCAGCACGGTCTTGGCGGGGTTCAGCACCTTGGCCGACTCGGCCATGAAGTGGACGCCGCAGAAGACGATGGTGGACTGCGGGACCCTCTGGGCCTCGATGGCCAGCTGGAGCGAGTCTCCCACCACGTCGGCCAGCCCCTGGATCTCGGGCAGCTGGTAGTTGTGGGCCAGGATGACCGCGTCCTTCTCCCGCTTCAGCTCGAGGATCTCGGCCTCGACCTCGTGGACCTGCTCGGGGGAGAGGTCGGTCCCGGTGATCGGGTTCGCCACCGGATCGTGGACGTGGGCGACGGGCAGGCTCATGGAAGTATAGATACCCGGTGCGCCTCGCCGTCACCACTCCCTTCCGCCCCACGCCGGAGGCCCTCTCGTCCGCCCGGGACGCGGCCCTCCGGCGCGCCCTCCCCTTCCAGCCCCGGGCCACCCGGTCGCTCGAGGAGGTGGCCGCCGCCGCGGGAGCCGACGCGCTCCTCGTCCTCGGCGGGTTCGCCTCCCTCTGGGTGGCCGGCGCCGAGCAGCGCTGGCACCCGGGAATGGGCGGGTTGCGCGCCAAGCGCCTCCTCGCAGGGGAGCGGATCACCGGCGACTCGTTCCTCGAGGCGGCGCGACTGCGCCCCGGCGACGCGGTCCTCGACTGCACGCTGGGTCTGGGGGCCGACGCGCTGGTGGCGGCCGCCGCGGTGGGGGCGGGCGGCCGGGTGGTGGGACTCGAGAGCTCGCCCCTGCTCGCAGCCTGGGCCGGCGAGGGGTTCGCCCGCCTCCCCGGCGAAGCGGCCTCCCGGGTCGAGGTCGTCGCCGCCGACCACGCCACCTGGCTGGATCTCTCGCCCGAGCGCAGCTTCGACGTGGTGGTCTTCGACCCCATGTTCCGCCACCCCCGCGCGGCGGCGCCCGGGTTCGACCTGCTGCGGCGGCTCGGCGACGCCCGACCCCTCTCCCGGGGTGCGATCGACCGGGCGGTGCGGGTGGCGCGGCGGGGCGTGCTGGTGAAGGACGGGACGCCAGGCTGGGACCTGGCGCGGCTCGGGCTCGCTCCCCTCGACGGGCGGCGCGGGGCCGAGCGGCTCTACGCCTGGATCGACGCGGAGTGAACCCTAGGCCTGCGGCTGCGCGTCCTCGCCGGTCGGGCGCCCGAAGGCCTCGCGCGGCGCCGCGGCAGCGCCTCCCGAAGGACGTCGTCCATGTGGTCCATGAGCCGGAGCGACATGGCCTCGCGGACCTTGCGCGGCACCTCGCGCAGGTCCTTCTCGCACTCCCGGGGGAGCAGGATGGTCTTGATGCCGCCGCGGTGCGCGGCCAGGACCTTCTCCTTGACCCCGCCCACCGGGAGGATGCGTCCCCGCAGCGTGATCTCGCCGGTCATGGCGATGTCCTTGCGAACCGGAACGCGGGTCAGCGCCGAGACCAGCGCGGTCGCCATGGTGATGCCGGCCGAGGGGCCGTCCTTGGGGATGGCGCCCTCGGGCACGTGCACGTGGATGTCGATCTGCTCGAGGAAGCGCTTCTCCAGGCCGAGCACCTCGGCGCGGCTGCGCACGTAGCTCATGGCGGCCTGGGCCGACTCCTGCATCACCTCGCCCAGCTTGCCGGTGATGGTGAGCTTGCCCTTGCCGGGCATGACCGTGGCCTCGATGGTGAGCAGCTCGCCCCCCAGCTCGGTCCAGGCGAGCCCCGTGGCCACGCCGACCTGGTCCTCGGCCTCGGCGGTGCCGTGGCGGAAGCGCGGCGGCCCGAGAAGCTTCTGCACCCGGCGCGCCCCGATGACGTAGGCCCTGTCCTTCCCCTCCCGGATCACCTCGCGGGCGGTCTTGCGGAAGAGGCTCGCGATCTCCCGCTCCAGCGAGCGGACCCCGGCCTCCTTGGTGTAGCGGTGGATGAGGAGCCGGAGCGCGTCCTTCTTCACCTCGACCGGGACGTCGGCGAGGCCGTTGGCCTCCCGCTGGCGCGGCACCAGGTAGCGGTGGGCGATGGAGAGCTTCTCCTGGTCGGTGTAGCCGGCCAGCCGGATGATCTCCATGCGGTCCTGCAGCGGCAGCGGGATCCCCGACATGGTGTTGGCGGTGCAGACGAAGAGCACCTTGGAGAGGTCGTAGTCGAGGTCGAGGTAGTGGTCCACGAAGGTGGAGTTCTGCTCCGGGTCGAGCACCTCGAGCAGCGCCGCCGAGGGATCGCCGCGGAAGTCGGTGGACATCTTGTCCACCTCGTCGAGCAGCACCACCGGGTTGGACGAGCCGGCCTTGCGGATCGACTGGAGGATCTTCCCGGGCATGGCGCCGATGTAGGTGCGCCGGTGGCCGCGCACCTCGGCCTCGTCCCGCACGCCGCCCAGGCTGATGCGCACGAAGCGGCGCCCCATGGCGCGGGCGATGGATCGGGCCAGCGAGGTCTTGCCGACCCCGGGCGGGCCCACCAGGCAGAGGATGGGCCCCTTGATCTTCGCGACCAGCGCCTGCACGGCCAGGTACTCGAGGATGCGCTCCTTCACCTTGCGCAGGCCGTGGTGGTCCTCGTCGAGGACCTTCTCGGCCTCGGCCACGTCGATCTTGTCCTCGGTGACCTCGGCCCAGGGGAGCGACAGGATCCAGTCGATGTAGTTCCGGACCACCGTGGCCTCGGCGCTCATCGGGCTCATCATCTTGAGCTTCTTCAGCTCCTTGCGACAGCGGACCGTGGCTTCCTTCGACATCGGCTTGTCGCGGATCTTCTCCTCGAGCTCCTGGATCTCGTTCTTGAACTCGTCGCGATCGCCCAGCTCCTTCTGGATCGCCTGCATCTGCTCGTTGAGGTAGTACTCCTTCTGCGACTTCTCCATCTGCTTCTTCACGCGGGTGCGGATCTTGCGCTCCACCTGCAGGATCTCGATCTCCCCCTGCATGAGCTCGAAGAGCTTCTCGAGGCGCGCGCGCGGCGAGGCGGTCTCCAGGATCGACTGCTTGTCCTGGAGCTTGAGGGAGAGGTGGGCCACGATGGTGTCGGCGAGCCGCCCCGGGTCGTCGATGGTGGCGACCGAGGCGAGCATCTCGGGCGGGATGCGCTTGTTGAGCTTGACGTAGGCCTCGAAGGTGGTCTGCACCTGGCGGAGCAGCGCCTCGAGCTCCACGTTCCGCTCGGCCTCCTCGTCGAGTTCCTCGACCCGGACCTCGTAGTACCTGTCCTGGGAGACCAGCGCGGCGAGCCGCACCCGCCGCTTGCCCTCGACGAGCGCCTTGACCGTGCCGTCGGGGAGCTTGAGCAGCTGGATGATGGTGGCCAGCGTCCCCACCGGGAAGAGGTCGTCGAAGGCCGGCTCGTTGGTCTTGGCCTTCTTCTGGGCGGCCAGGACCACGACCTTGTCCTTGCCCATGGCGTCCTCGAGGGCGGCGATGGATCGCTCGCGGCCCACGAAGAGCGGGACGACCATGTGCGGGAAGACGATGATGTCCCGCAGGGGGAGGAGCGGCAGGGTGTGGACGCGAGGGCCCTTCTTGCCCTCGTCGGTCCTCGAGAAGATGGACAAGTTCGACCTCCGGTCCTTCCCTTCTACCACCGGACCGGGGGGTGGACAGTTCTGCGACCCATCGGGAACGCTGGAAAAGCCGTTGCTTGTCCCCCCGGCAGCGCCGGGCTAGAACGGCGCGAGATGTCCACCTTCCAGGAGCTGGCGGCGCGCCTGCGCGACGCCGAGTGCGGGCGCGGGGCGCGCATCCCCACCCCGTTCGGGCCGCGCCTCCTCCACCCGGCCGACGGGACCGCCACCGGCCACCACCTCGACTTCGTGGAACGCTGGGTGGACGCGCTCCGCCCCATGTACGCCAACACCCACACCGCGGTCTCCACCACCGGCCGGGTGATGAACGGGCTGCGCGAGCAGGCCCGCGCCGCCATCGCACGGTCCGTGAACGCCGGCCCGGAGGACGTGGTCCTCTTCACGGGCAGCGGGGCCACCGCCGCGGTGAACAAGCTCACCGGCCTGCTCGGCCTGCGCATCCCCGAGCCGCTGGAGCGGGAGTACCGGCTCTCCTCCCACGTCCCCCCGGAGAGGCGCCCGGTCGTCCTGGTCGGCCCGTACGAGCACCACTCCAACGTGCTCCCCTGGGTGGAGAGCATCGCCGACGTGGAGGAGGTGGCCCTCGACTCCCGGGGCCACGTGGACCTCGACGACCTGCGCCGCCGCGCCCGGGCCGCGCGCGGGAGGCCGCTCGTGGCCGGGGCCTTCTCGGCCGCCTCCAACGTGGACGGGCTCCTCACCGACGTGGCCGGCGTGGCCCGGGTCCTCCACGAGGAGGGGGCTCTCGCCTTCGTGGACTACGCCGCCGGCGGGCCCTACCTGCCCATCGACATGCACCCGGAGGACCCCCTGGCGCGGCTCGACGCGGTCTTCGTCTCCACCCACAAGTTCCCGGGCGGCCCGGAGGGTTCGGGCGTGCTGGTGGCCCACCGCGACCTCTTCCGGAGCCGCACCCCGGAGCGGCCCGGCGGCGGAACGGTCGACTACGTCTCGGGCTGCCGGCACGACCAGGTGGACTACGTGCACGGGCTCTCCGAGCGGGAGGAGGGGGGCACGCCCGACATCGTGGGCGACCTGCGGGCCGGCATCGCCTTCGCCCTCAAGGACCACGTTGGGGCCGCCGCCATCCGCGACCACGACGTGGCGCTGGCCCGCGCCGCGGTCGAGCGGCTCTCCCGCCACCCGCGCATCCGGGTCTACGGACCGCTCGACGCCCCGCGCCTGCCCATCCTCTCCTTCAACGTGGAGGGGTTGCACCACGACCTCGTCTCGGCGCTCCTCGACCACCTCTTCGGGATCCAGAACCGGGCCGGCTGCTCCTGCGCAGGCCCCTACGGCCACCGGCTCCTGGGGATCTCCGGGGATCTGTCGGAACGGTTCCGGAGGCTCATCGCGGACGGCGTGGTGGGCGCGAAGCCGGGCTGGGTGCGGGTCTCGCTTCCCTGGTACGCCTCGCCCGAGGACGTGGAGTTCACGCTGCGTGCGGTGGAGTTCGTGGCTTCCCGCGGCGAGGCCTTCGTGCCCCTCTACCGGCTCGACTGGCGGGACGGGGTGTGGCGCAACCGGGAGGGAGAGGTGGCCGATCCGGCGCCGGTCCGGCTCACCGCGGAATCGATCCTTTCCGGCCCGCCCCCGGCCGGGGCGATCCCCTCCCCCGCCGGGCGGGAGGCCGAGCGGGCAGGGTACCTGGAGGAGGCGGAGCGGGTGGCGGACGGGCTGGAGCGGCGCTGGAGGGCCGAACCGCCGGTGTGGAACCGACCCACCGGCCGGGCCGACGTCGATGCGCTGGTGTGGTTCCGCTACGTGGAGACGGAGGGGATGTAGGGGCGCGCGCATCGCGAACCCTGCGCAGCGACGAAGGGGATCAGCAAGCGGTTCACCTCCTCCGGTCGTTCCATCGGTGCCAGGTGGCCTGCCCCCTCTATCCACTCGAAGCGCGCACCGGCGATGGCGCCAGCGATGTGCTGGCTCAGCGAGGGCGGATTGCCGCGATCCTCCCTGCCGCAGAGAACCAGGGTTGGAACCGTCACCCTGTCCAGGCGCCCGAGGATGTCCGGCGCATCGATGGCGACTGCCATGGCCGCGCGAACCAGTGCTTCACGGGGGAGCGAGGTGGCGCTTCGCACGAATTCCTCCACGAGCTTCGGACGCTCCCGACGCGACCGTGGAGCCAGCATGAGCGGGGCGATCTGGGAACGCGCGAGCCATGGCGGCAGCCCGAAGCGACGAACGTAGGCGACGAGAAGCCCGAACTTCGCCTTGCGGTACGGTGTCTGCTTCTCGGCGCTGGCGTCGAGCACGGCGAGCGCGCTCACGAACGCCGGGTGGCGCACGGCGAGCAGCAGGGACAGCGCCGCACCCCAGGACCAGCCCACGCAGACCGCGCGCCGGATGTGCATCGCCGGCAGCGCGCCGGCAAGCGCATCCGCATGCTCCTCGAGATCGAACGGCGGGGGCACCTCGCTCGCACCGTGGCCAGGAAGGTCGAGCGCCACCACTCGACCGAGGCGTGCCAGGGGTTCGATCTGCGCTCGCCAGAGGCTGGAGTCGACGAAGAGCCCATGCAGGAGGAGGATGTCCGGGTCGTCGGGTCGGTGTTTCGCTCCGTGGATGGTGTAGACCCACCTGCCCATGGGCGTCTGTACCGACATCGTTGGCGAGCTGGGCTCGGGCGTGGACGGCGGGGCGGCGGGGCCTGCGGGCATGATCCACCTCCATGGAGCGCGTCCAGCGCGGGCGAGGGGTCAGGCGGGCTCGCCCGCGTGCAGCCGGGCCCGGTACCGCAGACAGCATCCAACCGCGAACGGGCGCGCCCTGTCGACACCGAGAGCCCGCAGGTTCTCGGTCATGCGATGACGACCAGGCCCGAGCGCCAGCTGGACCTCGCTCCCGGAGGAGAAGCGGAATGGTCCTCTCACGTGGACCACGGTGCGCAGCCTCCGCCCTTTCAGGTGGGAGTAGAGCACCAGGTCGAGCGCGGGCCCGGGCCAGCGCCAGCCAACCGTTCCCGACAGCGTGAGGAGCGGGACTGCCCCGCCCGGATCCAGCACCTGACCCTCGACGCTGCTCGTCCCGACGCGGAGCGGAAGCTGGGTCAGGAACTTCGGGAGGCCCCAGAGCTCCCGCCCACCGACATCGGCGATGGGTGTCGAGACCGGCAGGTCGAGGATGTGGTAGCCCGCGCGTCGCCGTTGCGCGGCACGCACCAGTTCCAGCGCGGCAAGCCCGGAGGACGGCGCACCGGTCGGGACCACCGCCAGGGCCGAGCCCACCTCGTGGTACGGGCCGATGGTCGTCTCCCGATAGTCATAGAACCCCAGCGCCAGCAGCGCTCGCCGGCCCGGGAAGCGAAGCGGCTCGAGCCCGGAGCCCTCCAGCAACCGCCGCGCCCGGACCGGATCCACCCAGAAGAACGCCAGCAGCGCCGTGCCGTCCGCGTACAGGACGGGGAGCCGCACCGGGCCCATCGAGGTGCGGGCCTCCACCGTCTCCACACCGAGGAAATCGTTTCCCATGGTGGTCGCCTGGGCCGATGCTGGCGCGAAGCGGGCGTGCCCGCCCTTTCATTCGCAGAGTCTGCCCCTGGGTGGGAGAGAACAAGTCCCGTGTCGGGGCGTCCCGGCTGGGCCGTGGGCCGCTGCGGAAGCACCCCGGCCGAACGACAGCCCCTCAAAAGCGCAGGGGGGTCAGGCGCTCTCCTGCTCAACGCCCTCGACGAGCGTTGGCTGCGGGAGCCGCCCACGTGGAACCGACCCACCGGCCGGGCCGACGTCGACGCTCTGGTCTGGTTCCGGTACGTCGGGACGCGCTACTCGCCCGTGACGACCGTGCAGAACTTGGCGTAGACGCCGAGCACCTGCATGAAGTTGTTGTCGACCGACACGATCTTCTTGATGCCACCGTTCTTCGCGGCGGTCGGCACCGACGAGTCACCGGTCGTGACCAGGCCGAGGATGGAGGTGGAGCAGGCCTCGCCCGTCTTGGCCGTCAGGGTCTCGTCGGTGATCTGGTCATTGGCCTTGGTCTCCGAGTAGATGCCCATGGAGCCATTGGCGCGACCGGCGAACGCCAGGCCGGCACAACCCGACAACGTGGCGCCCGCCACGAGAGCCATCGCAATCCTCTTCATCGTGCATCCCCTCCGATGTTGGTGTTGGACGTCCTGCCGCGAATTCAGGCGCTTTCCTGCTCCTTGCGGAGGACCACGAGCGGCTGCTCCCCCTTCTCGATGACCTCCTCGGAGATGACGATCTCCTGCACGTTCCGGCGGCTCGGCACGTCGTACATGATGTCGAGCATGGCGCCCTCGACGATGGCGCGCAGGCCGCGGGCCCCGGCCTTGTTCTTCACGGCGGCCCGGGCGATGGCCTTCAGCGAGCCGTCGGTGAACTTGAGGGTGACGCCGTCCATCTCCATGAGCTTGCGGTACTGCTTCACCAGCGCGTTGCGCGGCTTGGTGAGGATCTCCACCAGCGCCGTCTCGTCGAGCTCCTCGAGCGCGGTGACCACCGGGAGCCGCCCCACGAACTCGGGGATCATCCCGAACTTGAGGAGGTCCTCCGGCTCCACCAGGCCGAGCAGCTCGCCGACGTTCTTGTCCTCGCGCTTCTTGGCGTCGGTGCCGAACCCCAGGCTGCGCCCGCCCAGGCGCCGCTCGATGACCCCCTCCAGCCCGCAGAAGGCCCCGCCGCAGATGAAGAGGATGTTGGTGGTGTCCACCTGCAGGAACTCCTGCTGCGGGTGCTTGCGGCCGCCCTTGGGCGGAACGTTGGCCACCGTGCCCTCGATGAGCTTGAGGAGCGCCTGCTGCACCCCCTCGCCGGACACGTCGCGGGTGATGCTGGGGTTCTCGCTCTTGCGGGCGATCTTGTCGATCTCGTCGATGTAGACGATGCCCTTCTGCGCCCGCTCGATGTCGTGGTCGGCGGCCTGCAGGAGGTTCACGATGATGTTCTCGACGTCCTCGCCGACGTAGCCGGCCTCGGTGAGGGTGGTGGCGTCGGCGATGGTGAAGGGGACGTTGAGGATGCGGGCCAGCGTCTGGGCCAGAAGCGTCTTGCCCGAGCCGGTGGGGCCGAGCACGAGGATGTTGGACTTCTGCAGCTCGACGTCGTCCACCTCGAGCCGGGTCTCGATGCGCTTGTAGTGGTTGTGGACCGCGACGGCCAGCGTCTTCTTGGCCCGGTCCTGCCCGATCACGTACTCGTCGAGGATGGTCTTGATCTCGGAGGGGCGCGGGATGCGCAGCTTGGGGTCGCGCTTCTCCTCGCCGGCGATCTCCTCGGCGATGATGTCGTTGCACAGCCCGATGCACTCGTCGCAGATGTAGACGGTGGGCCCGGCGATGAGCTTCTTCACCTCCTTCTGCGACTTCCCGCAGAAGGAGCAGCACAGGGTCTCTCGTTTCTCCGCTCCGGCCATCCCCTGATCCTAGCGCTACTTGGCCTCGGCCGCCTTCTTCGTGACGATCACCTCGTCGATGAGGCCGTAATCCTTGGCCTCCTGCGGCGACATGAAGTAGTCCCGGTCGGTGTCCTTGGAGATCCGCTCGATGGGCTGGCCGGAGTGGCGGGCCAGGATCTCGTCGAGGGAGTGCTTGAGCCGCAGCGCCTCCCGGGCCTGGATCTCGATGTCGCTGGCCTGGCCGGAGAAGCCCCCGGAGAGCTGGTGGATCATGATGCGCGCGTTGGGGACGCCGAAGCGCTTGCCCTTGGCGCCCGCCGAGAGCAGCACCGCCGCCATGCTGGCCGCCTGCCCCAGGCAGATGGTGGAGACCGGCGGCTTCACGTACTGCATGGTGTCGTAGATGGCCAGGCCCGAGGTCACCGAGCCGCCCGGGCTGTTGATGTAGATGGAGACGTCCTTCTCCGGGTCCTCCGACTCGAGGAAGAGGAGCTGGGCGGTGACCACGTTGGCCACGTCGTCGTCGATGGCCGTTCCGATGAAGATGATGCGGTCCTTGAGCAGGCGCGAGTAGATGTCGTAGGAGCGCTCGCCCCGGTGGGTCTGCTCGATCACGTACGGCATCGGGATGTAGGGCATCGTTCCTCCTGGGCGCCGCTCCGGCGGGACCCTCTACTGGAAGATAGCGGCGGCGGCGAGGATCGCCACGACCTTGTCCTCGCGGATGCGCTGGCGCAGCGCCTGGCGCCCCTCGCCCTTCACCTGGAGCCGGGAGGGGGGCACCCCCATCTCGTCGGCACGGCGCTGGATCTCCTCCTGCTCCTCCTGCTCGCCCACCTCGACCTTCTCGGCCAGCGCGATGGCCTCGAGGAGCAGCGCCGCCTTCACGGTGAGCACCGCCTGCTCCCGCATGTCGGTGCGGATGCGGGCCAGGTCGAGGTCGAGCGTTCGAAGGTCCACGCCCTGGCGGGCCAGCCGCTGCGCCGTGTTCTCCACCATGGCGTCGATGGTCCGCTCGATCAGCGCCGGCGGAACCTCGAAGTCGTTCTTCTCGAGCGCGCCCTTCACCAGCGCGTCCCGCTCCTCGGCCTCGGCGCGCCTCTTCTCGCGCTTCCCCAGGTCGGTGCGGATGCGGTCCCTGAGCGCGGGCAGCGTCTCCACCCCATCGATGCCGACCTCCTTGGCGAAGGCGTCGTCGAGGGGCGGGATCCTCTGGGCGCGCAGCGACTTCACGGTGATGGCGAACTTCCCCGGCTTGCCGGCCAGGGCGGTGTCGCGGAAATCGACCGGGAAGTGCTGCTCGGTCTCGAAGGACTCGCCGACCTTGCGCCCCAGGAGCGCCGCCATCTCGCCGGCGAAGAAGTTGCCGTCCTTCACCTGGATGAGCGCTCCCTCGGCGGTTCCGCCGTCGAAGGGCTTGCCCTCGACGCTGCCCTGGTAGTCGATGACCGCCCAGTCGCCCTCCTCGGCGATGTCGCGCCCCTCCACGTCCACCATCTCGCCGTAGGACTGGTGCAGCCGCTCCACCTCGGCGTCCACGGCGGCGTCGGTGATCTCCACCGGCTTCCGGGTCACGGTGATGCCCCGGTAGTCCTTGGGGACGATGACCGGCTTCACCTCGACGCGGGCGGTGTAGGAGAAGGGCCGGTCCGCACCGACGCCCCCCTCGCCCACCTGCACGCGCGGTGCGGCCACGGCGTCGAGGTCCTCCTGCTTGGTGGCCTCCTCGAAGCTCTTCTGGACGAGCCGCTCGACCACGTCGGCCTCGACCTGATCCTTGAAGTTGCGCTCGAGCACCGTGCGGGGGGCCTTGCCGGGGCGGAAGCCGCGCAGCTTGGCGCGGCGGCCCAGGGCGCTGTAGGCGCGATCGATCTCCTTGGCCACCTCGGCGGCCTCGATCTCGACGGTGACCTTCTTCTCCACGGGGGAGAGCTTCTCTACCTGGATCTTCATTCGGGGAATTCCTTCAAGCGGAACGGGGGCATAGACCTACGGCCGCGAAGGCGCCGGGTCAAGGGAAAGTGGGCGGGGAGGGACTCGAACCCTCATGCCTTGCGGCACCGGATCCTAAGTCCGGCGCGTCTGCCAGTTCCGCCACCCGCCCGCGGACTTTCGGGGAGACTATCCGATCAGGGCCCGGGCCGGCGCACCCCGTTTCGTTGTAGAACCACCCCCGTGGACGCCCCGCACGCTCACGACCCCGAGGCCGCATGCACTCCGGCCTGTCCGCGCTGGAGCGAGTGGGCCCTCCACTTCTACTTCCTGCAGCAGCGCCACGCGGAGATGCTGGCGGCCTGCCGGGAGGCCGCCGCCATCGAGTGGGTGATGGTGGCCCCGGGTGTGGCCGGCGTCGATCTCCCCGAGTACCTGCGCGAGGAGCAGCTGGTGCGGCTCAACGTGGTGGCCGGCCGGGACGCGCCGGAGGTGATGCTCGACGAGTGGGGGATCCGCTGCGAGCTCACCTTCAAGGGGATGCGCAAGGAGGTGGCCTTCCCCTGGACGTCGGTGGTCTCGGGGACGCTGCGCCCGCCGGAGCGGAAGAAGCCGCGCTTCGGCCTCATCCAGGGCGGGAAGAAGTGAGAAAGGCCCCCCCGGAAGGGATCCAGGGGGGCCAGTGGTGAGCGCAGAAGGAATCGAACCTTCAACCTATGGATTAAGAGTCCATTGCTCTGCCAGTTGAGCTATGCGCCCGGAAACATCGGGGTTCTTCGGATGGCTCTGGCGAGGGGCGGCGATCTACCAGCCGTCCCCGGGGTTGTCAATGGCGCGCCCGGAGGGAATCGAACCCCCGACCTGCGGCTTCGAAGGCCGACGCTCTATCCAACTGAGCTACGGGCGCAGGCGGCGGGCGACCCCGCAGCCGGAGAAGAATGGGGTGAGTGAAGGGGCTCGAACCCTCAACCCCCGGATCCACAGTCCAGTGCTCTACCGATTGAGCTACACTCACCGTAAAATGTTGGCGCGCCCGGAGGGAGTCGAACCCCCGACCCGCGGCTTAGAAGGCCGCTGCTCTATCCAACTGAGCTACGGGCGCAAGTCGGCCCCGTCCTCCGTGCTCCGGGATGTCGTCCTTCCCGGCCATCCGATTCGGCTTTCAAAGAGTCGGGGCGGCCGGATTCGGACCGGCGACCTCCTGCGCCCAAGGCAGGCGCGCTACCAGGCTGCGCTACGCCCCGGCACTGTACGACATTTCTCCCGTCCGACCGGGCCCGGGAGCGCCGTGTCTAGCGTCCCGCCGGGGTTTTGTCAAAGGTTGGCTGAGATCCGGCGCAGTTCGGGGAGGAGACGGCGCAGCGCCTCGCCCCGGTGGGAGAGCCCGTCCTTCTCCGGGGCGTCGAGCTCGGCCATGGTCTTCCCGGGGGCGCCCTCGGGGAGGAAGAGCGGGTCGTAGCCGAAGCCCCCCTCCCCGCGCGGCGCCTCGCCGATCACGCCCCGGCAGCTTCCCTCGGCCGAGGCCAGGATGGTCCCGTCGGGGGCGGAGAGCGCCACCACGGCCCGGTACGCGGCGCCCCGGTGCTCGGGCCAGACCCCCTGCATCACCATCAGGAGCTTCTCGTTGTTGGCTCGGTCGCGGTCGGCGCCGGAGAGGCCGGGGCGCTCGTCCTCCGACCAGCGCGCCGAGCGGATCCCGGGCTTGCCCCAGAGCGCGTCGATGCAGAGCCCCGAGTCGTCGGCCAGCGCGTGCATGCCGGCGGCGCGGGCGTTCTCCGTGGCCTTCTTCGCGGCGTTCCCGGCGAAGGTGGAGCGGTCCTCCTCGACCTCGGGCAGCTTCAGTCCCTGGTCACGCTCCAGGTCGTCCAGGGAGACCACCCGGACGTCGAGCCCGGTGACGAGCCGGCGCAGCTCCCGGAGCTTGCCCGGGTTGCGGGTGGCGAAGAGCAGGTTCATCGGTGGCACGTGGTCACGGCGCGGCGTCGCTCACGGGGCGACGAGCGCCCTCTCCTGGAGGACCTTGAGCTCGGCGATTCCGGCCAGCGCGCTGTCGAGCATCTGGTCGAGCTGGGTGCGGCCGAAGGCCTTTCCCTCGGCGGTTCCCTGCACCTCCACCAGGTCGAGGTCGCCGGTGGCCACCACGTTCATGTCCACCTCGGCGGTGGAGTCCTCCTCGTACTCGAGGTCGAGCCGGACCTCCCCGCCCACCACCCCGACGCTGACCGCGGCCACGTGCCGGACGATGGGGGCGCCCTTCACGACGCCGGCCTTCTGCAGCTTCTTCACCGCCAGCGCGAGCGCCACGAAGCCGCCCGTGATGGCCGCGGTGCGGGTGCCGCCGTCGGCCTGGATCACGTCGCAGTCGATGGTGAGGGTGCGGGGACCGAGCCGGGACAGGTCGATGGATGCCCGCAGGGCCCGGCCGATGAGCCGCTGGATCTCGAGGGTCCGGCCGCCCTGCTTGCCGCGGGCCGCCTCGCGGGCCATGCGCTCGTTGGTGGAACGGGGGAGCATGCCGTACTCGGCGGTGACCCAGCCGGCGCCGGTGCCGAGCACGTGGGGGGGGACCCGGTTCTCCAGGCTGGCGGTGCAGAGGACGTGGGTGTCGCCGAAGCGGGCCAGGCAGGAGCCCTCGGCGTGCTTCGAGACGTTCACGTCGAGAGAGATGGGCCGGAGCTGGCCGGCCTGCCTACCGTTGGCGCGCATGGGGCGCGCATCATAACCGCGGGAGGGTCCTGGCGCGACCTGGGGGGAGCTGGCGGGAACTAGCGCGAGGCGGACGAGGCGGAGGGCGACTGCGGGGGCGCCTGCGGGGGCGCCGCATCAGCGGTCCCGGCGCGACGCCAGGCGGCGATCCCGGCGGCGATCGAGCCGGCGATGGCCTCCTGCCGCGCCGGCCGGGCGAGCTCCTTTCCCTCGACCGGGTGGGAGACGAACCCTAGCTCGAGCAGCACCGCCGCCATGCGCGCGCCATTGAGCACGTGGAAGGGGGCCTGCTTCACGCCCCGGTCCGGCGCCCGTGTGCCATGCACCAGCGCGCCGTGGATGGCCTGGGCGAGGCGGGAGCTCTCGGCCAGGTTCGCCTGGTCCTCGAGGTCCTCGAGGATGCCGCCCACGGCGTCGGTCGGGTCGCTGCGGGGTCGGTCGGCGTTCTCGCGGGCTGCGACGGCGCTCGCCGAGGCGTCGGTGGCGTCGGCGGAGAGGAAGTAGGTCTCGATGCCGCGGGCCGGGGAGCCGGGGCCGCCCGGCACGGAGTTGAGGTGGAGGGAGACGAAGAGGTCGGCCTCCTCCGCGTTGGCAATGGCGGCCCGGCGCGGGAGGTCCACGGTGACGTCCGCCGTCCGGGTGAGCACGACCCGCGCCCCCTGCTTCTCGAGCTTCTTCCGGAGGAGCCGGGCGATCTGCAACGTGATGTCCTTTTCCGCGCGTCCCTCCACCGAGAGGGCGCCGTCCTTCTCGCCGCCGTGTCCGGGGTCGAGGACCACGGTGAAGGCGGGCGGGGCGGGAGCGGCGGCGGGCGAGCCGGCGAGGAGGAGGGCGAGAACGAGGGCGGGGGTCACGGGCGCGAGCCCCGCATCCGGGAGGGGGTGCCCGCCGACACCTGGATCACGGCCACGTCCGGCACGGCCACGTCCACGGCCACGTCCGGCACCGCGGACCCCACGGCCACGTCCGGCACCGCGAATTCCGAGCTTTTCCGCACCTCCCCGATGTGGGCAGCCGCGACCCCCCTGTCTGCGAGCAACCGCATCACCGTCGGGAACCGGTCGGGGTGGACCGCGGCGAGGAGTCCGCCGTTCGTCTGGGCGTCCGCGAAAACGACGCGAAGCGGGAGCGGAACCTCGGCGTCGAAGCGGACGTGCGGCGAGACCCAGGCGAGGTTGGCCTTGCTCCCCCCTGGCACCACGTCCCGCTCGGCGAGCATGACGGCGTCCGGCTGGACGGGAATCGCCGAGGCGTCGAAGTACAGGGCGACCTTCGACCCCTCGGCCATCTCCCAGGCGTGCCCGAGCAGCCCGAACCCGGTCACGTCGGTGAGGGCCGATACGGCGCCGCTCGCGGCCAGGACCTCGCCTGCGTTCCGGTTCAGCTCGGCCATGACCGCGGTGACGCCCGCGATCTGCTCCGGGGTGGCCGTGCCGCGCTTGATGGCAGTGGTGAGGATGCCCGAACCGAGCGGCTTCGTGAGAAGGAGCTGGTCCCCGGGCCGGGCACCGACGTTGCGCAGGATGCGATCCGGGTGGACCAGACCGGTGACGGCCATCCCGTACTTGGGCTCGGGGTCGTCGATGCTGTGCCCCCCCAGGATCGGCGCGCCGACGAGTGCGGCGGTCTCCGAACCGCCGCGGAGGATCTCGGCCAGCACCTCCATCGGCAACTTGCCCACCGGGAAGGCCACGAGGTTGAGCGCGAAGATGGGGCGGCCGCCCATGGCCCAGACGTCGGAGAAGGCATTTGCCGCGGCGATGCGGCCGAACCAGTAGGGGTCGTCCACCACCGGCGTGAAGAAGTCGACGGTCTCGACGATCGCCTCGGTGGGCGACAGTCGATACACGGCCGCGTCGTCGCGCGTCTCGTGACCGACGAGAGCGCGTGCATCCTCCACCTTCGGAAGGCGGCGCAGGACCTGCGCCAAGTCCGCCGGGCGGATCTTGCAGGCTCAACCGGCGCCGTGCGACAGCGCGGTGAGCCGCGGGGGGCTCTCGCTCATCTTCTCCTAAGGTTGTGGCGCGGCCGGCGGCGCGCCCGACGGATCCATGCCGGCGAACTTGAGATAGATCTCGGCGCTGTGGTTGCCGGGGGAGACCCGCAGGACCTCGTTCCACTGCTCGGCAGCCTCTGCCTTGCGCCCCGCCGCGTAAAGGGAGAGCCCGAGGTTCAGGCGTCCCGGGACGAAGGACGGGTTCTGGCGGACCACTTCCTCGTACTCGACGATGGCCTCGTCGCGGCGACCCGAGTCGCGGAGCGCGGCGGCCAGGCGGGCGCGGATGTCGACGAAGGTGGGGCATAGCGCGAGGGCGCGTCGAATCTCGGCGATGGCCTCCGGGTAGAGGCCGGAGGAGAGGTACACGTCGCCGATGTCGGCGTACATGTTGGCGAGCTTGCCGCGGACGAAGTGGTCGAGCTGCCCCGGGGCGGCGCCGGAGGTGCTGAGCGCCTGCTGGTAGGCCTCCTGCGCCTCCTTGTAGCGTCCGGTGTCGTTGTAGGTGATGGCCAGGTTGAGGGCCGCGTCGGTGTAGGCTGGATTGAGCCTGAGCGCCGCCTCGAAGGCTCGCTGGGCCTTCTGGTAGTGCCCCTGGTCGTGGAAGCACACGCCCAGCATGTTGTAGACGTCGGCGAAGCTCGGGTTCCCCTCCACCACCTGGGTCAGGTACTGCTCGGCGCGCGCGAACTCCCGCCGGACGTAGTGGAACCGGCCTAGCGCCAGCTTTTCCTTGAGAATCTCGTCCATGTTCCTCCCCGTCACCGGGCGGCCCCGCCGTCCGCCGGGAGTCTACCATCTGCGGCGGTCTCAAAGCCCGGAGGTGAACTGCGGCGGTGCCTGCGGCGGTGCCGGACATTCGCAGGCTGCGGCGGTGCCTGCGGCGGTGCCGGACATTCGCAGGCGGCGGGACCGGGCCGTCCGCGCCACGGCCCCTCGGTCCGTGTCAAAGCCCGGAGGTGAACAGCCAGCGCTCGCCCCGGCGCTCCAGTCGGTACCGCGCCCTTCGGTTCTGGACCGCGCCATCCGGTTCCGTGACTTCGAAGTCTTCCCCTACCTCCGCCCCGTCCCTCTCGACCCGGATTTGCCAGCTCTTCACGCGGATGTAGGGTCGCGGCGCTGCGAGTTCCTGCCGCAGCCTGTCCTCGAGGTCGGCCCGGTCGGCGGCACCGTCCCGGTAGTCGTCGGCGGCAAGTGCCGCAACGGCGGCGGGTTCTCCCCCGCGCGCCGCGTCCAGCCGCCGGAAAAGGGTCCGCAGGACGGCCCGCAGGCGCGCGAACTGGTCGCCCTCGGCGCACCACAGGGCGATCTTGCACGGCTTCATGTGGAACTGCTCGCGCCCGATGTACGAGACCATGGCCGCCTGGTCGCGCCAGACGGCCTTCCCCTCGGCATCGAGGACCGCCACCACCCGGGCGCGACGCCCCCCTCCTCCACGTCCGGCACCACGTCGGCGTAGCGAACCGGGACGAGTTCCAGCGTCCCCCCCGCCTTCCACCCGTAGATGTCCTCCAGGTGCGCGCGCCCCTGGGCGGCGAGCGCCTGCCGCACCTGGGATTCCGGGCTCTGCAGGGTCGCCGCAGACCCGGCATCCAGCAGGTCGGCGCGCCAGAACCAGGCAGCGGCCGCGGCGACCGCCGCCGCCAGGAAGGGCACGAGGTAAGGCGCGCCGGTGCGGAAGCGAAACCTGCGCCGCCGCCCTAGCCCGCTACCAGGGCGTCTTCCAGAGCTCGGGGTGCTCGGGTTGGATCTGGAGGTCGGCAAGGAGCTTCTCGGCGTTCCCGCGCTGCGCGCTCGTCGGGTACTTCACGATGAGCGTCTGGAGGGTCTTCTGGGCCTTGAAGCGCTCGGAGAGCTTCACGTACATGTCGGCCAGCTGCCAGAGCGCCTCCGGCTCGCGCGAGCTTTCCGGGAAGTCCTTCATGAGCTTCTCGAGCCGGAAGGCCGCGCCCTGCCACTTCTCACGCCTCTTGTAGAACTCGAAGGCGTACCAGTCCCGCTCGGCCAGGATCCCACGGGCCTTCCCGAGCTTCTCCCGCGCGTCCGGCGCGTACCTCGAGTTCGGGAACTTCTCGACGAAGCTGGCCATGCCGTCCGCGGCCTTTGTGATCTGGGCCACGTCCCGTTCGTGCACCGGCGGGAAGAGGAAGAACTCGGTCGGGGCGTCGGCCCACCGCGACATGGCGCCTCGGTAGGCTGCGTAGTCGACCTCGGGGCTAGACGGATGGATCTTCACGAAGGCCTGGTAGCCGTCGGCGGCCTCGATGAACTTCCCCTGCTCGTAGCGGAGGTCGGCGAGCCTGAGCTCGGCCAGCGCCCCGAACTTCGAGTACGGGTACTTGGTCCGCACCCGCTCCAGGATCTTCTGGGCGTCCGGGAAGTCCCGGTTGTCGAGCGCGGTGATGCCGGCCACGTACTCCTGCTCGGCCTGCGACTCGTACTTCACGGCCGGCACGCTCTTGGCGCAGGCGGAGAGGGCCATGGCGGTGGCCGCGACGAACGACCAGATCCGGTTCCGGGGACGCATCGGGTCGGGGAACATATCAGCGGTCTTCGGCGTCGTCCACGTACACTCCAAGTGCGGCCGAGACGGCACGCCCGGAGAACCCCCGCCCCAGCAAGAACCTGGAAAGACGGACCTTCTCGCGCTCGCCAAGGTCGTCCGGCACCGCCCCTGGCACCGCCCCTGCCGCCCCGGCGCGCCGCTCGGCGAGAAGCCGGCATCTCTTCGTCTCCTCGTCCCCCAGGGCCTCCCGGACGGCCCGCCGAGCGGCATCCCTGGGGATTCCGGCCGCGACGAGCCGACGCTCCGCCATGCGCGGTCCAAGCCGTCCCGGGGCGACCAGCGACGCTGCCCGATCCCTGGCGAAGGCGTCGTCGTCGAGGTACCGGAGGTCCCTGAGCCAGGCCACCACCCCCTCGGCCTCAGCTTCGAACCCGGCCCTGGCGAGCCGCTCCAGGACCTGCGCCTCGGTCCGAGGGCGAGCGGCGAGCAGGCGAAGCGCCCTGGAACGGGCGCGGGACTGCGGGGAGTCGGTCAAGCGGTGATCCAGGGAGCCGCGGCGGGGCCCATGCCCCTCAGAACCGCTCGATCTGGAAGTCGTCGTCGGCCGGGGCAGCCGGGGTAGCCGCCCCGTCGGTCGGGCGTGCCGCGACCCGCCCAATGGGCACCGCCGGAGCCACAGGGGGCCGGGGAGCCGGGACGGCCGGTGCAGACGGTCGGGAGGGGGTGGCGCGGGCCGGAGGCGGACGCCCCTGGCCGGCCTCCGCGGACTGCTCGAAGTTGTCCCACTTGGAATCGCTGGTGCCGGAGATTCCCGAGACGCGAAGGGCGAAGTCGTCGGGATTCGTGGCCTGGCGTAGGGCTTCCTCGTAGCTCACCAGCCCGGAGCGGTAGAGCCCCATGAGCGACTGGTCGAAGGTCTGCATCCCGTAGGCGACGTGCCCCTGGGCGATGGCGTCGGGGATTTCCCTGGTCCGGTCCTTGTCCTCGACCAGCTCGCGGACCCGTGCCGTGGCGAGCAGCACCTCGGTTGCTGGCACGCGCCCGTGGCCGTCGGCACGCGGCACGAGCCGCTGGCTGATCACGGCCCGCAGGACTGCGCCGAGCTGCAGGCGCACCTGCTTCTGCTGGTACGGAGGGAAGGCGGAGATGATGCGGTTGATGGTCTCGGTGGCGTCGAGGGTGTGGAGGGTCGACATCACCAGGTGGCCCGTCTCGGCCGCAGTGAGCGCGGTCTCGATGGTCTCGAGGTCGCGCATCTCGCCCACCAGGATGACGTCGGGGTCCTGCCGGAGCGCGCTCTTCAGCGCCTGTCCGAAGCTCATCGTGTCGACGCCCACCTCGCGCTGGTTCACGATCGACCGCTTGTCGCGGATGAGGAACTCGATGGGGTCCTCGATCGTCATGATGTGGCAGGTCTCGGTGGCGTTGATGAAATCGACCATCGCCGCCAGCGTCGTGGACTTGCCCGAGCCGGTGGTGCCGGTGACGAGGACGAGGCCGCGCGACTCCCCAGCGACCTTCTCCAGTACCTTCGGCATCATGAGCTGCTCGATGGTCTGGATCCGGAACGGGATGACGCGGAGGACCACGCCGATCGAGCCACGCTGCTGGAACACGTTGACGCGGAAGCGGCCCAGGCCGGGGACCCCGTAGGCGAGGTCGACCTCGTTGGTCTGCTTGAACTTCTCCCGCTGGTACTCGTTCATGATGCCGAGCGCCATCCGCGCCACCTCCTCGGGCGGCAGGCGTCGTGCATCCTTGAGCGGGACGAGCGCCCCGTCGATGCGGAACATCGGCGGAAGGCCGGCCTTGAGGTGGATGTCGCTGGCACCGGAGCGCAGCGCGATCTGCAGGATCTCGTTCAGCTCCATGACGGTACGGGAGCGTACCACCGGGGAAGCGCCGTTTCCACGAACCGGAATGTCCCCCGCGATAGCGGGTGGGGACCGGATGCCCCAGGGTGGCGGCGGTTGTGCGATGCCGGCCCACAGCAGGCTGCGTCGGTGTCCAACGCGGCCGGTGCCACGCGGCCGGTGCCGGACGTGGCAGGGGGTGGCCGGTGCCACGTGGCCGGTGCCGGCCGGTGCCGGACGTGGCAGGGGAACGGGGACGGGGGAGCCGGCAGCGCACGCGCGGCAGAAACAAGAACGCCGTCCGTGCCACGGGGGCGCGGGCGGCGTCTTTGCTGCGGTCGAAGACCGGCTAGCGCTTCGAGAACTGGAAGCGCTTGCGGGCGCCGGGCTGGCCGTACTTCTTGCGCTCGACCGCGCGGGCGTCGCGGGTCAGGAACCCGGCCTTCTTGAGAACCGGGCGCCACTCGGGGTTCATGGTCACGAGTGCGCGGGAGATGCCGTGGCGGATGGCGCCGGCCTGGCCGGACAGCCCTCCCCCGTTCGCGTTCACGAACACGTCCACCTTGCCCATCTGGTCGACGAGTTTGAGCGGCTCGACCAGGATCATCTTCGAGGTCTCGCGGCCGAAGTACGCGTCGAGGGCGCGACCGTTGACGGTGATGTTGCCGGTCCCCGGGAGGAGCCGGACGCGAGCGACTGAAACCTTGCGGCGACCGGTGGTGATCTTCTGCGTCGTGGCCATCGATGTTCCTCTAGGCGGAGATCTTCAAGGCTTCGGGCTTCTGCGCGGCGTGCGGATGCTCGGAGCCGGCGTAGACCTTGAGCTTGGTCATCATCGTCCGGCCGAGGGCGCTGCGCGGCAGCATGCGCTTCACGGCAAAGGTGATGATGTCCTCGGGGTGCTTGGCGCGGACCTTGTCCGCGGGCGTCAACTTGGCGCCACCGGGGTGCATGGTGTGCGAGAAGTAGAGCTTTTCCTGCTCCTTCTTGCCGGTGAAGCGGACCTTTTCGGCGTTGACGACGACGACGAAGTCCCCGGTGTCGAGGGAGGGCGTGTACGACACCTTGTGCTTTCCCTTGAGGAGGGTCGCGATGCGGGTGGCGGCGCGGCCGACCGTCAGGTCCGTCGCGTCGACGATCCACCACTTCCGTGACCGGAGCGCTTCCGCCTGCGTGGTGCTGTGGGTAGCCTTGTTCATGGAAAACCTGGTGTTTCGAGCAATTCGGGAGGGGCGTTCCTAGCGGAACCCCCCCCCTTTGTCAAGAAGGGTCGGATTGGCGGAGGACTGGACCGGGTCCGCGCCGGCGTCGAGCGTCGGGCCGGTGTTTGTGCCCGGTGTCGGGGCGTCGGTGCCGGCGTCGGTGCCGGACGTGGAGGAGGGCCAGCTAAGGCAGGCGGTACCCCACGAAGAGCTGCGTCGTGAAGGCGAACTGCGTACTCGTGCCACCGGCGTTTCCCCCGAAGGACGAGTAGGCGTTGATGGCGGCGCCGAAGCGGGTGTTGAGGCCCACGGACAGGTCGGGCGTGGGGTGGTACTCGACGTAGGGTCCAGCCGCTGGACCGAAGATGAACGCAGGTGCGCCCTTTCCTTCGAAGTTTCCGGAGACGAGCAGGGTCATGTTGAAGTCGAGACCGACGCCGATCTCGAGATTTGGCTGCACGGGGAATCCCATCACCAGCCCTACCGGGAACTGGAACCCGAACTGGGCGCTGGAGGTCGTGTAGAGCTTCAGCCCCGGGTCGACGTGGAAGAGCAGCTTGAAGTCCCGGCTCTGGACAAGCTGGAAGCGCATCGGGGCGTAGAACGAGAGGCCGAACTGGGTGGATGTCGTTCCTTCGTAGCCATAGAGCAGGCCGAGCCTGAGGCTGACGTCGGCGGTCGGCGACAGCCCGAACGTGTAGCCGAAGGTGGTGGACGGCCAGCCGGACTGCACGTCGACCGCCGCACGGCCGGACACCGTCTCCGTCCCGACGATGCTCCAACCGGTCAGGCCGGGTCGGGCCGCGGTCTCCGACTGCGCGAGAGCCGAGGCGGGGGCGGCGGCGATCAGGGCAGCGGCAAGGGTGGCTGCGGCGACTCGAGTTCGGATCGTCATTTTTCTGCCTCCTTCGGTTCGCCGACCTGACGGGGAGTCAATCGGCGACGGTGGCGACGGCGTGGATGGGACGGTTTAGCTGCCGGCGACGCCGTGCGTCAAGCCAAGTCTGGACTCTAGGCCCGTTCTCATTCCCGCTCTCATGTCCGGCCCACCAGCCGCGCGCGCAGCGCCTGGAGCACCTCGACCGACCGGGCCGAGGACGCTTCCGTCGATTCGGTCGACATCGGGTCGTGCCGGACGTGGGCGTTGGCCGGAAGGTCTTCGAGAAAACGGCTGGGAGTCCTGGGCTCGAGACGTCCGCGGCGCGTCCTCGCCGCCGCTCTCGTGATCCAGAGCGACTCCCGAGCCCGAGTGATTCCGACGTAGGCCAGCCTTCTCTCCTCCTCCAGGTCGCTGGCTTCTCCCTGGATGCCGGAGACCGGAAGCAGGTCCTCCTCCACTCCGATGAGGAACACGACCGGAAACTCCAGGCCCTTCGCCGAGTGCAAGGTCATCAGTGTGACGCCGTCGGCCTCCTCGGGCTCCTCGCCGCGAGAATCGAGCGCCAGGCGCTGGAGATAGGTGGCCAGGGTCGCCCGTGGGTCGTGACGCTCGCGCCACTCGAGCGACCTCAGGATCGAGTCCACTGCCTCGGCCTTCCTGGTCCCCGCCTCCGGCGACAGGACGCTTCGGCGAAGCCAGGTCCGAAGATCCAGGTCCTCGAACATCGCACGCGCGGGTTCGGCGAACTTCCCGGTGCCGAATCGACTCCGATAAAGTTCTAGCGAATCGGCGAGCTGCGCCATCCTGGCGGGTGCGCCCCTGGGAATGTCCGGCACCTGGTCGGCATGGCGAAGCGCCGCACCCAAGGGAAGCCGGTTCGACGCAGCCCAGTCTCCGAGCCGCTCCATGGCCACGTCGCCGATCCCCCTGGACGGGGCGTTGACAACCCTCGTCAGGGAGAGGTCGTCGTCCGGAAATGCGCAGACCTTCAGCCACGCAAGGACATCCCGGACCTCGGCCCTCTCGAAGAAGGACGGACCTCCCTTCACCTTGTGCGGGATCCCGACCTCCCGGAACGCCTCCTCGAGGGGCTGGCTCTGCGCGTTCAGGCGGTAGAGGACTGCGAAGTCCGACCCGCTGCGCCCGCTCCCAAGCCCGCGGCGGACCTCGCCTGCGATGAATCGTGCCTCCTCCTGCTCGTCGGGGAGGGCGACGACCCGGACCATCTCGCCGGGCCCGGCATCCGTCCAGAGACGCTTCGGCCGCCTGGCGGTCGAGCGTGCGATGACTCCGTTCGCGCAGTCCAGGATGCGGCCCGAGGAACGATAGTTTTGCTCGAGGCGCACGATCATCGCGCCCGCAAAGTGCTTCTCGAATCGGAGGATGTTCCGCATGTCAGCGCCGCGCCAGCCGTAGATCGCCTGGTCGTCGTCCCCGACCGCGCAGAGACTTCGGTCGGTCCACGTCGGCGGCGGACTTCGACGTCCACGACGTCCACCTCGACGTCCGGCACCGGGCGCGGTACCGGGCCGCGACGGCGAGGCGCTGGGCGAAGTCACCCCGTGTCGGGAATCCTCCACGCACAGCAGCTCAAGGAGCCGCAACTGTGCACGGTTCGTGTCCTGAAACTCATCGACGAGGACGTGGAGGAACTTCTCGCGGTACCCCTGGCGAATCGCCTGATCGGCGGCGAGCAGGGCTACGGGCCGGACCATGAGATCGTCGAAGTCGAGCGAGCGCTGGGCGCGAAGAGCCTGCTCGTAGCGCGGCATGAGTTGGTCGGCGACGGCTTCGTAGTCGTCGTCCGGCACCCGTATCCGACCCGAATCCGAATCGGCCCCGGCGACGGTGCTCTTCCGCCGGGAGACGACCCCGAGCAACTGCCGGACGTCGAAACGCCGGGAGTCCACCTGGATCTCCCGGAGGCACCTCCTCACCAGGCTGGCCTGATCCCCGGCGTCGCAGATCGAGAACCACTTGGGCAGACCAGCGGCAACGTGTTCCTTCCGGAGGAGCCAAAGCCCGAATCCGTGGAATGTGGCGATGAGGCTCTTCTCCGCGGCCTTCTTCGACAGCGCCCGAACCCGGTCGCGCATCTCCACGGCCGCCTTGTTGGTGAACGTCACCGCGAGGATGCTCGACGGATCGGCTCCCTGCTCGACGAGCCAGGCGATCCGGTGGGCGATGACCCTGGTCTTGCCCGAGCCGGCCCCGGCCAGGACGAGCGCGGGGCCCTCCTGGAAGGTGACCGCCTGCCTCTGCGGGGGGTTGAGGTGGGACAGGTCGAGCACCGGGCGAGCCTCTTGCCACGCTCCCGCTCCTCCTTCAAGGCCTTGACAGGACGCCGATTCTCCGCGAGAGGAGGGCGCGTCGTCTTAGAATGTCTGTCCTAACAATGTCCGGCACCAAAGGTGGGCACTGGTCAGCGCGCGTACCCCAGCTGGCCCAGCACCTCGAGGAGAAGCACCCATGTTCTGGCTCGTACCTCGGCCCCCAGGCCACCCCGCCACGCAAAGCGGCAGCCCGCGCATGTTCCGCGTCGACTGGATCGAGAAGCACCTCTCCCGGGTGAAGCCCTGGCAGGTTCTCGTTGTCTGGGTGCCGGTGATCGCCTACCTCGTCTACCGAGGGTTGCAGGTCCCGGGCGTCTCACGGGGCGCCGTTGCGGGCGCCCTCCTTGGTGGCCTCGCGTTCTGGACGTTGCTCGAGTACGTCCTTCACCGGTGGGTGTTCCACTACACGCCGAACCCGAATTCGGAGCTTTCCCGGGACGTTCACTATCTCATCCACGGCGTCCACCACGACTGGCCGCACGATCCGGACCGGCTCGTGATGCCTCCGGTGATGTCGATCCTGCTCGCGGTCGTGCTCGGGTACCCCATCTACCTCGCGGTAGGACCTCGATTCTTCGACCTGTTCTTCGCGGGACTGGTGGTCGGGTACCTCTGGTACGACATGACCCACTATGCCGTCCACCACCTGAAGCCTCGCACGGCGGCGGGTGCGAAACTTCGGAAGCATCACTATCTGCACCACTTCAAGACGCCGGAGGCGCGCTACGGAGTTTCCACGCCTCTGTGGGATATCGTCTTCGGAACCCTTCCGCGCGAGGATCGGACCGCGCCGACAGCGCATTAGGGCCCGCTTGGTGCCTTGGTGCCGGACGTCGACTCGGGGCGTCGACTCGGGACGAGGACTCGGTCTCGCCGATCTTCCGGCCCGCCGTTTGCTTATGACCTCACTGTGCCGCGCTTCCCGCGTTCCAGACTCGTAGGCTCCGGAACCACACATCACTGCTTCTGGCGGAGCCACAACCGGTCGCCCGTCCTCGACTCCGACGAGGCGCGGCGGAAATTCCTCGACCTTCTAGGGAAGTACAAGGACCGGTACGGGATCCACATCCGCAGCTATTGCTTGATGAGCACCCATCCCCACGTGGTCTGCAGGTCGATGCAGGGGCAGCCGGCGTTCAGTTCTTTCTGGAAGGTCGTGAACCAGTGCTTCGCGCGATGGTCCAATCGGCGGACCGGGGGCCGCGGCCAGGTCGTGATGGAGCGCCTGGGGTCCCCCAGGGTTCAGGATGGCGGGCGCCACGAGCTCGAGGTGATGCTGTACGGCGACCTGAATCCCGTCCGCGCGGGCATGGTGAAGCGTCCAAGGGATTGGGTGTGGTCAAGCCACGGCCACTACGCTTTCGGATCCGACGACCCGCTCGTCTCCGATTCTCCGGCCTACCTGGCACTCGGGAGAAGTCCCGTGGAGCGAAGGATCGCCTACCTTCGCCTGTTCACTCTCAAGATTGGCCGTCGCGTGCGCCGCCACCGGCCCGACATGGTGGTACGCCCGTTCTTCGGATTCCCCAGCTGGGTTGCAGGCGCGTTCGCGGAACTCCAGGGAGCCCCAAGCGGGTGACACGCCCCGTCAGACGAGCCCGCGCTCCCGGAACCATTTTACGGAATCCCTCATCCCGTCGACGAAGGACACGCGAGGCGCCCACCCGAGCTCCCGTCTCGCCTTGTCGGAGGAGCACGTCCACGCCGGCTCACGAATCTCCATCATCTTGTCGAGGGAGAGAATGGCAGGGCGTCCGCTGATCCGGGCGGCTGCGGACGATGCTCCGGCCGCGAGCCACGTGATGACTTCCGGAATGGGCACGACCGTGCCCCGACGGCCCAGCGCCCCCAGTGCGCCGCGTGCGAGCGCCTCCCAGGTGTAGTCCACGCCGTCTGCGCAGAAGTAGACCCCGGACGTACCCGCCTCGTCGACCCGGGCACCTCGGTCGGCCACGTCGAGGATCATCGCGACCAGGTCTTCCACGTGGATGAGGCTGTAGTGCTTCACTCCCATTCCCGACTTCGGCATCACGCCTGTCCTGGCCAGCCTGAAAAGCGATGGCAGGAACTCCTTGTCCCTTGGCCCGTAGACTATCGGTGGGCGGATGATCGAGGCGTCGAGCGCTGGCGCGAACGCGCGCAGCGCATCTTCCGCCGCGAGCTTGCTCTGGCCGTAAATGCTGACCGGTGCCGGACGATCCGTTTCGGTCCTCGGCTTTCCGGGCGTCGAAGGCCCGGCGGCCGCCAATGACGACACAAGGACGAATTTTGCCCGACCCGACCGAGCCGCGACCCGTGCCAGGGCTCGAGTCCCCTCAACGTTGACCGAGAAGAACTCCTTCCGGCTCAGCGCCTTGACGAGGCCTGCTAGGTGCACCACCACGTCCACGTCCGGCACCACGTCCACGAGCGAATCCGGACGGGCGACATCCCCGCGCACGAGCTCCGCGCCCATCTCCCCCAATTCCGCCGCGCGACTGACGTCCCGGACCAGGGCTCGCACCTCGTCGCCCCGGCCAACCAGCCGCTCGATGAGGGTCGTTCCGATGAAGCCGGTCGCCCCGGTGACGAACCAGCGCACGCCCTACTCGACCGGCATTTCGTAGAGGCGATAGACCTTCGACCGCCTCGCCCCCGCCGATTCGATGGCCTTGTTGATGAGGGTGTTGTCCTCGAGGGTCCAGCTGACTTCGCCTCCCTCGTAGCCCGCCTGGTCCGCGCGGCGGATGGTCTCGACGATGAGAACTGCGTCGATTCCACGCCTGCGCCAGCCTTCCTTGATCCCGAGGGCCATGAGCCGGACCTTTGTGATCCGCTTCTGGAACCAAAGAAGCTTCGCGAGCCCGATGGGAAGCCCGAAGGTCGTCAGCTGACCACCGACCTTCTTGAAGGCCTGGTTGATGTCCGGCACCGTGAGCGAGAAGGCAATGGGCTCCCCGTGGGCCTCCGCAATGAGCGCCAACTCCGGCACCACCAGTTGCTTCAGGTCCTTCGCCAGCTTGTCGAACTCGGCGTCGGTCATGGGGACGAATCCCCAGTTCTTCTCCCAGGCGGAATTGTAGACCGCCTTGATCCGGACCACCTCGGCCTCGAAGTTGGCGACGTCCAGGGGGCGAACCGTGATTCCCTCGTGTGCCCGGATCTTGTCGGCGACGCGGATGAACCGCTCCGGCGCCGGCACCTTCGCCGACCGCTCGAACGCGAACAGGTCCTTCGCCTTCCGGAATCCACAGGCCTCGACCAGGTCGGCGTAGTAGGGCGGGTTGTACGGCATCATCACGTAGGGCGACGAGTCGAATCCGTCGACCAGCAGGCCACATTCCTGGTTGGTCGACAGGTTCATCGGCCCGATGAGCTGGGCCAGTCCGCGCCAGCGGGCCCAGTTCTTTGCAGCGGCGACCAGGGCGGCGGCGACACCGGGGTCGTCGATGCATTCGAAGAGCCCAAAATACGCGACCTTGCACCCGTGAAAGGCGTTGTAGTTCCGGTCCTCGACGGCCGCGATCCGCCCGACCAGCTTTCCGTCCCGACGCGCCAGGAACAGCGCCACCTCGGCGTGGCGGAAGAAGGGGTTCTTGGACGAGTCGAGGAACTCGTGCCGTTCCATGACGAGCGGCGGGACCCAGAACGGGTCATCGCGGTAGAGCTCGAAGGGCAACCGGATGAACCGGTCCTTGTCGAGGCCGGACGTGACGAGGGATACCTCGACGTCCTTGGCGGGATGGGCGACCTCGGTGATGTCCGGCACGACGACGGGTCTGTTCATGGCAGGGTCCTGACGGTGGGGGGAACGCGTCAGGCGTCCCGCTGGTTGTCGCTGCCGTTCTGCTGCCGGCGAGCCATGAAGTTCATGCCCGCGGAGAGGAGCATGGTCGGAAGCTGCCGCCGCTTGTCCCAGAGCTTGAACGGAAGTTCCTTGAGTTGCAGGTAGTCCTCGGGGCCCGCGTTGATCGCCTTCCAGGTGATCATCTCGGCGGCATTGGACAACCGCCGGGACCACGGCTCGTCCGCCTGGGTGAGCACGTCGAGGATCTCGAGGCGGGCGCCACCGTCCTGGGTCCCGGTCGCGGTCGTGTCCCCCTCGTGGGAGGAGTAGAAGCCCGTCACGCCGGGACGGGCCATCTTCACCTCGACGCGGGTATGCGGTCGCTCGGCCGGGATGACGCCGAGGTCCCTGCCAGCCTTCTGGAACATCTCCAGGGCGCGGTCGATCTGGTCGTCCGTGTGGGTGGCCATGAAGACGGTCCGGACGAGTTCCTTCTCGACTGCGGGCTTCACGACCGGGCTCGCAAACAGGCCCAGGTCGGTGAGTTTCCTCCAGAACTTGAAGGTCAGGGCCTGATCTCCGATCACCACCGGCACCACGGGCGAGACCGACGGCTGGGTGTCGAATCCCATTCCTCGGAGCTCCCGGTGGACGCGCTCGGAGATGTCCCAGAGCCGTTCCCGACGTTCCGGCTCCTGCTGGATGATCTCGAGGGCCTTCAGGGCCGCTGCCGCCGAGGACGGGGTCATGGACGCGCTGAAGACCAGCGCCCGGGCCTTGTGCTTGATCCAGTTGATGACGTCGGCAGGCCCCGCGATGACGCCGCCGATCGAGGCGAGCGACTTGGAGAAGGTCGTCATGATGAGGTCCACGTCGTCGTGGACCCCGAAATGCTCGCCGGTGCCCTTGCCGCCCGGGCCCATGACGCCGAACCCGTGCGCCTCGTCGACCATGAGCCGTGCGCCGTACTTCCGCTTCAGCTCGGCGATGGCAGGCAGGTTCGCGAGGTCCCCCTCCATGGAGTAGACGCCGTCGACGACGATGAGCTTCCCGGCGTTCGGCTCGGCGTTGGCGAGGAGCCGCTCCAGGTCCTCCATGTTGTTGTGCCGGAAGCGCTTCGTTTCGCCGTAGGCAGCCTGCATGCCTTCGACGAGGGAGGCGTGGACCATCCGGTCCGCGAAGATCATGTCGTGCCGGAGGACGAGAGACGAGATGGTCCCCAGGTTGGTCCCGAAGCCCGTGGAAAAGACCACCGCGGCTTCCTTCCCCAGGAATTCCGCGAGTCGATGGTCGAGTTCGTCGTGAAGGGTCATCGACCCGTTCAGGACGCGCGAGCCGCACGTCGATGCGCCCCAGCGGCGAGCGGCCTCGGCGGCCGCCTCCATCACGCGCGGGTCGTTGGCCAGCCCCAGGTAGTTGTTCGAGCAAGCCATGATGAGGCGCTTGCCGTCGACCACCACCTCCGTGCCGTTCGTCTCCTGGATGACCCGGTAGTACGGGTAGTGACCCGCAAGCTTGAGTACCTGCGCGTCCTTCCAGGCGGCACACTTGTCAAAGAGATCAGCCATTTGCCCTCGTGGTCCCTCGGGAAAAACCGGGTCCCCCCCACGCCTACCTACCGGCCGCAGGCGCGGCGAGTCAAGTGGCGCGCCTCGTCCAGCGTGCGTCCGGCGAGCGGACCCGGTGCCGACGTGGTGCCCGACGTGGTGCCGGACGTGGGCCGGGACGTTAGAATCCAGCTGTCCTATCTTCTTCCCTCCCACCCCTCAAGGCAGCACGAAAGGAAGCGAACCTTGGCCACCTACAAGAAGATCGAGGTCGTCGGCACTTCGTCGAAGAGCGTCGCTGACGCCATCAAGTCGGCGGTTGCCGGCGCGAGCAAGTCGGTTCGAAACGTCAGCTGGTTCGAGGTCGCCGAGATCCGCGGCGCCGTGAAGGGCGGCGAGGTCTCCGAGTTCCAGGTGACCGTCCGCATCGGGTTCAAGGTCGAGTCCTGACCCTCGCGTAGGTCTGGCGGCGACCCGGGGCCGTCAAGGCCCGTCGAGGTCGCCGCTCACCACCTTCGTGGCGAGAAACCGGCCGAGTTCCATGTCGGACCGGCTGATGTGTTGCTTGAGCCATTCGGCGATCCAGTTGTTCATCCGGATTCCCGCCAGGACGTTCGGTCCCTTTTCCCGGAACTCCCGGGTCATCTGCTCGTAGTCGCGAATGAATCTCTCGTGCTCGGCCTTGTGGCGGACGTAATCCGGATAGGCGCTTCGAAGCATCCATCGCTCCTCGGCCCCGAAGTGCTTCACGACGTACTGCCCCAGGAACTCTAGGAGACGCGCGATGTCCGCGGCGTCGCCGCGCGACATCCCCTGGACGAGACGCTCGATCCGGAGGAACAGTTCCTGGTGCTGGTGGTCGATTTCGGGGACGCCGATCGCGAGTGCCGGGGTCCACGGAATTGCCATGGTGCTTGCTCCCTCCAGGGTCGTCGGTGCCTCGGTGCGTCGTCGGTGCCGGACATCGACCAGCGCGCGGTGGACCTGCACGCTGGCGAAGACCGGACATGGAGGCTCTAGCTAGGCTCGGGGTCCGGCGCAGGCCTGTTTCGGGCCGTATCGCCGAGGCCGGGCCCGGCGGGGTCGTCCTCCACCGCCTCGAAGGCCGCCTTCAGGAACGCGTCGTTCTGGGCCGGAGTGCCTACCGACACCCGCAGGCATCCGTTCAGTCCGGGGAGGTGGTCTTGGCGCCGGACGAGGATCCCGCGCGTCAGGAGGGACCGCCAGGCGACCTCCGCATCCGGCGTGCGGACGAGGAAGAAGTTCGCGCGGCTCGGGTGAGGGCGCCATGTCGGGTGACGATCGAGGTCGGCGAGCACCCGGTCCCTCTCAGCGGCCAGGAGGACCCCGATGTCGGCGGCTCGGCCCGGCGCCTCGAGGACGGTCTCGAGCACGGCGGCAGTGTGGACCGGAACGTCGAAGGGCGGGAGCATCGCTTGCAGCTTCACCGCCACGTCCGGCACCGCGAGAAGGAACCCGGCGCGCACTCCTCCCAGCCCGAAAGCCTTCGAGAAAGTTCTCAGGATGACCACGCTTGGATTCCCTCGGGCGAGCGGACGCAGGTCGGTGCCGGAGAACTGGCAGTAGGCCTCGTCGACGGCCAGGATCCACCCGCGCTCCCTGGCCTTCTCGGCCACCCGGGCCACGTCCGGCACCGGGAAGACCGCGCCGGTCGGAGCGTGGGGCGTCGCGACGAACACCACCCCCGGCGCCCCCTGGTCCATCTCGCGGACCAACTCGTCCACCGGAAGTCCGAAGTCCGGCCCCAGGGGCACCGACGTGTACGGCGTGCCGGTCACCCGCGCGGCTCCCTCGTAGAATGCGAACGATGGAGAGGTGTCGAGGACCCTGTTCGCCGCCTGGGCCAGCGCGAGGATGAGGAAGTTCGAACCGGGCGCGACGACGATCCCCTCCTCGGGCCAGTCCAGGAATCGGGCGACGCTGGCCCGGACACTCTCCGCGTGCATGTCCGGGTATCGGTTCCACGGTGCGTGGCGCATCCGCTCCAGCGCACGATTCTTGAGGTCTTCCGGAAGGTCCCAGGGGCTTTCGTTCTGGTCCAGCTTGATCGCCGCTTCGACCTTCCTGTAGGGGTAGGCGGCCAGTCCAGAAAGGTGCGGCTTGAAGGCGTCCATGGCTCGACATTACTTCAGAATCCTCGCGGTCGCCGCCGTCGCCTTGCTCGTGGCGCCGGCGTTTCCGACCGATCCAGGTCCGTCGAAGACACCCACGGTCCGCGTCTCCCCCGGGCGCGCCCGGCCGGGCGACGCGCTCCTGGTCACCGTGACCGACGTCTCGCCTTCTTCGGCCTCCTCCACGTCCGGCACCGTGCTCGTCGCGGTGCCAGGCGCCACCCCCGTCCGCCGCCTCCACTTCTTCCCGACCCCCGCGGGCCTCCAGGCGATCGCCGCCCTGCCGGTCGAGCTCGAACCCGGGACCCTCAAGGTCGAGGTTCGCCTCGCCGGCCGCCGCGACCCGCTCATCGCCTCGGTCGAGGTCGTCGACCCCGCATTCCCCGAGACCCAGCTCGCCGTCGAGCCCAGGTTCATCGCACCCTCCCCCGAACAGAAGCGACGAATGGAGGAAGACCAGGCCGCCTTCCGCGAGGCTTTCTCCCGTCCCTTCGAGCCTCCCCTCTTCGTCGGTCCATTCGGCCCGCCACGCGATGCGCGGGTCACCGGCCAGTTCGGAGAGCGCCGGGTCTTCAACGGGAAGAAGCAGAGCCAGCACTACGGGACGGATTTGTCCGGGGCCGTCGGCGACCCGGTCCTGGCCACGAACGACGGCGTCGTGGTGCTCGTACGTGACTGTTTTGCCTCGGGAAAGAGCGTCGCCATCGCCCACGGCGCCGGCCTCTTCTCGGTCTACTTTCACCTCTCCGACTTCGACGTCCGGCACCGCGAACAGGTCCGTCGCGGACAGCAGATCGGCAAGGTCGGCGCGACCGGACGCGTCACCGGCCCGCACCTGCACTTCGGAATCAAGGTGGTCGACCTCTACGTCGACCCCGACTCCGTCTACCGGCTCGCCTTCGCGTCGCCCGAGCCGGCCGTTCCCTCTCCCGCCCCCGCCCCCTGATCCCCCCGCACCTCGGCGAGGACCTCGAGGAGCAAACGCTGCAGCGCCGGCCCGGCCGCGCAGATCGTCCCGCCGTGGAGCATGTCTTCACCTCCCGTGAAATCGGCGACCGCCCCACCCGCCTCCCGCACCAGCAGGATCCCCGGCGCCACGTCCCACGCCTTCAGCCGCGCCTCCCAGAACCCGTCGAACCGCCCGCTCGCCACGTAGGCCAGGTCGAGCGCCGCCGCCCCGAACCTCCGCACCGCCCTCGCCCGCTGGATGTAGGCCCGGAAGAGCCGGAGCAGCGGGTCGGGGTCCTGCTGGATGTCGTAGGGGAACCCGGTGCAGAGGAGCGCCCGCTTCAGCTCCGTCGTCTCCGACACCCGCAACCGCTCCGCGCCGAGCCACGCGCCCTCCCCGCGCCCCGCGACGTACAGCTCCCCCCGCAGCGGGTCGAGCGTCGCCCCCGCCGCGATCCCCGCTCCGTCGGACACCGCCACGTTCACGGCGAAGTGGGGCACCCCGTGCGCGTAGTTGGTGGTGCCGTCGAGAGGATCGACGAACCAGCACAGCCCGTCTCCCGCCACACCGGCCCGCGCCGCCCGCGCCCCCGACTCCTCGGCGAGGACGGCGCTCCCCGGGAAGCGCCCCACCAGGAACTCGAGGAGCACCTCCTCGCTGGCCCGGTCTGCGTCGGTGACGAGGTCGATGCCACCCTTGTAATCGATGGTGCGCCGCGTCCCCCACTTCTCGCGCAGCACCGCGCCGCCTCGCCGGGCCGCCTCCGCGCACGCCTCCGTCAGCTCTCCGATCTCCGTCACCAGACCTCCCTGGGCCGCCGCCGCGAGCATAGCGCCCGCGACGTCGCGTGCTAAGGTCAAAGGCAGGGAGGAAGCGGATGAGGACCCTCGCCGTCGTACGCATCGTGGTGTTCGCGCTGCTGCTCGTCTACACGCTCTACGCGATGCCCTGGAAGTACCTCGACCTGGTCTTCTTCCCGCGCGACGGGGTGCTGCTCGCCACCGGGGACGTGCTCCGCGCGTTGAAGACCCTCATCGTGGCCTCCTGGCTCGCCGTGGCCTGGATCGGCGTCGACGCCTACCTGGGCTTCACCCTGCAGCGCCGCCAGCGCGCAGACCCCTCGCCCGCACCCGGGGCGGCGAAGTAGCCGGTCACCCCCCGTCATGGGCGTCGGCCCACGGGCACTCCTCTACCGCCTCCGCTGCCTGCTCAAGCGGCGCGAGGTGGACGTCTGGTACGACCCGGCCTACCGGCTGCCCTTCACCGGCCTGGAGTTCTCCGGGCTCGACACCCGCCGCGCCGACTTCGCGGCCTGGTGGCTCTCCGAGAGCAAGGCCGTGGCGGGTTCCTGGTGGCGCTCTCCCCGGCGCGCCTCCTACGCCGAGCTGGCCCGCGTCCACGACGCGGCGCTCCTCGAGTCGATGTCGCGCCCGGAGAACGTGGCCGCGGTCTTCGGCGTGGACCCCTCCGACGTCCCGGTGGACGAGGTGATGCGCACGGTCCGTCTCGCCACCGGCGCCACCATCCAGGCCGCCGGCGAGGCGCTGCGGCGCGCCAAACCCCAGCTCAACCTGCTCGGCGGCTTCCACCACGCCGGCCCGTCGTCGGCCGGCGGGAACTGCCCGGTGAACGACATCGCCGTCGCCATCGCCTCGGTCCGTGCCGACGGCTTCGCAGGACGGGTGGCGGTCCTCGACCTCGACGCCCATCCGCCCGACGGCGTCGCGGCCTGCCTCGCCTCCGATCCGGACCACTGGATCGGCTCCATCTCCGGATCCGACTGGGGCCCGCTCCCCGGCGTCGACGAGGTCCTTCTGCCCGAGGGCACGGGAAACGCCCGCTACCTCGAGGAGCTGGGCGCGCTCCTCCGGCGGATGCCGCCCGCCGGCCTCGTCTTCGTCATCGCCGGCGGCGACGTCCTGCGTGGCGATCGCATGGGGAAGCTCGACCTCACCCTGGGTGGAGAGCGCATGCGCAACGTCGCGGTGGCCGCCCATCTGGAGGGTGTCCCGTCTGTCTGGCTGCCGGGCGGCGGGTACAGCCGGAACGCCTGGAAGGCGCTGGCCGGCGTGGGTCTGGCACTCTCCACCGGCTCGCTCGATCCGATCCCGGAGGACTACGACCCCATCGGGAAGCGGTTCGCGGGGATCGCGGCCCAGCTGTCGAAGCAAGCCCTCTCCGACTCCGCAGGGGCCAGCGGGGAGCTCACCGCCGACGACCTTGCCGAGTCGCTGGGAATGCGCCCCACCCGCCAGCGGCTGCTGCTCGGCTTCTACACCGAGGCCGGGATCGAGTTCGCGCTGCAGCGTTTCGGCATCCTCGACCAGCTCCGGCGCCTCGGCTACGACTCCTTCCGGGTCGAGGTCGGCAGCCAGTTCCCCGGCGAGCTGATCCGCGTTCACGGGGAGTCCGACGGCCAGGAGCAGGTGCTCATGGAGCTGGTGCTCGAGCGCAAGCGCGTGGTCGGGCACCCGGTGCTCTACGTCCACTGGCTCTCGCTGCGCCACCCCCGCGCCCAGTTCAGCCTGCTGCGCCCGCGGCTGCCGGGACAGGAGGTCCCTGGGCTGGGGCTGGCCCGCGAGACCGGCGAGCTGCTCGCGCTCATGGCGCTCCGCCTGCAGCTCAGCGGCGTGGTCTACCGGCCGGCGCACTACCACACCGCCTTCGCCGGACGGCACCACTTCTCCTTCGTGGACGCGGAGCGGCAGGGGCGCTTCGAGGCGCTCATCCGGGACCTCGGCGAGATGCCCCTCCTCGAGGCCACCCGCGCCGTGGACGACGGCCTGGTCTTCCTCGACGGAAAGCCCTACGCCTGGGAGCCCGACGAGATGGTCCTCTGGCTCCGCGAGCACCCCGAGGAGCGGGGCGAGGTGGCGCTCGAGCGGGAGCGGGCGCGCTTCTCCCTCGGGCTGCCGCCGACCCCGGCTGCCTCCGGACCCGACGCCCCCTCCAGGTGAGGTCTCCCGGCCGGCGGAGGCGATCCTGTCACTTGCCCACGCGACAACGACTGTCAAAATCCCGCCGGTTGCGGTATGCGATCGGGTCGAGCGCGCCCCGTCCGGGTGACGGGACGCGCCTCTGTGGAAAACGACCCGAACCGGGATGGAAGCCCTCATGAGAATCAGGCTCGGCATCGCAGCACTCGCCGCGGCGACGCTCCTCGCCCCCACGGCCGGCCACGCGAGCGAGTTGGAGGTCTACTCCAACACGCAGCTCAACGTTCAATCGCAGTGGCGCAACGGGGAGACCACCAACGTCGTCCCGCTCTACGAGCTCCTGACCCTCACCGGACGCGAGGTCGCCATCCCGGGAGGGCAGCTCTACTTCCAGGTGGACGGCTGGGGCGCCGCCAACCTCGGCGACAACCCCTGGTGGAACGGCTACACCAACAGCGGCGCGATGAGCGCCGACCTGAACCAGGCCTGGGTCCAGGGGCGCTTCCTCCAGAACCAGCTCCAGGTCACGCTGGGCCGGCAGACCGTGGGCTACGGCAACGCGCGGATGCTCCAGCTCGACGGCGGGTCCTTCCACGTGGCCATCCACAAGATGGTCACCGTGGACGCCTACGTCGGCCTCCCCACCACCCAGCGCTTCACCGCCTACGGAAGCGTCTTCTCGGCCAACCCCACCATCGGCAACCTGGCCGTGGGCGGCCGGGTCGGCTTCGCCTGGACCACCTGGATCAACACCGGCATCTCGGCCGCGTTCGCCTGGGACAGCGGGGCCTCCACCCGCGAGAACATCGCCCTCGACCTCCGCTTCTCGCCGGTGTCCTGGATGTACCTGCTCGGATACGTGGACTGGAGCCTCTTCGCGAGCAACTACTTCACCGGGACGCAGATCGCCGACTCCAACGTGAGCCTGATCTTCCCCGTCACCCCGCACCTCCAGTTCACCGGCGAATACACCTACTCGGTGCCGTCGCTCTCCCTCCCCTACAACTCCATTCTCTGGGTCTTCGCCGACAACACCTCCCAGTACGCCGGCGTCAGCGCGAAGGTCGGCCTGGAGCAGTTCAAGGTGAAGGCCCCCATCGACATCGAGGCCGCCTACCGGCGCATCTTCGCCTCCTGGACCGCGGCGGGAAGCTCGGACACCTCCGGGGACCGCGTGATCCTCCGCGCCACCTGGCGGCCCAGCAAGACCTCGGCCGTGGGCGCGGAGGGATCGCGCCTCTTCCAGCCGGCCTACACGGTGACCAGCGGCGGGACGAGCACCCAGATCCTGCCGGGGTCCGGCTACTGGCAGGCGCGCGCCTTCGGCTCGATGAAGGCCTACGGCTTCACCGGCACGCTGGACTTCCAGGGCTACTGGTTCGACCAGGCGGTGAACGCCGTGTCGCAGTCGATCATCGGATCGGCCACGCTCGGCTACGACGTCGGCGGCGGCTTCGCGGTCGTCGGCGCCATGCAGGGCGGCTCCACGCCCTACTACACGAGCTACGTGAACGGGCTCGTCAAGCTCACCTACAACGCGTCGTACCGGTTCCGCGAGGTGTACGAATGAACCCCCGGCTCCTGCTCCTGCCCCTCGTCCTCGTCGCCTTCGGCTGCCAGAAGCCAGCCGTGAAGGCCGAGACCGCGGCGCCGCAGCCCTACAAGTTCCCGCACGGGATCCACATCGAGTCCGGGGTGGCCTGCGTGGACTGCCACGCGCCGATCCTGAAGGCCACGGCCCTCAAGGAAGGCGTCATCCACGTCCAGATCCCGACCAAGTCGGAGGTCTGCGCCGCGTGCCACGACCCCGTCCCCGACTACAAGCCGGTGCAGCGCTTCTCCGCGGCGGTCCGCTTCGACCATGCCGCCCACCTCCCCCGCCAGAAGGGCGTGAAGGACGAGTGCCAGGGCTGCCACTCCAAGATCGCCGAGCCGGGCTCGTTCGAGGTGGTGGTGCCGACCATGTCGACGTGCACCGCGTGCCACAACCACGCCCAGGACTACGCGGTGGGGCGCTGCACCCCCTGCCACACGGATCTCAAGAAGTACGCCAAGCCGGTGAAGGACTACTCGCACGAGGCCAACTTCCTGGCCTCGCACGGCAAGTGGGCGCTGGCGTCCGTGGCCTCCTGCTCCTCCTGCCACGATCAGACCATGTGCGCCCAGTGCCACACCGCGACGACGCGTCCGATGCCGCCCTCGATCCAGTTCCCCGAGAAGGTCACGTCCGACTTCATCCACCGCGGCGACTGGATCGCCCGTCACGCCATCGAGCAGCGGGCCGAGCCGAACAGTTGCACCAAGTGCCACGGCACGGGCTACTGCCAGAGTTGCCACGCCTTCCAGGGGATCGCCCCGGGCGGCTCCTCGATCCGCGACCCGCACCCCTCCGGCTGGATCTCGGTCCACGGCCAGGCGGCGCGCCAGAACATCCTGTCCTGCGCGGGCTGCCACAACCAGGGCGCGAATTCGCTCTGCGTGGCGTGCCACACCTCGGGTCGCGTGAATCCGCACCCGCCGGGATGGAAGGGCACGCAGGCGCAGATCGGCGGGAACGCCATGTGCAAGGTCTGCCACACGCTCTGAGCGGCGGATCGCCTTCGTTCCGGGAGGGCGTCTGCCGCCGGGCGCTGGGACGCCCCTCTCCGCTTCGCTGTCCTCGCGGAGAGGGCGAGCCCGGGGAACGCTGGCCCGCTGCGGAGGCTGCGCTATGAGGGACGCCCGCGCCGGCTGAGGAAGCCCAGGCCGAAGGCGACGCGAACAGCGCGCCTCGTGGGGAGCTGCGGGTGGCGTCTCGCGATCGGCGTCTCGCGGGTGGCGGTTTGCGGGTGGTGAACGCGGACTGCGATCGCACCCACCAGCGACGCCGGACGCTGACCGCGGGCCTCGCGGTGACGCCCCTCCGCCAGGCGCCCGGGGCGCCTCGTCGGGCGCCGCCTCCGCAGCGCCACGACCGAAGACCCCGAGATGGAGCGGCTTCGGGGCGGATGCGTCACCCTGTCGCCGCGACCACGCGTACCCCGGGGCGCGAGGACAAGCGGCGCGGAGACGAGGCCGCCCCCGGGCGCCGGCCCGCGCTGGACGTCACCCACCGAGGCGCGGCGGCGACCGTCCGGCGATCGCCTCCAGCACCTTCGTCCACACCCCGCCGAAGGCCCCGTTCGACATCCCCACCACCACGTCCCCGGCCTTCGCCCGCGCGGCGACGTCGGCAACGATCTCCTCCACGGTTCCCCGCACCGCGGCCGGCACGCCGCGGGCAGTGACCTCGGCCGCGAGCCGCTCCACGTCGAGCCGCTCCGCCTCCGGCACCCGGTCGGTCGCGGCAGGCCGCAGCAGCCACACCTCGGCCGCGGCGCCGAAGCTCCGCGCGTACTCCTCCTGGTGCAGGTTGCGGCGCGACGTGTTGGATCGGGGCTCGAAGGCGACGAGCAGGCGCGCCCCGGGGTACGAGCCCTGGATGGCGGCGAGCGTCCGGTCCACCGCGGTGGGATGGTGGGCGAAGTCGTCGATCACCGTGACCCCGCCCGCGACGCCGCGCACCTCCTGGCGCCGCTTCACTCCCCGGAAGGCCTCCAGCCCCGCCGCGATCTCCTGGAACGTGAGCCCGAGCCGCGTCGCCGCCGCGGCCACCCCGAGCGCGTTCTCCACGTTGTGCGCCCCGCCCACGGCGAGCCGCACCGGCCCGAGCTCCCGTCCGCCCCGCACCAGCCGGAAGCGCGCCCCGTCGGCGGAGAGCGTGAGCCCGCGCGCCTCCCAGTCGGCCGGCCGCTCCACCGAGTAGGTCTCGACCGGGCAGCGGGCGCCACGCGCGAGGGCCACCACGCTCTCCCACGTCGAGCAGGCTGCCAGGAACCCGTCCGCCGGCAGGATCTCCACGAAGCGCGCGAAGGCGCTCTCGTAGTGGGCCTCGTCCCGGTAGATGTCGGCGTGATCCAGTTCACACGAGGTGAAGATGGCGGTGCGGGGCCGGTAGTGCAGGAACTTGGGCCCCTTGTCGAAGTAGGCGGTGTCGTACTCGTCCCCCTCGACGACGAAGGCCTCCCCCTCGCCCAGCCGGAAGTTGGAGTCGAAGTCGCGGGTGACCCCGCCCACCAGGAAGGACGGATCGCGCCCGGCGTGGTGCAGCAGGAACCCCATCATGGCGCTGGTGGTGGTCTTGCCGTGGGTCCCCACCACCACGACGCCGTGGCGCGGGCCGATGAAGAGCTCCCCCAGGGCCTGCGGGAACGACACGTGGGGCAGCCTGCGCTCCCGCATGGCCGCGGCCTCGGGGTTCACGGCGCGCACGACGTTGCCGACGACGACCACGTCGGGCCGGGCCCGGTCGAGGTTCTCCGGCCGGTAGCCCTGCATGGCCTCGATGCCCCAGCGCTCGAGCTGCGTGGACATGGGCGGATAGACGTTCTCGTCCGACCCGGTCACCTCGTAGCCCGCCGCCTTGAGCATCCCGGCGAAGGAGCCCATCCCCGTCCCGGCCACCCCGATGAGGTGCACCCGCCGGACCTTCTTCCAGTCCACCACCGTGCCCGCGTCCGCCATCCCGCTCACCCCACCGCCCTCGCCGCCGCGTCGTGGAAGGCCTGCCGCACGGCCAGGATCTCGGCCGGCCGCCGGCCCCCCGGGAAGACGTGGTTCGTGAGCAGCGCGCAGACCATCTGCCGGTCCCGGTCGATCCACAGGGAGCACCCCGTGTAGCCCAGGTGGCCGATCGCGCCAAGCGGTCCCCGTCCCAGCACCGACCCGATCGAGGACGTCACCGCCGACCCCGGCGCCGACCCCGGCGCCGACCCCGGCGCGCTCGGCGTGTCCCAGGCCAGCGCCCGCTCGCTCCCCGGCGTGGGGTCGCGCCGCGCGAACTCCCGCGCGACCTTGGCGTCGAGGATCCGCCCGCGACCCTCCAGCGCCAGGAGCCACTCCTGCCCGAGCCGGGCCACGTTCCCCGCCGTCGAGAAGAGCCCGGCGTGGCCAGCCACGCCCCCCACGGCCCAGGCGTTGTCGTCGTTCACCGTGCCCTGGTTCACCTCGCCCCGGTGCGGGCACCTCTCGGTCGGCGCGTACCGCCGTCCGGTACAGGGCCCCTGCCCGGCCGCGAGCCGCCCCTCCCCGACGAAGAAGGTGTCGGCGAGCCCCATCGGCGCCGCCACCCGCTCCGCGAAGAGCCGGTCGAGCGGCGCCCCCGCCGCTGCTTCCACGAGCAGTCCCAGCGCCTGGAAGGCCAGGTCGCCGTACAGGGCCCGCGTCCCGGGATCCACCTCCAGCGGCTCCTCCCAGAGCGCCTCGGCCACGACCTGCCTCCCCCGCCCGAAGGCCGACGCGAGGTCGCCGGGACGCTCCGCCGGCGGGAGGAACGCCTGGCCCGCCACCGGGTCGGCCATGGCCCGCTCGAACCAGGGGCGCCACCAGGGGAGCCCGCTCGAGTGGGCCAGGAGCTGCCGGACCGTCACCCGCTCCTTGCCCCCGCCCCGGAAGCGCGGGAGCCACTCCACCACCGGGGCGTCGAGCCGGATCCGCCCCTCCTTCACGAGGAGTGCGGTGAGGGTCCCGGTCGCCATCACCTTGGTGAGGGACGACACGTCGAAGAGCAATGGTGGCGCACCAGGCGCCGGCGTCTCGCCCGGCGTCGCCGTTCCCCCGGACGAGGCGTGAACCACCACGCCGCCCCGCAGCACGACCGCGTCCCACGCCGGGGCCACTCCCGGCGGGACCGCGAACGGGAAGCTCATGTCGTCGCGCCCTGCTCGAAGGTGAGCCGGGGAGGCCCCTCCTCGGGCTGGGCCGGCGCCACCACCGTCACCATCGACCCGAGCGGCATGGCGAAGTTGTCGTCCTCGTGCCCGGCCGGCACCCCCTCGACGGTGGGCACGCCGAGATCCCACGCCACCCTCCGCACCACCTCGACGCCCTCCAGCTCGGGGTCGTCACACTGGGTGAACTGCCCGATGGCGATGCCTGCCACCCGGTCGAGCGCGCCGGAGAGGCGCAGCTGGGTGAGCATCCGGTCGATGCGGTAGGGGCGCTCCCCCACGTCCTCCAGGAAGAGCACCGCGCCGGCGAAGCGGGGCTGCCAGCGGGTCCCGCAGAGGTGGGAGAGCACGGTGAGCGACCCGCCGAGGAGCTGCCCGGAGGCCATCCCCGGCCGCAGCGTGGTGCGGGCCAGCACCCCCCGCCCGGGCGGCGGCACCGGCGCGCGCCGGTCGGCGAGCGGCGGCGCACCCCCGAAGAGCAGCCCCTCCAGGTGGTCGATGGCCTCCGGCCCGAGCCTCCCCAGCTGGGTCACCACCGGCCCGTGCACGGTGACCAGGCCGTTGCGGTTCAGGAGGACGTGCAGCGCGGTGATGTCGCTGAAGCCGACGAAGATCTTGGGCGGGTGGAAGATGCGCGCCGCCTCGAGGCGCGGCAGGAGCCGCATGGCCCCGTATCCCCCCCGGGCGCACCAGACCGCCCGGGCCTCCGGGTCGCTGGCCGCCTCGTGCCACTCGGCCAGCCTCCGGGCGTCGTCCCCGGCCAGGTAGCCGTCCCGGGCCACGATGTCATCCCGCATCCGCGGTACCAGCCCGAGCCGGTCCCGCATCACCCCGAGCCCCTTCTCGAAGGCTTCCGGGTCGAAGGGGCCGGACGGGGCCACGATCCGGACCACGTCTCCCCTCTTCAAGGCTGGCGGCTTGATCACGAACCGAGCATATCTTCCCGACATACCCGGGTCGAGATCGCCGCACTGCGTCAAGCTCCCGCCCCGGAAGGCGTTTGTTCGAGCCCCGGCCCGTTTGTTACGTTGCCTCCGAAAGGACCGCCAACCATGACCGACAGGATCTCGCCCGACGGTGAAGTCTACTACCCCACCCCCGAGGTGGTCGCCCAGGCGCGGGTGAAGGACTGGGAGGCGCTTGCGAAGACGGCGCTCGCCGACCCGCTCGCCTTCTGGGCCAAGGAGGCCGAGGAGCTCGAGTGGTACCGGCGCTGGGACAAGGTCCTCGACGACTCGAAGAAGCCCTTCTACAAGTGGTTCGCCGGCGCGCAGTGCAACATCGTCCACAACGCGCTCGACCGGCACCAGAAGAGCTGGCGCAAGAACAAGCTCTCTCTCGTCTGGGTGGGCGAGCGCAACGAGGTCCGCACCTACTCGTACTTCGCGCTCAACCGCGACGTCTGCAAGTTCGCCAACGTGCTGAAGGCCATGGGCGTCCGCAAGGGCGACCGGGTCACCATCTACATGCCGCGCATCCCCGAGATCGTCATCGCGATGCTGGCCTGCGCGAAGATCGGCGCCATCCACTCGGTGGTCTACGGCGGCTTCAGCGTGGACGCCCTCCAGGGGCGCATCGAGGACAGCGAGTCGAAGGTGGTGGTCACCGCCGACGGCGGCTTCATGAACGGCAAGGTGGTCGAGCTGAAGAAGATCGTGGACGACGCCGTCCGACACGCACCCACGGTGGAAACCGTCATCGTGGTCCAGCGCACCGGCCACGAGGTGCGCATGGAGGCGGGGCGCGACTACTGGTACCACGACCTCATGAAGCTGCCGCTCGCCACCGGCGTGTCGGCCACCGAGGTGATGGACGCCTACGACCCGCTCTACATGCTCTACACCTCGGGCACGACGGGCAAGCCCAAGGGGCTCATCCACTGTCACGGCGGGTACATGGTGGGCGTCTACTCCACGCTCAAGTACGTCTTCGACCTGAAGGACGAGGACCGCTACTGGTGCGCCGCCGATCCGGGCTGGGTGACCGGCCACTCGTACATCGTGTACGGGCCGCTGCTCATGGGCGCGACCACCTTCATGTACGAGGGAGCCCCGACCTACCCGTACCCGAACCGCTGGTGGCACCTGGTCGAGAAGTACGGCATCACCATCCTCTACACCGCCCCCACCGCCATCCGCGGCCTCATGCGCTTCGGCGAGTCGTGGCCCAACCGGCACGACCTCTCCACGCTGCGCATCCTCGGGTCGGTGGGCGAGCCCATCAACCCGGAGGCCTGGAAGTGGTACCACCGGGTCATCGGCAAGGGGCGCTGCCCCATCATGGACACCTGGTGGCAGACCGAGACCGGGATGTTCCAGCTCACCCCCACGCCGGTCGTCCCCCTCAAGCCCGGCTCGGCCACCCGCCCCTTCTTCGGGCAGGACGCCGAGATCCTCGACGAGGCCGGCGCCCCGGTCGCCGACGGCGAGGAGGGATTCCTGGCCCTCAAGAATCCCTGGCCCGCCGCCGCCACCACCATCTACAAGGACCCGGACCGCTACGTGAACCAGTACTGGTCCAAGTACCCGGGCAAGTACATGGCCGGCGACTCGGCCAAGCGGGACAAGGACGGCTACTTCTGGGTCATCGGCCGCACCGACGACGTCATCAAGGTCTCGGGCTACCGGCTCGGCACCGCCGAGGTGGAGAGCGCGCTGCAGAGCCACCCGGCCGTCGCGGAGGCGGCGGTCATCGGCATCTCCCACGAGGTGAAGGGGCAGTGCATCCACGCCTACTGCATCCTCCGCAAGGGCTTCAAGGAGAGCGAGGAGCTGGCCGACGAGGTGAAGGCCCACGTCGGCAAGCACATGGCCCCATCGTCCGCCCGGAGAAGATCACCTTCGTGGATTCCCTCCCCAAGACCCGCTCCGGCAAGATCATGCGTCGCGTTCTCAAGGCCCGGGCCCAGGGGCTCCCGGACGGGGACGTTTCCACCCTCGAGGAGTGATCGAACCACCCACTTCCGGTCCGCCCGGTTTCGGGGTAAACACCTCGAAACCCTGAAGGAGAACTCATGAGAATCATCGTCGCCGCAGCGCTGCTCGCCCTCTCGGTCCCGGCCTTCGCGGCCGTTCCGGAGCCGAAGACCGAGGACGACAAGACCATGTACGCGCTCGGCGCCCTGGTCTCCCGCAACTTCAAGGACTTCAAGCTCAACGCGGACCAGGTGAAGCAGGTCCAGGTCGGCATGACCGACTCCCTCACCGGCAAGAAGCTCACCGTGGACATGGAGAAGCAGACCCCCAAGGTCCAGGAGTTCCTGAAGGCCTACATGCCGGCCCACCCCGGCCAGCCGGAGCAGAAGGACGCCAAGGCCGCGGCCCCGAAGGTCAAGCCCGACCAGAAGACGCTCTACGCGCTCGGCGTGCTGGCCTCGAAGAACCTCACCGACCTCTCCCTCTCCCCTGCCCAGGTCGGCATGATGGAGAAGGGCATGGCCGACACGCTCGCCGGGAAGAAGTCGGCCGTCGACATCGCCGCCTACGAGCCCAAGGTCCAGGACTTCGCCAAGGCCAAGGTCGCGGCCGCCGGCGACGCCCGCAAGGCCAAGGAGGGCACCGCCGCCGCCGAGTACGCCGCCAAGCCGGGCGCCGTGAAGTCGGCCTCGGGGCTCATCTTCATCCCGGTCCGGGCCGGCACGGGCGCCTCGCCCGCCGCCACCGACAAGGTGAAGGTGAACTACGAGGGCAAGCTGATGGACGGCACCGTCTTCGACAGCTCCTACAAGCGCGGCCAGCCCATCGAGTTCGGCCTGAACCAGGTCATCCCCTGCTGGACCGAGGGCGTCCAGAAGATGAAGATCGGCGGCGAGGCCACGCTGGTCTGCCCGCCCTCCATCGCCTACGGCGAGCGCGGCGCCCCCGGCGCCATCCCGCCCAACGCCACCCTGGTCTTCAAGGTCGAGCTGCTGGGCGTGACGCCCGGTACCCCCGCACCCGCACCCGCCGGAAAGTGACATGACCGCCACCGCCCTGCTCCTCCTCGCTCTCTCCGCGACGCCGGCGGCCACGGCTCCGGCCAAGGCTCCCGAGCTCAAGACCGAACGGGAGAAGACCCTCTACGCCCTGGGCGTCGCCGCCTCGGACAGCTTCAAGGTCTTCAACCTGAAGCCGGAGGAGCTGGCGGTGGTGCAGCGCGGGCTGTCGGACTCCGTGCTGAACAGGAAGATCCAGGTGGACATGTCGGTCTACCGCACCAAGGTGAACGAGCTCGCCGCGGCCTCGTACGGCGACCGGAGCCGCGCCGCGCTCGTCCACTTCGCCAAGGAGAAGGGGGCCGTCCGCTCCCCTTCCGGTCTCATCTACATCCCGGCCGTGGAGGGGACGGGCGCGTGTCCCACCCCCGCCGACCGGGTGAAGGTCGAGTACGACGGCAAGCTGCCCGACGGCGCCATGTTCGACTCCTCCCGCAAGCAGGGCGGCGCGGTGGTGGCGCCGCTGGCCGACGGCATCCCGTGCTGGAAGGAAGGGCTGCAGAAGATGAA
>CAWHDZ010000002.1:0-23906 GCA_963828255.1 uncultured delta proteobacterium | reverse complement strand
CAAACAGGCCCAGGTCGGTGAGTTTCCTCCAGAACTTGAAGGTCAGGGCCTGATCTCCGATCACCACCGGCACCACGGGCGAGACCGACGGCTGGGTGTCGAATCCCATTCCTCGGAGCTCCCGGTGGACGCGCTCGGAGATGTCCCAGAGCCGTTCCCGACGTTCCGGCTCCTGCTGGATGATCTCGAGGGCCTTCAGGGCCGCTGCCGCCGAGGACGGGGTCATGGACGCGCTGAAGACCAGCGCCCGGGCCTTGTGCTTGATCCAGTTGATGACGTCGGCAGGCCCCGCGATGACGCCGCCGATCGAGGCGAGCGACTTGGAGAAGGTCGTCATGATGAGGTCCACGTCGTCGTGGACCCCGAAATGCTCGCCGGTGCCCTTGCCGCCCGGGCCCATGACGCCGAACCCGTGCGCCTCGTCGACCATGAGCCGTGCGCCGTACTTCCGCTTCAGCTCGGCGATGGCAGGCAGGTTCGCGAGGTCCCCCTCCATGGAGTAGACGCCGTCGACGACGATGAGCTTCCCGGCGTTCGGCTCGGCGTTGGCGAGGAGCCGCTCCAGGTCCTCCATGTTGTTGTGCCGGAAGCGCTTCGTTTCGCCGTAGGCAGCCTGCATGCCTTCGACGAGGGAGGCGTGGACCATCCGGTCCGCGAAGATCATGTCGTGCCGGAGGACGAGAGACGAGATGGTCCCCAGGTTGGTCCCGAAGCCCGTGGAAAAGACCACCGCGGCTTCCTTCCCCAGGAATTCCGCGAGTCGATGGTCGAGTTCGTCGTGAAGGGTCATCGACCCGTTCAGGACGCGCGAGCCGCACGTCGATGCGCCCCAGCGGCGAGCGGCCTCGGCGGCCGCCTCCATCACGCGCGGGTCGTTGGCCAGCCCCAGGTAGTTGTTCGAGCAAGCCATGATGAGGCGCTTGCCGTCGACCACCACCTCCGTGCCGTTCGTCTCCTGGATGACCCGGTAGTACGGGTAGTGACCCGCAAGCTTGAGTACCTGCGCGTCCTTCCAGGCGGCACACTTGTCAAAGAGATCAGCCATTTGCCCTCGTGGTCCCTCGGGAAAAACCGGGTCCCCCCCACGCCTACCTACCGGCCGCAGGCGCGGCGAGTCAAGTGGCGCGCCTCGTCCAGCGTGCGTCCGGCGAGCGGACCCGGTGCCGACGTGGTGCCCGACGTGGTGCCGGACGTGGGCCGGGACGTTAGAATCCAGCTGTCCTATCTTCTTCCCTCCCACCCCTCAAGGCAGCACGAAAGGAAGCGAACCTTGGCCACCTACAAGAAGATCGAGGTCGTCGGCACTTCGTCGAAGAGCGTCGCTGACGCCATCAAGTCGGCGGTTGCCGGCGCGAGCAAGTCGGTTCGAAACGTCAGCTGGTTCGAGGTCGCCGAGATCCGCGGCGCCGTGAAGGGCGGCGAGGTCTCCGAGTTCCAGGTGACCGTCCGCATCGGGTTCAAGGTCGAGTCCTGACCATCGCGTAGGTCTGGCGGCGACCCGGGGCCGTCAAGGCCCGTCGAGGTCGCCGCTCACCACCTTCGTGGCGAGAAACCGGCCGAGTTCCATGTCGGACCGGCTGATGTGTTGCTTGAGCCATTCGGCGATCCAGTTGTTCATCCGGATTCCCGCCAGGACGTTCGGTCCCTTTTCCCGGAACTCCCGGGTCATCTGCTCGTAGTCGCGAATGAATCTCTCGTGCTCGGCCTTGTGGCGGACGTAATCCGGATAGGCGCTTCGAAGCATCCATCGCTCCTCGGCCCCGAAGTGCTTCACGACGTACTGCCCCAGGAACTCTAGGAGACGCGCGATGTCCGCGGCGTCGCCGCGCGACATCCCCTGGACGAGACGCTCGATCCGGAGGAACAGTTCCTGGTGCTGGTGGTCGATTTCGGGGACGCCGATCGCGAGTGCCGGGGTCCACGGAATTGCCATGGTGCTTGCTCCCTCCAGGGTCGTCGGTGCCTCGGTGCGTCGTCGGTGCCGGACATCGACCAGCGCGCGGTGGACCTGCACGCTGGCGAAGACCGGACATGGAGGCTCTAGCTAGGCTCGGGGTCCGGCGCAGGCCTGTTTCGGGCCGTATCGCCGAGGCCGGGCCCGGCGGGGTCGTCCTCCACCGCCTCGAAGGCCGCCTTCAGGAACGCGTCGTTCTGGGCCGGAGTGCCTACCGACACCCGCAGGCATCCGTTCAGTCCGGGGAGGTGGTCTTGGCGCCGGACGAGGATCCCGCGCGTCAGGAGGGACCGCCAGGCGACCTCCGCATCCGGCGTGCGGACGAGGAAGAAGTTCGCGCGGCTCGGGTGAGGGCGCCATGTCGGGTGACGATCGAGGTCGGCGAGCACCCGGTCCCTCTCAGCGGCCAGGAGGACCCCGATGTCGGCGGCTCGGCCCGGCGCCTCGAGGACGGTCTCGAGCACGGCGGCAGTGTGGACCGGAACGTCGAAGGGCGGGAGCATCGCTTGCAGCTTCACCGCCACGTCCGGCACCGCGAGAAGGAACCCGGCGCGCACTCCTCCCAGCCCGAAAGCCTTCGAGAAAGTTCTCAGGATGACCACGCTTGGATTCCCTCGGGCGAGCGGACGCAGGTCGGTGCCGGAGAACTGGCAGTAGGCCTCGTCGACGGCCAGGATCCACCCGCGCTCCCTGGCCTTCTCGGCCACCCGGGCCACGTCCGGCACCGGGAAGACCGCGCCGGTCGGAGCGTGGGGCGTCGCGACGAACACCACCCCCGGCGCCCCCTGGTCCATCTCGCGGACCAACTCGTCCACCGGAAGTCCGAAGTCCGGCCCCAGGGGCACCGACGTGTACGGCGTGCCGGTCACCCGCGCGGCTCCCTCGTAGAATGCGAACGATGGAGAGGTGTCGAGGACCCTGTTCGCCGCCTGGGCCAGCGCGAGGATGAGGAAGTTCGAACCGGGCGCGACGACGATCCCCTCCTCGGGCCAGTCCAGGAATCGGGCGACGCTGGCCCGGACACTCTCCGCGTGCATGTCCGGGTATCGGTTCCACGGTGCGTGGCGCATCCGCTCCAGCGCACGATTCTTGAGGTCTTCCGGAAGGTCCCAGGGGCTTTCGTTCTGGTCCAGCTTGATCGCCGCTTCGACCTTCCTGTAGGGGTAGGCGGCCAGTCCAGAAAGGTGCGGCTTGAAGGCGTCCATGGCTCGACATTACTTCAGAATCCTCGCGGTCGCCGCCGTCGCCTTGCTCGTGGCGCCGGCGTTTCCGACCGATCCAGGTCCGTCGAAGACACCCACGGTCCGCGTCTCCCCCGGGCGCGCCCGGCCGGGCGACGCGCTCCTGGTCACCGTGACCGACGTCTCGCCTTCTTCGGCCTCCTCCACGTCCGGCACCGTGCTCGTCGCGGTGCCAGGCGCCACCCCCGTCCGCCGCCTCCACTTCTTCCCGACCCCCGCGGGCCTCCAGGCGATCGCCGCCCTGCCGGTCGAGCTCGAACCCGGGACCCTCAAGGTCGAGGTTCGCCTCGCCGGCCGCCGCGACCCGCTCATCGCCTCGGTCGAGGTCGTCGACCCCGCATTCCCCGAGACCCAGCTCGCCGTCGAGCCCAGGTTCATCGCACCCTCCCCCGAACAGAAGCGACGAATGGAGGAAGACCAGGCCGCCTTCCGCGAGGCTTTCTCCCGTCCCTTCGAGCCTCCCCTCTTCGTCGGTCCATTCGGCCCGCCACGCGATGCGCGGGTCACCGGCCAGTTCGGAGAGCGCCGGGTCTTCAACGGGAAGAAGCAGAGCCAGCACTACGGGACGGATTTGTCCGGGGCCGTCGGCGACCCGGTCCTGGCCACGAACGACGGCGTCGTGGTGCTCGTACGTGACTGTTTTGCCTCGGGAAAGAGCGTCGCCATCGCCCACGGCGCCGGCCTCTTCTCGGTCTACTTTCACCTCTCCGACTTCGACGTCCGGCACCGCGAACAGGTCCGTCGCGGACAGCAGATCGGCAAGGTCGGCGCGACCGGACGCGTCACCGGCCCGCACCTGCACTTCGGAATCAAGGTGGTCGACCTCTACGTCGACCCCGACTCCGTCTACCGGCTCGCCTTCGCGTCGCCCGAGCCGGCCGTTCCCTCTCCCGCCCCCGCCCCCTGATCCCCCCGCACCTCGGCGAGGACCTCGAGGAGCAAACGCTGCAGCGCCGGCCCGGCCGCGCAGATCGTCCCGCCGTGGAGCATGTCTTCACCTCCCGTGAAATCGGCGACCGCCCCACCCGCCTCCCGCACCAGCAGGATCCCCGGCGCCACGTCCCACGCCTTCAGCCGCGCCTCCCAGAACCCGTCGAACCGCCCGCTCGCCACGTAGGCCAGGTCGAGCGCCGCCGCCCCGAACCTCCGCACCGCCCTCGCCCGCTGGATGTAGGCCCGGAAGAGCCGGAGCAGCGGGTCGGGGTCCTGCTGGATGTCGTAGGGGAACCCGGTGCAGAGGAGCGCCCGCTTCAGCTCCGTCGTCTCCGACACCCGCAACCGCTCCGCGCCGAGCCACGCGCCCTCCCCGCGCCCCGCGACGTACAGCTCCCCCCGCAGCGGGTCGAGCGTCGCCCCCGCCGCGATCCCCGCTCCGTCGGACACCGCCACGTTCACGGCGAAGTGGGGCACCCCGTGCGCGTAGTTGGTGGTGCCGTCGAGAGGATCGACGAACCAGCACAGCCCGTCTCCCGCCACACCGGCCCGCGCCGCCCGCGCCCCCGACTCCTCGGCGAGGACGGCGCTCCCCGGGAAGCGCCCCACCAGGAACTCGAGGAGCACCTCCTCGCTGGCCCGGTCTGCGTCGGTGACGAGGTCGATGCCACCCTTGTAATCGATGGTGCGCCGCGTCCCCCACTTCTCGCGCAGCACCGCGCCGCCTCGCCGGGCCGCCTCCGCGCACGCCTCCGTCAGCTCTCCGATCTCCGTCACCAGACCTCCCTGGGCCGCCGCCGCGAGCATAGCGCCCGCGACGTCGCGTGCTAAGGTCAAAGGCAGGGAGGAAGCGGATGAGAACCCTCGCCGTCGTACGCATCGTGGTGTTCGCGCTGCTGCTCGTCTACACGCTCTACGCGATGCCCTGGAAGTACCTCGACCTGGTCTTCTTCCCGCGCGACGGGGTGCTGCTCGCCACCGGGGACGTGCTCCGCGCGTTGAAGACCCTCATCGTGGCCTCCTGGCTCGCCGTGGCCTGGATCGGCGTCGACGCCTACCTGGGCTTCACCCTGCAGCGCCGCCAGCGCGCAGACCCCTCGCCCGCACCCGGGGCGGCGAAGTAGCCGGTCACCCCCCGTCATGGGCGTCGGCCCACGGGCACTCCTCTACCGCCTCCGCTGCCTGCTCAAGCGGCGCGAGGTGGACGTCTGGTACGACCCGGCCTACCGGCTGCCCTTCACCGGCCTGGAGTTCTCCGGGCTCGACACCCGCCGCGCCGACTTCGCGGCCTGGTGGCTCTCCGAGAGCAAGGCCGTGGCGGGTTCCTGGTGGCGCTCTCCCCGGCGCGCCTCCTACGCCGAGCTGGCCCGCGTCCACGACGCGGCGCTCCTCGAGTCGATGTCGCGCCCGGAGAACGTGGCCGCGGTCTTCGGCGTGGACCCCTCCGACGTCCCGGTGGACGAGGTGATGCGCACGGTCCGTCTCGCCACCGGCGCCACCATCCAGGCCGCCGGCGAGGCGCTGCGGCGCGCCAAACCCCAGCTCAACCTGCTCGGCGGCTTCCACCACGCCGGCCCGTCGTCGGCCGGCGGGAACTGCCCGGTGAACGACATCGCCGTCGCCATCGCCTCGGTCCGTGCCGACGGCTTCGCAGGACGGGTGGCGGTCCTCGACCTCGACGCCCATCCGCCCGACGGCGTCGCGGCCTGCCTCGCCTCCGATCCGGACCACTGGATCGGCTCCATCTCCGGATCCGACTGGGGCCCGCTCCCCGGCGTCGACGAGGTCCTTCTGCCCGAGGGCACGGGAAACGCCCGCTACCTCGAGGAGCTGGGCGCGCTCCTCCGGCGGATGCCGCCCGCCGGCCTCGTCTTCGTCATCGCCGGCGGCGACGTCCTGCGTGGCGATCGCATGGGGAAGCTCGACCTCACCCTGGGTGGAGAGCGCATGCGCAACGTCGCGGTGGCCGCCCATCTGGAGGGTGTCCCGTCTGTCTGGCTGCCGGGCGGCGGGTACAGCCGGAACGCCTGGAAGGCGCTGGCCGGCGTGGGTCTGGCACTCTCCACCGGCTCGCTCGATCCGATCCCGGAGGACTACGACCCCATCGGGAAGCGGTTCGCGGGGATCGCGGCCCAGCTGTCGAAGCAAGCCCTCTCCGACTCCGCAGGGGCCAGCGGGGAGCTCACCGCCGACGACCTTGCCGAGTCGCTGGGAATGCGCCCCACCCGCCAGCGGCTGCTGCTCGGCTTCTACACCGAGGCCGGGATCGAGTTCGCGCTGCAGCGTTTCGGCATCCTCGACCAGCTCCGGCGCCTCGGCTACGACTCCTTCCGGGTCGAGGTCGGCAGCCAGTTCCCCGGCGAGCTGATCCGCGTTCACGGGGAGTCCGACGGCCAGGAGCAGGTGCTCATGGAGCTGGTGCTCGAGCGCAAGCGCGTGGTCGGGCACCCGGTGCTCTACGTCCACTGGCTCTCGCTGCGCCACCCCCGCGCCCAGTTCAGCCTGCTGCGCCCGCGGCTGCCGGGACAGGAGGTCCCTGGGCTGGGGCTGGCCCGCGAGACCGGCGAGCTGCTCGCGCTCATGGCGCTCCGCCTGCAGCTCAGCGGCGTGGTCTACCGGCCGGCGCACTACCACACCGCCTTCGCCGGACGGCACCACTTCTCCTTCGTGGACGCGGAGCGGCAGGGGCGCTTCGAGGCGCTCATCCGGGACCTCGGCGAGATGCCCCTCCTCGAGGCCACCCGCGCCGTGGACGACGGCCTGGTCTTCCTCGACGGAAAGCCCTACGCCTGGGAGCCCGACGAGATGGTCCTCTGGCTCCGCGAGCACCCCGAGGAGCGGGGCGAGGTGGCGCTCGAGCGGGAGCGGGCGCGCTTCTCCCTCGGGCTGCCGCCGACCCCGGCTGCCTCCGGACCCGACGCCCCCTCCAGGTGAGGTCTCCCGGCCGGCGGAGGCGATCCTGTCACTTGCCCACGCGACAACGACTGTCAAAATCCCGCCGGTTGCGGTATGCGATCGGGTCGAGCGCGCCCCGTCCGGGTGACGGGACGCGCCTCTGTGGAAAACGACCCGAACCGGGATGGAAGCCCTCATGAGAATCAGGCTCGGCATCGCAGCACTCGCCGCGGCGACGCTCCTCGCCCCCACGGCCGGCCACGCGAGCGAGTTGGAGGTCTACTCCAACACGCAGCTCAACGTTCAATCGCAGTGGCGCAACGGGGAGACCACCAACGTCGTCCCGCTCTACGAGCTCCTGACCCTCACCGGACGCGAGGTCGCCATCCCGGGAGGGCAGCTCTACTTCCAGGTGGACGGCTGGGGCGCCGCCAACCTCGGCGACAACCCCTGGTGGAACGGCTACACCAACAGCGGCGCGATGAGCGCCGACCTGAACCAGGCCTGGGTCCAGGGGCGCTTCCTCCAGAACCAGCTCCAGGTCACGCTGGGCCGGCAGACCGTGGGCTACGGCAACGCGCGGATGCTCCAGCTCGACGGCGGGTCCTTCCACGTGGCCATCCACAAGATGGTCACCGTGGACGCCTACGTCGGCCTCCCCACCACCCAGCGCTTCACCGCCTACGGAAGCGTCTTCTCGGCCAACCCCACCATCGGCAACCTGGCCGTGGGCGGCCGGGTCGGCTTCGCCTGGACCACCTGGATCAACACCGGCATCTCGGCCGCGTTCGCCTGGGACAGCGGGGCCTCCACCCGCGAGAACATCGCCCTCGACCTCCGCTTCTCGCCGGTGTCCTGGATGTACCTGCTCGGATACGTGGACTGGAGCCTCTTCGCGAGCAACTACTTCACCGGGACGCAGATCGCCGACTCCAACGTGAGCCTGATCTTCCCCGTCACCCCGCACCTCCAGTTCACCGGCGAATACACCTACTCGGTGCCGTCGCTCTCCCTCCCCTACAACTCCATTCTCTGGGTCTTCGCCGACAACACCTCCCAGTACGCCGGCGTCAGCGCGAAGGTCGGCCTGGAGCAGTTCAAGGTGAAGGCCCCCATCGACATCGAGGCCGCCTACCGGCGCATCTTCGCCTCCTGGACCGCGGCGGGAAGCTCGGACACCTCCGGGGACCGCGTGATCCTCCGCGCCACCTGGCGGCCCAGCAAGACCTCGGCCGTGGGCGCGGAGGGATCGCGCCTCTTCCAGCCGGCCTACACGGTGACCAGCGGCGGGACGAGCACCCAGATCCTGCCGGGGTCCGGCTACTGGCAGGCGCGCGCCTTCGGCTCGATGAAGGCCTACGGCTTCACCGGCACGCTGGACTTCCAGGGCTACTGGTTCGACCAGGCGGTGAACGCCGTGTCGCAGTCGATCATCGGATCGGCCACGCTCGGCTACGACGTCGGCGGCGGCTTCGCGGTCGTCGGCGCCATGCAGGGCGGCTCCACGCCCTACTACACGAGCTACGTGAACGGGCTCGTCAAGCTCACCTACAACGCGTCGTACCGGTTCCGCGAGGTGTACGAATGAACCCCCGGCTCCTGCTCCTGCCCCTCGTCCTCGTCGCCTTCGGCTGCCAGAAGCCAGCCGTGAAGGCCGAGACCGCGGCGCCGCAGCCCTACAAGTTCCCGCACGGGATCCACATCGAGTCCGGGGTGGCCTGCGTGGACTGCCACGCGCCGATCCTGAAGGCCACGGCCCTCAAGGAAGGCGTCATCCACGTCCAGATCCCGACCAAGTCGGAGGTCTGCGCCGCGTGCCACGACCCCGTCCCCGACTACAAGCCGGTGCAGCGCTTCTCCGCGGCGGTCCGCTTCGACCATGCCGCCCACCTCCCCCGCCAGAAGGGCGTGAAGGACGAGTGCCAGGGCTGCCACTCCAAGATCGCCGAGCCGGGCTCGTTCGAGGTGGTGGTGCCGACCATGTCGACGTGCACCGCGTGCCACAACCACGCCCAGGACTACGCGGTGGGGCGCTGCACCCCCTGCCACACGGATCTCAAGAAGTACGCCAAGCCGGTGAAGGACTACTCGCACGAGGCCAACTTCCTGGCCTCGCACGGCAAGTGGGCGCTGGCGTCCGTGGCCTCCTGCTCCTCCTGCCACGATCAGACCATGTGCGCCCAGTGCCACACCGCGACGACGCGTCCGATGCCGCCCTCGATCCAGTTCCCCGAGAAGGTCACGTCCGACTTCATCCACCGCGGCGACTGGATCGCCCGTCACGCCATCGAGCAGCGGGCCGAGCCGAACAGTTGCACCAAGTGCCACGGCACGGGCTACTGCCAGAGTTGCCACGCCTTCCAGGGGATCGCCCCGGGCGGCTCCTCGATCCGCGACCCGCACCCCTCCGGCTGGATCTCGGTCCACGGCCAGGCGGCGCGCCAGAACATCCTGTCCTGCGCGGGCTGCCACAACCAGGGCGCGAATTCGCTCTGCGTGGCGTGCCACACCTCGGGTCGCGTGAATCCGCACCCGCCGGGATGGAAGGGCACGCAGGCGCAGATCGGCGGGAACGCCATGTGCAAGGTCTGCCACACGCTCTGAGCGGCGGATCGCCTTCGTTCCGGGAGGCCGGATGCCGCCGGGCGCTGGGACGCCCCTCTCCGCTCCGCGGTCCTCGCGGAGAGGGCGCGCCCGGGGAACGCTGGCCCGCTGCGGAGGCTGCGCTATGAGGGACGCCCGCGCCGGCTGAGGAAGCCCAGGCCGAAGGCGACGCGAACAGCGCGCCTCGTGGGGAGCTGCGGGTGGCGTCTCGCGATCGGCGTCTCGCGGGTGGCGGTTTGCGGGTGGTGAACGCGAACTGCGAACGCCCCCACCAGCGACGCCGGACGCGGACCGCGGGCCTCGCGGTGACGCCCCTCCGCCAGGCGCCCGGGGTGCCGCGTCGGGCGCCGCCTCCGCAGCGCCGCAATCGAAGACCCCGAGATGGAGCGGCTTCGGGGCGGATGCGTCACCCTGTCGCCGCGACCACGCGTACCCAGCGGCGCGAGGACAAGCGGCGCGGAGACGCGCGCCACCACCCGGGCGCCGGCACCACGGAGGGGCGTCAACCGCGAAGACGCCGCGGTCACCGCGCCCGGATCGCCTCCAGCACCTTCGTCCACACCCCGCCGAAGGCCCCGTTCGACATCCCCACCACCACGTCCCCGGCCTTCGCCCGCGCGGCGACGTCGGCAACGATCTCCTCCACGGTTCCCCGCACCGCGGCCGGCACGCCGCGGGCAGTGACCTCGGCCGCGAGCCGCTCCACGTCGAGCCGCTCCGCCTCCGGCACCCGGTCGGTCGCGGCAGGCCGCAGCAGCCACACCTCGGCCGCGGCGCCGAAGCTCCGCGCGTACTCCTCCTGGTGCAGGTTGCGGCGCGACGTGTTGGATCGGGGCTCGAAGGCGACGAGCAGGCGCGCCCCGGGGTACGAGCCCTGGATGGCGGCGAGCGTCCGGTCCACCGCGGTGGGATGGTGGGCGAAGTCGTCGATCACCGTGACCCCGCCCGCGACGCCGCGCACCTCCTGGCGCCGCTTCACTCCCCGGAAGGCCTCCAGCCCCGCCGCGATCTCCTGGAACGTGAGCCCGAGCCGCGTCGCCGCCGCGGCCACCCCGAGCGCGTTCTCCACGTTGTGCGCCCCGCCCACGGCGAGCCGCACCGGCCCGAGCTCCCGTCCGCCCCGCACCAGCCGGAAGCGCGCCCCGTCGGCGGAGAGCGTGAGCCCGCGCGCCTCCCAGTCGGCCGGCCGCTCCACCGAGTAGGTCTCGACCGGGCAGCGGGCGCCACGCGCGAGGGCCACCACGCTCTCCCACGTCGAGCAGGCTGCCAGGAACCCGTCCGCCGGCAGGATCTCCACGAAGCGCGCGAAGGCGCTCTCGTAGTGGGCCTCGTCCCGGTAGATGTCGGCGTGATCCAGTTCACACGAGGTGAAGATGGCGGTGCGGGGCCGGTAGTGCAGGAACTTGGGCCCCTTGTCGAAGTAGGCGGTGTCGTACTCGTCCCCCTCGACGACGAAGGCCTCCCCCTCGCCCAGCCGGAAGTTGGAGTCGAAGTCGCGGGTGACCCCGCCCACCAGGAAGGACGGATCGCGCCCGGCGTGGTGCAGCAGGAACCCCATCATGGCGCTGGTGGTGGTCTTGCCGTGGGTCCCCACCACCACGACGCCGTGGCGCGGGCCGATGAAGAGCTCCCCCAGGGCCTGCGGGAACGACACGTGGGGCAGCCTGCGCTCCCGCATGGCCGCGGCCTCGGGGTTCACGGCGCGCACGACGTTGCCGACGACGACCACGTCGGGCCGGGCCCGGTCGAGGTTCTCCGGCCGGTAGCCCTGCATGGCCTCGATGCCCCAGCGCTCGAGCTGCGTGGACATGGGCGGATAGACGTTCTCGTCCGACCCGGTCACCTCGTAGCCCGCCGCCTTGAGCATCCCGGCGAAGGAGCCCATCCCCGTCCCGGCCACCCCGATGAGGTGCACCCGCCGGACCTTCTTCCAGTCCACCACCGTGCCCGCGTCCGCCATCCCGCTCACCCCACCGCCCTCGCCGCCGCGTCGTGGAAGGCCTGCCGCACGGCCAGGATCTCGGCCGGCCGCCGGCCCCCCGGGAAGACGTGGTTCGTGAGCAGCGCGCAGACCATCTGCCGGTCCCGGTCGATCCACAGGGAGCACCCCGTGTAGCCCAGGTGGCCGATCGCGCCAAGCGGTCCCCGTCCCAGCACCGACCCGATCGAGGACGTCACCGCCGACCCCGGCGCCGACCCCGGCGCCGACCCCGGCGCGCTCGGCGTGTCCCAGGCCAGCGCCCGCTCGCTCCCCGGCGTGGGGTCGCGCCGCGCGAACTCCCGCGCGACCTTGGCGTCGAGGATCCGCCCGCGACCCTCCAGCGCCAGGAGCCACTCCTGCCCGAGCCGGGCCACGTTCCCCGCCGTCGAGAAGAGCCCGGCGTGGCCAGCCACGCCCCCCACGGCCCAGGCGTTGTCGTCGTTCACCGTGCCCTGGTTCACCTCGCCCCGGTGCGGGCACCTCTCGGTCGGCGCGTACCGCCGTCCGGTACAGGGCCCCTGCCCGGCCGCGAGCCGCCCCTCCCCGACGAAGAAGGTGTCGGCGAGCCCCATCGGCGCCGCCACCCGCTCCGCGAAGAGCCGGTCGAGCGGCGCCCCCGCCGCTGCTTCCACGAGCAGTCCCAGCGCCTGGAAGGCCAGGTCGCCGTACAGGGCCCGCGTCCCGGGATCCACCTCCAGCGGCTCCTCCCAGAGCGCCTCGGCCACGACCTGCCTCCCCCGCCCGAAGGCCGACGCGAGGTCGCCGGGACGCTCCGCCGGCGGGAGGAACGCCTGGCCCGCCACCGGGTCGGCCATGGCCCGCTCGAACCAGGGGCGCCACCAGGGGAGCCCGCTCGAGTGGGCCAGGAGCTGCCGGACCGTCACCCGCTCCTTGCCCCCGCCCCGGAAGCGCGGGAGCCACTCCACCACCGGGGCGTCGAGCCGGATCCGCCCCTCCTTCACGAGGAGTGCGGTGAGGGTCCCGGTCGCCATCACCTTGGTGAGGGACGACACGTCGAAGAGCAATGGTGGCGCACCAGGCGCCGGCGTCTCGCCCGGCGTCGCCGTTCCCCCGGACGAGGCGTGAACCACCACGCCGCCCCGCAGCACGACCGCGTCCCACGCCGGGGCCACTCCCGGCGGGACCGCGAACGGGAAGCTCATGTCGTCGCGCCCTGCTCGAAGGTGAGCCGGGGAGGCCCCTCCTCGGGCTGGGCCGGCGCCACCACCGTCACCATCGACCCGAGCGGCATGGCGAAGTTGTCGTCCTCGTGCCCGGCCGGCACCCCCTCGACGGTGGGCACGCCGAGATCCCACGCCACCCTCCGCACCACCTCGACGCCCTCCAGCTCGGGGTCGTCACACTGGGTGAACTGCCCGATGGCGATGCCTGCCACCCGGTCGAGCGCGCCGGAGAGGCGCAGCTGGGTGAGCATCCGGTCGATGCGGTAGGGGCGCTCCCCCACGTCCTCCAGGAAGAGCACCGCGCCGGCGAAGCGGGGCTGCCAGCGGGTCCCGCAGAGGTGGGAGAGCACGGTGAGCGACCCGCCGAGGAGCTGCCCGGAGGCCATCCCCGGCCGCAGCGTGGTGCGGGCCAGCACCCCCCGCCCGGGCGGCGGCACCGGCGCGCGCCGGTCGGCGAGCGGCGGCGCACCCCCGAAGAGCAGCCCCTCCAGGTGGTCGATGGCCTCCGGCCCGAGCCTCCCCAGCTGGGTCACCACCGGCCCGTGCACGGTGACCAGGCCGTTGCGGTTCAGGAGGACGTGCAGCGCGGTGATGTCGCTGAAGCCGACGAAGATCTTGGGCGGGTGGAAGATGCGCGCCGCCTCGAGGCGCGGCAGGAGCCGCATGGCCCCGTATCCCCCCCGGGCGCACCAGACCGCCCGGGCCTCCGGGTCGCTGGCCGCCTCGTGCCACTCGGCCAGCCTCCGGGCGTCGTCCCCGGCCAGGTAGCCGTCCCGGGCCACGATGTCATCCCGCATCCGCGGTACCAGCCCGAGCCGGTCCCGCATCACCCCGAGCCCCTTCTCGAAGGCTTCCGGGTCGAAGGGGCCGGACGGGGCCACGATCCGGACCACGTCTCCCCTCTTCAAGGCTGGCGGCTTGATCACGAACCGAGCATATCTTCCCGACATACCCGGGTCGAGATCGCCGCACTGCGTCAAGCTCCCGCCCCGGAAGGCGTTTGTTCGAGCCCCGGCCCGTTTGTTACGTTGCCTCCGAAAGGACTGCCAACCATGACCGACAGGATCTCGCCCGACGGTGAAGTCTACTACCCCACCCCCGAGGTGGTCGCCCAGGCGCGGGTGAAGGACTGGGAGGCGCTTGCGAAGACGGCGCTCGCCGACCCGCTCGCCTTCTGGGCCAAGGAGGCCGAGGAGCTCGAGTGGTACCGGCGCTGGGACAAGGTCCTCGACGACTCGAAGAAGCCCTTCTACAAGTGGTTCGCCGGCGCGCAGTGCAACATCGTCCACAACGCGCTCGACCGGCACCAGAAGAGCTGGCGCAAGAACAAGCTCTCTCTCGTCTGGGTGGGCGAGCGCAACGAGGTCCGCACCTACTCGTACTTCGCGCTCAACCGCGATGTCTGCAAGTTCGCCAACGTGCTGAAGGCCATGGGCGTCCGCAAGGGCGACCGGGTCACCATCTACATGCCGCGCATCCCCGAGATCGTCATCGCGATGCTGGCCTGCGCGAAGATCGGCGCCATCCACTCGGTGGTCTACGGCGGCTTCAGCGTGGACGCCCTCCAGGGGCGCATCGAGGACAGCGAGTCGAAGGTGGTGGTCACCGCCGACGGCGGCTTCATGAACGGCAAGGTGGTCGAGCTGAAGAAGATCGTGGACGACGCCGTCCGCCACGCACCCACGGTGGAGACCGTCATCGTGGTCCAGCGCACCGGCCACGAGGTGCGCATGGAGGCGGGGCGCGACTACTGGTACCACGACCTCATGAAGCTGCCGCTCGCCACCGGCGTGTCGGCCACCGAGGTGATGGACGCCTACGACCCGCTCTACATGCTCTACACCTCGGGCACGACGGGCAAGCCCAAGGGGCTCATCCACTGTCACGGCGGGTACATGGTGGGCGTCTACTCCACGCTCAAGTACGTCTTCGACCTGAAGGACGAGGACCGCTACTGGTGCGCCGCCGATCCGGGCTGGGTGACCGGCCACTCGTACATCGTGTACGGGCCGCTGCTCATGGGCGCGACCACCTTCATGTACGAGGGAGCCCCGACCTACCCGTACCCGAACCGCTGGTGGCACCTGGTCGAGAAGTACGGCATCACCATCCTCTACACCGCCCCCACCGCCATCCGCGGCCTCATGCGCTTCGGCGAGTCGTGGCCCAACCGGCACGACCTCTCCACGCTGCGCATCCTCGGGTCGGTGGGCGAGCCCATCAACCCGGAGGCCTGGAAGTGGTACCACCGGGTCATCGGCAAGGGGCGCTGCCCCATCATGGACACCTGGTGGCAGACCGAGACCGGGATGTTCCAGCTCACCCCCACGCCGGTGGTCCCCCTCAAGCCCGGCTCGGCCACCCGCCCCTTCTTCGGGCAGGACGCCGAGATCCTCGACGAGGCCGGCGCCCCGGTCGCCGACGGCGAGGAGGGATTCCTGGCCCTCAAGAATCCCTGGCCCGCCGCCGCCACCACCATCTACAAGGACCCGGACCGCTACGTGAACCAGTACTGGTCCAAGTACCCGGGCAAGTACATGGCCGGCGACTCGGCCAAGCGGGACAAGGACGGCTACTTCTGGGTCATCGGCCGCACCGACGACGTCATCAAGGTCTCGGGCTACCGGCTCGGCACCGCCGAGGTGGAGAGCGCGCTGCAGAGCCACCCGGCCGTCGCGGAGGCGGCGGTCATCGGCATCTCCCACGAGGTGAAGGGGCAGTGCATCCACGCCTACTGCATCCTCCGCAAGGGCTTCAAGGAGAGCGAGGAGCTGGCCGACGAGGTGAAGGCCCACGTCGGCAAGCACATGGGCCCCATCGTCCGCCCGGAGAAGATCACCTTCGTGGATTCCCTCCCCAAGACCCGCTCCGGCAAGATCATGCGTCGCGTTCTCAAGGCCCGGGCCCAGGGGCTCCCGGACGGGGACGTTTCCACCCTCGAGGAGTGATCGAACCACCCACTTCCGGTCCGCCCGGTTTCGGGGTAAACACCTCGAAACCCTGAAGGAGAACTCATGAGAATCATCGTCGCCGCAGCGCTGCTCGCCCTCTCGGTCCCGGCCTTCGCGGCCGTTCCGGAGCCGAAGACCGAGGACGACAAGACCATGTACGCGCTCGGCGCCCTGGTCTCCCGCAACTTCAAGGACTTCAAGCTCAACGCGGACCAGGTGAAGCAGGTCCAGGTCGGCATGACCGACTCCCTCACCGGCAAGAAGCTCACCGTGGACATGGAGAAGCAGACCCCCAAGGTCCAGGAGTTCCTGAAGGCCTACATGCCGGCCCACCCCGGCCAGCCGGAGCAGAAGGACGCCAAGGCCGCGGCCCCGAAGGTCAAGCCCGACCAGAAGACGCTCTACGCGCTCGGCGTGCTGGCCTCGAAGAACCTCACCGACCTCTCCCTCTCCCCTGCCCAGGTCGGCATGATGGAGAAGGGCATGGCCGACACGCTCGCCGGGAAGAAGTCGGCCGTCGACATCGCCGCCTACGAGCCCAAGGTCCAGGACTTCGCCAAGGCCAAGGTCGCGGCCGCCGGCGACGCCCGCAAGGCCAAGGAGGGCACCGCCGCCGCCGAGTACGCCGCCAGGCCGGGCGCCGTGAAGTCGGCCTCGGGGCTCATCTTCATCCCGGTCCGGGCCGGCACGGGCGCCTCGCCCGCCGCCACCGACAAGGTGAAGGTGAACTACGAGGGCAAGCTGATGGACGGCACCGTCTTCGACAGCTCGTACAAGCGCGGCCAGCCCATCGAGTTCGGCCTGAACCAGGTCATCCCCTGCTGGACCGAGGGCGTCCAGAAGATGAAGATCGGCGGCGAGGCCACGCTGGTCTGCCCGCCCTCCATCGCCTACGGCGAGCGCGGCGCCCCCGGCGCCATCCCGCCCAACGCCACCCTGGTCTTCAAGGTCGAGCTGCTGGGCGTGACGCCCGGTACCCCCGCACCCGCACCCGCCGGAAAGTGACATGACCGCCACCGCCCTGCTCCTCCTCGCTCTCTCCGCGACGCCGGCGGCCACGGCTCCGGCCAAGGCTCCCGAGCTCAAGACCGAACGGGAGAAGACCCTCTACGCCCTGGGCGTCGCCGCCTCGGACAGCTTCAAGGTCTTCAACCTGAAGCCGGAGGAGCTGGCGGTGGTGCAGCGCGGGCTGTCGGACTCCGTGCTGAACAGGAAGATCCAGGTGGACATGTCGGTCTACCGCACCAAGGTGAACGAGCTCGCCGCGGCCTCGTACGGCGACCGGAGCCGCGCCGCGCTCGTCCACTTCGCCAAGGAGAAGGGGGCCGTCCGCTCCCCTTCCGGTCTCATCTACATCCCGGCCGTGGAGGGGACGGGCGCGAGTCCCACCCTCGCCGACCGGGTGAAGGTGGAGTACGACGGCAAGCTGCCCGACGGCGCCACGTTCGACTCCTCCCGCAAGCAGGGTGGCGCGGTGGTGGCGCCCCTGGCCGACGGCATCCCGTGCTGGAAGGAAGGGCTGCAGAAGATGAAGGTGGGCGGGAAGGCCCGCATCGTCTGCCCCGCCGCCATCGCCTACGGCGACACCGGCAAGCCTCCGTCGGTCCCGCCGAAGTCGACGATCATCTTCGACGTCGAGCTGCTGGCGGTCGAGCCGGCCGCCAAGTAGCTGCCGCCGCTAGTCGGCGACCGCGACGACCCGCTTCAAGCCCGACATCGGCTTCCGGAAGGCCTCCGGCGCCTCGTCGATGGAGATCCGGCTGGCGATGAGGCGCGGCAGCGCCCCCGGCCAGCGTCGCGAGAAGAGCCCGAGGTCCTGGATGGCGGCCCGGAAGGCCTCGGCGCTGGGGTGGACCGGTCCGATGATGACCTGGTTCCGCTGCACCATCCCGTGGAGAAGGAAGCCGGCGTCGAGGGTGAAGGCGCCGCGCCGTCCGGGGATCCCGGTCAGGAGATACACCCCGTTCCGCCCCAGGTGCTCCATGGCGGCGAGCGCGTCGGGAGTGGCGCCGGTGGCCTCGAACATGACGTCGATGCGCCCGAGGTGGCCGGCCAGGGTCTGGAGCTTCTCCTCTTCGGCGGTGACGAACTGGGCCCCGATCGACTCGGCGAACTCGGCCTTCTCGCCGCGCCCGGCGTGGGAGTAGATGGTGACCTTGTAGCCGCGCACCACGAGCGCCATCGCGCCGAGGAGCGCCACCGGCCCGGCGCCGAGCACGAGGGCGCGCTTTCCCGACCCTCCGGTCTCGCCGAGCGCCGACCAGGGGAGCCGCTTCTGGACCTGCTCGAGCTCGGCGATGGCGGTCTCGGCGATGGAGAGGGGCTGCGTCAGCACCGCCACGTCCCGCAGCTCGCGCGGCACCGGCTGCAGCCAGCGGGCGTCGTCGCAGAAGCGCTCGGCAAGGAATCCGTGGGCATCCTTGATGCCGCGCTGGGAGTACTCGCCGGAAAGGCAGAAGTCCGGGCGCCCCATGCGGCAGGCCCGGCAGGACTCGTGGCGGCAGGGGCGGCGCACCGTGGGGACGACGAGGTCGCCGGGGCGGATGCGGCGCACCGAGGAGCCCACCTCCAGCACCTCGCCGAGCGCCTCGTGGCCGAGGATCAGGTAGGGGGAGTCCGCGGGCGGGGAACCCAGGCGGAAGGCGGCGATCTCCCGGTCGGTGCCGCAGAAGCCCACGTCGAGGACCTTCACCACCACGTCACCGGGGGCGAGGATGGCGGGGTCGCGGTGGTCTACGAGGCGGAGCGCGCGCTCCTCGGGAAAGACGGCGACTGCCTTCATCGGGAAGCCTCGCCCGTCTACATGTTCTGCGACAGGATCAGGTTCACGTACTGTGCGCGCTCGAAGGCGCGCGGGTCGCGGGCCTCCTTCTGCGACAGCGATCCCCGGAAGTCGGCCAGCGCCGAGTAGTGCCCCCGCTCCATCCACTCCGCGAGGCCGGCCTTCAGGGTCGCCAGGTGGGGAACGCCGTTGCGGAGCAGCGACGCGGCGAGCTGCACCACCGTCGCGCCGGCGAGCAGCATCTTCACCACGCCGGTGGTGTCGTGGACGCCCGTGGACGCCGCCAGGTCGGCCTTGACGCGCCCGTGGAGGATGGCGGTCCAGCGCAGCGGGAGCAGCATCTCCCAGGGGTGGGAGAGCTGCATGGAGCTGTTCAGCGCCATGCGATCGAGGTCGATGTCCGGCTGCAGGAATCGATTGAAGAGCACCAGCGCGTTCACCCCCTCGTCGTCGAACTTCTTCGCCACGTTGGCGAAGGAGGTGAAGAACGGGGAGAGCTTGAGGGCGATGGGGATCTTCACCGCCTTGCGCACCGATCGGACGATCTGGATGCACTCCTTCTCGATCTGCTCGCCGGTGACGCTGGCGTCGGCGCCCACCGCGTAGATGTTCACCTCGATGGCGTTCGCGCCGGCGTCCTCGAGCTGCTTCGCGTACTCGCTCCAGCTCCCCGCGGCGGCGGCGTTCAGGCTCGCGATGACCGGGATCTTCACGGACTTCCTGGCCCTGTCGAGGAGGCGCAGGTACTCGCGCGGCCCGATGCGCTGGGGCGGCAGGTAGCTGCGGGCCTCGGGATTCGCGTCGGCCTGGAAGCTGACCGCCTCCTCCAGCGCGCTCTCGGCGGCCTCGATCTGCTCCTCGAAGAGCGACCGCAGGACGATGGCGCCGGCGCCGCTCGCCTCGGCGGCCTGGAAGTTCTCGGGCCGGTTGGAGATGGAGGAGCTGGCCACCACGAGAGGACTCGGCAGGTCGAGTCCCATGTACCGCGTCGAGAGATCGCTCATAGGACCGACATCCTCGCCGGATCGGGGTGGCTTGTGAAGGGATTCTGGAAGGGGTACGAATCCCGCCTCCCGGAGGCGCCATCTCCCCTTCTCCCCACACCGCGGGCCTGGCCTACGCGCTCGCCGCCTACCTGGCCTGGGGGTTATCCCCCGTTTACTTCAAGGCCCTCCGGCCGACCGGTCCGCTCGAGATCCTCTCCTGGCGGGTGGTCGCCTCGGTGGCCCTCCTGGGGGCCATGACCGCCGCCATGGGCCGGGGCGCCGAGGTGGCCCGGTCGCTCCGTGACCGCCGCCGGGCCCTGACCTACGTGGCGACCACGCTGCTCATCTCGGTGAACTGGCTCCTCTACATCTGGTCGGTCAACTCGGGCCACCTGCTGGAAGCCAGCATGGGCTACTTCATGAACCCGCTCGTGACCATCCTGCTCGGGGTGGTGTTCCTGAAGGAGGGGCTCGACCGTCGCCAGGCCTTCGCCGTCGCCCTCGCCGCGGTGGGGGTGGCCTGGATGGTGGTCGCCCACGGCCGCCTGCCCTGGATCTCGCTGACACTGGCCCTCTCCTTCGCCCTCTACACGCTGCTCAGGAAGCAGGCCCGCATCGACGCGGTGGCGGGGCTGCTCGTCGAGACGTCGCTGCTCGCGCCGCTGGCGGCGGGCTGGCTCGGCTGGCTCTGGTGGCGTGGCGAGGCCCACTTCGGGACCTCCACGGGGATGTCGTTGCTGCTCCTCTCGGCCGGCGCGGTGACGGCGCTGCCGCTCGTCTGGTTCGGCCTCGGGGTCCACCGGCTGCGCCTCTCGACCATCGGCCTGCTCCAGTACGTGGCGCCGACGATGCAGTTCACGCTGGCGGTGGTCGCCTACCGGGAGCCGTTCGGGAGCACCCAGGCCGTGACCTTCGCGTTCATCTGGACGGGGCTCGCCATCTACACGGCCGACGCCATCGGGAAGGCGCGGCGGAGGGAGCCGGTGCCGGCGGTGGAACCGCTGGACTGAAGGGGCGGCGCTTCCGCCCTATTTTCTCGGCCGCACCGTGATCACCGGCATCGGAGCCCGGCGCACCACCCGCTCGGCGACCGATCCCAGCAGCACATGGGCCAGGCCCGTGCGGCCGTGGGTGCCCACCACGATGGCGTCGAACTTCCCGTCCTCGGCGGCGGCGACGATCTCCGCGGCCGGCTCGCCGACCGCCTTGTCGCTCGACACCCGCGGCGCACCGTCGGCGATGGCCTCCGCCTTCCAGCGCTCGAGGAGCGCGTCGGTCTGCTCGGCCAGCTCCTGCAGCATCCCGGATGCCGGCAGGACCGTGCCCTCGGGCAACGTGTACCCGGGGAGCGGATAGGCGTGGAAGACCGTCACCTCGCCGTCGAACCGTCGCGCCAGTTCCGACGCCACCTGGAGCGCGCTGCGGGACGCATCGGAGAAGTCCACCGGGCAGAGGATCTTCTTCCATTCGAGGGTCATCAGCTTTCCTTCCAGTTGCCGAAGAGGAATTCCTCCTCGGCCGGCGAGAGGTCGAAGCGCAGTCCCGCCTCGGAGATGAGCTTCGTTCGGGATGCCTTCGGGTCCTCCTGCCGCCGCTCGGCGAGCCATTGCAGCGCCCGTCGCAGCGTATCCCCCTTCGGGGGCAGTCCGTCGCCTTCTCCCATGACTTACAAACTACGCTTCCCGGGCCCTTCCGCAAGGACCCCGGCAGGCTCCTCCCGCCTCCTGGCGATTCCGTCCCCGCATGGCATTCTTCGGTCCATGCGCTTCGCATCCCTCCGCGACGGCTCCCGGGACGGCAGGCTCTGCATGGTCCGGCTGGACGGGACCCGCCTGGCCGACGTCGCCCACATCGCGCCGAACCTCCAGGCCGCCCTCGACCGCTGGGACGAGCTGGAACCCCGCCTCCGCGAGTTCGACGCCGACCTGGAGAACGGCCGCATCGCCACCGATCCGGTCTCCCCGCAGCGTCTCCAGGCCCCCCTCGCCCGCGCCTACGAGTGGATCGACGGGTCCACCTACCTGAACCACGCCCGTCTCGTCCGGAGGTCCCGCGGTGCGGAGCTCCCGCCCTCGATGGAGACCGACCCGCTCGTCTACCAGGGCGGCAGCGGCGTCCTGCTCGGTCCATCGGACGACGTCCAGCTCGCCGACCCGCTCATGGGGCTCGACTTCGAGGGGGAGATGGCCGTCATCCTGGGCGACGTCCCGCAGGGGACCCGCGAGGCTGACGCGATATCGCACGTCAGGCTGGTCACGATGCTGAACGACTTCACCCTGCGCAACCTGGTCGCCGACGAGCTCGCCAAGGGCTTCGGCTTCTTCCAGTCGAAGCCCCCCACCGCCTTCGCGCCCTTCGTGGCCACCCCCGACGAGCTCGGCTCCGCCTGGCACGACGGCCGGGCCCACCTCCAGCTCAAGATCTGGCTGAACGGCCGCGTCGTCGGCGACCTCGAGACCGGCCCCGAGATGCACTTCTCCTTCGCCCGGCTCATCGAGCACGTGACCCACACCCGCGCCCTCACCTCCGGCACCATCCTCGGGAGCGGAACCGTCTCCAACGCCGACACGAAGCACGGCGTCTCCTGCCTGGCCGAGCGGCGCGTCCTCGAGATCCTCTCCGTCCCCGGCGGCCAGCCGAGGACACCCTTCCTGCGCGCCGGCGATCGCATCGCCATGGAGACCTTCGACGCGCAGGGGCGCAGCCTCTTCGGCCGCATCGAGCAGAAGGTGGTCGCCGGCTAGCTCGCGCGAGCCTCCTCCCCGACCTCCCAGACCAGCCCGTCGGGCGCCCGCCCCGACACCCGGATGTACCCGCGGTGAATGCCGTACAGGTGGTGCCCGGCGCAGAGGCTGACCAGGTTCTCCGGCTCGTCGCCCCCTCCCCGCGACCTCCACACCACGTGGTGCGCGTGCACCGCCGCCCGGCTGCACCCCGGCACCTGGCAGAACCCCTGGTCCCGCTCGATGGCCCGCCGCTGCGGCGTCATGCGCCGGTCCAGGATCCCCTCCCAGGTCGTGACGAAGTGCGCACACATCTGCGTGAGGCACTGCGCCGGCGCCATCCACCTCCCCTCCCGGCTCATGACCGCGAGGCTCGCCTCCTCGAAGAGCCCCGCCACCCGCCGCGGCGCGACCACCGAGACCCTCTCCCGCGCACACATCTGCGCCTGCTCCCCGGCCTCGACCCTCCTCCGCAACTCGATGCAGGTGCACTTCTCGGCCACGGCGACCCACCCCTCGACGTCGCGCGGCACCGCCACCCCCGCCACCAGCCGCGCCTTCTCGTAGCTGACCCTGCCCTGCCGCATGGCCTCCCGCAGCCCCGGCAGGTCGTGCAGCCGCCGCTCCAGCCAGACCCTCTGCGCGACGGTGCGCTCGGCCATTCCCAGCCTCTCCGCGCAGTAGTGGGCGAAGGACGCGAAGCCCAGGTGCCTCCACAGCCCGAAGACCTGCACCACGAGTCCCAGGTGCCCGACCAGGTCGTCCCACCGGTCGCGCATGGCGGCCAGTTCACGGACCCGCGCGTCGATGGCCGCGACGTCCCGTTCCTCCCCCACGTCCGGCGCCGCCACCGGCTCCGGCCAGAGGAGCCGCTCCCACCGCCCCGTCTCGGCCTCCAGGGCCGCCTCCAGCTCCTCGAGCCCCGTCCCATCGCCGCCGCCGCCGCCCACGCCGCCGCCGCCGCCCACGCCGCCCCCGCCTGCCTCCCCCTCCGGCGCGGGGTTCGCCCCCAGGTACTCCTGGCAGATGGCCTCGAGCCGCTGCCAGCGCGGGGACGTCGCCCCGAGCAGTTCCCCCGCCAGCGCGAACGCCTCGTCCACCCTGGCCCGGCACGCCGCATCGGCGGGGAACTCGATGCGCTCCCAGTCTTCGTCCGGGAGCCCCTGCCCGGCCGCCGCCGCCCGCGCCGCCGCCCTCGCTTCACGGACCGTCAACTGCGCCGCGCGGGCCACCCAACCCGCCTCGGCCTCCCCCTTGGCCACGGGCAAGAGCTCCTGGGCCAGCCGCGCGCTCACCTCCCCGCGCCGCACCGCCGCGCGCAGGAGGGGCCTCTCCCCCAGCTCCCGCGAGAGCCGCGCCAGCCCCAGCGCCGTGCGCCCGGCCATGCCCAGCACCTCGCGCGCGTAGTCGGCCAGCCCCGCGAACCCCAGCCGCAGCGTCCGGTCCCCCGCACCCACGGCCGCCAGGCATTCACCCAGAGCGACGTCGACCGCGCCGTGCCCCCGCGCCACGCGCACCAGCAGCCGATCGACCCGGACCGCCGCGCCCCCGCCCACGCCGCGCCGGTCCCAGGGCACCTCGATCTCCCAGGCCCGCGCCGCCAGCTCCTCCAGCATCACCGAAAGTGAACCGCCCGCGGCCCCTTCCCGCGTCGCCACTTCCTCCCCGGCGC
>CAWHDZ010000001.1:0-19361 GCA_963828255.1 uncultured delta proteobacterium | reverse complement strand
GTTCGAGAAGATGCAGGCCGAGGTGGGCATCGACTTCTTCTTCCCCTACTGGGGAGGCAGCGCGATCTTCGTGCAGCCGGCGGGAGCGCTGCAGCTGAACGCGAAGATCGGCCTCGTCGAGGGATCCTACGGGGATTGGTTCCCGGGCATCTCCGGCGGCATCTACGGCGTGGGCGTCAACCAGGGGACCCAGTTCTGCGTCCTGCACGCGGAGATCGGCAAGACCTTCTTCTTCGGCGCGGTCACGGTGGGCGGCTACTACGGCGCGGGCGGCACGAACGCGCTCTGGAGCGACGTCGACGGCGTGCTGGTGACGCGCGGCGGCTTCATGGCCTCCTACATCTCCCCGGATCTCGTCCTCGACCTGAAGGGGCTCTACAAGCTCAACTTCGTCGCCGACATCATGACCGGCAACAACGCCTACTCGGCGGCCGGCGGTGGCATCGCCGTCTACTTCACGCCCGCCATCGACGTCATCACCGGTCCGCTCTTCTTCCTGAACAAGTACGCACAGCCCGCCCAGTCCAACATGATGTGGACGGTCCAGCTGGACGTTGACTTCGACCTCGGGGCCAAGGCCCCGGCCGAGCCGGCCAAGTCGTAACGCGCGTGGGGCGCAGAGGGCGGTTCCGGGGCGGCGGGCCCCGGAGCCGCCTTCACCTTTCGTGGGACCTGATCGAGGCCGTCGGCGCCTTCAGACCTTGATGCACTGGATCACCGTGTCGAAGACGGCGAACTCCATCTGCTCCCGCTCCGCCGCACCCATTCCCTGGAACTGGAACGACACCCGGACGGCGCCGGGCTGGACCAGCGCGTTCACCACCCTGGCCCGGAGCGCCACCGGCTCCGCTCCCGGCAGGCGGATCTTGACCTTGACCTCCTCGTCGGTGGGCGGCGACTTGGCGAGCAGCGCCGAGAAGCCCCCCACGGACACCTCCTGGGTCACCGCGCGAACCCGGTCCACGCTCCACTCGATGTCCGCCTGCAGGGCCCGGGCGACGCGCAGCGCCTGCCGCGGAACCTCGCCCTTCCTGAGGCCGGCTGCCTGGGCCCCGAGCAGCGCCCGGGCCAGCTCGTCGCGCCCGGCCCGGTAGTCCGCCAGCCCCTCGGCGGAGAGGCTCCCGGCCCGCGCCTGCTCGTGCTGCGTCTTGAAGCGGACCAGCCAGTCCTTGAGGCTCATGCGAGCTCCAGCATACACCGTGCGTCAGAGGGCGAGGCCAGTCGGCGCCCCGACGCCGCCACCAGGCGGACCGCCGCGGCCACCAGCTCCTGGTTGCCCTTCGCGAGGACCCCCTTGGAGAGGTAGAGGTTGTCCTCCAGTCCGACCCGCACGTGGCCACCCATGCGAAGCGAGAGCTCGGCCATGGGCATCTCGAAGCGGCCGATCCCGGCCACCGTCCAGGGGACCGGCTCCGGCATCCCCTCCACCAGGAACCGGAGGTTCCGCTCGGTCCCGGACATCCCTCCGGGGACCCCGAGCACGAACTGCACGTGGTAGGGGCGGGCCAGGTGACCCTTGTCGAGGAACCAGCGCAGGGTCTCGAGCATCCCGGCGTCGTAGACCTCGCACTCGGGCACGATCCCCCGCTCGCGGATGCGGCCGGCGATGCGGACGATGTCGGGGCGCGCGTTCACGAAGACGTCGTCGCCGAAGTTGAGCGTGCCCATGTTCAGGGTCGCCATCTCCGCGCCGGGGACGAGGGACCCCAGCCGCTCCTCCACGCCCATCCCCACCGCGCCGCCGGTGGAGCACTGCACGACGACGTCGCAGCCGGCCGCCCGGATGCGGTCCACGATCTCGCGGAAGTGCTCGGCGCGCTGCGAGGGCCGTCCGTCCGGGTGGCGCGCGTGCAGGTGGACGACCGCCGCCCCCTCCCGCCAGGCTTCCACCGCTGCGCGGGCGATCTCCTCCGGCGTGTACGGGACGGCCGGGCTCTGCTCCCGGGTCACCTCGGCCCCCACGACCGCGCAGGTGACGATGGCCTTCTCTCCCACGGCTGCCCCCTTCCTCGCCTACCCGCGCACCCTGCGCTGCTTGTCCTTCGGGACCACGCAGGTCCCGGCGGCCCGGCAGACCACCACCGGCTCGGCCAGCAGCTCCGCGGCGCTGTCGGAGAGATCGGGGCGCGGGATCACGACCTTGCGGGCCTCGAATCGCATGGCCCGCGACGTTGCGCCGACCCGGGTGATCTCCCCGGTCGCCTCCACGTAGTCACCGGCGTGCACCGGGGCCAGGAACTCCACCGCGTCGTAGGCGCGGAAGAGCCCCTCGTCGCCGTCGTGACGGACGAGGAGCTCGGTGGCCACGTCGCCGAAGAGCTGAAGCATGCGCGCCCCGTCCACCAGGTTTCCCCCGTAGTGGGCGTCGGCCTGGGACATGCGCATGCGGATGAGGACCCGGTCAGCCATCTCGCTCCTCCGTCGGAGCCTTGCCCGCCCTGGCGAGCACGCGCCCCACGATGTAGTTCGCCACGTCGGACGGCTTCGTGCCCGGCCCGAAGCCGGCGTCGTATCCCAGCTCGAGCGCCAGCCGGTGGTCGATGCGGGGGCCGCCCAGGATGGTCACCAGCCGGTCGCGGATGCCGAGCTTCCCCAGCTCGTCGAGGAAGGCCCGGGCGTTCTCCTTGTGGACGTCACGCTGGGTGACCACCTGCGAGACCAGCACGGCGTCGGCCCCGGACTCGCGGCAGGCCCGGGCCAGCGCCGCGTTCTCCACCTGCGAGCCGAGGTTGCGCGCGTCGAAGGCCGGGTAGCGCTCCAGGCCGTAGTCGCCGGCGAACCCCTTCATGTTCATGATGGCGTCGATGCCCACCGCGTGGGCGTCGGAGCCGGTGCAGGCGCCCAGCACCACGATGCGCCGCCCCAGATCGCGGGAGACGAGCGCGTTCAGCTCGTCGAAGCCGCGCTTCTCGACCTTCACCTCCGGCACGTCGATGGCCGTGAGGTCCACCGCGGCGTCGGTGCGGCCGTAGACCACGAAGAAGGTGTAGCCCTCGGCGGCCCTCTCCATGGCGGCCACGTGCACGCCTTCGATCCCCATCTTGCGGGCCACCTGCGTGGCCGCCTCCCGGGCCCGGTCACCGGGCTCCACCGGCAGGACGAAGGAGAGCTGCACCACCCCGTCGTCGCGCCGGTCGCCGTACGGGCGCACCATCTCGGGCGGCGCTCCCTTCCCGGGCCGGGTCATGGGTCCGCTCCCAGCCGCGCCGTGGACTGGAGCCGGCGCTGCACCTCGATGATGTCCGGGGAGACCGGGGAGCGGCAGGACAGGAAGACCCGGTACTGCTCGCCGCGGTCGCAGGTGGCCCAGGCCCAGCCGTGCCAGCCGCCCTGGTCGGCCTCCTGGGCCACGGCCTTCCTCCCCGCGAAGGTGGTGGCGTGCCTCCGCACGCCGGTGAGGGAGGATGCGCCGCGCACCAGCGCCTCCTCGGCCCCCTCCAGGCACCGGTCTGCAGGGCCGGCCACGGAGGTGGCCGTCGCCTCCAGGATCGCCTCGCCCCCGGGCGAGGCGGCTTTCACCTTTCGTGAATCACCCTCGGCGCGCCAGCCCGAGGGCACCTCGAGCTCGAGGCCGGCCACGGAGTAGATCCGCGCCGATCCGTCCGGCGTCGGGCGCGAGACCGGCCCCACCCGGGCGCAGGAGACGAGGAGCAGCGCCGCCGCGACGACCGCCCCGGGCGCGAACCGGCGGCTCACGCGCGCCCCTCCAGGATGTCGAGGAACGGGTTGAAGTAGCCGGGCTCCCGCTCGACCACCCCCGCGAGCCCCTTGCCCCCGTCCTCGCGCCGCGAAACGTCCCCGAAGCGGGCCTTCCCGATGGCGGCGAAGAGCCCCTCGTCGGCCACCTCCTCGAGGAGGTGGAGGGCCCTCCCCAGCGTCTCCGCGGCCCGGCGCTCCACCATGCCCCCCCTGCGGAACTGGATCTCGCCGCCCATGGACTTCCAGGCCCGGTAGACGTAGTCGGCGCTCTTCAGCGCCACGTACCGGTCCATCATGAACGGGTTGTGCATGGCCTCGGTCATCATGCCGAGGAGCTGGATCGACTGGCCGGTGACCCGGGCCACCACGTCGGCCTGCACGTCGTAGGCGTGGCTGAAGAAGATGTCCCCCTCCTTGTGCTTGGTGGGGGGCATGTACTTGATGGGGGCGTCGGGGAAGAGGGTGCGCACGAGCAGGGCCTGGGCCATCTCCCGCGCCAGCGTGTCCTCCCGGTGCGGGTCGATCTCGAAGCTGTGCCCGAGCCCGATGAGCCGGTCGGGCAGGCCGGCGCGGTGGGCGAACGACTCGTTCACGAACTGGCTGGCGATGACCGTGTGGGCGCCCTCGTCGGCGTCGGCGGTGGTGATGTAGTTGTCCTCGCCGGTGTTGATGATCACGCCCGCGAAGGCGGTCACGCGCCGCGAGAAGTGCTGGTCGCACAGCGTCCGCTTCATGTTGATGTCGCGGAAGAGGATGCCGTACATGGCGTCGTTGAGCAGCATGTCGAGCCGCTCCCAGGCCGCCGAGTAGGCGATCTCGCCCATGCAGAGCCCGGACGCGTAGTTGGTGAGCATCACGTAGCGCCGGAGCCGCCTCGACTCCGCGTCGAGCGCCTCGCGCATGATGCGGAAGTTCTCCTGCGTGGCGTAGGTGCCGCCGTAGCCCTCGGTGGTGGCTCCGTGGGGCACGTAGTCGAGGAGCGACTGGGCGGTGGAGCGGATGACGGCGATGATGTCGGCCCCGGCCTGGGCGGCGGCGCGGGCCTGCTCCACGTCGTCGTGGATGTTGCCGGTGGCGACGATGAGGTACTTGTGGGGCCTCGGCCCCATGCCCAGCTCCTCGCGGAGGGCGTCGCGGGACTGGATCCGGCGGCGCAGCTCGTCGGCGGAGGCGCGGGCCTCCCGGGTGACCTCCTCCCGCAGCGCACGGTCCTCGCCGGGAGGAAGCGCCGCGGGCTCCCGCGGCAGCCCGGTGATCCGCTCGACCACCTGCACGGGGTCCCGCGCGCCCTGCCGGAGCGCCCAACCGAACCAGTACGCCGCTCCCCTCCCCAGGAGGCCGCGCTCGTGGATCGCGTCCACCATGAGGTTGACGAGCGGGATCCCGCGCGGCCCGGCGTCGTGGAAGCCGAGCTGCCGGAGCGCGGTTCGCTCGATCGACACGGTGGTGTGGCGCCCGACGAACCCCATCACCTGGCCGGTGACCCGGTCGGCGAGCGCACGGCAGCGCGCCACCACCTCCGGATCGACGTGCAGGTCCGGGACCTCGCGTCCGTCGGGAAGTCGCATCGTTGCTTCCTACGACGCCGCCGCGGCGCGAGCAACCTTGCTTCCCAGCGATACCCCCAGGTCTCCGGCGCGGACCCTGGTGAGGGCCCCCCGGACCGACCCGTGCGCGGGGAACCTGACCTTGGCGTACTCGCGCGACGTTCCGCTGGCCTCGGGGCCCCGGATGCGCTCCACCACGACCTCGAGTTCCCGGCCCCGCAGCCCCTCCTGGAAGGCCGCCCACCGCCGCGCCGAAACCTCCCGCAACCCGGCGGCGCGCCGGGCGGCCACCTCGGAAGGCACCCGGCCCTCCATGGCCTCCGCCCGCGTTCCAGGGCGGGGTGAGAAGGCGAAGACGTGAAGGTAGGCGAGCGGCAGCGACGCGATCAGGGCCAGCGTGTCCCGGTGATCTTCCTCGGTCTCCCCGGGAAACCCGGTCATCACGTCGGCGCCCAGGGCCGCGCGCGGGCTGGCCCGGGCCACGCCCTCCACGACCCGCGCGTACCCTGCGGCGCGGTATGGCCGTCCCATCGCCGCGAGCATCCGGTCGGAGCCGCTCTGGAGCGGGAGGTGGAAGTGCTCGCAGAGGACGGCGCCCGCCTCCTCGGCCAGGATCCCCACCGGGAACTCGGCGGGCTCGACGGAGGAGAGCCGGATGCGCCGGACGGTCCGCGCGGACGCCACCACGCGCAGGAGGTCCGCGAGCGAGAGGCGCGGCGAGAGGTCCCGTCCCCACCCGCCCAGGTGGACCCCGGAGAGGACCACCTCGGACCGGTTGGCGCCGAGGGAGGCGAGCCGGGCCAGGCACGCGCCGATCGGGAGCGACCGGGAGCCGCCCCGGGCGGACGGCACGACACAGTATGCGCAGGCGTCGTCGCATCCATCCTGCACCTTGAGCACCGGTCGGGCGTCACCCGATCCGGCCGCGGGCGCGCCGCCCCATCCGGGCGCGTCCTTCCTGGCCACGGCGAGCGCCGCACCTGCGTCGGCGCCGTCGCGCAGCGCCAGGAGGAGCCCGGGGATCACCGGGTGATCCCGAGGGCCGACCACCGCCGCGACCCCGGGGAGCGCGGCCAGGATCTCCCCCTCCTGCGCGACGTGACAACCGGCCACGACGATGCGGGCGCCCGGGTGCTCCCGCGCGGCGCGGCGCACCGCCTGCCGGGAGGAGGACGCGGCGTCCGCGGTCACCGAGCAGGTGGAGACGAGCACCCAGTCGGCCCTCTCGCCCGGAGCGGCGGCGCGGAAGCCTTCGGGGAGGGAGGCGGCGATCGACCCGGCGTCGGCCCGGCCCACCCGGCACCCGAGCGAGACCGTCGTGAGCCTATCCGCGCGCGATCCGTCCACCGCCCACCACCTCGTCGCCGTCGTAGAAGACCGCGGCCTGCCCGGGGGCGACGCCCCGCACGGCGGCGCGCAGGCGGACCTGCGCCCTCCCCCCGGCCTCCGGCATGACCTCTCCCTGCTCTCCATCGTGCCTGTGGCGCACCCGGACCAGGAAGGAACGTGGTCCGGCCGGGGGTGCCCCTGCCGACCAGCGGACCTCCTCGACCTGGAACCGCTCGCTCCCGGCCTCGGCCGCGGTCCCCACCACCACCCGGGCGGAACCGGGCTCGATCCGGACCACGTAGGACGGTTCGCCCCGGGCCACGCCGAGCCCGCGCCTCTGACCCACGGTGAACCGGTGCACGCCGCCGTGCCGCCCCAGCACCCGCCCCTCCCCGTCCACCACCTCCCCGGGGCGCGCCGACCCGGGACGCCTGAGCTCGACGAACCGGCCCGCGTCGCCGTCGGTGACGAAGCAGATCTCCTGCGACTCGGCCTTCTCGGCCGTGGAGAGGCCGGCGCGGGCGGCCAGCTCCCGCACCTCGCCCTTGGTCAGGCTCCCCACCGGGAAGATCAGGTCCGCGAGCTCGGCCTGCCCCAGCCCGTGGAGAAAGTAGCTCTGGTCCTTGCGGGGATTGGCGCCGGCCAGCAAGGCCAGCCTGTCCCCGCGGCGCTCCACCCGCGCGTAGTGGCCGGTGGCGAGCCTGGCCCCCAGCGCGCGGGCCCGGCGCAGCAGCCAGTCGAACTTCACCTCGGCGTTGCAGGTGATGCAGGGGTTGGGGGTGAGCCCGGCCAGGTAGTCGTCCACGAAGCGGTCCACCACGCGCCGGCCGAACTCCTCCTCCACGTTGGCGACGTAGAAGGGGATCCCCAGGTGGCGAGCCACCGCGCGGGCGTCCTCGAGATCGTCGGGGGAGCAGCAGGAGCGCCCCCGGGCAGGGTCGGAGGCGTCGCGGACCCGCATGGAGACGCCCAGCACCTCGTGCCCCTGGGCGACCAGGAGGGCCGCGGCGGCCGACGAGTCCACGCCGCCCGACATGGCCACGAGCACCCGCACCGGCCTAGCCCGTCGCCGCCTGGAGGGGAATCTCGAGGACGAACTTGGAGCCGGTGAACTGGCGCCGCACCCCCTCCGACTGGGCGCGCGGCGGGCTCTCCAGCGAGATGGTCCCCCCGTGGGCCTCGACGATGCGCCGCGCCACCGGGAGTCCCAGGCCGCTCCCGGGGTGCTTGGCCCTCTCGTCCTTCCCCGCGGCGTGGGAGAAGGGCTCGAAGACGTGCTTCTGCTCCTGCGGAACGATGCCCGGCCCCTGATCCGACACGGCGAAGCGCAGCGCCCTGTCGTCGCGCTGGACCTCCACGAGCACCTCGCCGCCGTGCGGGGAGAACTTCACGGCGTTGCCCACGACGTTGGCGAGAGCTTGCCGGAGCTTGCGGGGGTCGGCGGTGATGGGGCCGCCCCCGGCCTTCTGCACGGCGACGTGGAGCCGGGCCTCGCGGATGGCGGGGCGGAGGTCGGCCACCACCTCCTCGGCGAGGGCGTCGGCATCGACGTCGGCGGGGAAGAGCGCCGCGTCGGAGGACTGGAGCGTGGCGAAGTCGGACAGGTTCTCCACCACGCGGGTGAGGCGGCCGGTGGCTCCCTGGATCGACTCGAGGATGCGCGCCTGCTGCGCCGAGAGCGGCCCGAGCTTGTTGGACGCGAGGATCTTGAGGTACCCCGACATGGGCGTGAGCGCCGTGCGGAGCTCGTGGGCCAGGTTGCCGATGAAGATGCGGCTGAGCCGGTCCCGCTCGAGGCAGCGCTCCTCCCACCCCCGGGCGTCCTCGAGGGCGTGCTCGAGGTGGTTCACCATGGCCGCGGAGAGGGCGCGGAGCCCGGCCCGCTCCCCGGCCTCCGGAAGACGCTCCCGCTGCCCTCCCAGCACCGCGTGGACCTCGGCCAGCAGCCGGGCGTCGTCCACCGGCCGGGCCAGGAAGGCGTCGGCCCCGGCGGCGAGCGCCAGGTCGTGCTCGCTGGCGGCGTCACCGAGCGCCAGGAAGGGCACGCTGGCCAGGGCCTTCTCCTGCTTCAAGCGGCTGGCGATCTCCACGCCGTCGATGTCCGGGAGGTGGACGTCCGCGATGACCAGGTCGGGGGGCAGGTTGAGCGCCCGCTGGATGCCTGCCAGGCCGGACGATGCCTCGTCCACCGCGAAGCCATCGGACTCGAGGAGCCGGCGGACGCGCGCGCGGAAGGGAAGGTCGCTCTCGATGCAGAGGATGCGCTGGGGCATGGTGGGGGGCTTCCGGACGGGTTGGGATGATAGTCCCGCCCTGCCCCGGCGGCTCCGGAAAACGACGCGTCGGGTCAACCCTTCCCGGCGCCCGCGAGGTCCGCCGGCCGCCCCTCCCCCCAGGAACGCAACCTGGCGGAAAGGCGGGCCTTCGTGTTCGTGGCGGGCACTTCCAGGACCTCGTCGAGGAGGAGGCGCAGGGCCTCCCCGACGTCCCTCCCCGATATTCCGGGGAGGAGGTCCATGACTTCCTTCCCGCCCAGCGCCAGCTCGGCGACCGAGAGCGGCGCGCCGCTGCGGAGCTCGGCCGCCACCCTGGCCGCGAATCTCCGGACCTCGGCGACACGCGTCGCCGTCCGCGCCCCCTGGTGCCGGGCGTCGGCCTTCCAGAGCGCGAGGAAGAGCGGGGCCCGCTCGCGCCCGACCGACGCGAGCCAACGCCTCGTTCCCGCGTGGCCACCGTTTCCTTCGGATGGCCCCTTCTCGTCGAGCCCGCAGCGGCCGCCCGAGAGGGCGACGACGCCGGTGGCGAGCCGGTTGGGCAGGCGAAGCTCGACCACCGCCTGCATGGCCTCCTCCGGCGGGAGCACATGGAGGAGCGCAGCCATCCGGAGCAGGCGGCAGCGCTCCCGCGCCTCGTCCGGAACGGCGCCTCGGGGCGTCGGGAAGGGCTCGGAGGCGACGGCGAGCGCGTGCCGGACCCGGGCGGTCGGCAGGGCGGCGAGGCGCGGCAGCACGACCGGGAGGAGGCCGGTGGCCGCGAGGGCGGCGATCCCGCTGGCGGCGTGGGGCCCGACGAGCAGTCGCGACAGCTCCTCCGCCACCCGCTCGCGGGAGACCAGGGCGACCACCTGGAGCGCCCCCGGGATGGCGTCGCGGGTCTGCGGTGCGAGCCGGAATCCCAGCTGGGAGACGAAGCGCACGCCCCGCATCGGGCGGAGCCCGTCCTCGGCGAAGCGCTCGCGCGGGTCGCCCACCGCCCGGATGAGCTTCCGGGCGAGGTCGGCCCTGCCACCGTGGGGGTCGCGCAGCTCCCCCGAGAGCGGGTCCCAGGCCATGGCGTTCACGGTGAAGTCGCGCCGGGCCAGGTCGGCCTCGAGGTCGTCGTGGAAGGTGACCCGGCTCGGGCGGCGTCCGTCCACGTAGGCCTCCTCCCCGCGGAAGGTGGTCACCTCGACCCGCGCCCCTCCCTCGACGACGGTCACGGTTCCGTGGTCGATGCCGGTCGGGATCACCTTGCGGAAGAGGGCCTGCACCTCCGTGGGAGTGGCCTTCGACGCCACGTCGAACTCGCCGGGATCGTGGCGGGTGCGGTCGAGGAGGAGGTCGCGGACCACGCCCCCGACCAGCCAGGCGCGGTGGCCGGCATCCGTCAGCCTCCGGAGGACGCCGAGCACCGGCGGCGGGACGGCGGCGGGGCGGAGTCGCGGGTTTCCCGGGGATGCCATCGTGGTCTACCCAAAGCCGAAAAGACCGGCGGGGTCCAGTCCCCCGGTGCTGATATCCTTCCTGGCATGAGGGACGAGGGGCGCCCGGCGCCTGGAGCCGTGACCCGCCTGCTCGAGGAACTGGCGGATGCCCCGCCCTCCGAGGTGGGGGAGGGATGGAGCAGCTGGCTCGCACCCGGAGTGAAGGTCGGGCCGGTCGAGCTGGTCCGCGAGATTGGCCGGGGCGGCTTCGGCGTGGTCTGGGAGGCGGTGGACCGGCAGTCCGGCAGGCACGTGGCCTTCAAGGCGGTTCGCCCCGGCGGGAAGGCGGGCATCCGCGAGGCGCGCCTGCTCCACGAGGCGGAGGTCGCGGGGAGGATCGTCCACCCCGGGATCGTCTCCCTCCTCGACGTCGGGCAGGGCGCCCACGGCCCCTACCTGGTGCTGGAGCTCCTGCGCGGCTGGACCCTCGCCGAGCGGCTCGACTACGGGCCCCTCCCGCCCTCGGAGGCGCTGCGCATCGTCCTGGCCACGACCCGCGCGGTGGCGCACGCCCATGCGAACGGAGTGGTCCATCGCGATCTCAAGCCGGCCAACGTCTTCCTCTGCGAGGACGGCGCGGTCAAGGTCCTCGACTTCGGGCTGGCCCACGCCTTCGGTCAGGCGCGGTCCGGCGGCGGAACGCCGGCGTACATGGCCCCCGAGCAGTGGCGAGGCGCCCCGGAGGACGAGCGGACCGACGTCTTCGCTCTCGGCGTCCTTCTCCACCGGCTGCTGGCCGGGGAACCACCCTTCCTGGACGACGGAGGCCGGACCGCGCAGGGCCCCGAACCGGCGCCGGCCCTGGAGGTCGCGGGCGCCCCCTCGATCGGACCCCTCCTCCAGCTCATGCTGAAGAAGGACCCGGTGGACCGGCCGCGGGACGCCGGGCAGGCCCTTCCCGGGATCGAGGCCGCCATCGAGGAGCTCTCCCGCGCCCCGGCCGCCGTGGCCTCGGTGCCGGTGCGTGTGCGTCGGGTTCCGACCGCCGACGCCCGGGCCTACGATTTCTGCCAGCGCGCCCGGCAGTTCCTCAAGGTCCCGCGGAAGGCCAACCTCCGCTTCGCCTGCGAGATGTTCTCGAAGGCGACCGAGGTCGATCCGCTCTACGCGCCGGCGCACGCCGGCCTGGCCGGGGGCGCGGCCCAGTTGCAGATGCTCTACCCGTCCCCGGATGGGGAGCAGCTCCGCATCGCCGAGGCGGCCAGCCTCCGGGCCCTGGAGCTCGATCCGGGGCTCGCCGAGGCCCACGCCGCCCGCGGGCTCACCCTCTTCCTCTCCCGGCGCGTCGAGGAGGCCGAGAAGGAGTTCCTCATCGCCATCGCGGCCAATCCCTCCCGCCCGGAGGCCCGCTACTTCTACGCCCGCGCCTGCTTCCAGCAGGGGCGGCACGAGCTGGCCGCCCGCCTCTGCCGCGAGGCGAACGCCGTCCGGGAGGACTACCAGGCGGCCTTCTTCGCCGCCCAGGCCAGCGAGGCCGGGGGAGCGAGCGAGGCCGCGGCGGAGGCCTACCGGGTCGCGCTCGGAGTCTGCGAGCGCCACATGGAGATGAACCCCGACGACCCGAGGGCCGCGACGATGCGGGCCGTCTGCCTGGCCCGCACCGGGCGGCGGGAGGAGGGGCTCCACTGGGCGAGGCAGGCGCTCGCCATCGACCCGCTCGACGCCGGGGTCCGCTACAACGTGGCCTGCCTCTACGCCGTCGAGGGCGCCCTCGACGATGCGCTCACCTGCCTCGAGGAGGTGGTGCGGGCCGGGTTCCGGAACAGGGAGTGGATGGAACGCGACCCCGACCTCTCGTCGCTGCGCGGGCAGCCCCGCTTCCAGGCGCTCATGGACGGAATGGCGGCCTCGCCGTCCGCCGGCCCTTGATCGCCCAGGCCCGTGCTCCTCTCCCCTCCGGGGAGCGGGATGCTGAGGCAGGGCACGATCGGGCGGGCGATGAGGTTCAATCCCTCGGTGAGCTCCCCCCAGCGCGGCCGCGATGCTGCCGGAGAGCATGGGACCGGACTCGACCAGATCCCGGTCCCGCTCCGCCAGTGAAACGTTGGGGCCCTGCCGCCCCGGGGAAAGTGGTGGCCCCGACGTGACTCGAACACGTGGCCTACGGTTTAGGAAACCAATTTGACGATCAGTCACATCATGCACTTGCGCTTCTTGCTGGGTTTTCTTGGGTGTCCTCGGGGGTGGTTGAGGGTGCCGTGTCACGAAGGCGTCACGAAGGTGCTTGCGCACCGAGCAGAACGTCACGAAGCTTGGCAGCGTCGCCCGGACCCACCAGCTTCGTGGCCCGGCGCAGGGCGACCGCCTACTTCGTCGGAGCGGTGCCCGTGCAGTAGCCGTAGTCCTTGCCCTCCATCAACACGCACTGCATCCACCGTCCCTCGCACGGTGATGCCTTGTCGCACCGAGCGCCGGTGCCGGGCCGGGACGTGGGCATCGGCGCCAGTTCCCCGGGCGTCGCCTTCTGCTCTCCTACGGACTTGTACCCCTGCATCACCGTTCCGGAAGTGATGTCGACGGTGGCCCCGCCGCGAAGCAGTTCGCGCAGGACACCGTCGGCCCCGAAGCGCGCCACAATCTTCGTCGTCGTGCCGGTGGCGCCGGCGCCGCCCACGTAGGCCGCGAAGGGGATGAACGAGGTCGCCTTCGTCTCCGACTCCGACCACTGCCAGATCATCTCCGAGGTCCCGTCGCTGCTCACGGGGAGTTCGGTCGGATGCCCATCGTGGCGCAGGCGGTGATGGACAACGTGATGGCGATGGCGGCGACGAGTCGGGTCACGGGGCTCTCCTTGCGCAGGGACTTCACCCTACGTGAACGCCGGACTTGGGTGGAGATCCCCAACGGGGTCGCCGGATAGCCGTCCGGCCGGGGGATGATGGCGGCCTCGCGCCTGCCCGACTACTCCACGAGCCCCTGCTGGCGGGCCAGCCGTCGCAGCTTCTCCATGAGCTGCTCGAAGCGGTCCCGGAGGGCGGCGGGCGTGGCCGGCTCGCCGTCGGCCCGCATGACCCCGGCGACCTCCTCCCAGGGCATGTCCTTTTCCAGCCGCAGGGTGAGAAGGGTCTGCTCCTCAGAATCGAAGGACTCGCGCAGCTTCCAGAACTTGTCGATCCAGCCACCTGGGGCGAGGTCGGCCATGAACGAGCGGATCTCCTCGGGGAGCCCCTTGCGGGTCTCCTTGGTGGAGTGGATCTCCTCGTGGGTCTTCAAGGCCTCGCTGTTCAAGAGGTTCTGGAGGCGCTTCCGGTACGGATCACGCCGGGACATGTCCCGGAGGTTGCCAAGCAGCCCGACGCTCGTCAATCCCCGGCCCCGGCGCCTCCCTGACCGCCGTTCCTGCGAGCTGCGGGGGCGCTCGTGACCGAGGTGGCGTAGCCCCCGACCACGAGAAGGGCGCCTCCATCCCGGGGGCACCCCTCTCGTTCACGGCGACCGTGGCCTCGCGGCCTCCCCCCCGCCCCTTGCCACCGTCCGTCGTCTACGACAAGGCCCAGCAGGTTGAGGAGCTTCATGGGCTTGCCGGCAGGGGATGGGGGGGCCGTTCGCGGCAAGGCCTCACGCCGTCTCCCGTGCAAGGCCGCCGCACCCCGCCTCGACGCAGTCAGCGCCCCGTACTGCCCCGCGGCCGACCAGCCGCCCTCGGGGATCACCCCGACCGTCCGCGACGGACGACGCCCATCCCAGGCGCCGATCATCGGCATCGTGGTGGGCAAGGTCGAGAGCTGTGGGGGGAGGAAACGGACGACCCCGAGCACCACCGCCGTGCCTGACGCGGCTGCGGTGCTCGGGGCTCATCCTGGGGACCGACCAGGACGCGAGGGAGGCGCGTCGAGAAGGTCGGTCCCGTTCGTCTACGCCGACATCAGCTCGTCGGCGACATCGTCGTCAAGTACGTCAACCAGAGCACGCCGAGCGGCACGGCGTGCGAGGTCCAGGGGCCGTGGAAGGCGCGCATCTTCCAGAGCCGGGCCTCGAAGTCCCGGTCGCCACGGCACGCCGACATCGAGAAGGCCCGTGTCACGGCGGCGTAGTAGCGGTAGTCCTCGGGGTTCAGGGTGACCTGGTCGAGCTGGACCGGGCAGCAAAGAACCAGCCAATCAACCTGGGCGAGGAACTTGCCCGGCACCTCCGGCATCCCGAGCGCATCGGCGGCGTGGCGGCAGATCTGCATCCCGGGCGTACTTGCTCGCTCCCAGCGGTATTGGAAGCCGGCCAGCGGCACCACCGCGTGGGCGGTGAGCGCCACGGGCTACGCCTTCCCGTGCAGCTCGGCCTCGCGCTGCCGCGCGACGCGGTCGGCGAAGTCGTTCGCCGTCTCGCCCGTGGCCTGCAAGAGCTTCGGCGGCGCGGCCTGCACCTCGACGGCGGCAGCGCCGGGCTCGGCGTAGGGGTCGATGAACGTGTAGAGGACGCGCTGATCGACGGCCACGCTCTGCTGGGGCTTCGCGCAGGAGAAGTCGAGGCGAAGCCGCGCAGCGGCCAGCACGGCCACCGCGTCCCTCACCGGCAGGCCGCGGGAGATCTGGTCGAGGACTTCGAGGTGCTTCTCGGTGAGCGCCAGGCGGTCGCGCACGACGGCCGGGTCGGCCATGCTGGCGACGGCCTCGGTCTTGAGGTTGGCGGCCTGCCTCGCCAACGTCCCTCTCGGCGCAGGCTTCGAGCTGACCGGCCTCGGGGTCGGCCCGCCCGCGCTGCGCGTTCCGCTGACCCTGATCTGCGTCACGGCGTCTCCCCCGGGAAGGCGTCCAGCCCCGCCTGAACTTCGGCCGAGAGGTACCCGCCGGCCAGCTCGACGACCGCAGCCGCTTCGGCTTCGGCCATTTCCCCCGCCCATGCGCACGCCCTCGCTGCGACATTGAGTCGGTCGGTGTGCGTGAGGTAGGTGTTCTGGATTCTCAAGGGTTTCGGAATCGACATCTCCGGGGCGGTGGGTGGCGTGGCAGGCGGTGGTGAGCTTCATCGCCTTGTGCAGAAGCTCTACCGCCAGGGTGCGGAACATGAACCACCGCCAGACCGGGCCTCGGACTCGGACTCGGACTCCGACCGGACCACTCGGACCACTCGGACCACCACTTTCCGACTCCGATTGGCCCACCCGCGGGGGAGCAATTCATGTTCCGCGGGCCGTCGGTATTGCTTGAGTATCAGGTGGGAGATGACCATCTGGACCGTGGGCCGTATGGCGATAGGTCGTCTACAGTAGACCCGGCCACAAGGTGGAATAGCCGAACGACCCGAAGGCCTTCGGTCCACGGCGTCCCGCCCCGGCCCTGCCGCCTGGTTCACCCCAGCAGCGCCCCCCGTTCCCTCGGCGCGCAACCCCAACAACCTCCCGGCCGTGAGCCGGGCAACCCGCAGTCCAAGGAGCACCTCCACCCATGCCCTCGAAGCCCTACCGCACCGACGACGACAAGGCGAAGTACGCCGCCTACGCCCGCGCCTACTACAAGCGCACCAAGTCCAACCCCGACTTCGGACTCCGGGCCGATGTGTCTGCGGTCAAGACCTGCATCCGCCGGGCGGTGAAGCGCATCGCGACGACGAAGCCCCCGCTCCACCCCGCGGACGCCGAGGTGCTGGCCGCCACGCTCGCCACGCTCCAGAACGACTCGGAGCTGCTTCTCCATCCTCGTCCACCCCTCCCGCCGGGTCGCTCGATGAAGACCCCCGTCACGCAGGCCGAGCAGGCCCTGCACTCCGCTCGCCCCGACACGATGACCGACTTCAGCGACCGGAGCTGGTGGACCCGAGTTCGCGCCTGGCTCGAAGCCTTCGTCTGCACGACGTGCCCGCGCACGGGGCCGAGCGCCATCGTTCACCTGAACCCGACGATCCCGGCGGCGACGTGCGCCTGCGGCACGGTCTACACGGTCGAACTGGTCCCTCGCGGCATGGTGGCGCAGGAGCGGCCACCGACGCTCGCCGAACAGGCGCGCCGTCGCGAGCTGGTCGCGATGACGAAGGGAAGGCGCGGATGACCGCCAACCTCCGCGGCGCCTCGGTGCTCTACCTGGCCTACGCGCCGGGGTGCGACAACAACCTCCCCCGCGGCGCGAAGGGGTTCTACCTGACCGTCAACGTCCGCGACGCCTACGGCAAGACCGCCGAGCGGCCCGCGGCCGGCCCGTTTCGCACCGAGCGGCTGGCCTACGCCGCGCTCACGCGAGCAGGAGGCAGGCCGTGATTCTCCGACGCCCACCAGACATCGACGCTCCGCTCACGGACGCAGAGGTCCGCGAGCTTTTCCAGACCGCACCCAACAAGGTGCGCGAGACGGAAGACGGCCAGCTCATCCCCCTGGTCAGCCGGAGGGAGATCTACACGGCGCAGCTCTTGTACCCAAGCTGCGGCCCGCGCCAGGCCGCCGCACCGCCTGCCCGCGTGGGCGATGGCCGGGATGAGCTGCGCGCCCGCTACCACTCCATGTTCAAGACGTCCTGACCCACGCCGTCCCACCACCGGCCGCGGCGGGGTTGAAGGTGGCCGCAAGAAGCCGGCTTCGCCTCAAGCTCTGGACGGAGGCGCCTCGTCGCTCACCTTGCGGAGAGGACGAACGCGACCACGGTTCCAACCCAGCCAACCAGCATCAAGGGAGCTACCGGAAAAGCTATCGGCAAGTCCTTGCACACATCCCTCTTGGAGCAGAGAAGCTTGCGTCGTCCCAGCAACTGGCAATTGAGGCAACTCATCCTCGTCGGCGGTTTGGGTTGCTCGATCCGTAATGGCATTTCGTTCGTCCCCCTGTGCAATTCCAGTACAGCGCAGGCGAACAGAAATGCCAGGGCAGAGCGGTGAAATACTCATTCGTGGGACAAAGTAACCGTTTGCTCCCTACCCGCAGGGGCGATGGCGGTCTGCCGCTCCACCCGGGCCGTCGCCGAGCAGGAACGCCACGAGCTGTCGCTGGAGGCCGACCTCACCGTCGAGCCCATCCCGGCCCCCGGCACCGCCGACGACGTGGGCGAGGGTGAAGCCGTACTTCACCGCGTAGTCCCCTCCTGCCGCCCCGCCCTGGGCAGCTCTCCCAAGCCGGCCGGTGCCGGGGCGCTCTACGTCCCCAAGTTCAGCACTCCACCTACACCGCGGGTGCTGCCCTCACGATCTTCCGGGTGATGCGGGATCCGTTGCGCCCGTGTACGATTCCGTCGTCGTCATCGCGCAGCTCCTCGTTCGTGAGCGCGCCCCGGGTCGGCTGAGCAGGTCCCCCTACCCTTTGGGCCATCCCCCCGGGCATCCACATTCACCCCGGACGTGAAGGTTGCGGCGTGATTCGCACAGACGAGGACATCGCAGCGGAGTTGTCCTTGCTCACGTTCGACTGCGCCCTCGCCGGCGCGGGCCTGGAGGGGGAGAGCCTCCCTCCCCGGCCGGTGGCGGCACCGCCCGCCAGCGTGCCGTCGAGGAGCCCCCCGATGCTGTTGAGCTTCCGCGCAGCGGCCAAGCTCCTCGGGGTCTGCCCCCGGGACACGCTCCCCCGGCTGGTCGGCAGCGGGGCGATGAGGACCGTCCAGCTCAAGGGCCGCACCAAGATCCCCCTGGCCGAGGTCGAGCGCGTTACCCGCGACGGGTTCGACTCGGCGACCTCGCACAAGAAGAGGCGCCCCGGCGTGACCGAGGCGCCCTGGTCGCCGACCTCTGGCGCTAACGACCCTTGCCGGCCGCCTTCTTCATCAAGGTCTTCAACTCGGCCAGTTCGCGCCGCAGGGCCTCGACCTCGCTCACCGCCGGCTTGACCTGCGCGTCGAGGATGCTCGGGATGTACGGCGGGACCATCCCGTGGGCGTGCACGTCCTCCAGCATCTGGCTGCCCTCGGCGTGACCGAGGTTCGCCCTCATCTTGGCGACCTCCTCGGGATCGTACTTCGCCTCCAGGGCCTTGGTGGCGCGAGCATGCCGCATCCAGGCAGGATGGAACTTGTCGACCTTCACCTCGCGGCACGCCGTGACGACTGCATCCTTGTACCAGCGGAGGGAGATCCCTTCCCGCTCGCCCAGGCCGTTCGGCTCGATGAGGGCACGGGCCGAGGTGGCCGTGGTCGCCGACACCTTCTGGTAAAGCCTCTCCTTCTTGCGGCGCTCGTGCATCGGGTTGTGCAGGATGGCCGCCACGCCCGGCTCGCGCTGGAGCTGGGGCACGTCGATGACGTGGCCTCCACGGGCGAGGCGGTCGATCTCGGTGTCGTGCCATCCGGTCGCAGCGGAGACGACCAGGGCGTGCCCGAAGCGCGAGCCCTGCGCGAGGAGGTGGTTCGTGACCTTCGCGACCTCGGTCGAGAGCGGGACGCGCTTCGTGCCCTTCGCGAGCGCCACGCCGCCCTGGCCGACTGCCAGGGTCGCCACGGGACCCTGGGCGGCGGTGACGAGGCCGCGCTGCCGCAGCCAGGCGTAGAGGTCCTTGATGGCCTCGCGCTTGAGGCGTGCGCCCTTCGCCGCAGGGATGCCCTTCTCCGGGTCACCCTCCAGCGCCGGCAGGACGTGGGCCTTCAGGGTGACCTGCCGAAGGTCGCGGGCGCGGCCGCGACCGTCCTTCAGGGCGTCCGACCACCAGCGGAGTGCGGCCAGTTTCTCGTCCAACCACTTCGGCGAGTTCGGGATGCGGTTGTCGGTCGGCTTCAGCCTCGCCGTCTCGTAGGCGGCGACCTGCGCCTTGGAGAGGTAGACGGGATCGGCGGCGGCCTCGGCCTCTACGTGGAGCCCGGCCATCCAGCCCAGCGGATCCTTCAGGTAGGCGTGCAGCGCGGCCAGGGCGGTCGTTTCGTCATGCCCCACCGCGTTGTGCGGCCTGGCGCCCTTCGACCGCTTCAGCAGGTAGTAGGTGGGCGTCCCATCGGCCCCGTACCTGATTTCACCGCCAGTCAACTTCGTCTCGACTTCGACGACCTTCTTCCTCTTCGTCACGGTCGGCCTCCACTTCGTGGCGCCCGTCACGAAGGCGTCACGAAGTGGGCAGCCTGGACCGTCACGAACGTCAAGGAGCCAAGCTAACTCCTTTATTTTTGAGTGGCCCCGACGTGACTCGAACACGTGGCCTACGGTTTAGG